>NZ_BCWB01000023.1 GCF_001592045.1 Thermobifida fusca NBRC 14071 = JCM 3263 | reverse complement strand
CTCAAACTGCGCAGCGTCGGAGTGCCTGTGGACGCTGCGGCACTGCCCGCGGTCACCTCGGTTCTCGGCGCCGACGAGCCCGCGTTCCCCTCGGTGTGGCAGGCGGTTCGGGACCGCCGCCCCATCAGCTTCGACTACCGCAAACCCGGAGAGGACACGCCACAACGCCGGGAGCTTGAACCGTGGGGGGTCGCCAACGTCGCCGGACACTGGTATGTCGCCGGCTACGACCGGGACCGCCGTGCCCGCCGCGTCTTCCGTCTCAGCCGGATCGTCGGCGACGTGCAGATCCACACCAGCGCTCCCCCGGTGCAAGTGCCGAAGGATGTGGACGTGCGTTCCCTGATCAACGCGCGCCCGCCCGAACCCGAGCAGGTAGCAGTGCTGGAGGCGCGCACCGACGCCGCCCACGCGCTGCGCCGCGCCGCCCGGCGCATCGTCGCGGGGGAGCGCACCGGCGGCACCGGATGGGACGTGGTGGAGTACCCGTACGTCGACGAAGCCGACTTGGCTGCGCGGGTCGCCGAATACGGCGAGCACGTGGTGGTACGCGAACCGGAACAGGCCCGGAAAGCCGTGGTCGCCCACCTGCGCGCCGTCGTAGCTGCACCCGTCGCGGCCGCGACAGACGAAGACCCGCCCGCGCCACTCCCTGGCACGCCGCGTCCCCCCGCGTCGCGTCGAGCCGGAACCTCCACTGAGCAGTTGCGCCGCCTGCTCATGCTGGTGCCCTACGCCCTCAGCCACGACGTGCGGGTCAGCGAGGTCGCCGCCCACTTCGGACTCACCGAAAAACAGGTGCTCAAAGACCTGAGCCTGCTGTGGATGTGCGGGCTACCCGGCTACACCCCTGGCGATCTCATCGACGTGGACGTGGAGGCTGCCGCCGAAACCGGGGAGATCATCATCTCCAACGCGGACACCCTAGCCGCCCCCCTGCGGCTGACCGCGGACGAGGCAGCCAGCCTCGTCGTCGGGCTGCGCCTGCTCCGTGACCTGCCCGGCGTGGACAGTGTCGCGCTCGCCCGGGTGGAGCAGAAGCTCCGCGACGTGGCGGGCGCTGCCGGCCAGCTCGCCGACGCTGTCGACGTGCGCGTGGACGACAACCCGGAGGTCGCCGAGCTGCGGCACCGCATCGGCAAAGCCTTGGAGTCCGGTAGCCGAGTCCACCTGCGCTACCTGTCCGGCTATGCCGACCGGGTCAGCGAACGCGAAGTCGACCCGATGCGGCTGGTCGTGCAGGACGGGCACTACTTTTTGGAAGGGTGGTGTCGCCTCCGCCGCGACGTGCGGCTGTTCCGCCTGGACCGGATTCTCGAACTGGACGTGCTGCCGGTGGCTGCCGAAGTGCCCGCCGGGGTACGCAGCCGCGACCTGAGCAGCGGGGTGCTGCAGCGCTCCGCCGACGATGCTTTTGTCACATTCGAACTGGAGCCTGCGGCGCGCTGGGTCACTGAAGAGTACGTCTGCTCCGAGGTGCAGGAACTGCCCGGAGGACGGGTGCGCGCCACACTGCGCACGCCGGAGCCCGGCTGGGCGGTGCGGCTGGCGCTGCGGCTGGGCGCTACCGGGCGTCTGGTCGCCCCCGGGGAGCTCGCGGCACGGGTCCGGGAGCTGGCTGAACGGGCGCTGCAGCGGTATGCGGAGGAAAGACCCGACGTTCCCCAGCGCTGAGGGTGGTGTTACGCCCTGGATTGAGTAGGCTCAAGACGTGCTGTGGACCGTTGCCGTGCTCATCGTTGCGGCCGGGGCGCTCGCTGCAGGGGCGTGCGCGGTGCAATCGTGCACGGGTGCCCAGGAGTTAGCGAACGAACTCCGCGTCGCTCACGCGGCGGTAGGGAAGCGATGGGACCTGCTGCGCGCGGCGGTCCGCGAGACCAGCCACCACCCACCCGCCGGACGGGTGGCCAGACCAGGACGTACCATCGGTGGCGCAGGCAGTGCCGGACAGAGAGGCTGACACAACCATGAGCATCGGGCCCAGAGAAATCCTCATCCTGCTGGTAATCGCGCTGCTGCTCTTCGGCGCGAAGAGGCTGCCCGAGCTGGCGCGCTCCTTGGGCCGCAGCGCTCGCATCCTGCGCGCGGAAGCCAAAGGGCTGAGCGAGGAAGACACTACTTCCCAGCAGACCGCAGACCAGACCCACCAGGCCGAGGCCCGCACGGAGCAGCCCGGCACCCAGCAGCAGTCGGGCAGCTACCCGCAGCTTCCGCCAGGTCAGCGGATCGTGGACAACTCCGGGGAACGCATCCAGCGCCCCTACGGGACCTGAGCCGCGAGGGGCGAACCAGCGAAGTCGCGTGACCACCCGTGGGGACGGGGGAGGCACGCGGTCGGTACCGGGTGAGGCGGAGAACACGTACAGCGATGAGGACACGACGGCAGCGGAAGGCGAACCCTGAGGCGCGCATGCCGCTGATGGAGCACCTGCGTGAACTGCGGGACCGGCTGCTCAGATCGATGCTGTCCATCGGCGTCGGCCTCGTGGTCGGCTTTCTCGTCTTCGACCCGGTGTGGGAATTCCTGCAGCAGCCTTTCTGCTCGCTCTCCGCCGAGGTGCGCGGCAGCGACCACTGCGGGTTGAACTTCACCGGCATCTTCGACGGGTTCAACCTGCGCTTCAAAGTCGCTGTCATCGTCGGCCTGCTGGTCTCCAGCCCGGTGTGGCTGTACCAACTGTGGGCGTTCGTCGCGCCCGCGCTACGCGGCAAGGAGAAGCGCTACACCTACCTGTTCGTGGGGTTCGCGGTCCCGCTGTTCTTCTCGGGCACGGTGCTGGCCTACTACGTCACCGCCAAGGGCATGGAGATCATGTTCTCCCTGGCCCCCGAGGGTGCGACCGCGCTGATCACCCTCGACAACTACCTCAACTACATGATCATGATGTTGGCGGTGTTCGGCGCTGCCTTCGTCCTGCCGCTCATCGTGGTGCTGCTCAACTTCATGGGGGTGCTGTCCCACCGCATCATCGGCAAGTGGCGGTCCATCATCATCTTCCTGATCTTCCTGTTTGCCGCCGTTGCTACTCCCGGTGGGGACCCGTTCACTATGCTGGCCCTGGGAATTCCGATGGTGGCGCTGTTTGAAACAGCGGAACTGATCGCTTTCATCAACGACCGGCGCCGCAGCAGGAACCGTGATCCGTTGGCAGAGCTTGACGACGACGAGATCTCCCCGCTCAATGACTTTGACAGCACGACCGAAAGCACGTCGAACCGCTAGCATCCCGCGCCGGTCGTGAGATCCGGACACCATTCACGGGAGAGCCCCATGGACGAACAGCACACTTCCGCCACGCCCCGCAGCGACCTTCCGCCTGAGGCTCGCGGAAACGAGAAATGGCACGACACCAGCAACGTGGTGTGGATGCGGTCCTCGCTGTCGCGGGACGACTCCGAAGCGATCGTGGAGGTCGCGAAATTCGACGACGGCTACCGGGCGATCCGCGACGGGAAGAACCC
Organism: Thermobifida fusca NBRC 14071 = JCM 3263; assembly: GCF_001592045.1. Classification (GTDB taxonomy): domain Bacteria; phylum Actinomycetota; class Actinomycetes; order Streptosporangiales; family Streptosporangiaceae; genus Thermobifida; species Thermobifida fusca. The sequence goes on along the minus strand of NZ_BCWB01000023.1, from coordinate 53,352 downwards.
GGACAAAGGCATCCTGTTCTTCACTCCTGAAGAGTGGGAAGCGTTCGTGCTCGGCGCTAAGGACGGCGAGTTCGACATCCCTGAGGAGTACCTGACCCCCGAGGAGATCGCGATCCAGCGCGGCGAAGTCCCGGTGACCGCGGTGCCTTCCCCGCTGAACAAGCAGACCGCTCCATCCACTGAGTCCGACTAGGCCAGGCCCGGCCTGCGCCGCAACCCCCTCCATCCCCCGTGCCGACTGTCACCCTGCTGGTCAACCCCGCTTCCGGGCGCCGCCGAGCCGCCGTCGTCGCGTCCGCGCTGCGTGAGCGGCTGCGTGCGCGGGGCGCCCAGGTGCGCCTGCTCATGGGAGAGTCAGCCGGGGACAGTGCCCGGCTCGTCGACCAGCTCGTCGCGCAGCGCCCCGACGTGCTCGTCACCGTCGGCGGGGACGGCCTGGTCCACTTGGCGTTGCAAGCCGTGGTCGGCACCGACATCCCGCTGGGTGTGGTGGGTGCGGGCACTGGGAACGATATCGCCCGCGAACTGGGGCTGCCCCGCGCACCTGATGCGGCCGCCCAGGCTATCCTGGCCGGGCACACACGGCAGGTGGACACGGTACATGTGGCGGGCCGCCACTATCTGAGTGTGCTCGCCTGCGGATTCGACTCCCGCGTCAACGAGCGGGTCAACCGTTTCCGGAGGAGCCTCGGCCGTCTCGACTACGTGGCCGGGGTCCTCGCCGAGCTCGGCGCGTTCACCCCGCTCGACTACACCGTCGACGTCGACGGGCAGCGCGTACAGACCACGGGAATGCTCGTGGCAGTGGCCAACACCCGCTGCTACGGCGGCGGCATGCTGATCTGCCCCCAGGCCCGGCCCGACGATGGGCTGCTCGACGTGATCGTGGTCCGCGAGGTGGGCCGGCTCCGCTTCCTCCGCCTGTTTCCTCGCGTCTTCACCGGATCCCACCTGGAGTTGCCCGAGGTTACCGTGCTGCGGGGCCGACATGTCTCCCTCAGCGTGGCCGGCGACGTCGTCGCCCACGCCGACGGGGAACGTCTCGCCGCGCCCCCGCTGGTCTGCGAGGTCCGCCCCGGCTCGGTGCGCATGGTGACCGACCACTGAACCGATAAGACCGGTCTTGCCTGGTATGGCCATCGGCCAGCCACGGTGAGTAAAAGAACACGACGCGTTGCCCCTCCCACCCTCTAGGCTGACCAGTATGAGCACTTATGCCGCCCGCTACGCCGAGTTCCGCAGGCGACAAAAGGAGTCCAGCCCCACCATCGAGGAGTTCCAGAATCTCTACGGGTTCGACTTCGACGACTTCCAGATCCGGGCCTGCAAAGCCTTGGAGACGGGGCATGGGGTGCTGGTCGCCGCACCCACCGGTTCCGGAAAGACCGTCGTGGGAGAGTTCGCTGTCCACCTGGCGCTGCGTGACGGTCGCAAGTGCTTCTACACCACCCCGATCAAGGCGCTGTCCAACCAGAAGTACACCGACCTGGTGCGCCGGTACGGCTCCGACAAGGTGGGGCTGCTCACCGGGGACAACAGCATCAACGGTGAGGCGCCTGTCGTGGTGATGACCACCGAGGTGCTGCGCAACATGCTGTACGCGGGCTCCGCCACACTGTCGGGCCTGGCGTACGTGGTCATGGACGAGGTGCACTACCTGGCTGACCGGTTCCGCGGCGCGGTGTGGGAAGAAGTCATCATTCACCTGCCCGAATCCGTGCAGATCGCGGCGTTGAGCGCCACGGTCAGCAACGCCGAGGAGTTCGGCCAGTGGCTCCAGCAGGTGCGCGGCGACACGTCGGTGATCGTGGACGAGAAACGCCCCGTGCCGCTGTGGCAGCACATGATGGTGGGCACCCGCATCCACGACCTGTTCGTGGAACCGGAGGGCACCGACACCGGGCAGGAAGAGGAGAAGAACGGACGCGGCTCCCGGAAACGCCGCCGGTCCCGGCATGCCCGGCAGCGCACCGTGGAGATCGAGGTCGGCGGGGAACGGCTCCACGTCAACCCGAAACTCATCCGGTTCGCCGAAGAGGACGCCCGCCTCACCCAACTGGCCTACCAGCGCCGCCACCCGCAGGCGCGGGCCCGCGGCGGTGCTCCCCGGCCGCGGAGCAGGTTCGCGCCGCCCACTCGGGCACAGATCGTCGAACAGCTCGACCGCGAAGGCCTGCTGCCCGCCATCACGTTCATCTTCAGCCGGGCGGGCTGCGATGAGGCGGTGCGCCAGTGCGTGGCCAGCGGGCTGGTGCTGACCACCCCGGAGGAAGCAGCAGAGATCCGCGAGTACGCGGAACGGCAGTGCGCCGAGATCCCTCCGGCGGATCTCAACGTGCTCGGCTACTCCGAGTGGCTGCAGGCATTGGAGTGCGGGATCGCCGCCCACCACGCCGGGATGCTGCCCACCTTCAAAGAAGTGGTGGAAGTGTTGTTCTCCCGCGGCCTGATCCGCGCCGTGTTCGCCACGGAGACACTGGCGCTGGGCATCAACATGCCCGCCCGCACTGTCGTCATCGAAAAGCTCGACAAGTGGAACGGGGAGACGCACGTCGCCCTCACCCCTGGCGAGTACACCCAGCTCACCGGCCGTGCGGGACGCCGGGGCATCGACGTGGAGGGGCATGCGGTCGTGGTGTGGCAGCCAGGCACCGACCCGGAGATGGTCGCCGGGCTGGCGGGCACCCGCACCTATCCGCTCAACTCCAGCTTCCAGCCGTCCTACAACATGGCGGTCAACCTGGTCGCGCAGGTCGGTCGGGAACGCGGCCGGGCCATGCTGGAGTCCTCCTTCGCCCAATTCCAGGCGGACCGTTCCGTGGTGGGTCTGGTGCGGAAGCTCCGCGCCCAGCAGGAGGCGCTGGAAGGCTACGCCAAAGCCGCCTACGACCCGCGCGGCGACTTCATGGAGTACGCGGCGATGCGCCGCCGGCTCTCCGACTTGGAGAGCGCCGCGCAACGCAACCGGCGCACGGCACGCCGCAAGGAAGCGGAACGCAGCCTGCGTGCGCTCCGCACCGGCGACATCATCCGTATCCCGTCGGGACGCCACGCCGGCTACGCCGTCGTGCTGGACCCAGGGCTGGACAAGGGCCCGCTGCCTGTCCCGCTCGTGCTGACCGTGAACCGCCAGGTGAAACGGGTCAGCGCCAACGACTTCCCGATCCCGGTGGAGCCGACAGGGCGGCTGCGGATACCGAAGTCGTTCTCTGCGCGTTCCGCGCAGGCGCGCCGCGACCTGGCGTCAGCGCTCCGCAGCAAACTGGAGACTCTTCCCACGGCTCCGATCCGGCACCGGGTGCGCGACGGGGCCCCAGAGGACCCGGAGATCGCGGAGTTGCGTGCTCGCATCCGAGAGCACCCTTGCCACCACAGCGAAGGCCGGGAGGACCGGGCCCGCTGGGCGGAACGCTACTTCCGGTTGAAGAAGGAGACCGAGGAACTGGAGCGCCGTATCGAAAGCCGCTCCCACGTCATCGCCCGCACGTTCGACCGGGTCTGCGGAGTGCTGCAGGAACTGGACTACTTGGAGGGCGACACCGTCACCGAGGACGGGCGGCTGCTCAGCCGCATCTACTCGGAGCTGGACCTGCTGGCAGCCGAGTCGCTGCGGCGCGGCGTGTGGGATGCGCTGGGGCCGGAGGAGCTGGCCGCCTGCGTGTCCGCGCTGGTGTACGAGTCGCGGCGGCCTGACGAGGTGTTCGCCCGCGTGCCGTCCGGCCCTGTCGAGGAGGCGCTGAACGCCATGATGCGGCTGTGGGGCGAGCTGAGCGATATCGAACACCGGCACCGCGTGTCCTTCCTGCGGGAACCGGATCTGGGCTTCGTCTGGCCCACCTACCGGTGGGCGCGCGGCGACCAGTTGGATCACATCCTCAACGAGGCGGGGATGCCGGCGGGCGACTTCGTACGCTCCACGAAGCAGCTCATCGACCTGCTGGGGCAGATCGCCCAGGCCGTGCCGGAGGACAGCGGGGTGCGCACCACGGCGCGGCAGGCCGCCGACAAGCTGATGCGCGGCGTGGTCGCCTACACCTCGGTGGGCTGACACCGCCACTGCCGCGGCAGCCCGCGGGCAGTATCCCGAGCCGCAGACCGTCCTTCTAAGCCACGGGGGATGCCGGTGCACCGGTTCCGGCATCCCCGTGGTGTGCTGCCGACCAGCCGGGAAGGGGCGCCACACCGGCCCGGGCGCGGTCAAGCGGGCAGGTGCTGCGGGAACACAGCGACAGACTCCGCTTTTCGGGTCATCTGCCGCCGTGGGGTATGACCGTTGCCTTTTTCCTGGCGCCGTGCGTCACCGGCGAAACCCCCCAGGTCTGCACGTTCCAGCGCGATGGGGGCAGAGGAAGGGGCAGGGGCCGGCGCATGCCTCATGCTGTCCTCCCTGCAAGGGAGAGATTTCCGTATAACGTTTGACCGGCTCCGGTGGGTCTCGCTGTGGATATGCGGCTGAGGCGACTAAAAACCACGGTCAGGACCAGAAACGACAAAGGACGGGGGCCTGAACTGATGCCGGGGCGGACACTCTTGGTGACCAACGACTTTCCACCGCGCCAGGGCGGAATCGAGACGTTCTGCTATGAACTGGCCGTCCGCCTGGCCTGCCACGGTGGCGTGGTCGTCTACACCTCCACGTCGCCGGGGGACGGCGATTTCGACGCGCGGCTGGATTTTCCCGTAGTCCGGGACCGCGCCACCACGCTGCTTCCCACGCCGCGGGTGGCTGCCCGGGCCGCCGCGCTGCTACGGGAGTACGCCTGCGACCGGGTGCTGTTCGGGGCGGCCGCCCCGCTGGGCTTAGCAGCCCGCCGCCTGCGCGCGGCCGGAGCCCGCCGGATTGTCGCCATGACGCACGGACACGAAGTGTGGTGGGCGCGGCTGCCGGGTTCGCGGGCGCTGCTGCGCCGTATCGGACGGCATGTCGATGCCCTCACCTACCTGGGCCGGTTCACCCGGTCCGCGTTGGAGCGCGCGTTAGCCCCCGCGGACCGGGAGAAACTGGTCCGGCTTGTGCCCGGGGTGGACCCTGACCTGTTCCACCCGGACGTGGACGGCTCCGGGGTGCGGGGCCGCTACGGGCTGGGGGACGCGCCGGTCGTGTTGTGTGTGGCGCGTCTCGTACCGCGCAAAGGCGTGGACACCCTGATCAGAGCGCTGCCGCAGATCCGGGAACGGGTTCCGGACGCTCGGCTGCTGGTCGTGGGGAAAGGACCGGATGAGCGGCGTCTGCACACGCTCGCGGAACGGGCGGGGGTGGCCGAGGCCGTCGTCTTCACGGGCGGCCGCCCGCACGCGGAGCTGCCCGCGTTCTTCGCTGCCGCCGACGTGTTCGCTATGCCCTCGCGGACCCGGCGGTTCGGCTTGGAAGCGGAAGGGCTCGGCATCGTCTACCTGGAAGCTGCTGCGAGCGGACTCCCGGTGCTGGTCGGCGCATCAGGGGGAGCGCCCGACACCGTGCAGCACGGCGACACCGGGTTCGTGGTCGACGGCCGGAATCCCGCGGCGGTCGCCGAGCATGCCGCAGCTCTGCTGGCTGACCCGGAGACCGCGCAGACGATGGGTAAACGCGGCCGGGAGTGGGTGCTGGCCGAGTGGACGTGGCAGGCGTCGGCGGAGCGAATGCTGGCGCTGCTGGACTGAGCTGCGGCCGCACCGGGCTGCAAGCAGTCGGGGCGCCCCGGCAAGGGACGCCCCGAAGTGTGGACGATGAACGCTCCGTCGACTAGACGCCGGCCGCGGTGTTGGCGGGGTGGCCGATGGCCAGACCGCTGGACGGGTCGAAGTAGTGCAGGCGGCGGGTGTCCACGGTCAAGGAGATCGGGTGGCCGGGGCGGACCGAGCTGCGCGGGTTGACTCGGGCGGTGAAGAAGGTCTTGTTCTCACCGGCCAGCGGCAGCGCCGCGTCGTCGCTGTCCCCGTTGCCGGCGGCCCCGGCAGCCAGCGCGGCCGTGGCTTCGTGCTGCACCGGCGGGGCGTCCACCGCGAAGATCACGTTGATCTCGGTGCCGAGCTCCTCGGTGACGTTGGCGGTCACGTTGATGGTGCTGCCGCGGTGGGAAGCGAAGTTGGCGTCGTCGAAGTCGGACGGGCGGATGCCCAGGATGATCTCGCGGCCGAAGTACTTCTCCAGGCCGGGGTGCTCGCGCAGGCTCTCTTCGCTGACGTGCAGCACGTGCTCGGCGAAGCGCAGCGCGGCGCCGCCGTTCTCCGCCTCGATGCGGGCGTTGACGAAGTTCATCGCGGGCGAGCCGATGAACCCGGCGACGAACAGGTTGACCGGGTGGTCGAAGAGGTTCTTGGGCGTGTCGACCTGCTGCAGCTTGCCGTCCTTGAGGACCGCCACCCGGTCGCCCAGGGTCATCGCCTCGACCTGGTCGTGGGTGACGTAGACGGTGGTGACGCCCAGCCGCTCGTGGAGCTGGTGCAGGGAGGCGCGCATCTGCACGCGCAGCTTGGCGTCCAGGTTGGACAGCGGCTCGTCCATGAGGAACGCCTGCGGTTCACGGACGATGGCCCGGCCCATCGCCACACGCTGGCGCTGACCACCGGAGAGCGCGGCCGGCTTGCGCTTGAGGTAGGGCTCCAGACCGAGCATGGCCGCGGCTTCCTTGACCCGGCGCTCGATCTCAGCCTTGGGGGTCTTGCGCAGCTTCAGACCGAACGCCAGGTTCTGCTCCACCGTCATGTGCGGGTAGAGGGCGTAGTTCTGGAAGACCATGGCGATGTCGCGGCTCTTCGGCGGGAGGTCGTTGACGACCTTGCCGCCGATGGTGAGGGTGCCCGCGGTGATCTCCTCCAGGCCGGCGATCATCCGCAGCGCGGTCGACTTGCCGCATCCGGACGGACCGACGAGCACCATGAACTCGCCGTCCTTGATCTCGAGGTTGAGGTTGTCCACGGCTTTGACGCCGCCGCTGTAGACCTTGTCGACGCCGCTGAGGACGATCTCGGCCATGAGTGCACAGCTCCTTCGTCTCTGACCGATGACGGATCGGTATGTCACTCAGATCGAACACCAGAGTGATCGATTTGTCTACCTATCCGCAAAAATTGATCGATTCTCTGATCGAATTGATCGATTTTTTCGGGACGGTGAGGACTGGCATCAGCAGCGGCATTGCGTTAGCCTGACACGCGCCGTCAACCAGACCACGGCGTCACAGCCGTGCGCTGTTTCCGCCCTCGTGCGGCCGACACACGGACGCACGCGGTGGTGGACCAGCGCGAGAGTCTGGGTAGGCTGGCGGCCAGTCCAGCGCTGGACGGACCGGCTCGCGGCCTGGGCACTCGTGCGTTAAACGCCGCGCCATGTACCAGGTTCGGCGCACGGCGTGGGAGGACCAGTACACCGCAGCCGGGCGGGGGGTTGGACCCGGAAAAGGCCCGAACATCCAGTAGACAACGGTCTCCGAGCTCGCCGCCTACGGGACGGAACCGGTCCGAAGGGTGGGCGGGCCTTTCTCCGCACCCCCGCAGTCCCGCGCGTTCCCCTCGCCCGCCACCACCCCGTAGGCTTGGCGCGTGACCCTGCTTCTTCGCGCACTGGCTGCTGCACTGTCCGGGCTGGCCCAGCTGGCCGCCCTAGAACCGTACGGCCTGTGGCCTCTCGCGGTTCTCAGCCCGGCACTGCTGCTAGCCGCGGTCTACGGGGTGGACCTCCGGCGGGCTGCCTGGCTGGGCGCGCTGTCCGGGGCCTCCCTCATGGTCCCGCTCGTCCACTGGCAGAAAGTCTTCGGCATCGACGTCTGGCTGGTCATCGCCGCCGCGGAAACCGTCTACTTCATCCCCATGGCGATGGGGATCGCCTTGGTGGCGCGGCTGCCCGGCTGGCCGCTGTGGACCGCGGCACTGTGGGTGGTCCAGGAGTTTGTCCGCGCACGCTTCCCGCTCGGCGGCTTCCCCTGGGGCAAGCTGGCGTTCAGCCAGCCAGACAGCCCGTTCGCGGGCTATGCCGCCCTCGGCTCCTCCGCACTGGTCACCTTCATGGTCGCGCTGACCGGTGCGGCACTCGTCGCGGCAGCCCGCGCCTTGAAAGGGGTCTACTGCCAACCGGGAGCACGCCAACCGCTGCTCGCCCTCACCGGCGGACTCACCGCGATCGTGCTCCTCCCTCTGGGAGGCACCCTGGCCCTGCACGCCACCGCTCTGGACGAGGAGCGCACCGTGACCGTCGCCCTCGTCCAAGGCAACGTGCCCAACGTGGGCGAGATGAACATCCTCGGCGAACGGATGCAGGTGCTGCGCAACCACGTGGACGGCGTGCATGAACTGGCACGGCTGGTCCGCGAAGGCGAAGTGCCCCAGCCCGAGATGGTCATCCTCCCGGAAAACGCCAGCGACATCGACGCCTACGCCGACCCGTACGCCGCCTCCCTCATCTCCGAGGCCGCCGCGGACATCGGGGCGCCGCTGCTGTTCGGCATCACCCGCTACAGCCCCGACGGCACCGAACGCGAGATCCGCAGCGTGGTGTGGCACCCGCACACCGGACCCGGCGACCACTACACCAAGCGCTACCTGGTGCCTTTCGGGGAGTATGTGCCCTTCCGCGACGTGTTCGCCACCGTCATCTCCCGCCTGGAACAGGTGAGCAGCGACGCCGTCCCCGGCACCGAGCCGGGGGCGGTGGAACTGAACGGCACCACGGTCGCGGTAGCCATCTGCTTCGATATCGCTTTCGACCGCCCAGTGCGCGAAGCCGTCGCGGAAGGCGGGCAGATCATCGTGGAGCCCACCAACAACGCGAACTACAACTTCACCGGGCAGTCCGACCAGCAGCTGGCCATCACCCGGCTGCGTGCGGTCGAGCACGGCAGGCCCGCTGTCATCGCCGCCACGAGCGGGATCAGCGCCGTGGTCGACGCCCGCGGACAGGTGCTCTACCGCTCACCCGAAGCGGAACCCGCCGTCCACGTCGCGGAGATTCCCGCGATGCGCGGACTGACCCCGGCAACCCGGCTCGGCGCGCTTCCCGAGCTTGCGCTGACCCTCGCCGGGCTGGGCGCGGTCGTCGCTGCCCTCGTCCGTGCCCGCCGCACAGCGGGGAGTGCGCTGCGGACCGGGCAGCTGGACCAGCAGAAGACCGAACCGTCCCCCACCGGCTGATCTGGAGGCCGGGACGGTGGCCTGCTGCGTCCCGCCCGACCGCCCTGCCGCGCGGGTTCTTCCCGCGCGGATTCCCCGCAGGGGGAACGCATCGCGGGAATGCCGCGTTGAAAAGAAGAGAGTGGTATCCGGCGTGGAATGGGGCACTATGCCGCTGTTGACCGTGCTCGCGCTCATGGCGCTGCCGTTGGTGGAGATCGGGCTGATCGTCCTCGTAGCCGGCCAGATCGGCGTGGCCTGGACGATCGTGGCACTGGGCGCGTTGAGTCTCACCGGCGTGCTGGTGGTGCGCCGAGCCGGACGCGGCGCCTACCTCGACGCCCAGCAGGCGCTGCGCACCGGGGTGCCGCCCCGCGCTGACCTGGTGGACACTCTGATGCTGCTGGCTGGCGGCGCCCTTCTCATCCTCCCCGGGTTCCTCACCGGGATCCTGGGTGCGCTCCTCGCCCTTCCCGTGACCCGCCCGCTGCTCCGCGGAGCCGTCAACCGCTGGTTCCAGCGGCGCGTGGAGCGGATGCGCGCCCGCATGGAAGCAGACCTGCTCACCTTGCAGGATTACGTCTCCGGCGCATCCCCCGCGGGCGGTGACCCGCGGCCCGGTGCCGGCCGCATCATTCAGGGCCGCATCATCTACGACGAACCCGACCCGGGGAACAGCCCGGGGGACAGCGCCCCGCCCGCCCTCCGCTAAGCCCCCGCTTCCGCCCGTCCAGGGCCGCGGGCCGCCGTCGCACTCTGCCGGACCCCGGGAAGCCGAGACGGCGAAACCCTGCCGCGATCCCCTGTCTCCCCCCGCCAAAGACGCATAGACTCCGGTCGCGGGCCGCCCTCGTGACCTCTTGGACACGATCCGCGATACCGGTCCGGCGCCGGGACACCTGGAGCGGGGCCACCAGAGAGGGAACCGGCCTGCTGCAAACGGCACCAGCCACGGTTCACCGGACGCCGCCACCGCGTCGCGCGGCCCACCGTACAGGCCACCAATGGGACAATCGGTACGTGATGCAAGAATCCGGTTACAACTATCTGATGGACATGGACGGGGTGCTCGTCCGGGAAGAGCACCTTGTCCCCGGGGCTGACCAGTTCGTCGCGGAACTGCGCGCCAACGGCACCCGCTTCATGGTGTTGACCAACAATTCCATCTACACTCCTCGGGATTTGCGGGCGCGGCTGCTGCGCAGCGGACTGGACATCCCCGAGGAGTCCATCTGGACCTCGGCGCTGGCCACGGCCCGCTTCCTGCAGGAGCAGCGGCCCGGCGGCTCCGCGTACGTGATCGGGGAGTCAGGACTGACCACCGCGTTGCACAACGCCGGATACGTCCTCACCGACAGCGACCCCGACTACGTGGTGCTGGGGGAGACCCGCACCTACAGCTTCGAAGCGATCACCCGCGCCATCCGGCTGGTGGAGAACGGTGCCCGGTTCATCGCCACCAACCCGGACGAGAAGGGTCCCAGCCGTGAAGGGTCGCTTCCGGCGACCGGGGCAGTGGCCGCACTCATCGAGAAGGCCACCGGGCGCTCGCCCTACTACGTGGGCAAGCCCAACCCGCTGATGATGCGCTCGGCGCTGCGCACCCTGGGAGCGCACTCGGAGAACACGGTGATGATCGGTGACCGAATGGACACCGACGTGCGCTCCGGACTGGAAGCAGGAATGAAGACCATCCTCGTCTTGACGGGGATCTCCGACGCGTCCACCGCAGAGCGCTTCCCCTACCGCCCCACCGCCGTCTTCGGGTCGATCGCCGAACTGGTGGGCCGCAGCCACGATCCGTTCACCACGCCGACTTCCGCTGACTGAGCACCGCGGAAATGACAAAAGGCGGTCCAGGACGCTCCTGGACCGCCCTTCGTCTGCCCTCAGGCGCTTCGCCGCTCCTGAGACAGAGAACGCATCTGCTTCTGCTCTTCGCGGCGCCGAGCGCGGAGTACTTCCAGCCGCTCCGCCAAGACCTCTTCCAGGTCTTCCAGGCTGCGCCGCTCCAGCAGCATGTCCCAGTGGGTCCGTGCAGGTTTGGTCTTCTTCTCTTCTGCCGGTTTCTTCTCGCCGTTGACCACTAGAGCGTTCTCACCGCAGAAGCGGCACTCCCAGGTCACCGGGACTTCCGCTTCCGAGGCAAAAGTGACGGCGAAGCGATGGCCCCGAGGGCAGGTGTAGGTGACCTCCTGGCGCGGAGCCAGGTCGGTATTGCGGTCGTTTTCGTAGCTAATCGCCCCAAGTCGGGTTCCGCGAAGTGCTCGCTCGGCCATCGTATGGGTGCCTCCAGGCGCTCTTGCGGTCTCATGGGTATGAACGCAGTGGTCGGTCTCAAGATTCCCCGGACGGTGAGTACCCAACCGTGCGACAATGCCCCGCCTTCACAGCAGCCCCACAGCCGGGACCGCTGACCTCCGCATTGTGGACGCCCGCCCTTGCGGCACGGACACGGAATCTGCCCAGCTCAAAGGAGCTTTAGGGAAACTTTGCGCGGGATGTTCCGGGCAGCGGGACGCGCAGACGCAGCATCAGGACCCGGGAGCCCGCTGGACCGGACCCGGTTGCTGGGCGTGCAGCCCAGGCACACCAGGATTGCAGCCCTTGAGCATGGTGTCCTGAAAAGCGGACCGGCTGCGTCCGCGTTAGGCGGATCTTCCGTACCCGCCACCCAGGTTCGCCCGCCGGGTGCTCGGCGGCGCTCAGCCACGCCGCGCATACCCTCCTCACCGCTGGACGGGCGGGGAAGGCCCCCGCCTCCAGCGGACCGGACCGGGCGAAACAGGAAACGACCCAAGTGGTGCGCCTACCGCGCAGGCTGAATCCCGGCCTCCAGACCGGGGAGCACGGCACCCCGGACAAGCGTCCGGACTGCGGCGAGGGGAGAAGGCGAGCCCACGGCCCGCCTTCCTCCCCGGGCGCGGCAGACGCGCCGCGCAGCTGAGACCCGCTCAGAGTTTTTCGGGGACCCGGTTCCCCACGGCACGGATCGCCTGGGGAAGGTTGACGGCCAGCAGCAGCACGAAACCGAGCGCGAAGAACACGATGAGCGACAGGATCGCCAGCCGGTAGTCGCCTCCCGTGGTGTCCAACACCACACCGAGCACGAGCGCCCCCAGGAACGCCGAGCCTTTGTCGCTGATCTCATAGAGGCCGAAGTACTCCGCCTCCTTGCCCTTGGGAATGAGCAGGGAGAACAGGGACCGCGACAGCGCCTGGGTGCCGCCCAGCACGATCGCAATGAAGAAGCCCAGCGCGAAGAACTGCACGGCCGCGCCTTCCTGCAGCAGGGGAGCCACCGCGACCACCGCGGTCCACACCACGAGGCTGCCCAGGATGGTCTTCTTCGTGCCGACCCGTCGGGCGATCGCGCCGAGCAGCAGCGCTCCGCCGAATGCGACGAACTGCACCATGAGAATGGTGCCGATCTGCACGCTCTGGTCCAGTTTCAACGCCTGGTCGGCGAAGGTCGCCGAGAAGGCGATGACGGTCTGGATCCCGTCGTTGAACATGATGTAGGCGACCAGGAACAGCAGGGTGCGGGGGTAGGCGCGCAGACTGGTGATGGTGTGCCACAGTTGCGCGAAGCTGCGGCCCACAGCGATCCGCTGTGCCGGGACCTCCAGCGACCCGGCGCGCCGGTTGCGGAGCCGTGCCACCGGAATGATGGTGAAGATCGCCCACCATACGCCCGCCGACATCATGCAGATCCGCACCGCGTGGCCTTCTTCCAAGCCGAAGCTCTCATGGCTGAGGAAGAGGGCCAGGTTCAGGGTGAGCAGCAGGGCCCCGCCCAGGTAGCCCATCGCCCAGCCTCGGGAGGAGACAGTGTCGCGCTCCTCTTCCGAGGCGATGTCGGGCAGGAACGAGTTGGCGACCACGATAGAAGCCCCGAACGCGACATTGGCCACGACGAACAGGGCTGCACCGAGCAGGTAGCGGTCGTCCGCCGCGAAGTACAGGCCCATGGTGGCGAACGCACCGAGGTAGGCGGTCACACCCAGCAGTTCCCGTTTGCGTCCGCTGGTGTCGACCACCGCGCCGAGCACGGGCAGCAGCACCAGTTGGATCAGCACGGACAGGGACGTGGCATAGGGGTAGAGGGAAGCGGGCGTGATCATCCAGCCGAACACGCTGATCTTGCCGTCAGGACCGGCAGCCCCGGAGGCGAGCGCAGTCAGGTAAGGGCCGAGGAAGACCGTGATCACAGTGGTGTTGAACACCGACTGCGCCCAGTCGTACATGTACCAGGCCCGCCGTTCTTTACGGAGCAGCCTGGCTTCAGCGTCGGAACTGGAAGGGGTGGGCACGGACGCCGGGAGGGAAGTAGACACGGCGATGCTTCTCTCGTGTGGGGGATGGGGTCACAACACCAGCGGCCACCAGGCCGCCGAAGTCAGGAAGTGGATGTCGCGGGCCACAGCCCGCGGTCGACGAGGATGCGCCGCAGGGCGGTGACGTTGTCAGTGATAATGCCATCCACTCCCGCGTCCAGGAGGCGTTCCATCAGAAAAGGATCGTTGATGGTCCACACGTGGACGTGGATGCCGAGACGGTGTGCGGCTGCGACCAGGTCCCGGGTGACCAGAGGAAACCCCTGGTAGTGCACGGGGATCTGCACGCAGGAAACGTCGCGGCGGGCCAGCGGCAGCAGCAGCGGCAGGAGGGAGGCGGCCCGCAGCCGCAGCACGTCCACCGGACCGCTGGACAGGGCTACCCGCCGGTCGAAGGTGCGGCGCACCCGTTCGAGCCGCGCCTGGCTGAAGGAGCCCACGCACACCCGGTGCCAGGCGTTGGTGCGGCGCAGGGCCTGGCGCAGCGGTTCGACGGCCGAGTCGGCTTTGACGTCGATGTTGAACCGGGCATCAGGCAGTGAGCCCAGCAGGTCTTCCAGCAGCGGGATCGGTTCGCTGCCGCCGACCCGCGCCCGGGCTACTTCAGCGTAGGGCAGTGTGGCGATCGCGCCGGAACGATCCGTGACCCGGTCCAGCACGGGGTCGTGGAAAGCCACGAGGACCCCGTCAGCAGTCGCCCGCACATCGGTTTCCAGATAGCGGTATCCCAAGCGCACCGCGTGTTCGAACGCGGCCGCGGTGTTCTCCAGATCGGTACGGACCTGCCCGCGCTGATCAATAAGCCAGCCGCCCCGGTGGGCGAGGCCGATGGGGACGGGACTGGCGAGGTACACATCACTCACGCGACCAGTATGGCGAGCACCGGATAACAGGAGGGGTACAGAAAACAGCAGATCGTGAAGCACTGGTCGATATGCGGACCAACAGGAAAGGTGCGCGGGAAAACTCGGATCTGATGGTCGAGAAGGCCGCGGAGCGACTCTGGAACGGGTGACGGATTCCGGAAATCCAGCCGTTCCGAAGGAGGCGCTATGACGACCGCTGCGGACGCCCACCGTTATGTGCGCCACACTCGACGCATCCCCCCGTGCCCGGCCCGCCGCCGGATCCGGCCAGAGGAAGACTGGCCGCACTTCACCCAGCTCGTCGCCGAAGTGCTCGCCGGCCACCGCAACCCTGACCACTTGCGGTGGGGGCTTTCCGAGGACGCCTACCGGAGCTTGCAGGGGCAAGCCGGCTGTTTCGCGATGCGGCAGCGGCCACGGCTGCGCCACGTGTGGATGGAGGCCTACGAGCCGGGAGTCACCGAGATCAACGGGGTTGTCCGTTACGGGGAGCGGCGCCACGCGCTGGCGCTTCGGGTGATCCACGCCGACTACCGTTGGCTGTGTACCGATATTGAGACCGCGAGTCGGTAAGACCGCGAGGAGAACCGAGCCGGACGCGGAACAGCCCGGCAGGTGCCGGGGAGGGCCGCGTTCGGCTCGCCCAGAGCAGGCTCCCGGTTTCGTTACTATCGCAGAAGTCGGGATGGCATGGTGCACAGCGGAGGTCAATGTGGGCCCCTTGGAGAACGGCGACCCGGAACGGATCGGCCGCTACAGGCTGATCGGGCGACTGGGTGCCGGGGGTATGGGTCAGGTGTACTTCGGTCGCTCTGCGGCAGGGCGACCGGTGGCTGTGAAACGGATCCACCCGCATATGGCCGCCGACCAGTCGTTCCGGGAGCGGTTCGCTCGCGAGGTCACGGCTGCGCGCCGGGTCAGCGGAGCGTTCACCGCCCCGGTGATCGACGCCGATCCTGACGGTGAGGTGCCCTGGCTGGTCACCGCCTATGTCCCGTCGCTGCCGTTGGACCGGGCAGTGCGGGAGCACGGCCCGCTGCCGGAGCCGAGCTTGCGCGTGCTGGCGGCCGGCTTGGCCGAAGCGCTCACCGAGATCCACCGTGTCGGACTGATCCACCGCGACCTGAAACCCGGCAACGTGCTGTTGGCGGAGGACGGGCCGCGGGTGATCGACTTCGGTATCGCTCGGGCCACTGAAGGCACTGCTGCCACCCAGTCGATCATCGGAACCCCCGGGTTCATGTCGCCCGAGCAGGTCCAGGGCGCTCCGCTCACCCCGAAGAGCGACATGTTCGCCTACGGCGCGGTACTGGTGTACGCGGCTAGCGGCGTGGGCCCGTTCGGTGAGGGCGCGATGCCCACCATGGTGATGCGGGTTTTGCAGCACGAACCGGACCTGTCGGGGGTGCCGGAGAGCCTGCGCGGCCTGGTTGCAGCCTGTCTGGCCAAGGACGAGCGGAATCGCCCCAGCCCGGGGGACGTGCTGGACGCGCTCGGCGACGTGCCGGTCGGTTCGTCGTGGCTGCCTCCGGTCTTCATGCGCGGCATCCAGGACCAGGTTGCCCGGATGAACGCGGCGCTCAGCGGGGCACCCGCCACTGAGGGGGATGCGACCGCCGTGCTGGGGACGCAGAGCGGGGGGTATGCCGCTACCGAAGTGCTGGGGGATCACCAGGCGACGCGGGCGATCGCTACTCCCCCGGGGGCCGACCCCCACCAGCCGACGTCGGTGCTCAACACGGGAACCGGGCCGGGAGGCGGGACTCCGCCTACGGCGGTGTACGGACAGAACACCGGGGGACAGACCCCGCCGACCGCGGTGTACGGACAGAACACCGGGGGACAGACTCCGCCGACCGCGGTGTACGGGCAGAACACCGGGGGACAGACTCCGCCGACCGCGGTGTACGGGCAGAACACCGGGGGACAGACTCCGCCGACCGCGGTGTACGGACAGAACACGGGCGGGCAGACCCCGCCGACCGCGGCAATGCCGCCTGCGACCCCGCCCACCCCGCCGTCCCGCGACGCCGCCTACGCCGACCTGTACCGGGACTCGCCCGCAGCAGAACGGCGACGCCGGGAACAGGAGGAGTTGCGCCGCCGCGCCGAGGAACGGGAACGGCAACGCTATGAAGAGCAGCGCCGCCGCGCCCAAGAAATAGAACGGCAGCGCTACGAAGAGCGGCGCCGCTACGAGGAGGAGCTCGCCCGAGCCCGGCGGCGCGCCGAACGCGCCCGCTACGCCGAGCAGCCGAGCCTGTGGAGCTTCGTGAAACTGCTCCCCCTGCTGATCATCCCGATCATCCAGATTCCCCTCGGCTGGGGCGCATCAATCGCCTGGGAGTGGTTCGCCACCACCGAGCTGTACACCGGTGACGGCTGGTACTACCCTGGACTGCTCACCATCGACGGTTTCTTCCAAGCGCTCTACCTGGGGTACTTCCTGCTCAACAACGTGGTGTCGCTGGAGTACCTGGTCCGCTGCCTGCGCTCCGGGTCGGTGACCGGGGTGATGCTCGCCCTGGCCGCCGCTGTGGGCACGAACTGCGCACTGTGGTACTTCGGGTTCTTCGGCTAGACGGGGCCGCGCATCGGTAGACGGTCTTCCACACTCCGGGGCGGCCAGAGCGCATCCGGCAAAGGATGACCGCTCTCACCTCGCGTTTCTCGGACGCCGTAGCGGATCCCGGCTCGCGAGTGTCCTCCTCACAGCCCAGCTGCCTAGCGCAACCCGATCGCGTCCACGGCCCTCGCAGGTCAACGGCCTGCCTATCCCGCGGGTGTTCTTCCTCCCGCCTGCTGCCGGGGATGCCCCGGCTGCCGCAGCGTCGCCCCTGGTTTCTCGCAAATCGGGGGTTGAGAGCGGTGCCCCTGGATAGATGTCACACGCGTCCGGGGAGCTGCGAGACAGCGGCGGCACACCGCACACGGCCGCTGGGCTGTGCCGTCGCGGGGGTCCGCACTGATGCGAGGAGGAGACGACATGAGAGCCGTGGTATGGCACGGAGTAGGGGACATCCGGGTCGAGGACGTCGACGAACCGACCATTCAAGATCCCCAGGACGCGATCGTTCAGCTCACCACCAGCGCAATCTGCGGCACCGACCTGCACCTGCTGCGCGGCACTATCCCGGGCATGCGGCCGGGCACCATCATGGGCCATGAAGGGGTGGGGGTTGTTACCGAAGTCGGCCCCGGGGTGCGTAACTTCCGCCCCGGGGACCGCGTCGTGATTTCCCCGACGATCGGCTGCGGCGCGTGCAGCTACTGCCGTGCCGGCTACTTCTCCCAATGCGACAACGCCAACCCTGCCGGGCGTCGGTCCGGGACCGCGTTCCTCGGCGGACCGGAAGCCAACGGCGCCTTCCACGGCACCCAGGCGGAACGCGTCCGCGTGCCCTACGCCAACGTGGGCTTGATCGGTTTGCCGGAGCGGGTCAGTGACGAGGAAGGCATTCTGCTGGCCGACATGTTCCCCACCGGATGGTTCGGTGCCCGGCTCGCCGAAGTCACCCCCGGCGATACGGTGGCGGTGTTCGGCTGCGGCCCCGTGGGACTTTTCACCATCCTCAGCGCTTGGCAGCAAGGCGCAGGCCGGGTCCTGGCCGTCGACGGGGTGGAGAGCCGCCTCGAACAGGCACGCGGCCTGCACGCCGAAGTGATCAACTACAACGTGGAAGACCCCGTGGCCGCCCTGGTGGAACTGACCGGCGGAATCGGCCCGGACCGGGTCATTGACGCGGTCGGAGTAGACGCGCAGCGTCCGGAGAGCGGCCCCGCGGTGGCCGCGGAAGACGACGTGCACCGCTTGGAGAAGGAGCACGCCGCCACAGTGCCGAGCGCCCGCCCCGGGGAGACCGCACAAATCCTCAGCGACGAGCGGGCCCAAGTGCTGCAGTGGGCCGTGGAAGCGGTCGCTAAAGCCGGCACGCTGGCGATCATCGGAAACTACCCGTTGAACGCCCGCATCTTCCCGATCGGCTTGGCCATGAACAAGAACTTGACGCTGAACGCGGGAAGCTGCCACCACCGCAAGTACATCCCGAAACTGCTGGACATGATCACCTCCCAGCAGCTCGACATCACGTCGGTGCTCACCCAGGAAGAACCGATCACCGGGGACGTGCTGCGCGCCTATGAAGCTTTCGGCCAGCACAAACCGGGCTGGACCAAGGTGGCGCTCACCACTGTGTGACCTGCCGGGCCACACCGACGACGAGGAGATCCCATGCCACAACTCCGCCGTGACGATCTGGTGATCCCGGACTACGAGCACCTGCCTTTGGGGACGTTGCAGCACCGCATCCGCGCACTGTCGCAGGAACAGTTGCGGGACCTCATCGCCTACGAGGAGGCGCACGCCCGGCGGGTTCCGGTCCTGGAAGTGATGCAGCAGCGGCTCAAAAGCCTGGAAGAAGGGGCGCAGCCCTCAACCGGGGACCAGACGTTCACCCCGGAGGCTCCGCCAGCACCACGGGGCGGGTCTCCGGTCAGTGAAGCAGGGCAGAGCCCGCCCAGTAGTCCGCCACCACACGGGGACCCTGCTCAGCCGGGCCGCCCCAAAGGGGACCGCCCGGTCTGACTGCCCGGCTGTGCCGGGCCCGGGCATGCCCAACCGGCCCGCGGCACGACGGCCACCCCGCACCGGAGCGCCCTGCCAGCAGGGCGGGCCTACCAGCTCGAAGCGTTCCGCGACGCGAGTGGGGCTTGGCGGCCGCGGGCCGCAGCATGCCGCGAGGCAACCGCGGCACCGGGGTGTCCAGAAGCGACGCGGAACTTCCCCGCCGCCGGTCGGCGCCGTCAGGTACCGTCAGCGGTAACCCCGCTGTCCCCTCAGACCACTTGGGAGGTACCTCGATGGCGTCCGGTGAACCCTTCCGCCCGGCGGTGCTGGAAGGAGTGCTGGAACGCATCACATACGTCAACGAGGAGACCGGCTACACCGTGGCCCGCGTCGACACGGGACGCGGCAGTGACCTGGTCACCGTCGTCGGCGCCCTGCTCGGCGCCCATCCCGGCGAATCGCTGCGCATGGAAGGCCGGTGGACCTCCCACCCCCAGTACGGGCGGCAGTTCCAGGTGGAGAACTACACCACGGTCCTGCCCGCCACCGTCCAGGGGATCCGCCGCTATCTGGGGTCCGGGCTCGTCAAAGGGATAGGCCCCCGCTTGGCAGAACACATCGTCAACCATTTCGGGGCGGCAGCGCTCGACGTTATCGAAAACTCCCCGGAGCGGCTCCTGGAAGTGCCGAAACTCGGCCCGAAACGCACGAAAATCATCACCGAGGCCTGGGAGGAGCAGAAAGCCATCAAAGAGGTGATGGTCTTCCTGCAAACCGTGAAAGTGTCCACCTCCCTGGCCGTGCGTATTTACAAGCAGTACGGCGACGACGCTATTCGCGTGGTGCGGGAGGAGCCTTACTCGCTCGCCGCGGATGTGTGGGGGATCGGGTTCAAAACCGCGGACTCAATCGCCCAAGCCGTCGGTATTCCCCACGACAGTCCGCAGCGGGTCAAAGCCGGAATCCAGTTCACCCTTTCCGAGTTCACCAACGACGGGCACTGCTATCTGCCTGAGGACACTTTGATCAACGAGGCCGTGAAAATCCTCCAGGTGGATTCGGCGCTCGTCATCGACTGTCTGGCGGAGCTGGTCGCTGAGGAGAGAGTGGTCCGCGAAAAAGTCCCTGACCGGGACGGCGAATCAGTGACCGCTATCTACCTGCTCCCCTTCTACCGTGCGGAGACCGCCCTCGCCAACCAGGTGCGCGCGCTGCTGCACACCGAACACGACCGGCTGGCGTCTTTCGCCACCGTGGACTGGGACCGGGCCTTGGCGTGGCTGCGGAGCCAGACCGGCGCCGAGCTGGCCCCCGCCCAGGAAAAAGCCGTCAAACTCGCGCTGACCAACAAGGTCGCCGTACTCACCGGCGGGCCGGGGTGCGGCAAGTCCTTTACCGTGGCCTCCATCATCAAACTGGCCGCAGCCAAACGCGCCAAGATCATGCTGGCCGCGCCTACGGGACGCGCCGCAAAACGGCTCACTGAACTGACCGGGTATGACGCGTCGACCGTGCACCGGCTGCTGGAGCTCAAACCCGGCGGCGAGGCCGCGTACGACCGCGACAACCCGCTTGACTGCGACCTGCTCGTCGTCGACGAAGCGTCCATGCTTGACCTGCTGCTCGCCAACAAGCTGGTCAAAGCGGTGCCGCCCGGCGCCCACCTGCTCCTTGTCGGCGACGTCGACCAGCTTCCCTCAGTCGGTGCAGGCCAAGTGCTCCGCGACCTGCTCGCCGACGGTTCACCGGTGCCCAGTGTCCGCCTCACCCACGTGTTCCGACAGGCCGCCCAGTCCGGGGTGGTCACCAACGCGCACCGCATCAACACCGGCAAGCCCCTCCTGTTGGAGGGCATGACGGACTTCTACCTCTTCCCCTGCGAGGACACCGAAGCGGCCGCGGAACTGACCGTGGACGTGGTCGCCCGCCGTATCCCCCGCCGGTTCGGGCTGGACCCGCGCCGCGACATCCAAGTACTCACCCCGATGCACCGGGGCCCCGCCGGGGCCGGGAACTTGAACATGCTGCTCCAAGAAGCACTCACCCCGGCCCGTCCAGGCGTGGCGGAACGGCGGGTTGGCAGCCGGGTCTTCCGGGTCGGCGACAAGGTCGTGCAGATCCGCAACAATTACGACAAGGGCGCCAACGGCGTGTTCAACGGCACCCTCGGCACGGTGACCGCGATCGACCTGGACGACCAGACGCTGACCGTCCTCACCGACGAAAACGAAGAGGTCGGCTACGAGTTCACGGAGCTTGACGAGCTCACCCACGCTTATGCGTTGACCGTGCACCGCTCCCAGGGCAGTGAATACCCGTGCGTGGTGGTGCCAGTGACGACAAGTGCGTGGATGATGCTGCAACGCAACCTGCTGTACACCGCGGTGACACGCGCGAAGAAACTCGTGGTTTTGGTCGGGTCGCGGCGTGCTATCGCCCAGGCGATCCGGAACGCGTCCTCGGGGCGCCGCCATACCGCATTGGACTACCGGCTGCAGCGGTGATCAGTCTGCGGTGCCCCGCCGGGCGCCTTCAGGCAGGTCCAGTTCGAACCAGACGACTTTCCCGGTGGTTTTCGCGCTGGCACCCCACCGCCGGGACAGGTGGCTGACCAGTTGCAGGCCCCGCCCATTCTCGTCGGTGGCGGACGCCTGGCGCAGCACGGGGCGGTGCTGGTCGTCGTCGGTGACCTCGCACAGCAGGATGTCGGTGCGCAGCAGTCGCAGGTCGATCGGCCGGGACGCGTAGCGGACCGCGTTGGTGATGACTTCGGTGGCGAGCAATTCCACGAGGTCCGTCATTTCTTCCAACCCCCACTCGGCGAGGGTGGTGCGTAGCAGGCGGCGGGCAAGCCCGGGAGTGGTGGGCCGCGGCTGCAGCATCCACTGTGCGAAATCGCCGCTGGGAATCCCGCGCAGGCGGGCCACCAGCAGCGCCACGTCGTCTTCCTGATCGGGTGTGCTCAACGCCTGCAGGAGGGTGCGGCACTGTTCTTCCACGGGCCGCTGCGGGTCGGTGAGGTGGGAGCGGAGCACCTCCAACCCGGATTCCACGTCGCGGGTGCGGGTTTCGACCAGCCCGTCGGTGCACAGCACGAGCACGTCCCCGTCGGCCACCGTGAACTCGAAGGATTCGAACGCGACCCCGCCCAGGCCGATCGGTGCTCCCGTGGGTGTCCGCAGGATCTCCGTGGTGCCGTCCTGGCGCAGCAGGACCGGTGGCACATGCCCGGCGCTTGCGATAGTGCAGCGGTGGATGACCGGGTCGTAGACCGCGTACAGGCAGGTGGCAAGGTAGCTGTCACCGAGCTGGTGGGCAAGGTCGTCGAGGTGGCGCAGGACGTGGTCGGGCGGCAGATCCATGGCTGCCAAAGTCTGCATAGCGGTCCGGAACTGGCCCATGACCGCAGCGGACCGTACGCCGTGGCCCATGACGTCGCCGACGACGAGCGCCACCCGGTTGCCAGGCAGCGGGATCGCATCGAACCAGTCGCCGCCGACCTGGGCGGTGTGGCTGCTGCTGACATACCGGTAGGCGATGTCCACGCTGGACAGGCGTTCCGGAAGTTGCGGCAGCATGCTGCGCTGCAACCAGTCGCCGACCCGGGACCGGGCCCGGTACAGGTAGCCGTTGTCGACTCCGAGGCTGGTCTGCGCGGCGAGTTGGCGCACGGTGAGGATGTCGACCTCGCTGAACCCGGGACTGCCCGGGTGCCGGGCGACGACGGCGGACCCGAGTTTCCGGCCGCGCACGCTCAGCGGGACGACGAGCAGGGAGCAGCCCACCAGGTCGTGCCTTGAGCTGCTGTCGAGGACAGCGGCAATGTCCGCGTCGACGCTGAAGGTGACCGGGTCTCCGCTGGCCATTGCCCGGTATACCGGGTGGGTGGGCTCAGGCGACCACGTGTCGTCTTTAACGGTCAGGGCCTCCCAGCGCGGATGGTTGTCGTGGGTGACCGCGGCCTGCCACAGGTGCCGCGACGAGGAGAACAGTTCCGGCGGGTTGGCGTCCAGGTCGTGGGGCAGGCGCAGCGCGTCAGCCAGGTACACCACGGCGAAGTCCGCCAAGGTCGGCACCAGCGCGTCCGCGAGGCCCCACGCGGTTTTCTCCGGGTCGAGGCTGGCGCCGATCGCCATCGTGGCGTCGTTGAGGAACCCCAGGCGGTCTCGGAGCAGGGTGCATTGTCGGGAAGCGTCAGGAGACGATGCGGTGCGGTCGTCTACTCCGAATGTGCGGGACGTGGTGGGGGAGGCGGTGTGCCTCCGGGATCTGGAATCCATGGGTGTGGGTTCTCCGCGTTCGATGAACGAGGCCTGGGACGGTGGGGGATTGCGTGTCGGGGAAACGACACAGCGGCACCCCACCACCAGGGATTCTGCCCCGTTTCCCCGACTTTGCGACCAGGAGGAATGTCTCAGCCGACGCGGTTGCAGATGAGGAAAAGCTGAACTTCGGGATAGGCCTGGGTGCTGGCCGGGGCGTAAGAGAAGGCGGTTTCGTCTTCGATGGAGAAACCTGCGTCTTGCACGACGGTGCGCAGCTCGTCACGGGGGTAGCAGCTCACCCGCACCTGCTGGCCGAGGAATTGGATGGGCACGTCGTCGAGGTCTGCTTCGACCATGGACAGGCAGAGCCAGCCGCCGGGCACCAAAGCCCGGTGGATGGCTTTCAAAGCTTCCGGAATGCGTTTACGCGGCAGCACGAGCAGGGAGAAGAACGCGACCACGGCGTCGTAGGCCTGCTCTTCGGAGAGGTCCATGATGTCGGCGACCCGGAATTCCGCCTCGGGCACGTTGCGGCGGGCCAGTTCCACCATGGTGGGGGAGATGTCGGTGCCGACCACCTGGAATCCCGCGTCCACGAGCTGGCGACTGGTGGGCAGTCCGGTACCGCAGCCCAGGTCAAGAACACGAGCTCCTTGGGGGAGCCGGCTGGAGAGCCGTTGCACGGACTCAATCTGGCCTTCCTTATGGGGGAAGGCTTCGTCGTAGTTGTCGCCGATATTGTCAAACGCTGCGGCGAGGCTCGCTGCTCGGTCTCGCCACGTCTCGGTACCGGTGGTGTCCTGCGCTTCGCCAGTCATAGCGTTATCGCCCCTTGCATGCTCGCCGGAATTGCTGGCTGGACAGAAAGTACAGTTACCCGGAAATGGGATGTGATCTTACCCCTTAGTGATCTTGGAGTCACGCCCGAAGGAGAAACGGGTAGCAGCAGCCCCGAATAACGGATTGACCGTTGCATTCAACGCTATATATCCCAAACCGGGCGTGTTATGACGGGAAAGAGAAAGAAAAAACCCGAGCACCCTTGGGCGGGAGCAGAAGGGGCGATGCTGCAGCGGAAACCGCCGGATTAGTCTTCGTAGAGCCAGTCCAGCACGACCGCGGCAGTCCATGACTGGCTGCGGCTGCCCAGGGGTGCACCGGTCAGTGGGTGGTAGTACTCGGCGAAGGTGCCGTCCGACACGAGCCGCAGCGTCTCTTCCCGGATGCGGGCCGCAGTGTCGTGCAAGCCGTTGCGGCGCATCGCCCAACTGAACAGCCAACTAATCACTGGCCACTGCGGCCCTCGCCAGTACTGTTTGGGCATGAACTGGGGGGAGGAAGGGGACACCGTGGGCGGGGTTGCAGCGACCAAGTCCGGGTGGCCCATCCAGTCGGGGCCTTCCAGCGTAGCGAGCAGCGCCGCCTGGTCCTGCGGTGCAAGTCCGCCGCTCAGCAGCGGCGCGAATCCGGCGATGGTGGGCGCAGCAATCCACTTGTGGGCGCGCATGTCGTAGTCGCGGGCCAGTCCGGTCTCCGGGTCGCGAGTGTCGAGCACCGCCGTCCGGGAACGCGCAGCCCACCGGCGCAACTGGGCGATCTTCTCGGGGTCCTGGCCGGATTCTTCCCCCAGGTCGGCCAAGACGTCGCAGGAGAGCGCGAACAGCGCGGTCAAGAACACGTCGCCCACCAGGAAACTGCCGATCCGCACCACCTCGTCGGCCCGGTAACCGACGCGGCGCATCTCTTCGATGAGCCACAGGTAGCGGTCGTACTCTTCGTCGGTGGGACGCTCGTCCGCCTCGCACACCTTGTCCAGGTCCTGGCGCACATAGGGGGGAAGGTCGTCCCCGGGCTGCACCGCCGCGTAGGGGGAGTCCCAGCGGGGCGAGTTGTCCATCCCAGACTCCCAGCCGTGGGTGACCGCGATCAGTCCGGTGCCGAGCGGGTCCCGGTAGGTGGCCAGCCACCGCTGCCACGCGAACAGCCGGGGCCAGGTGGACCGCAGCAGCGCCTCGGCGCGGCGGCGGTCCGCGCCGGAGCGTCGCCGTCCCGCATCGACGATCTTGCGCAGCGCGATGGCGTGGACCGGAGGCTGGCAGATACCGGAAGTGTGCGGGCGAGCGGGAGCGTGCTCGCACACCACCGCCGTCTGCCAACGGTCGGGACCGGGAAAGTAGCCGTCTTCGTCGCTGAACACGATGTGGGGGATCATGCCGTCCTCCCACTGTCCGCTCAGCAGGGTTTCCATTTCCCGGCAGGCGCGGTCCACATCCAACTGGGCCAGGCCGACCATGATGAACGCCGAATCCCAGCTCCACATGTGCGGGTAGAGACGCGGCGAGGCCGTCACCATGGTTCCGGTGTCGTTGCCAGCCAGGACCCAGGCCGCCCCAGAGGCAAGCGCGATACTTCCCAAACGGGGGCGCTGTGGGTGGGGAGTAAACAGGCCGATGGAGCCCGTGGTCATGGAAGTCTCCAAGGAGCAAGCTGCACGTCGAGCGCGGTGGATTGTGGTGCTGCGGAAGTGCTCGGACGCCTAGTGTGAACTTGGGGGACGGGCGGCGAGCACGTTAATAAAACTTTACAGGCACAGCCTCGGATTGGCACCCCTTGGGGGTGTCTGATCAGCGATAACGCTGTGCATTAAGCGCGAACGGCGGCACCGCCCTTGATGTTCCGCTGTGCGGGCAGCTCCCCGGCAGCCCAGCCGGTCACACCGATTCACACACCCGAGAGGGCTGCCAGCCATCGGTGCGGCGGCACCGCAGCCTCGCGGAGGTGCAGAACCAGGATCGCAGACCCGCGCCCGCGGGTTTGACACCGGTCCAGCGCCTAACCTGGCTCGCGATGCGCATTGGCGCGGCGGGCAGACTAAAGGAAGCAGGATCTGGGATAAGAAAGGGTTGCCAGACGAAGCTTTCTGACAGACGCTATGATCATCGCGAAATAAAGGTCGGATTTTTTGCATTCCAGACCGTCCGCGAGTAAACGCCGTGGACGACGCGGCTGATGATTGGCGGTGCCTGCGAGACAACCGATGAGCGACTACATTCCCCCGGCTGCACTCCCCGAGCACGTTCTGCAACGGCCCGACGTCCAGGAGGCGCTAGCCCAGAGGGACTTTGGGAAGCTCTTCTACCTCACCCGGAAGTGGGCGGGCATCAGCTACAGCAAGATCGCCGCTTCCTGCGGTATCAAACCCGAGCGGGTGGGACGGCTGGCCCGGGGTGACGGAGCAGTCACCACTTACGACAAGATCCTCCAGATCTGCGACGGTATGCGGATTCCCGGCCACTTCCTCGGACTGCTGCCCCGGCCGTGGGAGAAGCAGCCGGACCAGGTCGGCGATCCCGCGCCATAACGTACGGACCGTCCACTGGGACTACCGCGCGGCCCAGTGCCGTGACGGCAGTCGCACAGTGGACGGCACGTGACTTGTTACATCCCGCTGCTATGCGGCAGTCCGGCGGGGACCCAGCCGGATCGGCAGCGCGGCAGGGGCGTGGATGAACACCGACTCCAGACGGGGCGTCTCCCCCTCAGCGAGGCTGACCTCCGGGAACTCGGTGAACAGCGTCGTCAGCGCCACCTCCATCTCCAGGCGGGCCAGGGCCGCGCCCAGGCAGGTGTGCGGTCCGTGGCCGAACGCCAAGTGCCGGGGCCGCGACTGGGTGGCGTCGAACTCGGCCGCATCCTCGCCGTACCGCTCAACGTCGAGGTTGGCCGCCAAGTAGGCGAGCAGCACCGGTTCCCCGGCGCGGATCGTGCGGTCGCCGATCTGTACGTCCTCGGCTGCGAACAGGAACGGCAGCGTCGCCACGCTGCTGGACTGGCGCAACACCTCTTCGATCGCATCCTCCCACGCGATCGATCCGGACCGCAGGTGCGCCAACTGATCGGGGCGCGTCAGCAGCGTCTGCACCGCATTGGCAAGCGCAGAGGACGTGGTCTCAAACCCGGCAGTGACCAGGAGCCACAGGGTGTCGCGCAGCTCCGCGTCGCTGAGCTTGTGCTCCTCGTCCGTGGCTGTGACGAGGGCAGAGGTGAGGTCCTCGCCAGGGGAGCGGCGCTTGTCCTCAATCAGTTCGTCGAGGAAGGCGTCCAACTCCTCCCGCATGGCACGCACTTCCTCCGGCGAGGACGGGGAGAACGCCGTGTTGACCATCTGCTGCATGCGGCCGTGGTCGCGCTCGGGGATTCCGAACAGCGCGCTGAACACGCGCATGGACAGCGGATAGGCGAACTCGGTTTTGAAGTCGACAGTACCGTCCCGCTCCGCAAGCTGGTCCAGCAGGGCATTGACGATCTCGGTGACCCGCGGACGCAGCAGTTCGACCCGCCGCGGGGTGAACGCCTGTGCCACCGGGCTCCGCATCCTCCGGTGGGCTTCACCGTCCACGGTGAGCATGTTGTCCAGGTACACCATCGCCGCCACCGGGTGGTCGGTGGCCACTTCGCCTTCGTTGAGCGCACGCCAGGTACGCCAGTTGCGGCGGAACCGGGGGTCGATGAGTGCTTCCCGCAGCTCCCGGTCGTGGGTCAGCGCCCAAACTTCCAGACCTTCGACCACCACTCGGGCAAGCGGCCCCGCTTCACGGAGCTGGAGGGCTTGCTCGCGGGATTTTCCTGGGACGAGGACGATGGGTTCTGGGACTGCTGCCATGGTGCCTCCGTTGGTGGGGTGATGTCGACGGGGGTGAAGGTGACAGGAAGCGCCTTGAGTCCGTGGGCGAACAGGGAACGGCGCCGCTCCAGCGACTCGGGGGGAACCGCGAGACGCACGTCCGGCAACAGGTCCAGCAGCGCACTCACCGCGTCGACCGCGATCTGCCGGGAGATCCGCTGCGCCGGGCACGCGTGGGGCCCGGTCCCCCACGCCAGGTGGCCGCGGATCCCGGACGGGCTGAGCGGGTCGATGTACGGGGCAACCGCCGGGTCGGCGTGTGCCGGACCGTAGCCGATGATCAAGCAGTCGCCTTCCTGCACGTACGCGCCTTCCAGCAGGGTGTCGCGCACCGGGTAGCGCCCCGGCAGCAGCGTGATCGGCGGAGACCGCCACAGCACCGTGTCCACGACCTCTTCGACCCGCAGGTGGGCGCCGGCCAGGTCGTAGCGGACCTCCTCGTCGGTGAGGAGGGTGTGCGCGGTGTTGGCGATGAGGTTCATCAGCGGGTCGTGTGCCGCTGAAATAAGCAGGATGAGCTGGTGCGCGATCTCTTCGTCGTCCAATGCGTTGGGGTGGCGGACCATCCGGGAGACGATGTCGCTTCCCGGATTCTCGCGCCGGCGCGCGGTCACCGACTGGGCGTAGGCGAAGAGGCCCAGCCGTGCTTTCTCCGCTTCCTCACCGCCGTCCCACACCTGCCGCATCAGCTCGACCAGCTCGAGGCCTTCCTCTGCGGACAGGCCGAAGTAGCGGTTGAGGACCAGCAGCGGCACCCGGAACGCGAAGTCGGCAACCAGGTCTGCTTTCCCGGTGAGCGCCACGGGAGCGAGCAGCTCAGTGGCGATCCGCCGCACCGCCAGCCGTGTGCCGTCAGCGGTGATCCCGCTGAGCGCGTCCACGATCACCGGACGGTAGCGGCTGTGGTCGGGATCATCGGAGGCGAGCGCGTTCCGGAAGTACCAGAACGGTCCCGGCACCTTCTCCGGAGTGGCGCGCCCTTCACGAGCTTCCCGCCACCGGCGCGGGTCCCGGGCGAACTCGGCAGAGTCCTGCAGCACCCGCCGGTTGACGTCGTAGCCCAGCAGGATCCACGCGGCTACTCCGGGCGCGACCTCCACAGGAGCGATCCGCCCGAACTGCTTCCGCAGCCGTTCCAGTACGTCGGGCAGGTCCGCATCGAGTTCCCCGTAGACCGGTACCGCGAGACGGTGCAGCGCTTCGCGGTCGTCGAGCGACACCGGGCAGCCCTCGGACGAACCCGCGTTGCGATCGTGAGGTGTGTCGGAGTTGCCCACAGGGTAAAGCGGATGGGTCACTGACCACCGCCCTGGAGTCGAGACAACAGGCACATGAAAGACAGGATCATGTTCACAATTCAAGATCATGAACAGATTTCTGGTCGAATGTCATGCCCCTCATGGGGATAGCGGGGCAGTAGTCCCCTTACAGGGGCAAAACCGTGGAAACAAGGTGATGTCCGGAGGGACGGTGGTCTTTCCGCATTAGAAGAGACCTCGCGGGTAGCGCCTGCCCCACGGGAGTTGTGCCGGGGAGGACCCAGATGTCGTACATCAACCGGACAGATGCGGGACGGCGGCTCGCCGGAGAGGTGGCGCGGCGGCTCGCCGGCCAGGACGTCGTCGTGCTCGGCCTGCCGCGCGGCGGCGTCCCCGTAGCGTTCGAGATCGCTACCGCGCTCTCCGCCCCGCTGGATGTGATCGTGGTCCGCAAGATCGGCGTGCCGTTCCACCCCGAGTGGGCCATGGGTGCGATCGGTGAGGACGGGGCCCGCATCGTTCACCAGCGAGCCATGACCATGGCCGGGGTGAGCGAGCAAGCTTTCGCGGAGGTAGAGGAACGCGAACGCCGGGAACTGGAACGCCGGATCCGCCAGTTCCGCGGAGACCGGCCGCGCATCCCGCTGCGGGGACGAACCGCCGTGATCGTCGACGACGGGGTTGCCACCGGTTCCACGGCGCGCGCCGCCTGCCAGGTCGCTCGACATCTGGGGGCGAGCCGCGTCGTGGTGGCGATCCCAGTGGGCGCGCCGGACGCAGTGGCGCGCTTGGAAGAGGAAGCCGACGAGGTGATCTGCCCCCTGGTGCCGGAGATCTTCTCCGCGATCGGCCAGTGGTACACCGACTTCACCCAGACACCGGATAGGGAAGTCACCGAGCTGCTGGCGCGCGCGGCCGCCCGTCCGCGGGTGGAGCAGACGCCCGCACCGGGCAGGGTGGACGAAGAAGTGGAGATCCAGGCCGGACCGATCCGCCTTCCCGGGCATGTGACCGTGCCGGAACGGGCCGTGGGCATGGTGGTGTTCGCCCACGGAAGCGGCAGTGGACGGCATTCGCCGCGCAACCGCTACGTCGCCGCGGAACTCCAGCGGGGCGGCTTGGGCACGCTGCTGTTCGACCTGCTCAGCGAAGCCGAAGCTCAGGACCGGGAGAACGTGTTCGACATCGAGCTGTTGGCGGGGCGGCTCGCCGTGGCAGCCGAGTGGATCCGGGAGCGCCCGGAGACCGCACACCTGCCGATCGGCTATTTCGGGGCGAGTACGGGGGCCGCGGCGGCACTGGTGGCGGCGGCCTCACCGGACAGTGATGTGCAGGCCGTGGTGTCCCGCGGCGGCCGCCCGGATTTGGCTGGGGAGGCGTTGGAGTCGGTACGTGCCGCCACCCTGCTCATTGTGGGCGGCAACGACGTGCACGTCCTCGACGTGAACCGGCAGGCCCAGGTGCGGCTGCGCAGCGAACACCGGCTCACCATCGTCCCGGGGGCAGGCCACCTGTTCGAGGAGCCAGGCGCATTGGAGACAGTGGCGGAGCTGGCCCGCGACTGGTTCGTCACCCACTTGGCGTCGGCGCCGCGCCCGGTGCAGGGCTGACCGCGGACGGGCTGCGAGCCGTGCCCAAGCCCAAGCACCGGGGTGCCTTGCGGCGGCGCTGGCAGACCCAGCCGCGCCGTAAGCAACGCTATGTCGTGCTGATGACGGTCTGCCTGCTCTTGTTTGCCTTGGCCGCTCCGGTGGGCGCCCTGGCCGGAGCGGACTGGGGGATCGTGATGTGCGTGGTGGCCGCGGCAATCCCGCCGGTTGCGGTGATCCTCGGCAACATCGCCGATCCGCGGGACCCGAAGAACCACGACGCGAGGTACGGCCCGAACGCCTCGCGCTGACCCCCGCATGCCCTGCCGGGGAGCGGGGAGGGGCTACGCAACTGCGGTGAGCGGACCGGGCCGCTCACGCGTCCTCGACACCGGCGCGGGCTTTCCTCGATGAGCCGGCCCTGCTGCGTCTGCTCCTCGTTGGCCGCGAGGTGAATGGAAACGGCGTTACCTACCGCATAGGGCGAAATGCACTCATTGATGTGCAGATTTTTCTCGCTGTGGTGCCCACACCGCGCTGACTGCCTCGTTCACTACTCTGGGGTTCTTCCGACTTCTCGGCCCCACCATCGTGTGCGTGGAAACGCTCTGCTTGGAACGGCCCAAAGACGTGCAGCAGTCGATCGCCGCTTTTGGGGATATTGCGGAGAGCGATAGTGAATGCAGCGCACGCCGCTGAAATCATCTCAATGATCCTGAAAGATTGAGAAGCAGCGAATGAATCACGGACCGGTGTTCCGTAAGAGCAGCTGCAGCCGCCCGGAACCCCGCTGCGTCGAAGCAGCTCCTCTCCCTGCTCCTGGTGCGGCGGTGCGGGATGCTCAGCATCCCGAGCGGAGGTATCTGGCGTTCCCCGCTGTCGAGTGACAGGCGTTCCTCGCCGCTGGGGGCAGCCGCAGTCGGGACACCCGACAGGGCGGGGCGCGGCCGCGTTCGACGGTCAGATTGTTCGCACCCGGGCCGCAGATGGGGGAGGCTCGGCAGCCTTCACCTGGACGGGGGAGGTCGATCCCCGAGCGTGCGGGGCGTGTTCCAGGGCCCGCGACGGCTTAAGGCTGCCGCGCCTCTCTTCGGGGCATACCCCGCTGGCGGCCTGGTGAGATGAAACTTTCACCGTTCCGTTGCGTCCCGATGACCGGAAAGGCCTTTCACGACTGCCTCCTCCTAGCATGGGAAACAGAACCACCCTTCACGGGGTTGGACCGGGTGGGACACGCGATGAGGAGGGCAGCCGTGACCGAGCAGCAGTACCCCGGAACCCAGCAGGACCGCGGCGCGAAGAAGGACGCGCAACCGCAGTTCAAGGGGCGCAAGAACGGTCCTTATAAAGACGTCTCCCCTGAGCTTGCCGCCTGGATGCGCACCGGCTGGGCTGATACCGAACGGCGCGACCTGGAGCCCATCGAACAAGCCGCCTACACCGCGAAGCGGCGCGCCACGGTGAGCGCCCGGTTCCCCGGTGAACGGCTAGTGATCCCCGCCGGAAACCTGAAGACCCGGTCCAATGACACCGACTATCCCTTCCGGGCGGCCAGCGACTACGTGTACCTGACCGGTGACCAGTCCGAGGACGGCTGCCTGGTGTTCGAGCCGCGGGAGGACGGCGGTCACGACGTCGTGCTCTACCTGCGGCCCCGCTCCAGCCGGGAGAACGGCGAATTCTGGCTCGACGCCTACGGGGAGCTGTGGGTGGGCCGCCGCAACAGCCTCGCTGAGGCAGCCACCCTCTACGGGCTGCCCACCCGCGACGTGCGCACCCTGCCTGAGGTGCTGCGCGAAGCCCCTGAGGCACCCACCCGGATCCTGCGGGGCCACGATTCGACCCTGGAAGCGGTGGTCACGCTGCGCCGCTCCTCGGAAGGCACTACCGCGGAAGAGGACAAGAAGCGCGACGAAGAGCTCGCGATCTTCCTGCACGACACGCGTCTCGTCAAAGACGACTGGGAGATCGCCCAGCTCCAGCGGGCCGTCGACTCCACGGTCCGCGGCTTCGAAGACGTCGTCCGGGCGCTGCCGCAGGCCCAGGCCACCTCGGAACGCTACGTTGAAGGCACCTTCTTCCTGCGGGCCCGCGTGGAAGGCAACGATGTCGGCTACGGCACGATCGCTGCGTCCGGGCCGAACGCCACCACGCTGCACTGGGTGCGCAACGACGGACCGGTGCGCCCCGGTGACCTGCTGCTGCTCGACGCGGGTGTGGAGACCACCACGCTCTACACCGCGGACGTCACCCGGACTCTTCCGGTCAGCGGCCGGTTCACCGACGTGCAGCGCCGCGTCTACGACCTGGTCTACGCCGCCCAAGAGGCGGGTATCGCCGAAGTGCGTCCCGGCCGTCCGTTCCGCGCCTACCACGACACCGCGCAGCGGGTCCTCGCCGAAGGGCTCATCGAATGGGGGCTGCTGGAAGGGTCCGTGGAACGCGTGCTGGAACTCGGCCTGCAGCGCCGCTACACCCTGCACGGCACTGGGCACATGCTCGGCTTGGACGTGCACGACTGCGCGGTGGCGCGCACCGAAGCCTATGTGGACGGCATCCTGCAGCCCGGCATGGTGCTCACCGTGGAGCCGGGCCTGTACTTCCAGCCCGACGACCTGACCGTGCCCGAGGAACTGCGCGGGATCGGGGTGCGCATCGAAGACGACATCCTCGTCACCCCGGAGGGTAACCGCAACCTGTCCGCGGCCCTGCCGCGCACTTCCGCGGACGTCGAAGCGTGGATGGCGGAACTCCTGCCCCGCTCCTCATAAGAGCGGTTGACGTTCGCCACCCGCACGGGGCGCCCCGGCAGCACGCTTGGCCTGCCGGGGCGCCCCGTGCGTTTTTGGGAACATCCGCGGAGAAGCGGTGGGGAATCTCCGCTGCAAACAAACAGAAAATAGACAATTTTCTAGCAGAAGCCCGACCCTGCCTCTAGGGAGACAAACTTCTCACTCAACTTGTCCTGGGATTTCAAGTCGGAGAACGCGTGATCCGCGGAAGAACGTGACGAAGAAGGCGAAAATCGCGGTAGAAATGTTCAGTGATCTACCACGTGGCACCGATTGAGAGATGGCGGGCCAACCCTGATCGCCCGTATGCTCCCGCGTCACTGCAGCGGGATGGATTCATCCACGGCGTGGCCGACGAAGAGATGACACTGCGGGTCGCCAACGCCTTCTTCCGCAATCCGCCCAGCCCGGTGATCGCCCTCGTCATCGACGAGGCTGGACTCGCCGAAGGGGTGGAAGTCCGTGACGAGCGGGTCGTCCCCGCACCGCCCGGATTCGAAGACGGGGTGGTGTTCCGGCACGTCTACGGCCCGATCGACCGCTCTGCGGTGGTGGCACTGCTCGACCTCGAACGGGACGAGAGCGGCCGCTACACGGCGCTCGTCCCCCGCTGCTGACCGCCGCGCCGCCCGGCGCGCCCGCGTCCCGGGCTTTCCTCGGTGCGGGCCTGTCCGGAATGCTGTGGGGCTAGCGGTGAATGGAGACATCACCCGCGGTTTCACTAGTGTGCGGATGCGTCCGATGGAGAATCGGGTGCGGTCACTCCGGCAGTCGAAGCAACAGGATGATCCGCGCAGTGCGGTGCAGCGGCCGGTGGGACGCGGAGCCGGTTGGGTGACGCGGCCCGTCCCGCCGGCCGGTCTTAGTCAACTGACCCAGGCCTGGACGGTGGGGAGACGATGAAGATCTCGGTGGTCGTGCCCGCCTACAACGAGGAGGCGGTGATCGAACGCTGTCTGAATGCGTTAGTGAACCAGATCGTGCCGGTGGACGAGATCCTCGTCGTCGACAACAACTCCACTGACCGCACCGCGGAGATCGCCGAGAAGTACCGCGAGTACGGGGTCCGGGTCATCCGTGAAACCGTCCAAGGGCTGATCCCAGCGCGCAATCGCGGATTCGACGAAGCCACCGGAGACATTCTGGGGCGGATCGACGCCGACACCGTGGTGGAACCGGACTGGTCGCAGCGGCTCGCGGAAGCGTTCGCTGATCCGGACGTGGCGGCCGCGACCGGACCGTCCTGGTTCTACGATGCGCCGCTGCGCCGCACCGGGCTGGCCGCCCAGCGGCTGCTGTGCCACCGGGTCAACCGGGTGCTCTCCGGCCACCCCATGCTGTGGGGGTCCAACATGGCGGTGACCAAGGAATGCTGGCGGGAGCTCCGCGACCACGCCTGTCCCGGGCCGGACATTTTCGAAGACCTGGACTTGGCGATCCACCTGCACCGGTTGGGACGTACGGTGCGCTACAGCGACCGGCTGCGCGCCCCGGTCTCCGCCCGCCGCATCGGGGGGCCGCTCCGCGACCTCTACCGCTATCTGCGCACCTGGGACCGCACCTACGCGCTGCACGGGCAGCGCCGGGCGGCCGCGGGGGCGCGGATGTTGACGTTGGCTGGGCTGGTCGTGCTCTTCCCGCTGGTGGGGCTGCTGCTGCGCGCCTATGCCCCGGAGCAGGGGAGGCTGTCGCTGCGCCGTTTGTTCTCCCGCGGGGCGGCACCGGGGTCGCGGCCTATCCCCTGACCGGTGGCCGCGTCACCGGTCAGTCCAGGGGACGCCAGTCGGCGTTGGCGCCGCAGATCACCACGCACGGCAGTTCGCCGGGGACGTGCCCGGCCAGCCAGGCAGCCATGGGAGTAGCCGCGGCGGGCTCCACCGCGATCCGGAATTCCTCCCACAGCAGGTCGCGGGCGGCAAGGATCTCGGGGTCCGAGACGAGGGTGGAGGTCACGTTGCGGTCGCGCAGTACCGCGAACGGGATGTCGCCCACCCGGGAGGCGCCCAAGGCCGAGGCCGCTACTGAATCGACCGGGGTGTCCACGGGCTCGCCGGCGGCGAATGCGGCGTGCAGGCTGGCGCAGCCGCGCGGCTCTACCGCGACGGTGAGCCGTTCGTCGCCGATGCCCAGGCTCACGCCTGCGGCGAGACCGCCGCCGCCTACGGCCACGGCGACTGCATCGCAGTCGGGTGCGTCGGCGACGATCTCGTGGCCGAGCGTGCCTTGGCCTGCGACCACGTCCGGGTCGTTGTAGGCGTGGATGTAGCGGAGCCCTTCGGTGTCCGCGTAGGCGCGGGCTGCGGCTTCCGCTGCCGCGTACTCGGTGCCGGCCCGAACCACGTCGGCACCGGCGTCCCGCAACCGCCGCTCCTTGACCGCGGGAACGGTCTCGGGTACGTACACGGTGGCCGTACCGCCGAGCAGGTGCGCGGCGGTGGCCACTCCGAGGCCGTGGTTGCCACCCGAGGCGGTAACCACCCGTTCACCCCTGTCCCCGGTGAGTAGCGCATTCAAGGCGCCGCGTAGTTTAAACGCACCGGTGAGCTGCAAATGCTCCAGCTTCAGCAGCAGGGGGCGGCCCCGCAGACGAGTGCGCAGGAGCGGGGTGCGACGCAGATAGGGAGCGGTGCGTTGGACAGCGAGGTGCACGTCGAAGGTCGTGGGGACCTGACGGGACACAGTGATGCGTGACGTCATGGTTCCACTCTGCCCACCAGAGGAATTAAGTTAAAGTTACTCTTTCTAAAGAAGATTAAGAATCTCTTGCCGCATGGGGGTGTGGTGCTCGACGCGAACCGACTGCGAGTCCTCGTGGAAGTGGCACGCGCGGGGTCCATTACCGCGGCCGCGGAACGCCTGTCCTTCACCCCGCCCGCGCTCTCCCAACAGCTCGCCAAACTCGAACGGGAACTTGGCTGCGCACTCCTCGAACGCGGCCGCAACGGGGTGCGGCTCACCGAGGCCGGGCGGGTCCTGCTCGACCACGGGGAACGCGTCCTCGGGGAACTCCGCGAAGCGGAACGGGCCGTGCGCGCCACCCTCGGCCAGCACCCGTCCACCCTCAGCCTGGGCGCCTTCGCCAGCGCAGGCACCACCCTCCTGCCGAGCGCCCTCGCGGAATTCCGCCGCGCCCACCCCCACGTGCGGCTCGCCCTCAGCGACGTGGAACCCCCTGACGGCTACGGGCTCGTCACCTCCGGCGACCTCGACCTGCTCATCACCCACTGCTATCCCGGGACCGAGCTGCCGTCCGCCACCGGCCTCCGCCGGGAACGCCTCCTAACCGACCCCCTGATGCTCGTCCTGCCTGACGGGCACCCAGCCATCGACAAGCCCCGGATCACCCTGGCCGACCTCGCCGATGAAGAGTGGATCTGCGGTGCACCCGGCATCCACAACCGAATCGCCTTGGAGACCGCGGCTGCCGAAGCCGGCGTGGAAGTGACCGTCGCCTACGAGACCCGCGACTACGAGGTCACCCTCGCGCTGATCCGTGCCGGCGTGGGTATCGGCCTCGTCCCCGCCACCATCCTCCGGACCCACCCCGAACACCAGTGGCACGCCCACCAGCTCTCCGGGACCGACCTGGCCCGCACCATCTTCCTCGTCTACCGGCCGCGCCTGCCCGAGCCCGTCGCCGCGATGGCCGCTACCCTCCGGGACGCTGCCCGGCGCGCCCTCGCCTGAACCGGAAGCCGCTCAGCTGCTCGGACCGCTTTACGGCAGGGCCTGCTCCGCCCAGATCGTCTTGCCGTTGGTGCGGTGTCGCGTCCCCCAGCGGCGACTGAGCTGCGCCACCAGGAACAGGCCGCGTCCCCCCTCGTCAAAGGTCCGCGCCCGCCGCAGATGCGGCGCAGTGTTGCTGGCATCGGAGACCTCGCAGATCAGCGTCCCATCCTGGATCAGCCGCAACTGGATGGGGGCGCTGGCATAGCGGATCGCGTTGGTCACCAGTTCGCTGACCACCAGTTCGGTGGTGAACGCCAACTCCTCCAACCCCCACGCGGCCAACTGCCGTGTCGTCCACGCGCGGACCTCCCCCACCACTGCGGGGTCCGCAGGCAGGTCCCACGTGGCCACCTTGCGGGAATCCAAGGCGCGGGTGCGGGCCACCAGCAGCGCTGCATCGTCGATCGCACCAGCCGGCAGCAGGGTGCGCACCACCGAATCGCAGACTCCCTCCAGCGACGAGGAAGACTGCGACAAGACCGCGCGCAACTGCTCCAACCCCTGGTCCATGCCCGTGGTCCGCGACTCCACCAGGCCGTCGGTGTAGAGCACCAGCAGACTGCTGGGTGACACCTCGAATTCCACCGACTCGAACGGCACCCCGCCCACCCCCAGCGGAGGCCCCGCGGGCATGGCCACGAACTCGACCGACCCGTCCGGGTGGACCACGGCAGGCGGAGGATGCCCGGCCCGCGCCATAGAGCAGCGTCGCGACACCGGATCGTAGATCGCATACAGGCAGGTCGCGCCGATCTCGGGCATGGTGTCCGGCCGAGGGCTTTCCTCGGCGGAAGAGTAGGTCGCCTCCTCCGTGTTGAGTCGGATCACCAGATCGTCCAGGTAGGTGAGGAGCTCTTCCGGCACCAAGTCCACATCCGAGAGGGCGCGCACCGCCGTGCGCAACTGCCCCATGGTGGCGGAAGCGTGCAGCCCGTGCCCGGTGACGTCCCCCACCACGAGCGCCACCCGCGCCCCCGACAGCGAGATCACGTCATACCAGTCGCCGCCCACCCCGAACCGGAAACCGGCAGGCATGTAGCGGGTGGCGACCTCCACCGCGGAATTGTGCGGCAGCCGCTGCGGCAGCAGGCTCCGCTGGAGAGTCAGCGCAGCGCTGCGCTCCCGCGAATAGCGGCGGGCGTTGTCGATCCGCGCCGCGGCCCGGGTGGCAATGTCCTGCGCCAACAGCAGGTCGTCCTTGCTGAACGGCGCCAAGCCGTGGCGCCGGGTGAGCAGGATGAGACCGAACGGGCGGCCACCAACCAGCAGCGGCAGCATCATGAACGACCGCACCCCGGCCGCCTGGATGATCTCCCGGTAGGCGGGGTACCGTTCCAGCCATTCCTCGAGCTCCGCGGAGTCCACCCGGAACCGTACCGAGCGCTGCTCCGACAGGCACCGGCCCAGCGGCGAGTTCAACGGGAAGCGCGCCACCTTGCCCGGTTCAGGGATCCCCTCGATATGGAGGGGTTCCCGCAAAGTGGAGCGGCGGACCAGGCACCGCAGGGAAACCGGGTCGTGGAGCGGAGCGAACGTCGGTTCCGCGCCCTTGAAGACCGACTCCAGCAGCAGCACGAAAGCCGAGTCGGCGAACTGGGGGACCAGCACCTCCGCGGTCTCTTCTGCGGTACGGGTCATATCCAACGTGGTGCCGATCCGCATGCTGGCGTCGTTCAGCACGGCCAAGCGGCGGCGCGCCCAGTACTGCTCAGAGGTGTCGAACACCGTGCAGGCGGCGCCCCGGTTGTGCCCGGCAGGGTCCTTCAGCGGCGCAAAGAACAGCGTCCAGGCACGTTCCGGGGAGTCCTCGCGCAACTGGCTGCGCACCTCGTGGCGGATCAGCTTCCCTTCCCGCAGGGTCCGTGCCACAAGGTCGTCGAATTCGGTGAAGATCGGCAGCGGGGTGAGCTCCCGTAGCCGCTTCCCCAAGGCTTCTTGCACGGGAATCCCGGAGAGGCGGGCCATCGAATCGTTCATCTCGGCGAGCTGCCCCTTGTGGTTGAAGATCGCCACTGGCAGCGGCGATTGGGCCAGCGTCCACTCGCGCAGGTGTGCCAGATCCGGGTCCTCCACCGGCGGCTGGTTCTCCTGAGACGCAGACCGGTCCAAGATGGTCAGATACCAGTGGACAATCCCTTGCGGGCCGTGCAGCGGGTGCGCATACAACTGCAACGGCAGCGGAGTACCGTCCCGGGCATGCGCGTTCACCTCGCCGACCCACGCCGCGGGATACGACGCGAAGTCGATCGGTGCGGGACCGCCGAGCCCGAACACTTCGGTGATCGGACGACCCACCGCCTCTGAAGGGAGGTAGCCAAACAGCCACTGGGCCCCCAAGCTCCACGCCACCACAGTGCCGTGCACGTCAACCGTGGCAGAGGCCATGCTCCCACCGGGAACCGGATCGTAGGAGGTTCCCTGGAAAGTGCTGTCGCTGTCCATGCCTCACCTCGCTGACGCTGGTCGCCGAGCACGCCGCTGCCAGGGGAACTTCCCAGTTCAGGGCATCTTCACCGTGAATGTTTGGCGAGGCCGTCGACGCAGACCGCTCACGCGGCCCAGCGGGACACGACGGCGCGGACCGCACCCCACTCTTCCTGCGGCGTGATGACCACGGGTGCGGGGATGCGCGTCTTGGCGGCGGCGTCCACAAACACCCCGCGCGCCCCCACATCCACCAGATGCCCGGGCGGGGCGATTCGCCTAGCCAATGCCGCCACGGCGGCCAACACCTCGTCTGCGGAGGCATCACGCCCCGGAAGTGCAGCCAGCGCCGCGTCCCGGCTGATCAGCGGCGTCCACAAGGGCGCGTCCACAGGCTGCACGGACACGATGTGGTGATCGTGCCCGGCCACAGACAGAGCCATAGGGCGACCGCACCGGGCAAGGGCGTGGGAGTCGCTGACGAGCGCGATGATGCCGATTTCCAGGGCGTTGAGCCGAACGGGCTGCGAAGCGGTCGTGGACATCATTGTCCTTCCTGCTGGGTGTGACGCCCCGTTGGCGCCTCTCTAGGTGTGATGCACCAGAAGCGCCGCAAAGACGCATCGTGGCCGGGACCGGCCAACCGTGGCGTTGTCCGGCGTCTGCTTTCGCGGTTACCCAGGGACCGCTTTCCCAACCGGAGAGCAGGGAGAAAACCTGGACGCGGAAGCGCTCAACCAGTCTCCACCGGACCGCTGTCCGGTTCGAACCGCACCACGATCGACTTCGACGTGGGCGTGTTCGACCCTTCCGCGGTCGAGTCCAACGGCACAAGCACGTTGGTCTCCGGATAGTAGGCGGCGGCACAGCCCGGAGCCGTCGGATAGTACACGACCAGGTAGTGGGCGGCCCGCCGCTCCACACCGTCCGGCCATTCGCTGACAATGTCGGTGTACGAGCCGTCAGCCAGGCCGAGCCGCTGCGCATCCTCCGGGTTGACGAGGACCACCCGTCGGCCGCCGCGTACCCCCCGGTATCGGTCGTCGAGCCCGTAGACCGTCGTGTTGTACTGGTCGTGCGAGCGCAGGGTCTGCAGCAGCAGACGTCCTTCCGGCACAGTCAGCGGAGTCATCCGGTTGACCGTGAAGTTGGCTTTCCCCGTGGCGGTGGGGAAGCGGCGGCTGTCGCGCGGCGCATGCGGCAGCAGGAACCCGCCGGGGCGGCGCGCCCGCTCGTTGTAGTTCGCAAAACCGGGGATGACCCGCTCGATCCGGTCGCGGATCAGGTCGTAGTCGCGGGCGAAGTCCTCCCACGGCACCGGGTCGTCCGGGCCGAACACCCGCCGGGCCAGGCCCGCCACGATCGACACTTCCGACCGCATCTGGTCAGAGAGCGGCCGCACCGACCCGCGGGACGAGTGCACCATCCCCATCGAGTTTTCCACCGTGACAAACTGCTCCTTGCCGCCCGACAGGTCGCGGTCGGTGCGGGCTAGGGCGGGGAGGATGAGCGCCCGAGCCCCGGTGACCACGTGGGAACGGTTAAGCTTGGTGGACACGTGCACGGTCAGCCGGCACCGCCGCATCGCGTCCTCGGTGACAAGCGTGTCGGGGGAGGCGGACACGAAGTTGCCGCCCATCGCGAAGAACACCCCCACCTTGCCGTCCCGCATGGCACGAATTGCTCGCACCGTGTCATAGCCGTGGTGGCGCGGCGGCTCGAACCCGAATTCTGCGCCGAGCGCGTCGAGAAACTCCTCTTTCGGCTTCTCCACGATGCCGACAGTGCGGTCGCCTTGCACGTTGCTGTGCCCGCGGACCGGGCACACGCCTGCTCCGGGGCGGCCCACGTTGCCGCGCAGCAGCAGGAAGTTGACGACCTCGCGGATCGTGGGCACCGAATGCTTGTGCTGGGTCAGCCCCATCGCCCAGCACACGACGATCCGCTTGCTGGCCTGGATCATCTCCAGTGCTTCGGTGATCTGCTCCCGCGGCAGGCCCGTGGCGGTGTCGACGTCGGCCCAGAACTTCTCGTCGCTGTCGGCGCACAGTTCGTCGACAAAAGCGTCGAAGCCGTGGGTGTGCTCGGCAATGAACTCCCGATCCAGCACTGAGCCGGAGTTGTCCCGGTCCGCTTCGACAAGCATCCGGTTCCAGGCGCGGAAGAGCGCCAAGTCCCCGCCCAGGCGGATCTGCAGGAACAGGTCGGTGAGCCGGGTGCCGCCCCCGACAATGCCGCGCGCCTTCTGCGGGTTCTTGAACCGCATCAGCCCCACTTCGGGCAGGGGGTTGACCGTGATGATGCGGGTGCCGCCGCGTTTGGCCTTCTCCAAGGCGCTGAGCATCCGCGGGTGGTTGGTGCCCGGGTTCTGCCCGGCCACAATGATCAGATCCGCCTGGTAGAGGTCCTCCAGCAGCACGCTGCCTTTGCCGACGCCGAGCGTCTCGGTGAGCGCCACCCCGGAGGACTCGTGGCACATGTTGGAACAGTCCGGCAGGTTGTTGGTGCCGAACTTGCGGGCGAAAAGCTGGTAGAGGAACGCTGCTTCGTTACTGGTCCGGCCCGAGGTGTAGAACACGGCCTCGTCCGGGGAGTCCAGTGCGGCTAGCTCCTCAGCGATCAGGGAGAAAGCGCGCTCCCAGGACACCGGCACGTAGTGGGTGGCGCCCTTGTCCAGGAAGACCGGGTGGGTGAGCCGTCCCTGCTGGCCCAGCCAGTAGCCGGAGCGGGTGGCCAGTTCCGCCACCGAGTAGCGGGCGAAGAACTCGGGGGTCACTGCGCGGCGTGTCGCTTCTTCCGCCACCGCTTTGGCGCCGTTTTCGCAGAACTCCGCGAGGTGGCGGCGCTCCCCCTCCGGCCAGGCGCATCCCGGGCAGTCGAAGCCTGTCTTCTGGTTGACGTCACGCAAGGTTGCCAGGCCGCGCGCGGCACCGGACTGGCGGCTGACCACCCGCAGGCTGTTGATGACCGCCGGGATACCCGCGGCCGACCGGGTCGGAGCGCTGATCGCGGGCGTGTCCTGACGGGGGTCTTCCTGCGGCGCGCGTGACATGCTCGGGCCCTTCTCCGGCTCAGAATCGTCCACTCCAGGCCCGGACAGGCCGGACCGCCCTCATTCTCTCCCACCTGAGGGCCGCGGAGAAGCACAGAAAGCCCGGGACAAGGAAGCGGACTCGGACCGGGTGCGGACGCGGGCCGAGCCCGCTGCCCTGCCCGGGCGGCGGACCACAGACCCGGGCAGGTGCGGTCCGCCCACCTCGTACCATTCCCGGCCTGCCCCGGCCGGGCGCGCGGCTCTTCCCCTGGCGGTCAGCCCACCGTGGCGAGCGCCCCCGCCAGGCTGGGCGCCAGCGGCAGCAGCGGCAGCCGGGTCGCCTGGTAGGCGTGGTAAACGTCAGGTTTGCCGCTCCACGTGCCGCCGGGCGGGGGAGCGAGCGTCGGGTCGAGCTCGTGGTGCCAACTGCCCTGCACGGTGTCCACGAAATACGTGGCGGCATGGTCCCACCACGTCCGGTACCAGTGCTCGTAGCGCTCGTCGCCAGTACGCTGCCCCAGTACCGCCGCAGCGGAGATCGCCTCGGCCACCACCCAGTGCATCCGGGAGCGCACCACCGGAGTGTCGTCGTAGTCGAGGGTGTAGACGAAGCCTTCCGTTCCGTCCACCGACCAGCCGCGTGCCACGGCGGCGGCGAACATCGCCTCCGCGTCGGCGAGCAGCCACGACGGCGGGTCAGGCAGCGCCGCCTCCACGTGCACCAGGAGCCGGGCCCATTCCAGGACGTGGCCGACGGTGACCCCGTAGGGGCGGAACGGGTGGGCGCGGTCGTCGGTGTTGTAGTCGGCCACGACCTGCCAGTCGGGGGTGAAATGCTCGGGGAGCCGCCAGTCGCGGGGCGCGGCCACCTCGTGGACGAAGAAGTGGGCGATCCGCAGCGCACGCTCCGCCCACACCCGGTCCCCGGTGGCGTCGAACACCGCGAGGAACGCTTCTACCAGGTGCATGTTGCTGTTAGCGCCCCGGTAGGGCTCGTCGGCGTGCCACGCGGCATCCCAGCTCTCCCGGCAGCGGCCTGTCTCTTCCTCCCAGAACCGCTGTTCGATCACTGCCGCGGCGGCGTCGAGGAGTTCCCGCGCGCCGGGCCGTCCGGCCACGGTAGCGCTTGCCGCTGCGAGGAGCACGAACGCGTGCTGGTAGGCCTCTTTGCGCGAGTCGGCGACCGTGCCGCGGGAGTCCAGGGCGGTGAACCAGCCGTCGTGCTCCGGGTCGCGCAGCGGCCCCGCCAGGGCCCGCAGCCCGTGGTCGGCGAGTGCGCTCGCCCCGGGAATCCCTTCCAGGTGGGCGAGTGCGGCCACGTGGGTGACCCGGCAGGTGATCCAGGTGTGCACTCCCTGCTCGGGGAGCGGTGCGCCGCTCCCGTCAAGCCAGGCGAAACCGTGCTCGGGGTGGTCGGCAGCAGCGGCAAAGTCCACCAGGCGGCGCGCCTCGGCGTCCAGCCAGGCCCGGTGTGCAGCTCGCGCGGTCCACAAGGTCATCGGTGGCGTTCCCCTCGGTCAGATGCGGACGTGTGAAACGCCGTCCCTCCCTCCGTGCCGTCGGTGCGGTGCAACGGCATACGCGCACGGCGCCGCGTGGAGGATACCCGCCGGGCTTACCGGGCCTCCACCTGGTTCACCGCGCCGGAGGGGCCGCACCTCGGAACTCCTGCTGATCTACGACATAAAGGTAGCGGGGATTGTTCCTTACCTGCCCGGAACCAGAAACCACCGAACCGAATCAGTAAGGACGAACCACTTTCGACAGGTCGAAAGCGACGGTGCACG
The DNA here is from genome assembly GCF_001592045.1 of Thermobifida fusca NBRC 14071 = JCM 3263. GTDB lineage: Bacteria > Actinomycetota > Actinomycetes > Streptosporangiales > Streptosporangiaceae > Thermobifida > Thermobifida fusca. The sequence goes on along the minus strand of NZ_BCWB01000023.1, from coordinate 8,932 downwards.
TGTTCGGAATCCTGAGACCATGCCGGCATTCCCTGCCGCACGATCTGGCCACCCAGTGGCTGTCCCACCTGTGCGGACTGTGCCTAGCGCTGCGTGACGACTACGGCCAGGCAGCGCGGCTCGCCACCAACTACGACGGACTGGTGGTCTCTGCCCTGGTTGCCGCTCAGACCGACACGGGCCGGCAGACGCGCCTGGCCGGACCGTGCCCGCTGCGGGGCATGCGCCGCGCTCCGGTTGCTGTCGGCGCGGGAGCACGCCTGGCAGCGTCGGTTTCCCTGCTCCTCGCCGCAACCACCGTGGCGGACCACGTCGCTGACAGAGACGGCGTGTACGGGAAAGCGCTGGTGCGCGGCGCAGCCAGCAGGCTGTCCCGGCACTGGGCGGCTGACGCCCACGACACTGGACGGCGGCTGGGATTCGACAGCGGGCTCCTGCTGACCGTGCTGGACCGGCAGCGCGAGGTAGAGGAGCGCGTCGGGCCGGGAAGCGACCTTCTGGAGGTGACCGCACCCACCGAGGAGGCGACCGGGGACGTGTTCGCCTCCACCGCGCACCTGGCCGGGCGGCCCGGCAATGAGGCTCCGCTGCGTGAAGCAGGACGGCTGTTCGGCCGGATCGCCCACCTGTTGGACGCGGTGGAGGACCTGGAAGCCGACCGTGCTTCCGGCACCTGGAATCCGATCGTCGCCACCGAAACGGACCTCGCCCGGGTACGGGAGCTGTGCGACGATGCTGTCCTGGGCGTGCGGCTTGCTCTCGCCGACGCCGAGTTCACCGACGACCGCCTCGTCCACGCTCTGCTCGTGCACGAGCTGGAGCGTGCGGTGCGACGCGTTTTTGCTCAAGCAGGTTACGGCGGGGGACACCACCGGGACCCTGGGGGCCCGCAGCCGGTGGACCATCCGGGCGGTGACCATGCTGACCGTTCGTCCCCGCGGTCCCGCAAGGTTCCTGACCAGGGCTCCTGGTGCTGCACTACGCCCAAGGCCAGTAACCCGCCGCGACGTCGCGGCGGGTTCGAGGGCTGCGCGGTCGCGCTGTTCATGACCTGTACCGGCCAGATATGCTGCCGCGACCCCTACCCGGGGCCGTGGACGGGCGAGCCTCGTGACGCGTGGTGCACGTCGTGTGACTGCGACTGCAACTGCTGTGATTGCGACTGCTGCTGAGCGCACCGTCCGGTCCACCGCGGGGCCGCTTGTCGGGGGAGCGCCCGGGCTGCGGCAAGCCCGGGCAGCCGACGTCCTGGATCGCCAGCAGTGACCGGAAGCCCAGGTCCGCAGGCCGGTCCAGGGCGGGCATGCCACGGGGAGACCACCTCGAGTAATAAAGATCACATCATCGGATGAGATGGTGTGGATTTTTTACTCCCCGTCGAGTGTTGAGAGCGGTTGGTACCCCTCCGTGTCCCTTGCCGTGGGACTGTTGCGCGCTGAAGGAGTGTAGTGACTCGCAGCGAAGCCTGCCCCCCAGTAACCCCATCCCGAAATTCCCAAGAAAACCCTCCGCCCTGCCCGGAGAGTGACTCCGAGCCGAGCGCGCCCGTACCGAGACGGCGGTCCACCGCCTTCCTCGCCGTCGTGCTGGGCGTCCTGGTCTCCGCCGGTCCGCTCGCCACCGACCTGTACCTTCCCGCGTTCCCGGCCATCGCCGAGGACCTGGCCACCACCGAGGCCCGCGTCCAGTTGACCTTGACCTCGTCCATGCTGGGCCTCGCCCTGGGACAGCTCGCCGTGGGACCGATGAGTGACGCGTGGGGACGGCGCACCCCGCTCCTCGTCGGCACCGCGCTGTTCATGGTGACGTCACTGCTGTGCATGTTCGTCACCTCAGTGGAGATGTTCATCGCCATCCGGTTTGTGCAAGGAGTGGCCGGAGCGGCGGGCGCCGTCGTCTCCCACGCGGTCGTGCGCGACTTGTACGAAGGAGACGAAGCAGCCCGGTTCTTCTCCCGGCTGATGCTCGTCTCGGGGATGGCGCCGATCCTGGGCCCCCTGCTGGGCGGACAGCTGCTGCTGGTCGGTCCGTGGCCGTTGAGTTTCGCCCTCCTCGCCCTGATGAACGGGGTGGGGTTCCTCGCCGTGCTGTTCTTCCTCCCCGAAACCCTGCCGCGACACGACCGCCAGCACATGCGGATACGGCCGCTGCTGGCCACCGTGGGGCGCCTACTGCGGGATCCGAGGTTCGTCGGACCCATGCTGGCGCTCGGCCTCAACTTCGGGATGATGTTCACCTACATCTCCTGCTTCTCGTTCGTGGCACAGAACGAGCTGGGCGCGTCACCGCAGATGTTCGGCATGCTGTTCTCGGTCAACGCGGTGGGAATGGTGACAGGAACCCAGGTGAACAGCCTGCTCATCGGCCGGGTGAGTATGGTCCGACGGCTCATGGGCGGACTCGTCCTAGGGCTGGGCGCAGTGGCCGCCATGGTGGTCATGGAGGTGACGGGGACAGCCGGGCTGGTCACGATCTCGGCGGCGCTGGCCGTCATGATGGCCGGTATGGGCCTGGTGTTCCCCAACGCGACCACGCTGGCTCTGTCGTCGCAGCCGCCGTCTGTGGCGGGGACCGCGTCGGCTCTCGCGGGGTCGGCCCGGTTCGTGTTCGGCGGCATCCTGGCCGCGGTGGCGGGAATCGCTGCCGGGGGCGAGGCGTCCCTGGCGAGCATGGTCTGGGTGATGGCTGTGACGGGAGCGCTGGCCCTGGGGATTTTCGCGCTCAGCGCCGCGCTGGAACGGCGCGCCGTAGCCTGAGCGGGCGTTTTCTTCTTCCCCGCATCCTGGAAGCGGTTCTGTGCCGGGCGTTGTGCTGCGAGCGCCCCGCGAGTCTGTGCGGCCGGGTCCAATAGGGGAGGCTGCCCGCGGGCGGCTGCACGCCCGCGGTTAGGGCCCGGCCCTGGCTCCGAGGGGGCGGCATCCCGGCACCACCCCGCAGCTTTCCTGCTGCCCGTTCCCGTGACGGAGGCATTCTGTGGCGGCCGCGAACACCCTTACCGCCGCGCCAATTGTGACCAAAAACACTGAAACTGGGCGGGTAGCGGCCCGGCCCCACCCGTGTTTGCTGTTTGACCAGGAGAATGGCGCGGGCTTTCCACGGTGGTGGCTCAGGGCCGGCACTGTAGTGCAGTGCCGGCCCTTCCGGTGTTTCGGGGGCGGATGCTGCCCGCGCTTCGGCTCCGCGCGAGGCAGGCAGCGGAGTGGTCCGACTTTTACCTTGTGTTTTCTTCTGATTACTCCCCGGTAGTGCGGGGGATGCGGGTCGAATACCGGCGCGCCCCGCTTCGCTGCGGCCGCGGCCCACCCCTGCGAGCTGTTGACAGACCGTGAGCTTGCCGGAAAGTAACGATTCAGTGCACAGTAGGGCACGTTCGGATGACCGGGGACAACGGGGGGAGGTCCTCCGGCCTTGCTGTGAGGGAGTGGGAAGGTCATGCGCCAGTCACGGACCTCAGATTCACCGCTGCCACGCGTGAACGTGCTGGGCGAGTTGGTGTACCTGTGCGCCGAGCGTGACGGCGACAACGCGGTCCTGCAATGTCCTGACGCGGATGGGTGGCGAGACGTGGGCGCCACCGAGTTCCTGACCTCGGTCACCAAACTGGCGAAAGGACTCATCGCCGCGGGCGTCGTACGTGGCGACCGGGTACTTGTTGCGGCCCCCGACGGCTACGAGCGGACACTGCTGACTTTTGCGGTGTGGGCCGCAGGCGGAGTGGTGGCGTGGGTACCGTCCCGGTGCTCGCCAGGGCTGCTGCAGTGGGCGCTGCGGGACAGCCGTCCCGCGGTCGCAGTCCTGCGCAACCAGCGGCAGGCGCGAGTGGCGGCGTCGCTGCAGCACGAGATTGTGGACCTGGGACGGGTGTGGGCGTTGGACGAGGGCGGGCTGGACGCGATCGCCAAGCCTGGCGCCTACATGGACGGCACCGCAGTGCGGTTCCGCGTCGAAGAAGGCAACGCTCAAGACCCGGCACTGATCTACTACACGCCGACCACGCGGCGGCGGGTGCGGGGCGCGGTGCTGTCCCACCGCAACCTGCTGGGCGCGGCCACGGCCCTCATGGAACGGCTCTCCCCGGTGCTGCGGGAGCTGCGGCCCGCCGATGCTGTAGCGCTGCTCGGCCCGCAACTCCAAGGATTCGCCACCTGCCTGGCAGTCGTGGCAGGGACGTTGGCCGGGGTGCGGATCGCTTTCCCCCGACCCGGCGAGGTCTTCGCCCACCAGGTCCGGGCGTTTGCGCCGACCCTGCTCGTGGCAGACGCTGAATTCCTGACCCGCGTCTACGAAGTGGAACGCTCGCGGGCCCAGCAGCAAGGCGGCTGGGACGGCGCCCAAGGGTTCGAAGCCGCTACCCGGTTGGCCGTCGACCTGGGCCGGAAGAAACGGCGCCCCTGGCAGCGGGTGTCGCGGGCCCTATACGACTGGGCGTTCGCCCGAGTCCGGGACGCTTTCGGCGGCCGACTGCGCGCCGTGGTCTGCCCGCAGGGCGGGATGGAAGAACAGGTGGCCTACTACTACTCGGGCCTGGGGATCTCTGTGCTGGAAGGCTTCGGCCTGGTGGAGGCCGGAGGGCTCGCCACCCTGACCGTCCCGGGAGAATGCCGTCCCGGCACCGTGGGCCCCCCGCTGGAGGGCACGGAACTGAAGATCGCTGAGGACAACGAGATCCTGGTCCGCGGCCCAGGAGTGTTCACCGGATACCACAACGCGATCTACGACGGCGGCCAGGCAGCGCAAGACGGCTGGCTGGCCACGGGCTGGCGCGGGGAGTTGGACGACCGGGGATGGCTGACCCTGTGGGGCCGGAAGGGAGACACTCCCTCCCGCAGCGTGGTGGAGGAGCCGCCCGCGGTCGGCAAGGTCGTGGCCGCCGATTACGCGGTCCTGGAGGCGCGCCTGTTGGAGCATCCGCTGATCAGCCAGGCGATCGTGCTAGGCGAAGGCCGCCCTTATGCGACCGCGCTGATCACGTTGAAACGGGACCAGCTGGAGTACTGGCGGCTGGTGAACAACATGCCGTTGACCACCCCGTTGGAGCAGGTCGCCTTGACCCCGGAGGTGGGAGAGGAGATCCGCCGGGTGGTGGAGGAGATCAACCAGGGCATGCCGCCGGAGTTGACGATCCGCGCCTTCCATGTGCTTCCGGAAGAGTTCACCCCGGCGAGCGGGCTGCTGCTGCCTTCCGGGCGGCTGCGCCGGGACGCGGTGCTGCGAGCGTTCGCTGAGGAGATCGAAGCGTTGTATGCGCCGTCGTCCCAGGAGGAAGGACACCAGTAACCCGCTGTGGCAGGTCGTGCGGGCGGGCCCGGCGGGTGGACCCCGCAGCCCGGTGCAGTGGGCAGAGCACTGGTGAGCACCAGAGCCGGGAGACGTTGGCGGTGTGGGCCGTGTCCCAGCCGGTGCCTGCGGCAGGCTGACGCACGGCCCGCACCGCGCGCATCACGGTATCCAGCGTCTCCGGCGTCCTGCTGTCTTCGGCCCCGCCTGTACCGAGGTATCCCGGAGCGCTCCTTGGACCACCCGGCGTCCGGCCTGCCCCGGACATCCGGACGGCAGACCCGCGGACGGCCGTGCCCGGTCGTGCCGGGACGTGCGCCCAGGACTACCGACCCCACCTGCGTGGGGAACAGCACCGCGTGGCACGGTGACTCGTAGAGCACCAGCGCGTCGTCCCGCCCTGGGCGGCGGCCGTACCGCCGCAGGCTCCGAACCATCAGGCGCGAGGAAGCCGCCGGGATTCTGGGGACGTCGCATCAACCGAGTGGACTCAGGGGAGGCACCGTGCTGCCAGAGGTAGAGGCATGGTTCGAGCGGCGTACCAGCCATATGCGGGATTGGGACGCTGACGTCCTTGCCGGCAACAAGCAAGGCCAGCGGATCAGTGTGGTCCTCCCGGCACGCAACGAGAGCGCAACGGTCGGCACGATCGTGTCCAGCATCCGCACCGCCCTGTGCGAGCAGACCCCCCTCGTGGACGAGATCGTGGTGATCGACTCGCGGAGCACCGACAACACCGCTGAGGTCGCAGCCCAGGCAGGGGCTACCGTCTACCACCAAGACGAGATCCGCCCCGACCTGGCCCCCGGGGAAGGGAAAGGGGAGGCGCTGTGGAAGTCGCTGTTCGTGGTGAACGGGGACCTTCTCGTCTTTATCGACGCTGACCTGGTGAGCTTCACCCCCGACTACGTGACTGGGCTGCTCGGCCCGCTCCTCACCGACCCGGACGTGGTCTACGTCAAAGCCTGCTATGACCGGCCGCTCACCGGCGCGCCAGGCAGCGCCTACGACGGGGGACGGGTCACGGAGCTCGTGGCCCGCCCGCTGCTCAACCAGTACTGGCCGCAGCTCGCCGGGTTCGTCCAACCGCTGGCGGGAGAGTATGCCGGGCGGGCTGACGTGCTGCGCCGCCTCCCGTTCGTCTCCCACTACGGGGTGGAGCTAGGGCTGCTCATCGACCTGCTGGAAACCGCAGGGCTGGACGCGCTCGCCCAAGTGGACCTGGGGGTGCGGGAGCACACCCACCAGAGCACCCCGGACCTGGGGGTGATGGCCGCGCAGATCCACCACACCGCGCGCAGCCGCTTGCTGCGTTCGGGGCGGGTGGTGGAGACCGGCGAGGTTGCCACCACGCTCGTGCAGTATGTGCGCGACGAAGCAGCGGACGGCTCCTATGTGCCGTATCCGCGCGAGACCGCTATCACGGAGCGGCCGCCGGTGGACAGCGTGGCCGAACCCGTGCTGACATGACCTCCTTCCCCGCTCCGGGCACCACGGATAGCAGCCCTGCCTGCTACGCCCGGGGTGAACTGGCGTGTTTCCGGGGATCTCCCCGGGAATCCGCCCGCCGATTTCCGCTGACCGGGGCACAACTGTGATGATGCACTCGTGTGGCGTTTACTGATCGGTGAGCTGTACCCCGAGGTGGAGTTCCTCGAACCGGCCAAGGAAGCGCTGTTCTGGCGGATCGAGGAGGCACTCGGCATGCCTGTTCCTTGGGAACTGGTGGAGCTGCTGAGGGAGACCAACGGGGTGTGGAACGAGTACGGCGACGCCGTGGTGTGGTCAGCCGAACGCATCATCGAAGACAACCTCGCCATGCGTTCCGAACCGGACTACCGGGAGCTGTATGCGCCGTTCGACAACCTGATGTTCTTCGGGGACAGCGACATGGGGCCCCAGTTCGCCTATGTCCATACGGGCTATGGGCCGGGCATCATCTCCTGGGACCACGAAACCGACGAGCGCAGGCTCGTGGTGGTGTCCCTGCGGGACTACCTGGTGCGCCGTTTCACCCAGGGCAGCGACTGGTTCCGGTGAGCGGAACTGCTCACGGCTGCCGCGGGCGGGGCACCCCGCGTTCCTCCAGCACGTGGCGCATCGGCGGGCGCTCACTGACTTGGACGTCCCAGTCCAGTGACTCGTAGCCGGAATCGGTCTGCACGAACTGGGTGATTCCCCGCGAAAACGGATGCTTGGGCACGACGATGCCCTGCCGGTGCATTCGCGACCACGCGGTGTCGAGGATCTGCCCCGCCATACGGCCCAGGGCTGCGGTGGACTGGTGGGAGTGCTCCCGGCTGCCCAGGTCGGTTTGGGCCATCCGGTCGACCCCCACCAGCTCAGCCAAGTCCACAAGCAGCGCGAACTCGACGCCGTAGCCGCAGACGAACGGGACTGACTCGAGGACGTCGCGCCGCCCGGCGTACTCTCCGGCCAAAGGCTGGATGAATCCGGACAGTTCCGGCCAGCACATGTTGAGCAGTGGACGGGCCAGCAGTTCCGTGACCCGTCCCCCGTCGAAGGGACTGTACGAGTTGGCTTGGCGGAGCGGGCGACTGTAGCAGCCTTTGACGTAGGCCAGGGACGGGTCGGCGAGCAGCGGGCCAACCAGGCCGGTGACGAAATGCGTCCCGAAGTTGCGGATGTCAGAGTCGACGAAGACCACAATGTCCCCGTTGGTGACAGCCAGCGACTTCCATAGTGCTTCGCCTTTGCCCCACAGTCCGGGCAGGTCGGACAGGATGTCGTCCTGGGCGTAGACCGTGGCCCCTGCGCGCGCCGCCACCTTCGCGGTCTCGTCGGTTGACCGCGAGTCGATCACGACGATCTCGTCGACGACCGGAATCTGTTCCACGAGGGATTCCCGGATGGTGGTGACGATCGTTCCCACCGTCTCCTGTTCGTCTTTAGCGGGCAAGACGACGCTGACCGTGGTGTCTCCTTTAAGGTCGGCAACGCGGGAGGCAGGCCACTCGAGGTGGGAACTCATCCGGTTGGACAGCCACTGGCGGGTGCGCGTTGGCATCATGGGCAACTCCTCACGGTTGCGGCAGGAGTCGACCGCCCGGTACCCCGGACGGGGGCGTCAAGCCCAGCGGATATGCGCACTATCCCTAACCAAGATTGCCCGATATGAACATCCAGGTACTGGTTTGGTGGGAGGATCCCCATATTTCGGCATGACGGCGCCCGCCCCACACCCCCGGGTGTGAGGCGGGCGGACCCGTACTGAGGCGGAGTCGTGGCAAAGCAGCCGAGGACCCCGGACTGCGGGTTGAACCGGGGTGACGATGGCTTTCCTGAGGGACGGGGCACCAGAATCGTCCATCCTGGTTCAAGCCGGTTGTGAGCACTCGTGTCAGCGCACGCTCAGCCCGAACGTGGACCCACATTCCAGACAGAGATTCTGAGATACCTCACCGTCGGGGATGCCTCTCCGCGGAGGATGGTGCTCAACCGCGGCACTCTGGAGCGTTGCGGTCACTGTCGTCGCCGCGGAGTTCTTCGACTGAGAGCCTCAGGGCCTGCAGGACTGAAGCGACATTTTCCAAGCTGATCAGGGTGTGGGGGTGGTTGTCGCCGAGGACGCGGCGGCGGATGGCGAGAACGTCGCAGTGTTCGGCCGCGGCCTCTACCAAGCGTCCTTGATCCT
>NZ_BCWB01000022.1 GCF_001592045.1 Thermobifida fusca NBRC 14071 = JCM 3263 | reverse complement strand
CGAGGGTGCGGTGGTGGTTGTCGCCGAGGATGCGGCGGTGGGCGTCGAGGACGGCACGGTACTCGGTCTCGGCTTCTTCCAAACGTCCCAGGTCGTGCAGGGCCAGGGCGAGGTTGTTGCGGCTATCCAGGGTGTCGGGATGGGTGGGGCCGTGCTCGTCAGCGCGTGTGGTGTAGGCCTGGCGGTGGGCGTGTTCGGCTAGTCGGTAGCGGCCGTCGGCTTTGGCGGTAATACCGATGGAGTGGGCGTCGGTCGCGGCGGCGTAGGTCAGAGCGGTGGTGATGACGTGTTCGGGCACGTGATCACCTGCCCGGGTGCGGCGTTGGACGGAGTCGACCAGATAGTCGAACACGTCGACGTGGTCAGGATCGTGGGGAGTGAGAAGACGGGTGGTGCCACGGCGTGGGCGGGTGGCCCACTGCCAGGCGTCGTCCAGGGCCTCGGGGTTGAGCCGGTGGCCGCCCTGCTGGTCAAGGTAGTGGCCGTGCACCTCCTCGATGAGACGCCGGGGGAGCACGGAAGCATAGCCGGCGCGGCGTAGGTCGACAGCGGCTGCAATAAGAGCGGCGCCGCGAGGGTGGCTGGGCGCCTGGGGATCGGTGTTCGCACTCCACGCGCTCTCCCATTCCGCCAGCAGTTGGGGGCCGTTGGCCAGGTACTCAGCGATCCCGTATTCATCGGCCTGCTGCAAAGCGTCGGCGATCCGCTGATCGCGGGCATAGTTCCGGGCGCGTTCCCGCTCAGCGGGGGTGAACAGGCGGGGCAGGAAAATACGGTGGGCGCGGCTCAGCAGGTCGTGGACCTTGCGATGAGTGTCTGCGACCGCGCTGTCCTCGGGAATAGTGCGCCACTGATTCTCTTCAGCGGCACGCAGAGTGGCCACTACGACGCGGTGCCCACGGCGAGCGGGGGCGAGCAGCCGAGAGACAGCTTCCCGGGTCAGCTCGGGGGCAGAAAACCAGGTGTTGATGTCGTTGAGCCACAGCACGCACTTGGGGTGCTGCTCAGCGGCCCGCAAAGCAGCGGCAATCCCTGAGACAGTGGTGGGGATGATGAGAGTGTGGTGAGGAAGTACGGCTTGGACTGCTTCGAAAGCGCACCGGGTTTTGCCTGCGGTGGAGTCCCCCACCACTAGCACAAACGTACTCGTGGCAAGGTGGGTGCGGAGCTCTTCGTCAACGTCACGGGGCACGAAAGGCGGTATCGACGCGGTTGCACCGCTAGTGGCAGCAGGGTGCACCCCCCAGTCTCGGGGGTTACTGAAATCCCGGACTTTGGGGAGCCTGCCCGAAGGTAAGGTCAGACAGCCCTCGCTGAGGGCACGATCTTGCTCGTCACGGCGTGTAGCGTCCTGCTCGTAGCGGTGCTGCCATGCCCCCAGCGCTAGTGCGGCCAATGCGGCGATCACGGTAGCCACAGTCACTGCCCAGGGCACAGTGACCTGGTAGGCGGCCAGCAGTTGTGGAGCCACGGCCACCAGCGCGAAAAACCCTGCTATGAGAAACGACCAGAGTGAACGTCGCCGCATACCCGCACCTTCGCCCCGCCAGCTTGCCATTTCCGTTTCGATGAGACGCAAGAGACAAGCATCCCAATCCCTGAAAACAGCAACAAGCCGGAATGCCGCCCCTGTGGCGCAACAACAGAGCGCGTAAGTACGCGCCGAGCAGCGACTCCGGCTTCCTGCACGGCTCGCGGCACGCCATACGAGACCTTTGCTGTCGGCCGGGATACCTAGCCGCGGCCCACCTTGGACACTCCAGGGCTGCCGATGATCCTGCGAGGGTACGCACCGGCGAATCCCGCGGGGAGCCGACGCCTTGGCCCAGCCAGTGCGTCTAAGCAGTCGTGACAGGACAAGGGCCGCTCCTCTGCACGGAGCGGCCCTTTAACCACCAACCTTCCAGCCTGGAATCAGGCGGTGCGCGGCGCGGGAACCCGGCGGGCCAGGAACGCCCACCCGGCGAAGACCGCGCCGGCCGCGGCCGCGGTCACTAGCATCACCACGGACATCGACAGCAGGCTCGCCTCGCCGCCTTCCCCCATGCCGGTGGTCGCGGCCAGGCCGCCGCCGATCGCGAACTGCAACGCGCCCAGCAGGGCGGAACCGGTGCCCGCCACCGAGGAGGGCTGGCTGGCGATCGCCAGCGTCGTAGCGTTGGGCGAGATCAGCCCGGTGAAGAACATCATCGTGAACAGTGCGGCGGTTACGACGACCACGTTCGCCTGCTCGGAGATCGCCAGACCCACCAGGACAGCGACCGAGGCGAGAGCGCCGAGCAGCCCGGCCAACAGCCGGCGCGGGCCGTCCATCCGGTTGATCAGCATGGTGTTGACCTGGTTGCCCAGCACCATGCCCAGCGAGTTGACCCCGAAGATCAGGCTGAACTGCTGCGGGGTGGTGCCGAATTCGCTTTCGGAGACGAAGGAGAACGCGGAAATGTAGGTGAAGGTCATCGCGAAGCTCAGCGACATCACCAGGGTCGGCCCCATGAACCGCGGGTCGAGCTGCAGCCGCAGCAGCGCACCCAGAACCGAGCCGCGCTGGGTGCCGCGGCCGGCAGCCGGAGTGCGGGGCAGGGTCTCGGGCAACGCCACATACACCAGGACCAGGTTCGCCACGCCGATCAGGGCGAGCACCACGAACAGCAGCCGCCAGGAGCCGGCCAGCAGGAGCTGGCCGCCCAGCATCGGGGCAACCATCGGCGCCACTCCGGTCAGCAGAGACAGTCGGGAGAAGAAGCGGGCACTGTCCTCTCCGTGGAAAATGTCCCGGACCACGGCGCGGGAGATCACCGCGCCGGCCGCGGCGGAGAAGCCTTGCAGCAGCCGCAGGGCGCTCAGCACCTCCGTGGAGGGGGCTACCGCGCTGGCGAGCGAAGACAGGGTGAACACCGCCGCGCCGATCAGGAGAGGAAGCCGACGCCCCCAGCGGTCGCTGAGCGGGCCGAGCACGAGCTGTCCCACGGCCAGACCCACCATGATCGCGGTGAGGGTCAACTGCACCTGGGACTCGGTCGCCCCCAGGTCAGCGGCGATTTCCGGGAAGGCAGGCAGGTACAGGTCAGTGGCCAGCGCGCTCGTGGCGGTCAGCAGGCTCAGCACGAAGACCAGCAGCGCCGCGGAACGCTGGGGCCGCTGCTGCGGCCGGGGCGCAGAGGTCGGACGCCGAGGAGCGGGCGCCCGGAGCACGGCGGAGATCACAGGCGTGCGAGAACGCAGAGCGGTCAGAGACAACGGCAGACTCCGGAAACACGTCGAAGGGACGAGACAGGAAGACGGTGCGCCAGACGGGGGCGCAGGAGAATCCGCTGGGGCCGCACTCGGAACACCTGGGGTGTCCCCTCCGTCGTGCCCTCACACGGAGGCGGTTCGCACGAGAACCAGAAGTCCCGACCGAGGTCAGACCAGAACCTCGCGGGGATACGCGCCTGACAACAACACGGGGCGGCAGGGATAATCCACCGAAATCCGGTTATGGGGGCGTGACGTGCGGCACGTTCCCGAAACAGCGTCGTCGCAGGGGAAACCGCGGGCTGTGAGGGCCGCCACCGCGGCGGTGCGCGTCCGATAAGACCACGCGCCACACTCCGCTTCCCCGCATTCGAGGGCTGGGCGGGACGCGGCGAAATATTCCCGATCCGATGGAGACGGGTATGCAGTACCACGTATTGGCCTGCGACTATGACGCCACACTCGCCTCAGAAGGCAAGGTTGACGCCGCGGTCGTGGCCGCCTTGGCGCGGCTGGCCGCGTCAGGCCGCCGTCTCGTTCTGGCGACCGGCCGCCGTTTCGACGACCTGTGCAGCGTCTTCCCCGACGTGGCGCTGTTCGACCTGGTCGTCGCGGAAAACGGCGGGGTGCTCTACGATCCCAGGCGTCCTGTCCACTGGCCGCTGGCTGCGCCGCCTCCCGCCGAGTTCTTGGCCCGGCTGCGCGCCCGCGGCGTGGACCCGCTCGCCGTCGGCGAGGTGATTGTCGCTACTCGTGACCCGCACGACCGTGCTGTCGACGACAGCATCCGAGAGCTGGGCCTGGCCTTGCAGGTGATCCACAACAAGGGCGCCGTCATGGTGCTCCCCCGCGGGGTGGACAAGGCGTCAGGGGTGGCCGCTGCCCTGCGTCGCCTAGGGCATTCCCCGCGGGCCGCGGTCGCGGTAGGGGACGCGGAGAACGACTGCACCATGCTGCGCATGTGCGGGCACGGGGTGGCGGTCGCCAACGCGTTGGAAGCAGTGAAGCAGGCCAGCGACCGGGTCACCGCCCACCCCAACGGTAGGGGAGTGGTGGAGCTCGTGGACTGGCTGCTCACCGCGGATCCTGCGGATCGCTCGCCGTAGGGGCCGCACCCCGGCACGGCCGTGACTGTGCGCGGCGGCGAAAGCAGGGCATGGCGGGGAAGGCTCCCGAGCATAGTGGGAACAGTGCCGGGACCGGCTTCCTGGGCACGGTTCGTCTCGCGACGTGCGCAGCACCATCCCTGGACGGGGACATCCCACTCCCGAGTGTCCGTTATCGTCAGGAACACCGGGGTGCGGTCACCGGTACCATGCCCGAACTGTTGGCGCTACGACGTCCGGGGTACGGCCACCCGTCTCCTAGCCCGGTGCGGCGGCCGCCCGATCATCTGGAAAGACGAGTCAAGCGATGTCTGAGCAGCACGTGTCCGAAAGCTCCATCGACACCCGGGTCCGAGTCCAAGGCAAGCCAGTGGACTCCTACCCCACGTGGGCGCCTGAAGCCGCCCGCGGCAAGGTGCTGCGGGTCACCGTCGTCGGTGAGGACGTCCTGCACCGCCGCAACGCCGACGTCACGGAGTTCGGCACCCCCGAGTTGCACACGCTCATCGACGACATGTTCCGCACCATGTACGTCGCCGAAGGCGTGGGGTTGGCCGCCAACCAGGTGGGGGTGGACTTGCGTGTGTTCGTCTACGACTGCCCTGACGACGACGGGGTGCGTCACGTGGGACACGTGATCAACCCGGTGCTGGAGACGTGGGGGGCTGAAGAGGAAGGGCTAGTGGTGGAGAACGAGGGCTGCCTGTCGGTGCCTGGCCCGCACGCCGAACTTGCCCGCGCCCCGTACGCGAGGGTCACCGGTTTCGACCGTGACGGCAACCCGGTGACCGTGGAAGGCTCCGGCTATTTTGCGCGCTGCCTCCAGCATGAGACCGACCACACGCTGGGACGCCTCTACATCGACCGGTTGTCGAAGCGGGAACGCAAGAAGGTCCTGAAAGCCATGGAGGAGATGAGGGACCAGGTGTTTGCCCGCCGCGCGGAGAACGCCGAGTCGATGCGTTTCGAATAGCCGCCTGTCCTTCGCTGGGAAACGGGGACGTCCCCGTAGCATCGGGGCATGGTGCACGTCCTCAGCAGCCGTATCCTGCTGCGCCCCACCGACTTGGAACGCAGCCGCGCGTTCTACCGGGACGTTCTCGGGCTGGCGATCTACCGCGAGTTCGACACGGACACGCAGCGGGGGACGGTGTTCTTCCTCGGCGGTGGCTTCCTGGAGCTGTCCGGGGGATGTGACCGTCCCCCGGACCCGGAGGCTGTGCAACTGTGGCTGCAAGTGCCCGACGCCGCTGCCGCGCACGCGGAGCTGGCGGCGCGTGGCGCCACGATCCTCCGGGAGCCTCGGCGTGAGCCGTGGGGGCTGATCGAAATGTGGATCGCCGACCCGGATGGACTGCGGATCTGTGTGGTGGAGGTTCCTGAGGACCATCCGCTGCGCTACCGGCCCTGGCCTGATACGAGAGAAGGCTGAGCTGTCGACGATGAATGGCACGCCTGTTTCAGTGGCCGCACTGGTCTCCGCTGTTCCGCTTTTCGCTCCGGTCGGCTGGACTGAGCGGGGGCGGGTGAGTTCTGCCACGGTGCCATCGGGGAGCACCCTGCCGGACAAGGTGGTCGTGGACTTCGGGTGGCGTTCGGTCGACGCCCACCTGGACGTGGAGATCACGGTCCGCGGCTGGGCCGCCGACACGCCTCCAGAGGAGCGGTGGCTGCGCGCGTTCTGCGCGGAACGCGACCTGATGCAGCGTTGCACGGTGGGCGCAGCCGACTGGGCGGCACCCGCGCCCGCGCCGGACGCGGCCTGGTCGCAGCGCACGCTCACCGTGGACGGGACGCCGCGCTCTTTCACCGTGCTGCAGACGGCGCAGTCCTGGGTGGCGGCCGCGGTGCTCGACACGGACTGGGTGGTGCGGGTGTTCGCTCCCGCAGAGCCGGCCGGGCTGACCGCGCTGCGCCGTATCACCGATCCGGCTGACTTGCGCCCGCTCCTCGGCCAGGGCTAGCAGCAGGCCAGGGCTGCGCCACCTGGCGGAGAGGCCCGGGAGAAGTGTGGGCCTGCCCTGGGCACACTCCCGGGCGGGCCGTCAGGCGTGCAGGTCAGCGACGAGGCGCCGCGACAGATGGTGGTGCTGGGGGTGATGAGCGCATTACCGGTAGCAACAAGCCTGAAGGTGTGGCTGCCGTTGATCGGGATCGGGCCGCGCCCTGCAGCGTTCCTGAACGGCGACGCCACCGCTATCCCGACAGTGCGCACCCCAGCAGCTAAGGTCGCTTCCGGCGCCCCGGTGACGATGGGGCATAGCGGTGGGAAGGAGGACCGATGGTTGACGAGACTGACGTGCGGCACCTGCGCCGCTGCGTGGAACTCGCGGCCCAGGCCTTGGAAGCAGGGGATGAACCGTTCGGCTCGGTACTGGTCGCGGGCGACGGCACGGTGCTCGCCGAAGACCACAACCGGGTGGCGTCAGGGGACCGCACCCGCCACCCCGAGTTCGCGCTAGCGCGGTGGGCGGCCCGGAACCTCACCCCCAACGAACGGGCTGAGGCCACCGTGTACACCTCGGGCGAGCACTGCCCGATGTGCGCGGCCGCGCACGGCTGGGTGGGCCTGGGCCGCATCGTCTACGCCAGCTCCTCAGCGCAGCTCATGGAGTGGCTCGCTGAGCTCGGGGTTCCCGCTCCTCCGGTGCGGGCCTTGCCGATTCGCGAGGTCGTCCCCGGAGTCACGGTCGAAGGTCCTGTGCCGGAACTTGCCGAGCAGGTCCGGGAGCTGCACCGCCGCTTCCACCGCGTGTCAGCAAACCGGGGCTGAGCCGTGTTCGTGGACTTGTCCGTGCCCGTCACCGCGCAGACCCCGGTCTATCCCGGCGACCCGGAGGTCCGGGTTGACCCTGTGACCGACATCGACAGTGCCGGCTACCGCTGCCACCGCGTCTCCCTAGGTACGCACGCGGGCACTCACGTCGACGCGCCCAGCCACATGGTGGCCGACGGAGCCCACCTGGACCGCTACCCCGTGGAGCGCTTCGTTGGCCGGGGACGCTACATCGACGCGCGCGGCGGGTTCGCGCTGGACACAGTCCAGCAGGCGGGGATCGCCGCGGGCGACATCGTCGTGTTCCACACCGGTATGGCCGACCGCTACTATGAACCGTCCTACTTCACCGACTATCCGCCGCTTCCCCTGGACATCGCCGAATACCTGGTGGAATGCCGAGTGTCCATGGTGGGAGTGGACATGTGCAGCGTCGACTATGAACCGTTCGCGGTCCACCAGACGCTGTTGCGCGGGGACGTGCTCATCTTGGAGAACCTGACCGGCCTGGAGCGCGTGGCGGGACGGGACTTCCGGGTGTACGCGCTGCCGCTGCGCTTGGCAGCGGACGGCGCGCCGGTGCGCGTGGTGGCCGAATTGAGCTGAGCTGTTCTGTTCGGCTCCGGCTCGGGCCGGACACCACGCTCCGGCCTCTGAGCACACAGAAGTGGGGGAGCGGTACGTCCCCTGGGTTCCGCTCCGGGCAACGCGGCGAGGAAAACCCGGGCGAAGAAAGAACGCCGCTGGAAAACAGACGGTAGACGCGGCGCTGCCCCGCGTATTGCCCGACTCTCCGAACAGAATTGCGGACATAATGTGTCCCCTACGATTTTCTAAATGAGTTCGGAGCCTTTGCTGGAAAGGCAGCAAAGGCTCCCCTGGTGGTATCGAGTGCGGCGGAGTTGCGTATTCCGGATGGGGTCGAGCAAGCCCTCTTCCGCCGCTCCGGGCATGCATCCCCATCGTCACAGCAGGGAAGACTGAGGGACCGTCGTCCTTTTGCGCGCCGTTGGAAAGGGGAAGCGCGGTTCTCTTGCCGAGACGGGTATTCCCTTGTCCGAGGCGTTCGGCCGCACGCCATGGGAAAGCTCTGCGAAAACCTCCGGGAGCAACCGAGGCCCAAGGACTGGGAGAACAGAAATATGTCGGAGAAGCGGAGCGCGCAAATGCGAGGGAAAAACCTTTCCCGAGACGATCTGCCGGTGGGCTGACCGGAGAATCCCGGAGAATCCCCCGAGACAGTCCGGATAGCACCAGGGAAGAGCGTGTGCTCCCGCCGGGGGAGCTTCCCCTCCCCGTGCCGACACGGACAGGAGCACGGCAGCCCGGCCTTCAGGAGACAGCGGCGTAAGCCCTTGGCACTACCCGGCGTGAAGTCCGGGAGAACCGCCGAGTCGGGGGTGAAACCGGTTTCCCTGGAACGGTGGGGAGGGGACGAAGAGGCCGTCGAACGGGTAAAAAAGTAGCCGATCGTCTACCTCTCCGGTACGGAGAGTGAGAAATCACCGTACAGTCAGGTCGGGGCGAGGATCTTTCTCCTGTGGCAGCGCAGCAGGATTCGCCTGGGCACTGGCGTTCGGCGCGGGTTTGGCATACTTTGGAAAGCGCTTTCATGAGAAAGGTGGGACGACATATGGGTGATCGCGTGCTCGGTATCGCCATGAACGGCGTCACCGGACGCATGGGATACCGCCAGCATCTGACCAGGTCGGTCCTGGCCATCCGCAAGGACGGCGGGGTGGAGCTACCCGACGGCTCCCGCATCATCCCGGAACCGGTGCTCGTGGGGCGGTCCGCACAGAAGCTGCGCGCCATCGCTGAGCGGCACGGCATTGAGCGGTGGAGCACCGACCTCGACACGGTCCTCTCTGACGACTCGATCTCGGTGTACTTCGACGCGCAGATCACGCACGCCCGCGAAGCCGCGGTTCGGAGCGCCATCAACGCGGGCAAGCACGTCTACGTCGAAAAGCCGATCGCCGACAACTTCAGTGCCGCCATCGAACTGGCCAAGCTGGCCCGCGACGCCGGCGTGAAGAACGGCGTCGTCCAGGACAAGCTCTTCCTCCCCGGCCTGCTCAAGCTCCGCCGCCTCATCGACAGCGGGTTCTTCGGCCGCATCCTGTCCATCCGCGGCGAGTTCGGCTACTGGGTGTTCGAAGGCGACTGGCAGCCCGCGCAGCGCCCCAGTTGGAACTACCGGGCCGAAGACGGCGGCGGCATCGTGCTGGACATGTTCCCGCACTGGCACTACATCCTGGAGCAGCTCTTCGCCCCGGTGCGCACCGTGACCACGCGCATCGCCACCCACATCCCTGAACGCTGGGACGAAAACGGGCAGCGCTACCAGGCCACTGCCGACGACGCCGCTTATGCGGTGTTCGAACTGGAAGGCGGAATCGTCGCGCAGATCAACTCCTCCTGGTCGGTGCGGGTCAACCGGGATGAACTGGTGGAGTTCCAGGTGGACGGCACCCACGGCAGCGCGGTTGCGGGACTGCGGCACTGCAAGGTGCAGCACCGCTCCGTCACACCCAAGGCCGTGTGGGACCCCGACGCGGTGGACCCGGGCGGCTACCGCGACCAGTGGGAGGTCGTTCCTGACAACGGCGACTTCCCCAACGGTTTCCGTGCCCAGTGGGAGCTGTTCCTCACCCACCTGTACACGGATGTGCCTTTCCCCCACGACCTGCTCTCGGGCGTGCGCGGCCTCCAACTCGCCGAAGCGGGGCTGCAGTCCGCCAAGACCGGTCGCACCGTGGAGTTGGAGGAGGTCTCGCTGCCGTGACCTCGCTGACCTTGCGGCTGCCCACTCCCACCGGGGAGCTGGAGACGTACACCGTCCTCGGCACTCCCGTCACCCCGACCCGCACCACCCCGGCCCGGTCGCGTGTCGCCTACGCTGCCGCGCACGTCGTCGCCGACCCGCTGGGCAGCAACGGGCCTGGGCAGCCCGCCCAGCTCGACTGGGACGCCACCCTCGCCTTCCGGCACTACCTGTGGGACCAGGGCCTGGGGGTCGCCGACGCGATGGACACCGCCCAGCGCGGGATGGGGTTGGACTGGGCCGCCACCGCCGAACTGATCCGGCGGAGCGCGGCTGAAGCCACCGCGCGGAACGCGCCCCTGGTCTGCGGGGTGGGAACCGACCACCTCGAGCCCAGCCAGGCCACTTTGGAAAGCGTTATCAAGGCGTATCGGGAACAGTTGGCGGTGGTCCAGGACGCGGGAGCCACCCCCGTGATCATGGCCAGCCGCGCACTCGCCGCCACCGCGCAGAGCCCCGACGACTACGCCAAGGTGTACGGGCAGCTCCTCGCCGACGTGGACCGGCCCGTCATCCTGCACTGGCTGGGCGCGGTCTTCGACCCGGCCCTTGACGGCTACTGGGGGTACACCGACCCCGCTGAAGCAATCGACGCCGTGGCCGCGCTCATCGCCGACCACGCCGACCGGGTCGACGGCATCAAAGTGTCCCTGCTCGACGACACCTTGGAGGTGCGGCTGCGCACCCTGCTTCCTGACGGGGTGCGGCTCTACACCGGCGACGACTTCAACTACCCCGACCTCATCCTGGGGGATGCCGACGGCCACTCCCATGCCCTGCTCGGCATCTTCGCGGCGATCGCCCCGGCCGCTGCCGAGGCCCTGCGCGCCCTCGACGACGGCGACACCGACCGCTACCGCGCCCTCCTGGCGCCCACCGTGCCGCTGTCCCGGCACCTCTTTGCCGCACCGACCTACTACTACAAGACCGGCATCACCTTCGTGGCCTGGCTCAACGGACACCAGAAAGGGTTTTCCATGGTGGGTGGCCTGCAGAGCGCCCGCGACCTGCCGCACTTGGCGACCGCGTTCCGCCTCGCCGACGCCGCAGGGGTGCTCACCGACCCGGAAACCGCAGTGTCCCGGATGCGGACCCTCCTCACCGTCTACGGGGTGGACCAGTGACCGACACCGCCATCGACGTTCCGTCCGGAAAGCCCGCGGCTATCCCCACCCCCCAGCCCGGTGACCCGCGGCTGGCCCGCCTCTCCCTCAACCAGGCCACGGTCAAACGGTGGACCCTGGCCGAAGCCGTCGCCGGCTGCCAGCGCGCCGGAATCCCCGCGATCGGGCCGTGGCGGGAACCCGTCGCGGACATGGGACTGGCCGCCGCCGCCCGGCTGCTCCGCAACTCCGGGCTGCGCGTCTCCTCCTACTGCCGTGCCGGATTCCTCACCGGCCCCGACCGCAAGGCAGCCCTGGACGACAACCGGCGCGCCATCGACGAAGCAGCAGAACTCGGCGCCCCCTGCCTGGTCATGGTGGTGGGCGGGCTCCCCGATGGCGACCGCGACCTGGCGGGGGCGCGGGCCCGCGTGGTAGACGGCCTCGCCGAACTGGTCCCCTACGCCCTGGAACGAGGGGTGCGTCTCGGCTTGGAGCCGTTGCACCCCATGTTCTGCGCCGACCGAGCCGTGCTCTCCACGCTCGGCCAGGCCCTGGACATCGCCGAGAACTTCCCCAGCGCAGCGGTGGGCGTGGTGGTGGACTCCTACCACGTGTGGTGGGACCCCCAGGTCTACGAGCAGATCGCTCGGGCCGGGGAACGGATCGCCATCTACCAGGCGTGTGACTGGGTGCTGCCGATCCCCGCGGACGCCCTGCTCGGCCGCGGCATGGTCGGTGACGGCTACGCCGACGTGGGTGGACTGCGCCGCGCCGTGGACGCCGCCGGATACACCGGCGACATCGAAGTCGAAATCTTCAACGCTGACGTGTGGGAGGCCGACGGCGACGCCGTGATCGCCACCGTGGCCCGCCGACACGTGCAGTACGTCATCTGAGCCAACCCACCCCCGTGGTCCGGGAAATCTTTCCCGGACCACCAACCAAGGAGCCCACATGGACTTCAACGGAATCCTGTTCTTCCCGCTGACCCCCTTCGACGAGCGGGGAGACGTCAACGAGGCCGCGTTCGAACAGCACGTGGCTTCTGGACTCGACCATGGGGCGGGCGGCGTTTTCGCGGCCTGCGGCACGGGTGAGATCCACGCCCTGTCCGCTGAGGAGCACGCCCGCGTCGTGCGCCGCGCCGTCGCGGTGACCGCGGGACGGGTCCCCGTGATCGCGGGCGCCGGGGGCAGTGTGAGCACCGCGATCGAGCAGGCCACCGCGGCCCGGGAACTGGGCGCGGACGGGGTCCTGCTGCTCCCGCCCTACCTGGTGCACGCCCCCCAGCGCGGCCTGGTGGAATACGTGCGCGCAGTAACCTCCGCCGTGGACATTCCGGTCATCGTCTACCAGCGGGGCACCATGGTGTTCACCCCGGACAGCGCGGCCGAGCTCGCGGAGATCCCCACAGTGGTGGGGTTCAAAGACGGGGTGGGCGACGTGGGCACCATGCGCCAGATCGTGCTGACCGTCCGGCAGCGGCGCGGCGACAACTTTGTTTTCTTCAACGGCCTGCCCACCGCCGAACTGACCTTCCACGCCTACCAGGGGATCGGGGTGCCGCTGTACTCTTCGGCGGCGTTCGCGTTCGTGCCCGAGGTTGCCACCGCGTTCTACCGGGCCGCCCACGCGGGCGAGGAACTCGCCGACCGCCTGCTCCGCGACTTCTACGACCCGTTGGTGCGGTTGCGGGACCGCGTCCCCGGATACGCGGTCTCCTTGATCAAGGCGGGGGCGCGGCTGCGTGGCGCGGACGTGGGCGGGGTGCGGCCGCCGTTCGTCGACCCGAGTGAAGAGCACCTCGCGGAACTGCGCACGATCATCGACACCGGCCTGGCATTGCTCAAGGAGCAGTGACCCTATGCGGATCACCGAGATCACCGCTGAGGCGTACCGGCTGCCGCTGCACCGGGCCTGGGACGGCGGGGTGGACCGCAACGACGTGGTCGTGGTCCGAGTGGCCACCGACACCGGACAGACCGGTACCGGGTTCGCCTGGACTCCGCTGATCGGGGCGGGGGCGGTGCTGGCCCTGCTCCGCAACGACTGCCCGGCTGTGCTGCTGGGCCGCGATGCGAATCCGTACGCCCGCTGGGAGGAGCTGCGCTGGCACTTGCGGGAAGCCGGAACCAGCGGGCTCACCCTCATGGCGATCGCCGCGGTAGACATCGCGCTGTGGGACCTCACCGCACGGGCCGCCGGGGCAAGCCTGGTGGACCTGATCGGGAGGCGGCGCGACCGGGTGGCCGCCTACGGGAGCGGAGTCAACCTCGACTACTCCCTGGACGAGCTGCTGGAGCAGGTGCGAGGCTGGCTTGCCGCCGGCCACCGCGCGGTCAAGATCAAAGTGGGCTCGCCCGAGCTGGAACGCGATGTGGAACGGGTCGCAGCCGTCCGGGAGCTGATCGGACCGGACCGGCTCCTCATGATCGACGCCAACCAGCGCTGGGACCTGCCGACAGCGATCCGGGCCCTCGCCGCCATGGAACGGTTCGACCCGTACTTCGTGGAAGAGCCGCTGCCCGCCGATGACCTGGCAGCGCATGCGCGGCTGCGGGCACACACCCGGATTCCGCTGGCGATCGGGGAGAACCTGCGCACGATCGCCGAATTCGAAACCGCGCTGCAACTGGGGGTGTGTGACATCGCCCAGCCCAACGCGGTGCGAGTGGGCGGTATCACCCCGTTTCTCCGGATCGCGGAGCTGGCCGCCCGGCACAGCGTGCCGGTAGCCCCCCACCTGCTGCCGGAACTCTCCACCCAACTAGCGTTGTGCCTCCCTAGGGTGGCCATGGTCGAAGACATCGACCGCGCCTCGTTCGCGGCGCTGGGAGCGTTGGCCCGCCCGAGCGGTGTGGAGATCAGCGCGGGGTGGGCGACCGCGCAGACCGGCCCGGGCCACGGACTGGAGTTCGCGGCCGACCTGGCCCCCATCGGGTGACCTGTACCGCCCTGGGTTGTGCTCTCCTCCCGCCCGTGTGAAGGAGAGCACAACCCGTGCCGGGCCACGGCGACCGGAGCAGAGAAGAAAGGGGCCGCTGCGCGATCAAGCGAAGCAGCAGACCGGCAGGATCTCAGTTGATCCGGTCGCGCAGATCCTCCAGGAAACGCAGCACTGCCACCGACCCGGGATCGAGTTCTCCGGCGCTGCGCTGGCCCACCCAAGCAGCCCGACCCCGAGCCGAAACCAGGTTCCGGGTCTCAGAGACCGTGCGTTCCGCAGCGTTGGCCGCGGCTGCGGCGGCTGTCCGCGCATCAGACGCGGCAGGCAGCGCGTCGACGACCGCCCACAGCACATCCAGGAAGGTCTTGTCGCCGCGCTGGGCGCCGCCGCGTTCCTGGACGCGCCGGGCCATAGCCGTGGTGATCGGCACGGCGTGTGCCAGGGTGAGTTCGGTGAGGTCTTCAGCTTCGGCCGCAGCCCCCAAGAGTCCGGCGCCGACCAGCGCGGCAAAAGTGGAGGGGTTAGCAGAAGCGAACGCCACCCCTGCGGCCCGCAGCAGGTCGGCCGGGTGGACATCCTCCGGCAAAGCCAGCAGTGCCTCGCGGACCGCGTCCGCACCGGCGGACACGGTGATTCCCAGGTCACCGTCGCCGAGGCGGGCGTCCAGGGCACGGAGTTCTTCAGCGTGCCTGGGCAGGTCAGCCAGGACATCGAGGAGCAGGGTGCGCAGGGTGCTGGCCCGCCTGGTGCGCCGTACCTGCGTGTCGGTTGCCGCGGTCGCTTGGGCACCAGGAACATCGGTGGCGGACTCGACCGGCTCTACGGGCGCGGTCTGTCCTTGAGAGAAGAACGGGGAAGCGGCAGGCGCATCCAGGAGTTCCGCCAGCTCGTCGTCGAGCAGCAGCAGCGACAGGGACGCTCCCGCCATCTCCAGGCTGGTGGCGAACTCGCCAATGTAGCGGCGGTGGATGATCACTCCGCGTTCGGTGAGGATCTGGTGGGCCCGCCGGTAGATGAGGTAGAGCTCCTCGAGCGGAGTAGCCCCCAGCCCGTTGACCAAGACCGCGACCCGCTGGTTCGGGGCGGGGTCCAGTTCAGCAAGAATTTCGGTGAGAAACCGGTCGGTGATTTCGTCCGCGGTCTCCAACGGGCCCCGGTAGCTGCCCGGCTCGCCGTGGATGCCGATACCGATCTCCATCTCACCGTCGGCCAGGGTGAAGGTGGGCTCCCCCGCTGCGGGCAGGATCGTCGGTGAGAGCCCCACCCCCATAGTCCGGGTGGCGTCGACTGTGCGTTGCGCGATGGCCCGGACACGGTCCAGGTCATCGCCGCGTTCGGCAGCCGCACCCGCGGTCTTGTAGGCGAAGAACAGCCCGGCCACCCCGCGCCGCGTCGCCTCCTTGCCTTTCGGCGCCGACATGATGTCGTCAGTGCCCAGCACGGTCGCTGTGCGGATTCCTTCGGCGGCGACGATGTCAGCGGCCAAGTCGAAGTTGTAGATGTCACCCCCATAGTTGCCGTACAGGTAGAGCACGCCTTTCCCGCCGTGGGAGGCGCGGGTGGCTGCGGCGATCTGTTCGGCGGAGGGAGAAGAGAAGACGTTGCCGATTGCGACACCGGTCGCCAGCCCTTGGCCGACATAGCCGAGAAAAAGGGGCAGGTGACCCGAGCCGCCGCCGGTCACGATCCCGACTTTCCCTGGCACGGGCGCGTCCGCGCGGACGAGAGCGCGCCGGTTTGGGGAAGCCGCGCGCAGCCGGTCGGGGTGGGCCAGGAGCAGTGACTCGGTCAACTCGTCGACGAAGTCGTCGGGGTTGTTGATGATCTTTTTCAATGCCACGTCGCTCACTCGCTTCTTCGTGGGACAGCACAACGGACAACGGGGTCCGCCACACCGGGTGGATGGGTGGGGTGCGGCCAGTTCAGGCCGCAACGGCGATCGTTGCCCGCAGTTCTGCGAGGTCGGCGTCGGAGACGGACTCGCAACTGACCCGGGGCGGTCCTGCGGGAAGGCCCTGCAGGGCTAGTGCCGCTTTGAGGTGGGCGATGTTGCCTGCTTTGACCGCGGCGACCGCCCGTTCCACCAGTGGCTGCGCGCTGGCCGCCCGTGCGGCGTCGCCGGTGCGCAGGGCATCGCGCAAGGCGATGAACGGTTTGGGGAACACCGAGGAGACTCCGGAGACGACCCCCGTGCCACCGGAGCGGACGAGTTCGGCATAGGACAGGTCGTTTCCGGAGAAGAACGTGAAGCCGTGAGGAGCCTCGGCGAGGAACGCCGCGACGGTCGCGTCGCTTTCCCCGCTGATCTTGACTCCGCGCACGCCGACGTCGGCAAGCCGACGCAGGAGAGGCGGAGTCGCGGGGGTGGTGGAACGCGCCTGGAACAGGTAAGCGAACACGTGAGCGTCCCCCGCTGCAGCAACGATCCGTTCGAAGTAGCGCAGGACCGCGTCTTCGGGAGCGGGCAGGTAGAACGGGGTGATGGCGGCGAGTTTGCGGGCTCCGCCGGCCACCGCGGCTCGGGCGAGCCGTTCGGCCTGCCGGGAGGTGGCCGCGCCTACATGGGCGTAGGTGCGGTCGGGGCCGAACACCTCTAGCGCGACCCGCAGCACTTCCAGGCGTTCATCGTCGTCCAAAGCGGTGAATTCGCCGGTGGTGCCTGCGGCGAAGACACCGTCGACTCCGCTGTCGCGGATCCATGTGGCCAGGGTGGCCAGTCCGCTGGTGTCAAGCCGTTCATCAGCGGTGAAGGGAGTGGGCAGAGCAGTAATGAGTTGCGCCTCGAACATGCGCGGTCTCCTCGACGTGGGGCAGGAAGGTCACTCAGCGACGGGGGTCGCGGGGGTGGTGCGGCGGCGCTGCCGCATGGCGCGCAGCGCGGGCAGCACCAGAGCCAGCAGGCTTACCGCCAGAATTGCCACGGCGATCGGGCTGGTCAGGATGTTGGACACCCCGCCGATCTCCAAGGCGCGGCGCAGATTGCTCTCGGCAAGCTTGCCGAGCAGGAGGCCGAGCACGACCGGGCCGGCCGGGATGGAGAAACGCCGCATGAACAGGCCGACGAGGCCGAAGAGCAGCATCACGCCGACGTCGAAAATACTGTTGTTGACGGCGTAGGTGCCGACCATGCAGAAGATCAGGATGATCGTCCACAGAAAGTGGCGCGGCAGGTCGAGCAGTTTGGCGACGCTGCGCATGCGGAGCAAGCTCAGTCCGAGGGCCAGCAGCGTGGCCACGATCATGATCCCCGCGATGCTGTAGACCAGTTCAGGGTTCCTGGTGAAGAGTGACGGCCCGGGCTGGATGCCCCAGACGATCATGGAGCCGATCATCACAGCCATCACCGAGTCACCGGGGATACCGAGAGCCAGCGAGGTGGTGGTAGACCCGCCCAAGGTGGCGTTGGAGGCGGTGTCGGCAGCGGTGAGGCCTTCGAGGGATCCTTTGCCGAACTTCTCCGGGTGGGCGGAGACGCGCCGTGCCTGATCCCAGGCGAGAATCCCGGCGATGTCGCCGCCGGTGGCGGGAACTACGCCGACCACACCACCCACTCCGCTGCCCACAGCCAGCGGTTTGAGCATGGTGCGCCAGTCCGCGCGAGTGGGGAACCACTTACCGAACTGGGTGATCGGTGCTGCGCTGCTTCCGGAGCGGTGGGTGATGATCTGGTCGAAGACTTCGGCGATACCGAACAGGCCGATGATGGCGGCGATGAAGGGAACCCCGTCGGACAGTTCTACGAGGCCGAAGGTGAATCGGAGGTCGCCGGTGATCGGGTCACGGCCGACCGCACCGAGGAGGAGCCCGAAGGCACCGGCCATGAGCCCTTTGACGACTCGGCCCCCTGAAACCCCGATCATCATCGTCAAACCGAAGACGACCAGGGCGAACATCTCGGCAGGGCCGAATTGCAGGGCCAGTCGTGACAAGGGGATGGCCGCAAACATCAGCAGGAGGAGGCCGGCGAACGTGCCGACCGCCGAGGCGAACGCTGACGAGGTCAATGCCAGGCCGGCCTTGCCCTGTTGAGCCATCGCATAGCCGTCGAAGGTCGTGGCGATGGAGGCGGGTGTTCCCGGGGTGTTGACCAGGATCGCGGGGACCCGGTCGCCGAAGTTGGAGGACACGTAGATGGTCAGCAGCACCGCCAGACCCGGCAGAGGATCCAAAGTCAGGGTGAAGCCGCTGGCCAACGCGACAGCCATGGTCGCGGTGATACCGGGAAAAGCACCGACCAGCATGCCTAGGACCGCTCCTAGGGCGATGCACGACAGGACGGTGGGGTCCAGCAGCGAGCTGAAGCCTGCAACGAGAGGACTCATCGGATCATCAGGGCCGTCTGCTCCGGTAACGGGCGCGGAGGCAGGCCCTTGCCTCCTCTCGGTGGGTGAGTGGGAGGGGCGGATGGAGCTCCGCCGCAGGGGCGGAGCACACGGTCACGCTGTGGTGGGCGCATCAGATCGGGACTTTCAACAGGACGCCGAACAGCAGGTAGAGGGTGGCGGTGACGATCGCGGGGAAGACGAGTAGCGCCTTCCAGCCCCGGCCACCGCCCAGGTAGACCAGCGCAATGAGCAGTACGGTCGTGGAGACTCGAAAGTCCACGTAGTACCAGAGGACGCCGTAGCCGAGGATCGACAGCAGCATCGCGGTCAGCCGGAGCACCCCAGTGCGGTGGGCTGCTGCAGGACGCTCTGCTGCAGCTGCGGGTCGCGTCAAGGCCAGGACGGCGTGAAGGACGCTGAGCCCCAGCAGGAGGAACGCAAGTCCTTCCGGCCACCAGCGCGGACTGAAACTGGTCAGCCCCGCTTTTTCCGGAATCTCTGCTGCCAGTGCCAGGGCACCGGCGGCTACAGCGATCCCAGCGAGCGCCGGAATCAGTTCACGTACTGGTGAGGCGGGGCGGGCCGCCACAGGGGACGGCCCGCCACTGCCGTGGGGAGGCGAAGCGGCCATGCCGATCAGTCCTGGTCGCTCAGGAGGGCCTTGAAGTTCTGCGCCTCGCTTTCCACGAATGAGGCGAACTCGTCCGCGGGAACATTGACCGGGATGTTGCCGGAGTCCGTGATGACCTTGGTGAATTCCTCAGAAGAGGCAGCGGCTGTGAACGCCTCTTCCAAGGTCTGCTTGATCTCTTCGGGGAGTCCGGCGGGCGCGCCGATGCCGCCCCAGCCGCCCATGGTGAGGTCCACGCCTTCCTCGATCGCGGTGGGCACGCCTTCCAGGCTGGGCGACGGCTCCTCGTCGAAGACAGCGAGGACGCGGAGCTGGCCTTCAGCGTGGGCAGGTGCGGTTTCCGAGATTCCGGCGATGACGGCGTCGACCTCGCCGCCGATGGCGGCGGTCACGGCAGGCGCACCACCGTCGAAGGGAACCGGTTTGAATTCGGTGCCGGTGGCCTCACCCAGGGCCGTGGTCGTGGCTTCCCAAATGGAGCCCGCCCCGGAGTTGGAGACGGTAATGGTTCCTGGGGCTTCCTCAGCGGCCTTGAGCAGGTCGTCGAGGGTCTGGTACGGGCTGTCGGCGGGGACGGCGATAGTCGCGGGGACCGACACCATCTGACCGATCAGATCATAGTTGGCGGGGTCGATGTCGTATCCCTGGAATCCCAGCATGACGGTCTCCACCGGCAGGTAGCCGATGGTGTAGCCGTCGGCGTGGGCCTCGGCCAGGTGCTGCAAGCCCACTGAACCGGCGCCTCCGGTGCGGTTCTCCACGATGATGTTGGTCCCCAGGTGCTGCTCCATCTGGTTGGCGAGCGTGCGGGCAGCCAGGTCAGAAGCGCCGCCAGCCTGGTAGGGGACGATGAGGGTGACGTCTTTGCTGGGGTAGTCCGCGGCGTCCTCAACAGTCGCTCCGCGGTCGGCGCAGCCCGCGACGGTCACGAGGGCGGCCAAGGTGAGCACACCGCTCGCGGTGCGGATGATGGTGGGGCGCATGCCGCCTCCTTTGATGTGACGAGTCACTTTCGTTAACAGTGTTTGCTGATCCGGAGATCCGATGATCGGAGGTATTCACTGGCTGGCCCCTTGTGGGGGCGCTCTCAACGCGGGGGACTGCTACTCCTGTGCTGAAGTGGTCTCCTGGGCTGTGTAAGGCTGACGGAGCCGGCGCCTGGCGTTGTCCAGGTGCTCATGTAGTTCTGCGAACACGGCCTCGGGGTTTCCCTCCTCTATGAGGCGGGCGAGCAGTTCGTGCGCCCTGACTGAGGGGGTGAGGTCCGTGTAGCGCTCATTGGATGCCAACAGCAGCATTTCGATCGTGGGCCGGTATTGAGCCCAGACGTCGCCGAGCCTGCGGTGTTCGGCGACGTCGTAGAAGACCGAGTGAAAACGAAGGTCGGCCGCTGTGAAGGCGGTAGGGTCGTGCTCCTCTGCGGCGCGGCGCATGGCATGCAGTGCACGGTTGAGTCCGGCGACCAGGCTGGCCCGGTCCCGGTCCAGCGCGATGCGGAGTGCCAACCGTTCCATCGCCTCCCGCAAAGAGAACAGTTCGTCGATGTCGGCCCCGCTGAGCCCCACAACTGTGGCGCTGCGGCGGTTGGTATCGATGAGCCCTTCGGCCGCCAGGATCTTGAGGGCGTCGCGGATCGGTCCGCGGCTCAGGTCGAACTGCGCAGCCAGGTGGCTTTCCACGAGAGGGGTGCCTGGAGCGTAGCGGCCAGTGATGATGAGGCGCCGTAGTTCACTGGCGACCTGATCCCCTAGAGCCTGCGGTCTAATGGGCGAGATCTCCGGCATCGTTTCCTTTCGGTTAACCGTTGACAGTTAACAGACTGGCGTGCGATGTGGCGCACGTCAAGTCCGCTGCGTGCGGTTTTTCGCATCTGAACAGGGAAAGTAACGGAAAACGCCGAGGGGCAGGGGTTGTCGTCGGACAGCGAATTTTCTGGCGGGGGATAGCGAGAGGGCATCCACCGCTGTGCACGACACGGCCAAGACGACGACAGCCGCAGGCCCCGCGGGGCCTGCGGCTGGAAGCAGGCAAAGCCAGAGATGGTGGACAGCAGTCAGCTCCGGGTGGGCGGTGCTGTGCTCTCCCGGGCGATGACCTCGCCTTGCACGGGGATCACCCGCGGCTCGTCAGGCGTCTCCCCGTCCAGGGCCAGCCGGGCCGCCTCTTCGCCCATCTTCTCCAAGGGCAGACGCACCGTGGTCAGCGCCGGGGTGAGGTCGCGGAGGGTGGGGATGTCGTCGAAACCTGCCACGGACAGGTCCTCCGGCACTCGCAGCCCCAGATCCCGCAAAGCCGCCATCGCACCGGTGGCCATCACGTCGTTGACCGCGAACAGGCAGGTCGCGTCGGTGCCCGTGGCCATCAGCCGTTTGGTCGACTCATACCCCCCGTCCCGGGTGAACGCGCCGTGCACCACGTTGTGGTAGGCGAGCTCGATCCCCGCGCTCGACAGGGCCGAGTGGAACCCGTCCAGCCGGTCGCGGGCAGCGCACAGGTCGGTGGGGCCAG
The DNA here is from genome assembly GCF_001592045.1 of Thermobifida fusca NBRC 14071 = JCM 3263. GTDB lineage: Bacteria > Actinomycetota > Actinomycetes > Streptosporangiales > Streptosporangiaceae > Thermobifida > Thermobifida fusca. The sequence continues at coordinate 24,622 of NZ_BCWB01000022.1, read as the reverse complement.
CCAAGATCGCGAACTTGCGGTGCCCCAGCTCGATGAGGTGGCGGGCCAGCGCGGCAGCGCCGTTGCGGTTGTCGGGCACCACCGTGTCCGCGGGCAGGCCCTCCTGGGAAACGCAGGCGACCCGCCCGCCCTGCCGGGTAAAGATGCGGATCTCGTCAGCGAGTTTGCGGGTGCTCTCCTCGTCGATCGTGCGGCTACCCACCAGGACCACCGCGCGGGCGCGGTGCGCGCGCAAGGTCGAGAGCAGCTGCACCTCGCGTTGCGGAGCGCGTCCGGTCGTGCCCAGCACCACGACGAGACCCTCACCCTCAGCGTGGCGGGTGACTCCAGCGGCGATGCTGGAGAAGTACGGGTCGGCGATGTCGTGCACGATGAGCCCCACCAGCGAGCTGGTGTTGCGGGCCAGTGTCTGTGCTGACGCGTTGGCCAGGTAACCCAGCTCGCGGGCGCTCGCGGTGACGCGCTCCCGGAGTTTCTCACCGACCTGCCGGGTACTTCCGTTGATCACGCGCGACGCGGTTGCCAGGGAGACCCCGGCGTGTTTAGCGACCTGCTCCAGTGTCACGTACCCGGATCCCACCCCGTCGCCCTTTCCCCTGCGTGCCACCAGGAAAACTCTTTCCTTTCTGCTCGTGGGGCGGCGGTGGCGGCTCAGGAGCTCGCACCACCGCCTCCGCCCTGGACGTTCTCCCGAAGTTCAGTACGCCACTGCCTCCTAGCACGCCAGCCTAGGGCCTTGAAGGCAGCGGTTGAACTGAAAGCTGCCTGACTGTCGGCCAGCGTCTCGGCCAGTCCCGCAGTGGTGGGATGGAACTGCGGCAGTAGTTCCCGCAACGGACGAGTGGCCAGCGGGTCCTCGGCGATGGCGTGGAAGACCTGTCCGTTAGCCACCCGCTCCGGATGTTCGAGGATCAGTGCGAACAGTTCGCCTGCATCGCGGGCGTCGATGTAGTTGAACAGCGAGACCGCTGCCAGTTCCGGATTGGCCAGCCGTTCAGCTACGGTGTGCCCCTGCTGGGTGGGAGCGCCCTCCCACTCTTCCGGGGCGATCACGTATCCGGGCCGTACCGTCGCCACCACGCAGTCGCCGCTGGTGCGGGCCACCGCACGCACTGTCTCTTCGATGATGAGCTTGCTCAACCCGTAGGCGTGCCACGGCGCCACCGGGTGTTCCTCATCTAAGGGTAGGTAACGGGGGCGCCAAGAGGGAGTGTTGTACCCGAAAACAGTGGGACTGGACGCGGCTACTGCGCAGCGCGCCCCGCAGGCGACCGCGTCGGTGAGCACCGCCCAGGCCAGCCGGGTGTTGATGTCGAGGATTTCCAGGTCGGGGCGGGCGAACGGGACCGCGATGCCCGCCAGGTGGACCACGCCTTCCGGACGGGCTTCCGCGAATACGCGGGCGCGGGCGTCGTCGTCGAGCAGGTCCGCGACCACGCCGCGGACCCCGTCAGGGCACGGGCCGTCCACAAGGTCGACGGAGGTGACCTCGTGACCGCGGTCGGCGAGCACCGCGACCACACTGCGGCCGAGCCGTCCCGAGCCGCCGGTGACCAGGACACGCATGGATACCGCCTTTCTACCGAAGGTCATGGACGCTTCCGGGCCGCGTCGGCGAGCGCAGCCGGGTCGGGGCAGCCGTCGGCGATGACCGTGGTCACCTGCCGTTCCAGGGTGCTCCCCGCGGGGACGGGGAGCCTGCGGGACCAGGCGAGGGCTGTGCCGACGCCGGGGTATTCCGCGGCCCGCAGGAACCACGGGTCGCGTTCCGGGCCGTCCTGGGTGAACACCAAGGTCCAGGCGCGTCCTTGCGGGGAACGGCCGACCAGCGCCAGCCAGGCGGCGCGGGAGCCGTGCAACTGGTCTTCGGTGTCGAGGCCGGGGCCGAAGACCCGCGGCGGTTCTGCGGCGATCGGAGCCCGCCAGAAGAAGCCGCCGTAGCCGGCCCGGGGACGCCCGTTGGTCGCCGGGCTGCCAATGCTCAGGTCCCGTCCGCTGGTGTTGCACAGCCGGGTGGCGACGTCGAGAGCCCACGCGTCGGGGCTTATCGGACGCGCGGTCCAGGAGCGTTCCTCCCGCAGTAGTTCTGTGCCGTCCGGCGCAGTCCACGACACCAGTTCCACGAGGTGTGCGTCATCGACTGTGATCCAGGACACGTGGTGCTGGCGGCCGTGGTTGTCGAGCATGACGGAGCCGCGGTCCCGGGTGAAGGTGCGGCCACCCCAGAAACTCACTCCGGACACGTCGGCGACCGCGATGCTGACCCCCAGGTGGTGCCGGTGGTCGTCGGGGTAGACCTCGGTGACGGTGGTCTGGCCGAGGGTGGTGACAGGGTGCAGGTAGGGGCGAGGGGAGAGGGTGGGGGCGACGTCGGAGCCGTCGCAGTAGCGGGCGACGACGGTGCCGCACACCGAGAGGGTTGCTGGAGCTGGGGTCGGATTGGTCACGGGGCCACCTCGGTCATCGATGCCCAGGGGGCGTCGAGTTCGGAGAACAGGGCGATGTGGGAAGCGCTGCGGTGGACAAGCTCGTCGATGCCGGACACGATGCGGCGGGTTCCTTCCGCGGTGACCGACACCTGCTGGGCCGACTCGGGGATGGGACGCGGGTCGGGCGCACACCGGACCGCTTCCAGGACGGTCATGAAGCCGCGCGTGGCCTCGGGCGGGACGAGGAGCGGCACTTCCCGGGTGATGTGGGCTACCAGGTTCTCCATGAGGCCGGTGCGGGGATACACCGTGGTGACGGGGTCGGCGCCGTCCCGGTCGAGAGTGACGCGGTCCAGGGTGTATTCGAAGATGATCCTCCCCGTCTCCCCGTGTACTACGAGCTGGGGCGGGCGATGTTCGGCGGCGCACAGGGTGACCGCGATCGAGATTGGCACGCCGGTGGAGGAGCGGAACCGCACGCACGACGTGTCGTCGCTTTCGATGGCGTGGGCGTGGAAGAGCTCCAGTTCGATGGGGCCGGACACGGCCCCCTCAGCGTCGGCGACGGCCAGGGCGGTGATGATGGCGTGCGCGAAGGGGTTGGTGAGGGCCCCGTCGACCACGTCGCGGCCGTCCAGTCGGCGGCGGCCCGCCCACGCGGCGCGCTCGTAGTAGGCCGAGGTGCGGATCCAGGTGCCCGCCCCGCCGATGCCGCGCACGGCGCCGATTGCCCCGTCGGCGATGAGACTGCGCACGGCTGCCACAGCGGAAGAGCCGAGGCTTTGGAAACCCACCTGGCAGGCCAGGCCGGAGAGGGCCACGGCCGTGCACAGCTCCTCGAACTCGGCCAGCGTGGCGGTGGGGGGTTTCTCCACCAGCAGGTGGGAGCCGTGTTCGAGGGCGGTCCGGGCGAGCGGCAGGTGGGTGTGGATGGGGGTGACGAGGATGGTGATCGCGGCGCCGGTGGTGCGCAGCACGTCGGAGAGGTCGGGGGAGTAGGTCACCGACCCGAAGCCGTCCAACAGGGAGGGGGGTACCGGACGGGGGTCGCACACCCCCACCAGCCTGACAATCCCTTGTTCGCTGAGGCGCTGCAGGGTGCGCAGGTGGGAGCGGCCGTGCCCGTGCACGCCGGCGAGGACGACCGGGATGGGGAGGGTGGGGGTCATCGCGGCATCACCCGAGGTCCGCGAAGGGGAATCGGCCTGGGGTGTGTGGCGGTGACGGTGTTCACGACATCGACTCCCTTGGCTGCTATCGTCAATGGAAAGCGCTTGCCCAATGTAGGCGGCGCCGGAATGCCATGTCAACGAGAGGACGTGCAACCGCCCATGGCAGACGTCGTCAGCATCGACCCACGCACCGGCACGCCCGTGGAGACCGTGGCCGCCACCACCGGCGACGCCGAGGTGGATGCGCTGTGCCGGGCCGCCGCGCAGGCCGCCCCCGTCCTAGCCGCCATGTCCCGCGCTGAGCGGGCCGCGCTGCTGCGCGCTGTAGCCCAGGCCTTGGAGGCGGAGCGCGCGGCCATCGTCACGGTCGCCGACCGGGAGACCGCGCTGGGCGAAACCCGCCTCAATGGTGAACTCACCCGCACCTGCTTCCAGTTCGAGCAGTTCGCCGCCGCCCTCGAAGAAGGCTCCTACCTGGAAGCCACGATCGACCACGCAGCGGACACCCCCATGGGGCCCCGCCCCGACCTGCGGCGTATGCTCGTGCCCCTCGGCCCGGTCGCGGTCTTCGGCGCCAGCAACTTCCCGCTCGCCTTCTCCGTGCCCGGTGGGGACACCGCCTCGGCGCTCGCCGCGGGCTGCCCGGTGGTGGTGAAAGCACATTCCTCCCACCCGGCGACGTCGAAGCTCTGCTACGACATCATGGTCCGCGCCCTGCGGGAGGCCGGGGCCCCCGACGGTGTCCTCGGCATCGTCTACGGGCAGCAGGCCGGGGCCGCCCTGGTACGTCATCCCGTGATCCGGGCCGTGGGCTTCACCGGATCGCTCCGCGGCGGGCGGTTCCTCTTCGACCTCGCCTCCTCTCGCCCCGACCCCATCCCCTTCTACGGCGAGCTCGGCAGTATCAACCCGCTCGTCGTCACCCCGGCAGCGGCTGCCGCCCGGGCACAGGAGATCGCCGAAGGAATTGTGGGCTCCTTCACCCTGGGCGCGGGCCAGTTCTGCACGAAGCCGGGGCTGGTCTTCCTCCCCGACGATGCGGCAGGAAAACAGGTGGGCGAGGCTATTGCCGCGGCCGTAGCCGAGCGGCAGCCCGTGGTGCTGCTCAACGCCGCGATCCAGCGAGACTACCTGGCCCGCTGGGAGCAGACCGCCGACGACCCCGCGGTGCGCCGCCGTGCCGAAGGCGCCCCCGCCGACTCCGCCGGCTGGAGCGTGCCGGTGCGGCTGCTGGAGACGAGCGCCGAAGAGCTCACCGTCGCCGCCACCGAGGAGTGCTTCGGCCCCGTGACCGTGCTCGTCACCTACCGCGGTCTCGACGACCTGCGCGCGGCCCTGGCGAAGGTGCCGGACTCGCTCACCGCCACCCTCATCGCCGAAGACGACGAGGAGTTCGCCGACGAGGTGGCGCCGGTACTGCGCGCTATGGCCGGCCGCCTGGTCTACAACGGCTACCCCACGGGAGTGGCGGTGAGCTGGGCGATGACCCACGGCGGGGTGTGGCCTGCGACGACCAACGCGCTGCACACTTCGGTGGGCATGACCGCGATGCGCCGCTTCCTGAAGCCGGTGACCTGGCAGAACGCTCCGCAGCGGCTGCTTCCCGACGAACTGCGGGACCACCCGGAACACCCGGTGCCGCGCCGGGTGAACGGCCGCCTGGTGCTGCCGGAGCACTAAAGGGGCGCTGCGCAGTGCCCAGGGCTGCTCGGCACCTCGCCGGGCAGCCCTGGAGGCGCTGTCCCGGATGAAATGAGCGGCCGACAGGCGAGGCGCCCCCGGCGGCGGCCACTTCCACCGGGGGCGCAGGGATCCCGCGCCTCAGGAGGGGACAGCGGCGCGGGACTCTCGGGTGCGGGCTAGTCGTGCAGGAGCGTGTCCACCACCACGGGGGCGCCCGTCTCCATCGACTTGTTGGCGGCAAGCCCGGTGAGCAGGGCATAGGCGCCGTCGTTGTGGTCGGGACGGATACCGTCGTCTCCGCCGCCGAACAGCGAGTCGAGCATGCGGATGTCGCCGCCGCCGTGCGAGCCTTCGCCGACCGCGACGGGGATGTTCTGCGGCGGCTCCCAGTGGGGGCGCAGGGTCAAGGTGGCAGTGGTGTTCTCCTTGGGGGCGGGCATGCCCCGTACCGGTGTGGTCTCGTCCTGGTGCGGCGAGGTCCACGGGGATTCGGTGACGTCAAGCTCGAGGCGGCCCCGGCTGCCGGTGATCGCGAGTCGGTAGCCCTCCCAGGGGGCGTAGGCCACCAGGTGGTAGGTGAGCTTGACTCCCGAGGCGTAGCGCACCAGCACCGACATGTCGTCTTCGATGGTGATGCCGGGGCCGAAGACGTTGAGGTCGCGCCGGTAGCCGTCCTCGTGCTCAGCGTCCAGGTAGAGCTTGGTGAGGTCCGCACTGTCGCGCAGGTGGAGGGCGAACGGGTCGTTTTCGGCCGCGGGGCTGTTGTGGGCGCGCTCGTAGTCGGCGGCTACCCCGTGGCGGCGGCCGTTCTCCGGCCCGTAGAAGAACAGGTCGCCCCAGGCGAAGACTTCGGTGGGACGGGAGCCGATCCACCAGTTGACGAGGTCGAAGTGGTGGCTGGCCTTGTGCACCAGCAGGCCGCCGGAGTTGTGCTTGTCCCGGTGCCAGCGGCGGAAGTAGTCGGCCCCGTGGCGCAGGTCGAGCAGCCATTCGAAGTGGACAGAGCCGATCTCTCCGATAACGCCGGAGCGCAGCAGGGTGTGCAGTTGGCGGTGGACCGGGTTGTAGCGGTAGTTGAAGCCGACGGTGACCCGACCGCCGGTGCGCTCCTGGGCGGCGTAGATGCGGCGGCAGCCCTCAAGGTCGGCGGTCATCGGTTTTTCCGTGATGACGTCGCGGCCCGCGTCCAGGGCGGCCACGATGTAGTCGGCGTGCAGCCGGTCCACGGTGCACACGATCACCTCGTCGACCGCCTCAGCGTCGAGCATCCGGGTGAAGTCGTCGGGGTGGTAGGTGGGGACCGGGTCGTATCCTGCCTGCGTGACGATTTCGTTATGCACGGCCATCCGGGTGCGGTTGGGGTCGCATAGGGCGACAAGACGGCCGCGGTCGGCATGGGTGGTGACCAGGGCACGGGTGTACATCCGGGCGCGTGACCCGGTGCCCACGATCGCGTAGCGGCGTGGTGCGGGAGAGGGTTCGACTCCTGGCTGTGGTGTGTGTTCGTTCACGCTCCATATGGTAAACGCTTTCCATGACTCTGTGCAGAGGGAGGTGGGAGAAGTGCGGCAGAACCCCGGATTCCTGCGGGAAACCCCCTCTTCACGATGGTTCTCGGTTTTCCAGGTAGGGATACCGCTTACCTCGACCGGGAGGTCGAAAAGGGCTGGCGCGGGGATGCGGGGCACGGAGTGTGCTGAGATGGTTTCTCACCGCTGCACACGCGTCCGATCAGGGATTTTGCTGAACATCCGAGGAAAAGAGGAGTTTTTCTGTTGGTCAAATCGTTGACACCCTCGTCACCCGGTGCTAGAAACTGAACACCATACCTTATGGATAGCGCTTACCAAGCTCGCTGCAGGATAATCCCAGAGTGGTTTTCTGCACGTTCGTCCCAGAGCACGTTCAGCCAGTAGATGGGCGGTTCCACGTTATGAACCCAGACCTGGTCACCGGATCTACCGCCGTGCCGGGGGCGGGTTACCTGGACGGTGAGGCGCCATGAGCGCGCTGCTGCAGCGGCGTCCCGTCACGTCCGGGTCACCTCCCTCCGCCGCACCAGCCACACCTCCGCAGCCGAAGCCGCGCCGTTGGGCTCCCCGCAAACTCCGCGAGACGCTCACGGCCTACGGCTTCCTCCTACCCTGGTTCATCGGGCTCTTCTGCATCACGCTCGGGCCGATCCTCGCCTCGCTGTACTTCTCCTTCACCGACTACAGCCTCATCGGCGAGCCCTCCTGGGTCGGTCTGGACAACTACCGGAGGATACTCGACGACGAGCGGCTGCACACCTCGATGAAGGTCACCTTCATCTACGTCTTCGTCTCGGTGCCGCTCCAGCTCGCCCTGGCCCTGGCCCTGGCGCTCGTGCTGGACCGGGGAGTGCGTGGCCTGTCGATCTACCGCTCGGTGTACTACCTGCCGTCCCTGCTCGGCGGCAGCGTCGCCATCGCGATCCTGTGGCGGCAGATCTTCGGCGCCAACGGCCTGATCAACCAGATTCTCGGGTTCTTCGGAATCCAAGGGGAAGGATGGGTCTCCCACCCCGACTACGCGCTGGGCACCCTCGTGGTCCTGAACGTGTGGACGTTCGGCGCGCCCATGGTGATCTTCCTCGCCGGCCTGCGGCAGATCCCCACCATGTACTACGAAGCCGCTGCCGTGGACGGAGCCGGGCCCGTGCGCCGGTTCTTCACCATCACGATCCCCCTGCTCACCCCGATCATCTTCTTCAATCTTGTGCTGCAGATGATCAACGCCTTCCAGACGTTCACCCAGGCGTTCATCGTCAGCGGCGGCACGGGGGGACCGAGCGACTCCACCCTCTTCTACACGCTCTACCTGTACCAGAAGGGCTTCGGCGCCTTCGACATGGGCTACGCCTCGGCGATGGCCTGGCTGCTGCTGATGATCATCGGCGGGTTCACCGCAGTGAACTTCATCGCCTCCAAGTACTGGGTCTTCTATGGTGACTAAGACAACCGCGACTGCCACGGGACAGAAGAAGGCGCGCAACGAGCGGATCCGCCGCCTCCTCATCCACGCAGGGCTGGTCGCCTTCGGCGTAGTGATGCTCTACCCCCTGCTGTGGATGCTCTCCAGCTCGTTCAAACCGACCGAGGAGATCTTCCGCGACCCCAGTCTGATTCCCAGCACCTTCATGCCGGGGAACTACACCGAAGGCTGGACCGCACTCCAGCATCCCTTCCACCACTACCTGCTCAACTCGGCGATCGTGGTGGCCGGGGCGATCATCGGCAACCTCCTCGGCTGCTCCATGGCCGCCTACGCCTTCGCCAGGCTGGAGTTCTTCGGCAAGAAGCTGTTCTTCGCCATCATGCTGATGACGATCATGCTGCCGATCCACGTCGTGATCGTCCCGCAGTACATCCTGTTCGCCAAGCTGGACTGGATCAACACGTTCTACCCGCTGATCGTCCCCAAACTGCTGGCGACCGACGGCTTCTTCGTCTTCCTCATGGTCCAGTTCATCCGCGGCCTGCCCCGGGACCTCGACGAGGCGGCACGCATCGACGGGTGCGGGCATGTGCGGATCTTCCTGCAGGTGATCCTGCCGTTGTCCATGCCGGCCCTGGCGACCACGGCGATCTTCACCTTCATCTGGACGTGGAACGACTTCTTCAGCCAGTTGATCTTCCTCACCGACCCGAACATGTACACCGTCCCCGTGGCGCTGCGCACGTTCGTGGACTCCACGAGCCAGACCTCCTGGGGCCCGCTGTTCGCGATGTCGATCGTCGCCCTCGGTCCGGTCTTCGGCTTCTTCCTCGCAGGTCAGCGGTATCTCGTCAGAGGCATCGCCACCACCGGGATCAAATAAGTGAAGGGAACAGTGACGATGAGAGCAGAATCCCCCAGCGGACGCCCCTCAGTCCGCCTCCGCTCCCGGACCCTCCCTCTGGCCGCAGCCCTCACCGCGCTCACCATGGTCGTGAGCGGCTGCGGCGGCCAGGGTGGCGACAGCGCGGACGGTGTTGTCGAACTCCGGTTTTCCTGGTGGGGGTCGGATGAACGCCATGCGATGACCCAGGAGGTCATCGAACTGTTCGAGGAGCAGAACCCCGGGATCAAGATCGTCGGCGAGTACACCGACTGGGCATCCTATTGGGACAAGCTCGCCACCACGACCGCGGCGGGAGACGCCCCCGACATCATCACCCAGGAAGAGCGCTACCTGCGCGAGTATGCGGAGCGGGGTGCACTGCTCGACCTGTCCCAGTTGGACGGCCTGGACCTGTCCAAGATCGACCCGCTGGTCGCGGAGAGCGGCGACCTCGACGGCGCCACCTACGGGGTGGCGACCGGCGTCAACGCCTATGCGATCCTCGCTGACCCGCAGGCGTTCGCCGACGCCGGCGTGGACATGCCGGACGACGACACGTGGACGTGGGACGACTACGTCAAGATTGCCGCGGAGATCAGCGAGAAGAGCAACGGCGAGATCGTCGGCACCCAGGCCATGGGCTACAACGAGACCGGGTTCGCGATCTTCGCCCGCCAGCACGGCGAGTCCCTCTACACCGAGGACGGCAAGCTCGGCTTCTCCAAGAAGACCCTGGAGAAGTGGTTCCAGTACACGGTCGATCTTCTGGAGAGCGGAGCGCAACCGGGCGCGTCCGAGAGCGTAGAGATTGAGGCTGGCGGCCCCGACCAGTCGGTCCTCGCCACCAACAAGGGCGCCATGGCGCACTTCTGGACCAACCAGCTCGGCGCGATCAGCGCTTCCTCGGGCCGGGAGATCGAACTGCTCCGCTACCCCGGGGAGACCGAGCACGAACGCACCGGCATGTACTTCAAGCCGGCCATGTACTACTCCATTTCCGCGGGCACCGAGCACCCGGAGGAGGCCGCCAAGTTCGTCGACTTCCTGCTCAACAGCGAGGAGGCCGCCGCGATCCTGCTTGCCGACCGGGGCCTGCCCGCCAACGTGGAGGTCCGCGAGTCGATCGTGGACGCGCTGCCTGAAGCGGACCGCCGCAGCGCCGAGTTCCTCGCCGAGATCGAAGGCACGATCGTCGACGGCAACCCGCCGCCGCCCATCGGCGCTGGCCAGGTGGTCGACATCATCAAGCGCATCAACGACGACCTGATGTTCGGCCGGCTCACCCCGGCGGAGGCCGCGGACCGCTTCATCAAGGAAGTGGAAGACGCCACCAAGGCCTCTTAAGCCACTCCCTCCTCACTCCCTCCCCATGAGCGGGCCCGCCGCGTTCCTCCCACGCGGCGGGCCCGCACGTGTCCGGGCGGGGCCCTGCCCTCCGCCGAGGGCCGGACGCGCTCAGAGCACCTCTTCGAGCCGTTCAGCCAGGTCGTCGGAGAGCAGGCGCGAATAGGTGGCCGTGATGTGGTGGCTGTCCCGGTAGACGAGGACGTTGCCGATCACCGCCGGGCAGATGTCGTCCAGGCAGAAGCGGTCGCTCAAGTCCACGATCGGCGTGTCCACGTCGCCCTCCTCAGCCGCAATGACCTGCGGGTCCTCGCCGTTGAGCGCGCTGTCCCGCTCCCGGACGCAGGCTTCGACGTCCGGACTGTGCAGGTCGATGCACTCCACGATCCGGCTGCGGGTGGTGGGAGTGTCGCGCAGGGCCACCACGGTGATGCCCGCCTCGTCCAGAAGCTGCCACAGCGCGGACATGCCTTCGGCCACCGCGCGCCGGGCTTCCTCCTCATCGCCGTCCATGCCGTAGGGGGTCGCCTTGGCCCGCGAACTGGTGATCACGAAGTCCGGATCGAGTTTGTGCAGTTCGGAGAGGACGTTCTCGGTCCACAACTGGCACTGGGTGTAGGGGGTCTCCTCCCCGGGGCGGACGAGCAGGGTCGCGGTGAACGCACACGAAGACTTGGTGAACGTGTACAGCTGCCAGTCGCGGTCCTCAGCGATCTCCTGCAGTGCCGGGGACCAGTGGGCGGCGTGCGAGTCGCCCACCAGCGCCACCGTGGTCTCAGCGTCGTCAGGACCGTAGACGCACGGGGAGGGAAAGGTGTCCTCCTCCGAGGACTGGCAGCCGTCCTCGTACAGGTCGGGCAGGTCGTCTTCGGCGGTCAGCACCGAGGGGTAGGGCGGGGCGGTGAGCTCCTCAGGCCGGTCCTCCTCGTCCAGGGCCTGCGGCCCGAGGTGGACCTCCGGGTTGAATTCGACGGAGCGGATCTGCTGGACGTGGGAGTTGATGCCCCACGCGGTCCCGGACACCACGATGATCCCGGACAGTGCGAACGCCAGTGCGGTGCGTCCGGTGCTGAGGAGGCCGCGCATGCGGATCGGGTCCTCCACCGTGATCTTCGTCAGCCAGGCGAGGAGGATGGAGAGGGCACCCAGGGCGACGGCGGTCCCGAAGGACAGCTCTGTCTCGTTGAACATGCCCAAAGCAATCACAATGAGCGGCCAGTGCCACAGGTAGAGGGCATAGGAGATGTCGCCGATGAACCGGGCGGGGCGGGTGCTCAGCAGCTGCCCGGCGCTGTAGCGGCTCCTGCCTTCCCCCGCGGCGATCACCGCGGCCGCGCCCAGGACCGGCAGGGCAGCGGCGTACCCGGGGAACGCGGTGTGCTCGTTGTAGTAGACCGCGGCCACGCCGATGGCGACCAGGCCGGCCCATCCCACGGGGTCGCGCAGCCGGTCAGGCAGGTTCCACCGGGCGAGGACGACTGCTAGCAGGCCGCCTGCGGCCAGCTCCCACATCCGGGTGAAGGGGACGAAGTAGGCGGAGGTGGGGTCGGTCTGTGTCATCACCACCGAGCAGATCAGGGAGGCGGTGATGATCACGGTGATGGCGCCGCCCAGGACGAGTTCACGGCGCTGTTCGGAGAGGCGGGAGCGCAGCGCTGCCCAGCCCACGAACAGGAGCGGCCACACCAGGTAGAACTGCTCTTCCACCGCCAGGGACCAGAAGTGCTGGACCGGGCTGGGCGCTTCCTCCGCAGCCAGGTAGTCCACGGTCTGCGCGGCCAGCACGAAGTTTTCGATGTAGGCGGCGCTGGCAGCGAGTTCCAGCGCGGCCTGCTCCAGACGGGTGACGGGAAGCAGGAGGACCGTGGCGATCCCGGTGGCCAGGAGCACGAGGGTGGCCGCGGGCAGGATGCGGCGGACCCGGCGGATGTAGAACTGGCTGACCGAGATCCTGCCGTGGTCGTGGACCTCACGTAGCAGGAGGGAGGTGATGAGGAAACCGGAGATGACGAAGAAGACGTCGACTCCGACGTAGCCGCCAGGGAGGACGGCGGCGTTGAGGTGGTAGACGAGTACTAAGAGTACGGCTACCGCGCGCAGCCCTTGCACCTCGGGCAGGAAGCGCCGGGGCATCGGACGGGAGGGGCGTGCACGTGGAGGCACGGCGGGGGCATCCACTGACACGAGGTATCGCTCCAAGCGTCGGTCGGAAGCAGGGGCCAGTACCTGAGACGGTCTCCGCGTCGCGTAGCAGAACGTACTCGGAGAACAAGATCCTCTCAGAGTATGTTCAGAAAACTCTCATACATTACTCAGAAACGCACATCGGGGGTGGGGTATAGAGACGCGCCGACCCGGGTGGTGGACCATGTCACATGGGCCCCACCCGGGTCGGCGCACGCAGCCCTCTAGGAGGGTGAAGCGTTCCTGTTGTGCTGTGCTGCTACGTCAGCGGCACCGCCCTTGCCGACCGGGCGGAGGCGCTGGTTGCGGGTGGCGTTGAGCTTCGGCTCCAAGCGGGCCACCTCCCGGGAGCCCAACCGGGTCAGGAGCGGCGGCAGGATGCCGCGCACCAGTTGCATAGCGGGCAGCCACCGCTGCCCGTAGACGCGGGGAGCGCGGCGCACGATCCCGGCGACGAGGGCGTCGACGGTGCGCGGCAGCGGATAGGTGCGGTTGAGCGGCCACGGCAGGCGGCTGCGCAGTTCCCGCAGGGCCGTGTCGGCGTCGGCGCCACGCACCATGTCGGTGTCCGTCCAACTGAGGTAGGCGACCCCCACGTCCACGCCGCGGTGCGCGACTTCGACGCGCACCGCCTGGGCGAACGCCTCCACTCCGGATTTGCTGGCGCAGTAGGCGGACATCATGGGAGCGGGGGTCAGGGCCGCCAGGGAAGCGATCTGCAGCAGGTAGCCGCGGTGACGCAGGAGTGCGGGGAGGAAAGCGCGCGCAGTCGCCACACTCCCCAGCAGGTTGACTTCGATGACCCGGTCGAAGAAGACAGGGTCGGAGTCGAGAAACGGCCCGCCCACGGCGATCCCCGCGTTGGCGACCACGATGTCGATGCGTCCGTACCGGTCTTCGATCTCCCGGGCGGCTGCGGCGAGCGCTGCCCGGTCGGTGACGTCGACCTCCCAGAAACTGGACTCGGGGCCGCATGCTGCCGCGGTGGTGGCGAGCTCCTCCGGTTCCAGGCCGACGAGGGCTACGCGTGCGCCGCAGGCGGCGAGCCGGCGGGCGAGGAGCGCGCCCACACCGCGGGCCGCGCCGGTGACCACCGCGACTGTGCCGTCGGGGAAACGGTGCTTCGTCACTGAGCCTCCTCGAGGGGCGGGGCTGCGCTGTCGGTGGCGGCAGCCGGGGCGACGTGGCTGCGCAGCAGCTCCTGCAGTTCCGCGCTGACCTGCTCGGGGGCTTCGAGCGGGGTCATGTGGCCGAGGCCGGGCAGCAGGGTGAGCTTCTCGCAGGCGGGGAGGGCCTCGGCGAGTCGGCGGGCGTGGAAAGGCGGGGTGAGCCGGTCGGCGGTCCCCACGAGGACACGAGTGGGGATGTCGAGGCGGGGCACGGCAGCGGACAGGTCGAGGTCGCGGAGGACCGCCCCCCAGCGGGCGCGCGGCAGCGCCCGGCAGGCGTGGACCATGCGGACGCACAGGTCCACCATCTCCGGGGAGGAGCCGGGGGACATGGTGACGTAGCGCAGCCCGGCGCGGGTCAGCGGGGTGATCGGCCCGAGCGGCAGCGGAGCGGTGAGCAGCATCCGGTGGAAGGCGGAGCGCAAGAGAGACGGGCCGCCGACCACGTGGGCGCCGGGGACCAGCTCGTGGCTGCCGGTGCTGGCGAGCAGCGCAGCCGCCACCCGGGAGCGGAATTCGGGCCGGTCCGCTGCGGCCATGAGGGTCATGCCTCCCATGCTGTGGCCGACGACGGCGACCCGGGTGCCGCGGGGGACTGTGGCATGCAGCACTGCGCACAGGTCGTCGGCAAGAGCCGTGGTGCTGTAGCCGCTGCGGCGCGGAGTTTCGCTGCGCCCGTGCCCGCGCTGGTCGTAGAGGACGGCGCGGATGCTGTCGCCGAGGACACGCAGGATGGGGAGCCACACCAGGGTGGAGCAGGTCCAGCCGTGGCTGAACACCACGGTGGGGGCGTCCTCGGGGCCGTGGACTTCAGCGTGCAGCATGGTGCCGTCGGCGGAGCGCACACGTAGGACGCGGGTGGGGCGGGGCGGGCGGAGTGTGTCGGGGAGTCTCACACTACCTCCGGTGCGGTCGGGGCGGACGGTGCAGTGGGGGTGCGGGCCGGGAACAGGTGGTATTCGGCGGGGTCGATCCGGCGGGTGGCGGCGCGGAAGCTGAGGGTGGAGCCGGGCCACAGGGTGGTGTTGCAGCCGCGGGCATCGAGGTACCAGCTCGCGCAGCCGCCCCGGGCCCACACAGTGCGCCGCATCCGCTGCTGGAGCCGGGCATTCCATGCGTCTTGGGCGGAGCGGCGAGGTTCGAGCGCTGCGCTTCCGGTCGAGTCGAGGTGGCGCAGGGCGCTCAGGATGTAGTTCAGCTGGGATTCGATCATGTAGATCATCGAGCTGTGGCCCAGCCCGGTGTTGGGGCCCACGATGAGGAAGAAGTTGGGGAATCCGGTGACCGTGGTGCCGCGCAGGGCGCTCATGCCGTCCCGCCAGTGGTCGGCGAGCGATCGTCCCGCGCCGTCGTAGATACGGTTGGCGATCGGCATGTCGGTGACGTGGAAACCGGTGGCGAAGACGACGGTGTCCACGTCGTGGGTGGTGCCGTCGGCGGCGACCAGGGTGCTGCCCCGCACTTCCTGCAGACCGGAGGCGACTACGTCCACGTTGGGGCGGCTCAGCGCCGGGTAGTAGTCGTTGGACAGCAGGATGCGTTTGCACCCCATGACGTAGTCGGGGGTGAGTTTCGCGCGGAGTTCCGGGTCGCGGACAGCGCGGCGCAGGTGGGCACGGGCGACGACGGTGGCGGCTTGAAGCAGGGCGGGGTAGCGCACGAAGGCGCCGACCATGGATTCGCGGGTGAGGTAGACGCCTGCCCGGGCGAGTTTCTGGGTGGCGGGAATGGTGCGGAACAGCCACTGCTCCAGGCGGGTGATGGGACGGTCGGCGCGCGGCATCACCCAGGCGGGGGTGCGCTGGAAGACGACGAGCCGCTGCACCAGGGGCTGGATGGCGGGGATGATCTGGATGGCTGAGGCTCCGGTGCCGATCACCGCGACGCGTTCGCCGGCAAGGTCGTGGTCGTGGTTCCAGCGGCTGGAGTGGAACACCTGTCCAGGGAAGCCGTCCAGGCCGGGGATGTCGGGGATGACGGGGTCGGCGAGCGCCCCGGCAGCGCTCACCAGGATGTCGCAGGTGTAGGTGGTGGCGGTGGTGCGGACGGTCCAGCGCAGCTGGGCAGGGTCCCAGCGGGCTTCCACGACCTCGTGGCCGGTCCGGATGTGGGGACGCAGGCCGAACCGGTCGGTCACGTCCTCCAGGTAGGCGCGAATGTGCGGCTGGCCGGAGAAGCTGCGCGGCCAGTGCGGGTTGGGGGCGAAAGAGAACGAGTACAGGTGGGAGGGAACGTCGCAGGCGCATCCGGGATAGGTGTTGTCGCGCCAGGTTCCACCGACGTCGCCGGCGCGTTCCAAGATGACGAAGTCGGTCTGGCCCGCCTGGCGGAGGCGGACGCCCAGTCCGATCCCGCCGAATCCCGATCCGATGATCGCGATCCGCACGTGGGGCGCTGCGGGCGTTGCCGTGGAGCCCATAGCACTACCTCTCGTCGATGACCATTGAAACAATGAGCGTTGTAATGTTTGAGCGTAAACCATGACAATGCTCATTGGAAGATTTGAGTCACGCTTGACCGAGGTGCAGATCACATCTTTGTGGGGGTGGGGTGCCCGGTGGTGTCCGCCAGCCTCGGCTGTCGGGGTGCACAACGGTGCCGCCAGGAAAGAACGCACCTGAACTGCGGGGATACGGCTTTCGGAAGCCACCCTAGGGCGAGCTGAGGCGTTGTAGCCACGGCCTGCGGGAGAGAAACCTCACGCATACGAGCCGTCGGCGGCCTGCCCCCCTGCGGGCTGCGCGAACTGGGTCCAGTAGAGCTGCGCGTAGCGGCCGCGCGCGGCGAGCAGTTCGACGTGGGTGCCTCGTTCCACGATCCGCCCGTCCTCCACCACCACGATGAGGTCGGCGGTCTGGACCGTGGCCAACCGGTGGGCGATCACCAGCGCGGTGCGTCCCGCCAGTGCTTCGGCGAGCGCCTCCTGGACCTGTGCTTCCGAGTCGGCGTCCAGGTGCGCGGTGGCTTCGTCCAAGATCACTACGCGGGGCCGAGCCAGCAGCAGCCGGGCAAGGGCGAGCCGTTGGCGTTCCCCGCCGGAAAAGCGGTAACCACGCTCACCCACCACCGTGTCGAGACCGTCGGGCAGCGCCGCGACAAGGTCAGCAGCCCGTGCCCGACGCAGCGCCTCCCACAGCTCCTCCTCACTCGCCTGCGGCCGAGCCAGCAGCAGGTTAGCGCGGATGGTGTCGTGGAACAGGTGCCCGTCTTGGGGCACCATGCCCACGGTGGCACGCAGGGACGCAAACGACAGGTCCCGCACATCGACCCCGGACAGCCGGACCGCGCCCTCGTCCACGTCGTAGAACCGAGCCAACAGGTGCGCAATCGTCGATTTTCCCGCCCCCGAGGACCCGACCAGGGCTACCAGCTGCCCCGGTTCCACACGGAACGACACACCGTGCAGCACGTCCGCTCCGCCGCGCGCCTCCAGCTGCGCCACCTCCTCCAAGGAGGCCAGCGAAACCTCGTCCGGGGCCGGATAGGCAAACCGTACCCGGTCAAACTCCACGGACACCGGCCCCTCCGGCACCGTTCGGGCAGCCGCACGCTCTTGAATGAGCGGTTCCAGGTCCAGGACCTCGAAAACCCGCTCAAAGCTGACAAGCGCCCCCATCATCTCCACTCGCGCATGCGCCAGGGCCGTCAGCGGAGCGTACAAGCGGGTCAGCAGGAGGGCGAGCGCCACCACCGCCCCGGCATCCAGGTGGCCGCGCAGCGCAAAAAAGCCACCCAGCCCGTAGACCAGCGCCAACGCCAGCGCGGAGACGAGGGTCAGCGCGGTGAAGAACACGTGCTCCAGCATGGCTTGGCGCACTCCGATGTCGTGGACGCGCGTGGCTCGGGCAGCAAACTCCGCCGACTCCCGCCCTGGGTCCCCGAACAGCTTGACCAGGGCTGCCCCGGGAGCGGAGAAGCGTTCGGCCATCCGCGTGCTCATCGCCGAATTGTGTTCGGCCGCCTCCCGCTCCAGCCGGGCAAGGCGGAAACCCACGCGGCGCGCGGGCAGCACGAACACGGGCAGCAGGACCAGTGCCGCCACCGTGACCTGCCACGACAGCCCCACCATCACTACCAGGGTCAACGCCAGCGTCACCACGTTGCCCACCACACCGGACAGGGTGTCGCTGAACGCCCGCTGTGCGCCGATGACGTCGTTGTTCAACCGGCTGACCAGAGCACCCGTGTGGGTGCGGGTGAAGAAAGCGATCGGCATGCGCTGTACGTGGTCGAAGACTGCGGTCCGCAACCGCAGGATGAGCCCTTCACCGATCCGCGCCGACAGCCACCGCGCGACCAGCCCCACCCCCGCCTCGGCCAGGGCGATACCGGCGATGAGCAGCGCCCATCCCCCGACAACGCCGATGGGGGCACCCCCGACGATGCCGTCGACTGCCTGGCCTGCGACCACCGGGGTCGCCACCGCCAGCACCGAGCCAAGCACGCTGCACACCAGAAAAGAGCCCAGCAGCGCCGCGTGCGGGCGGGCGAATCCCCCGATCCTCCGCAGGGTGGCCAAGGACAGCGGGCGCCGCTCCTCAGGGGCCTGGGTGGTGTGGTACAGCGCGTGCCACGCCGTCATCTCCATGCTCATGGAACGGGCACCGACCTTTCAGCCAGAAACAGGAATGGGGCGGGCGAGGAAACCACGCCGTGACCGACGCGCGGCAGCCTAAAACCTCAACCAAAGTTGAGGTCAAGGTTTTGGGCGGCAGGGAAAGACACGGTCGAAACCTGGTCATGGCAGGCAGTGCCTCCGCTGCCGGCGGACACTGACCGGGCACGCTGAGGCGTGGCAGGCGGGTCGATGCCGCTGAATTTGGTGGCGTGCCAAGGGTTTGGCCGCCCACGCCGGGGATAGTCCGGACGCCATGACCCAGATCGCGTCGGGGACGCTGGCAGAACGGCGAAGCGTGGAGGGCATCGACACCGTCACCGAACTGCTCGACGACGGCAGGAGCAGACACGTGACCAGGTCGTGCTGCGACGGAGACCGCAGCTTCGTCCGCCCCGGCCCGGGCTGCAGCGGATGCAGGCCCGAGCGCGGACAGGCCGCCATGGACAGGCGGCCCACCCCGGCCTCCAGCAGGGAACCCCTGCCAGCCCAGGACAGCCGGCTCGGCTCGCCCAGCCCTGCAGCGTCCGCTTTCCCGCGGACTCCGCTGCGTTTCGCCGAGCGGGGGCCGTCTCCAGTGACAGTGCCCCAGCCACCCAGTCCACGAAGCAGCCGGGAGCAGCGCACCCGATTTCGGACCGCAACGGTCCCGCACCGGGCGATGCTCCCGCGTCCCACAACGCCGCCCACCAACCGGCAGCCGAGTCCGCTGGGTGCTCCTTCAAGGCGAGCCCGCACGGCCGTATGCGCCGCAATCCCTGTTCCGGGACCGCAATGATGCAGAGAAAGGGTGAGTGACGACCATGACTGCCTCAGACGTGGTGCAACCGACCACCGCGGCACCCCGGAAACGGCCCAAAGGGGCGGTCCTCGCCTCATGGCTGTCCGCCACCGACCACAAGGTCATCGGCTATCTGTATGTCGCCACCGCGTTCTTCTTCTTCCTGGCGGCCGGCATCATGGCGATGCTGATCCGGGCCGAACTGTTGTTCCCCGGCCTGCAGTTGATGAACAACGAGACCTACAACCAGTTGTTCACGGTGCACGGCGGCGCCATGCTGCTGCTGTTCGCCACACCCATGTTCGCCGGGTTCGCCAACCTCGTCGTGCCGCTGCAGATCGGCGCCCCCGATGTGGCGTTCCCGCGGCTGAACATGTTCAGCTACTGGCTGTTCTTGTTCGGCGGCCTCACCGTCCTCCTCGGATTCGTCACCCCCGGAGGTGCGGCGAGCTTCGGCTGGTTCTCCTACGTGCCGCTAGCGGACGCGGTGCGGTCCCCGGGCATCGGGGGTGACCTGTGGACGCTCGGCCTGATCGTCGCCGGTCTGGGCACCATCCTGGGGTCGGTGAACTTCATCACCACGATCCTGTGCATGCGCGCCCCCGGCATGACCATGTTCCGCCTGCCGCTCTTCACCTGGAACGTGCTGTTCACCGGGATCCTGGTGCTGCTGTCCTTCCCCGTGTTCACCGGGGCGCTGGTCGGGTTGGCCGCGGACCGGATCGTGGGGGCGCAGGTGTTCAACCCCGCGGTGGGCGGCCCGGTCATGTACCAGCACCTGTTCTGGTTCTTCGGCCACCCGGAGGTGTACATCATCGCGCTGCCGTTCTTCGGCATCGTCACCGAAGTCATCCCCGTGTTCAGCCGCAAGCCGCTCTTCGGCTACAAGGGCATGGTGGGGGCGACCGCGGCGATCACCGGGCTGTCGATGACCGTGTGGGCGCACCACATGTTCCCCACCGGCGCGGTCCTGCTGCCGTTCTTCTCCTTCATGACCTTCCTCATCGCGGTGCCGACCGGCGTGAAGTTCTTCAACTGGATCGGCACCATGTGGCGCGGCCAGCTCACCTTCGAAGCGCCGATGCTGTTCGCTATCGGTTTCCTCGCCACCTTCCTGCTTGGCGGCCTCACCGGGGTGATCCTGGCCTCCCCGCCCATGGACTTCCACGTCACCGACTCGTACTTCGTGGTGGCCCACTTCCACTACACGGTGTTCGGCACTGTGGTGTTCGCGATGTTCGCGGGCTTCTACTTCTGGTGGCCGAAGTTCACCGGCAGGAAGCTCAACGAGACGCTGGGCAAGTGGCACTTCTGGATTCTGTTCCTCAGTTTCCAGGGCACGTTTTTGGTACAGCACTGGCTGGGTGCGGAAGGCATGCCGCGCCGCTACGCGGACTACCTGCCGTCGGACGGGTTCACCCTGCTCAACCAGATCTCGTCGGTGTCCGCGTTCATCCTGGGCGCGTCCACACTCATCTTCCTCTACAACGTCTGGTGGACGGCCCGCCACGGCGAGAAGGTCCACGGAGACGACCCGTGGGGCTACGGCGCCTCCTTGGAGTGGGCGACCTCCTGCCCGCCGCCGCGGCACAACTTTACGTCGCTGCCGCGGATCCGCTCCGAGCGGCCCGCCTTCGACCTGCACCACGGCCACCGGCTGCATCCCACGCGGGAACCCCTGGTGGGCCAGCAGGAACGAGTCCAGCAGAAAGACGAAGGCCAGGAACCGTCCTGACCTGAGGGAAATAGCCCGCGGGGCACCGCTCCGGCAGGGTCCCCCGCCAGCGAGTGGGCGTCAGTCTTCCACCGGCGCGGGGCGGGGGACCGGCGGCGTCTCTATGACGGCCGCGGCACGCTGGTCGGCCAGGTGGGCGCGGACCGACCAGGCGACTGCGCCGAGCCAGACCAGCCAGATGATCGCGTATATCGCGGTCTGGGTC
The DNA here is from genome assembly GCF_001592045.1 of Thermobifida fusca NBRC 14071 = JCM 3263. GTDB lineage: Bacteria > Actinomycetota > Actinomycetes > Streptosporangiales > Streptosporangiaceae > Thermobifida > Thermobifida fusca. The sequence goes on along the minus strand of NZ_BCWB01000022.1, from coordinate 3,461 downwards.
GGACCGGAGACAGCGACCCAGTCGCTATTGAGAATGGTGCGGGTGTTGGTGAGTAGGATCAGCCCGCCGACCGCGGACCCCAGGACTCGCGGCGGGAAGACCCGGACGATCCACGCGGCGATGGGAGCCGCGACGACACCGCCGATGAGCAGCGCCACCGCCCAGCCCAGGTTCACTCCGGCAGAGCCGAGTCCGACGAGGAATCCGGCGCTGGCAGCGAGGGCGACGAGGAACTCGCTGGTGTCGATGGAGCCGATGACTTTGCGGGGCTCGATACGCCCGCTGGCGAGCAGGGCGGGCGTGCCCACCGGACCCCAGCCGCCGCCTCCGGTCGCGTCGACAAATCCGCCGAACAGGCCCAGCGGGACGAGGAAGCGCCGGCGTACAGGCTTGTTGAGGTCGCGGGTGGACACCCCCCAGGCGGTAAAGCGGATGAGGATGTACACCCCGAGGACCAGCAGGATCGCCGACATCACCGGCTTGGCGGTCTCCGTGGACAGGCTGCTCAAGAAGGTCGCCCCAGCGAAAGCCCCGATCGCCCCCGGCACAGCGATCCGGCCCACCACTTTCCAGTCAACGTTACCGAGCCGCCAGTGGGCGATACCTGACGCGAGCGTGGTGCCGATCTCCGCCAGGTGGACCGTAGCCGAGGCGGCAGCCGGATTAGTACCGATGAGCAGGAGCAGGGTGGTGGAGGTGACGCCGTAGGCCATGCCGAGACTGCCGTCGACGAGTTGGGCGAGGAAGCCCGCTAGTGCCAGGAGGACCAGGGCACGCATGGGACGGACCTTTCGGGTCGGGAGGCGAAATGATTCTCGACTAATTTAGTCGGTTTTATGGGTTGGAGGAACCTGTTTTCCGTACGAACCGCGGCCATGCCCGGCTGCGCGCCCGCTCAGGGAGCGGCCTGCCGCATTGCTGCTGCGGCAGGCCGCGAAGGGAAGGATTAGACCGCGACCTGTGCGCCGGAGGAACGGGTGAAGACTCCGGCAGGCCGTTGCAGCCCGTAGTGCTCCCGCAGGGTCCGTCCCGTGTAGTCCGTGCGGAACAGTCCGCGCTCCTGCAGGATGGGCACCACCGTGTCGACGAAATCCTCCAGGCCTCCGGGCAGGTAGGGAGGCATGACGTTGAACCCGTCGGCTGCTCCCTGCGTGAACCACGTCTCCAGTTCGTCGGCCACCTGCTCAGGGGTGCCCGCGAACGTGCGGTGGCCGCGCCCTCCGCCGAGCCGGGCGATGAGCTGCCGCACGGTGAGCGACTCGCGCTGGGCCAAGTCTGCTACCAGTTGGAATCGACTCTGGTTGCCGCGGATTTCGTGCACCGGCGGAAGCGGCGGCAGCGGGGCATCCAGGGAGTGCTCGGTCAGATCCATCCCCAGCATCTGCGATAGCTGCCGCAGCGCGTAGGCAGGGGAGATGAGCTCCGTGAACTCTTGCTCCAACGCTTTGGCCTCGGCCTCGGTATCGGCGATGAACGGCACGATTCCCGGCAGGACCTTGAGCTCATCGGGGGAACGGCCGTGGGCAGCGAGCCGGCCCTTGAGGGCGGCGTAGAACCGCTGGCCTTCCTCCAAGGTCTGCTGCGCGGTGAACACGGCCTCCGCCCAACGGGCCGCGAAGGCGATGCCGTCCTCGGAGGAGCCTGCCTGAACCAGCACCGGGCGGCCCTGCGGAGGCCGCGGGCTGTTGAGCGGCCCCCGGATGGTGAACCGATGCCCGGTGTGGTCGACGCGGTGGACCCGGGAGGGGACGGCGAAGGTTCCGCTCGCCTCGTCCAGCACGATCGCGTCGTCTTCCCAGCTGTCCCACAGCCGGACTGCGGCCTCGAGGAATTCGTGGGCGCGCGCATAGCGCTCCCCGTGCTCGGGGATCTGGTCGAGGCCGAAGTTCGCTGCCTCGTCGGCACCACCGGAGGTGACAATGTTCCACCCGGCCCGGCCGTCGCTGATGTGGTCGAGCGACGCGAACGCCCGGGCCAGGGTGAACGGGTGGTTGTACCCCGTGGACGCGGTGGCGATGAGACCGATCCGCTCGGTCACCGCGGCGATCGCGGCCAGCAGGGTGATCGGTTCGAAAACCGTGGTGACGTTGTGCTCGAGGCGGTGCCCGACCGCCAGGGTGTCGGCGAAGAAGACCGCGTCGAGCTTGCCGCGCTCGGCGATACGTGCCAGCTCCTGAAAGTGCGCGGCGTCGAAGATACGGGACGCCTCCGTACGGGGGTGCCGCCACGCGGCCTCGTGGTGGCCGACGCCCATAAGGAAAGCGTTGAGGTGCATCTGCCGTTCAGCCTGGGGCATGACTTCTCCTGTTCGTGTGGATGGGTTAGACATGGTCGAGGCGCCAGCGAGAGAAGCGCCGTTCCAGGGACACCAGGAGCTGGTTGAGGAGCAGGCCTACCGCGGCGATCGCGATGATCCCCGCGTACATGTGGGTGATCTGGAAGTTGAGCTGGGAGGCTTGGACGAGGTAGCCGAGCCCGGAGCGGGCCCCCACCATTTCTGCGGCCACCAGGACGAGGATCGAGGAGGTGCCCGCCATGCGGATCCCCGTGAACACGGAGGGGACTGCGGCGGGCAGGACCACTTTGGTGAACACGCTCACCGGTGAAAAGCCGAGGGAGACCGCGGCCTTGACCAGCAGCGGGTCCACGGTGCGTACCCCTGTGATGGTGTTCAGCAGGATCGGGAAGGTGCACGCGTAGACCACCAGCGCGATCTTGGACGTCTCGCCAATCCCGAAGAGGAGCACGAAGACCGGGAGGAGGGCCAGTGCCGCGGTGTTGCGGAACACTTCCAGCAGCGGGGCGAGCAGGTCGCAGACTGGCCGGTACCAGGCCACCAGAATGCCGAGCGGGATCGCCGTGGCCACGGCGATGAGGAATCCGGTCAGGCCCCGGCCCAGACTCGCGGCCACATGCTCTCCCATCTGGCCATTGCGGACCAGGACGAGGAGAGTGTCGAGCACTTCGCTCAGCGGCGGCAGGAAGACGCGGTCCACCAGGCCAAGCCGTGGGGCCAGCTCCCACAGCAGCAGGAAGGCGGTGGGGGCAGCGCAGCGTCTCGCCCCCAGCGCGGCCAGCCGGGCGAACTGCCCGGTGGGTGGTGATGCGGGCCGGTCCTGGCCGCGCGGGTGGGCGGCGGGGGCGGGGGGAGCGAGCGTGTCAGTCATGAGGGCGGTCCTTCCACGAGGGGACGGTCCGTTCGAGTTGCTGGGCAGCGGTCACCTCGCCGCGCAGCTCCGCCCAGACGGCGTGCCGGTACCGCCGGAAGGCCGGGTCGGAGCGCGGGTCCTCTGCGACGCTGCGGTCGAGGTCGATGTCGAGCACGGTCTTGATCCGCCCGGGTCGCGAGGTCATCACAGCCACCCGCTGGCCCAGGTAGACCGCTTCGTCGATGCTGTGGGTGACGAAGAGAATGGTTTTGCCGGTGCGCTCCCAGATCCGCAGCAGTTCGTCTTGGAGCG
>NZ_BCWB01000021.1 GCF_001592045.1 Thermobifida fusca NBRC 14071 = JCM 3263 | reverse complement strand
GCAGTTCGTCTTGGAGCGTTTCGCGGGTCTGGGCGTCCAGCGCGGCGAACGGCTCGTCCATGAGGAGCACGTCAGGGTCGAAAGCGAGGCTGCGGGCGATAGCGACGCGCTGCCGCATGCCGCCGGACAGCTCGTGCGGGTAGCGCTCCGCGAATCCGGCGAGCCCGACCAGTTCCAGGTAGTCGCGGGCGAGCTGGGCGCGCTGGCGGCGACCGACCCCACGGGCTTCCAGGCCGAATTCGACGTTGCCTTGGGCAGTGCGCCAGGGCAGCAGCGCGTACTGCTGGAAGACCAGGCCCCGATCCAGGCCGGGTCCGGTAACGGGGACGCCGTCCAGCAGGATCTGCCCGGAGGTGGGGCGGGCTAGGCCGCCGAGCAGGTCCAGCAAGGTGGACTTGCCGCAGCCGCTGGGGCCGACGAGCACCAGGAACTCCCCGGCGCGGATGTCCAGGGTGACGTCTTCCAGCGCGGTCACCCGGCCGGTGGAGCGGCGCCCGCGCCCGGCACTCCGGGCGGGGAACTCGTGCCGGACCCGGTCGAGGCGCAGTTTCGGGGTCATTGGCCTTCTCCCGTGGTTCCGCCGCCGGCGGTGGCGGCGATCGGTTCGCCGTCAGGCCCGGAGTCGGGCGGGTAGGTGCCGTTGGCATAGGGGTTGAACTCGTTGGTGTACACCTCGGAGAGGGAGATGCGGCCCTCAGCGAGCTCCCCGTTGCGCACCAGCCAGTCGTGCCAGACCGAGAACTCCTTGTCGGCGATCACCCCGCCGGGGCCTGCGACGCCGTCGCTCTTCCAGTACTGGATGGTCTCGGTGTCTTCGTTGCGGCCGCGGCGTTCGATGATGGAGACGAACCGGTCGACAACCTCCTCGCGGGGCCTGGTCTGGGCCCAGCGGATGGCGCGGGCCACCCCTTCGACGAACGCGCGGGTGGTGGTGGGGTGGCGTTCGATGAAGTCGTTGCGGAGCACGAGGCTGCCGTAGCTGAACGCATAGAGGTCGGTATCGGTGAACAGGGGGCGCAGTCCGCCGCGCTCCAAGGCTTTTTCCCGATGGATGCCGCTGAGGGTGGCGACGTCCACTTGGCCGCTGCGGAGCGACTGCTCGGCGTTGACCGGGGGGACGACGGTCAGTTCGACCTGGGCGATCTCCTCCTCGGTCAGTCCGTTGCGGGACAGCCATTCGCGGACCACGAACTCGTGATGGGCACCGAGGGTGTTCATGGAGACGGTGGCGCCGATCAGGTCGCGCGGCTGGGTGAGGGGACTGTCCTCGAGCACGTAGTAGCCGCTGTACGTCTCCTCGTCGGAGCCGTAGTAGGCGATGACGGCGGTGACCGGGGACCCGGCGGCGACGAGTTTGAGGATCGCCCCGTTGAAGGCTCCCCCGTAGTCGGTGTCGCCGGTGGCGGCGGCCTGGATGGACTGGGGGCCGCTGGTGGTGTCGCTGAGCCATTCCAGGTCGATGCCGTCGAGGTAGCCGAGGTCGGCAGCGAGTTCGGGGAGGGTGACGGACCCCGTAGTGCCCTGGTAGCGCAGGACAGTGGCCTCCCCGGTGCCGTCTGAGCCGCGCGAAGGGCCGCACGCGGCCAGCAGGGGGAGGGCTGCTCCGACGGCCGTGGTGTACCGCAGGAAGTCGCGTCTGGTGTGCATGGCTGCTCTCTTCGTCAGGGTCGGGAGGGGACAGTGCCGGGATGCCTGCGGTGACTACCGGCGGTAATGACGCTAATGCTCCCCTCTCCCTAAAGTCAACTAAATAAGTAGGAATAGTGTGAATATGGGCGGGGAAGGCACCCGTGCCCCGGCCGGCGGTATAGCTGACCAGGAGGAGGGCAGAGGAATCTGCATGGACCAGCAGCACACCGCGTCTTCCGACCCGTCGCCCGCCACCCTGCGCCGATGGCGGCGCATGCTCGCCGACGAACGGGAAGAAGCCCGCGCCTACCGGGAGCTGGCGTACCGCCGCGACGGAGAAGAACGGGAGATCCTTCTCGCCCTGGCCGAAGCCGAAGCGCGCCACGTCGCCTACTGGGAGCGTCTTCTCGGCGACCGGGTGGGCAAACCGCGGCGCGGTTCGTGGCGCATGCGGGCTCTGGCTTTCCTCGCCCGCTATCTCGGCTGGGTGCTCGCCCTGGCACTCCTGCAACGAGCCGAGCACCGCATCCCCTATGAAGCGCCCGACGTGCCCGAGCGGATCGTGGCCGACGAACGCATCCACGCGGAGGTGGTGCGCGGACTCGCTGTCCGAAGCCGGTCCCGGCTCTCCGGCAGACTGCGCGCCGCAGTATTCGGGATCAACGATGGCCTGGTCAGCAACATCGCCCTGGTGCTCGGCGTCGTCGGCGGCGGCGCCACCGCCGATACTGTGCTGCTCACCGGGCTGGCCGGGCTGCTTGCCGGGGCGCTGTCCATGGCTGCGGGCGAATACGTCTCAGTCAGCTCGCAACGGGAACTGCTTGCCGCATCCGTCCCCGACGAGGCGGCCCGAGAATCCATCCCCCGCCTCGACGCCGAGGACAACGAACTCGCTCTCGTCTACCGGGCCCGCGGCGTCCCCGCGGACGAAGCGCAGCACCGCGCCACGACGATGCTGCGCCTCAGCAGAACCGGACCGCCCCCGGAACTGCCCGGAACCACCGACCCCGAAGTGGTCGGCACCGGGATGAGCGCGGCCGCGTCCAGCTTCGTGTTCTTCGCCGTGGGTGCAGCTCTGCCCGTGCTGCCGTTCCTCGCCGGCATGTCGGGCCTGGCCGCGGTAGCGGTGGCCTGCACGGTCACCGGAATCGCGCTGCTCGCTGTCGGAGCGGTCGTCGGCGTGCTCTCCGGATCGTCGCCGCTGCGGCGCGCCCTGCGGCAGCTCACCATCGGCGTGGGAGCCGCTGCCGCCACCTACCTGCTGGGACTGCTGTTCAACACGGTCGCCACCTAGCCCGAAGCCCGCCGTCGGCCCAGGCCAAGCGGTGGTTTGCGGCCCAGAAGGCCGGGTAGCGACGCGGCACGACACGACCGTCAGGCACAGGGGGCACCAGGGATGACTCAGACCATGGGGAGTTGGCAGGAGACCCGGACTGGGCTGCTCATCGACGGAGAGATCGAAGGCGCTGACGAGTGGTTTCCGGTCTTCGACCCGGCCGCACCCCACCAGGTCGTCGGCTACGCCGCGGTAGCCACCCCGGAACAGGCCCGCCGGGCCGTGGACGCCGCCGACACTGCATGGACACGCTGGAGCGCTCAGGAACCGGAGCAGCGCGCCGAACTTCTCCTCGAAGCCTTGCGGGACCTGCACGACAGCGCCGAGGCGCGGAGCGACCTCCTCGTCCGGGAAAGCGGACTCACCCGGACCGAAGCACAGCTTGAGCTTTCCGTGTTCGAACAGCGGTGCATCACAGCCGCCGGGATCGCCGGAGAACTACGGCAAGTCCGCCGCCTCCTGCCTCAGCCCAGACAAGGAGAGGCCCCGTTCAACGCTCCCCTGGGGGAAGGGCTCGCCCCGGACCAGGTCCGCTCCGAAATCTCAGTGATGCCGCTGGGCGCGGTGACGATCATCCTTCCCCCCACCTGGGCGCTGGCGGTCCTCGCCACCAGTCTCCCGCACGCCCTCGTCGCGGGGAACACCGTGATCGTCACCCCCTCGCCGACCGCTCCGCTGACCGTCGTCCGCACCCTCCAACTGCTTGCCGAACGGCTCCCCGCCGGAGTCCTCAACGTTGTCACCGGAAGCGACGAAGCCGTCTCCCCGACCATCCGGGACCCCCGGGTACGGCGGATCGTCTTCACCGGCAGTCCGGAGGCGGGCCGGACCATCCTGCGGGTCGCAGCCGACACCATCACCCGGGTGACGCTGCAACTCGGCGGAAACAACCCTGCGATCCTGCTCGACGACGTCGCCCTTGACGCGGTCACCGTCGAACGGATCGCCGTCGGCGCCTTCATGATCGCGGGCCAACTGCACCGGGGAGTGAAACGCCTCTACGTCCACCGCTCCCGCTACCAGGAACTGGTCGAAGCCCTCTCCGCGCAGCTCGCCAACCACCGGATCGGACACGGGCTGCACCCGGACACCACCATGGGGCCGCTCATCAACGCCCGGGATCGCGACCACGCCCGCGACCTTAGCGACCGTGCCCGCGCCATCGGCTGCGAAGTGCGGGAATTCGGGGAAATCGGCGAAGAGACCCAGCAGAGCGGAGGCTACTTCCTGCGCCCCGCCCTGGTCCTCGACCCGCCCCTGGACGAGAGCATCGTGGTCGAAGCCCAGTCCGGGCCGGTCCTGCCGATCCTGCCCTATGACGACGTGGACCGGGTGGTCGCGGCAGTAAACCAGGACCGGGCCGGGCTGTGCTCCTCGGTGTGGAGCACAGACCTGGACCGTGCCGGCGAAGTCGCCGCCCGCCTCCGCACGGGAACCACCTGGATCAACGGTGCCGGAGTGCTCGCCGAGGACGACCGCGCCCCGTCCGGCGGATTCCGGCAGAGCGGCATCGGCCTGCAGAAAGGCATCGAAGGCCTCATGGAGATGAGCGAAACGCACACCGTGACCTATCCGGGTTGACCGCCCCGCAGGGCACGGCCTTCCGACTGCGGTCTGCTCACGCCGCGGCAGCCAGCAGACCGCCCCCGCCTGACCGGGCCGCACGGCCCGCTGCCAGACCGGGCGTGTCACGCGCCCAGGGCATCCACGGCAGCCATCTCCTGCGGGGCGAGGGAGAAGTCGGTTACAGCAAAATTGCTGCGGATCCGCTCCGGCGTGGCAGAGCGGGGGATGACCAGGATGCCGTGCTGCAGGTGCCAGCGCAGCACCACTTGGGCCGGGGTCTTCTGATGGGCTTCCGCGATCTCAGTGATCACCGGGTGGGTGAGCAGGGCTCCCCCTTTCGCCAACGGTGCCCACGCTTGGGTGGCGATGCCGTGTCGGGCATGGTAGACGCGCTCTTCGAGGCGCGGCCGGGACGGGTTGAGCTCGATCTGGTTGACCGCTGGCACCACGTCGCAGGCCTCAAGGAGGACGGCGAGCTGGGCGGGGGAGAAGTTCGACACGCCGATCGCGCGTACCACGCCTTCCGCGTACAACTGCTCAAGGGCCCGCCACGTTTCCACGTTGACTGCATCGGACGCGTTGGGCCAGTGGATGAGGTACAGGTCGATGACGTCGAGGCCGAGCCTGCGGCGGCTGGCGTGGAACGCGTCCAAGGCCGGTTGGAATCCGTGGTGGTTGTTCCACAGTTTGGTGGTGATGAACACGTCCGAGCGGTCCAGCCCGGAGTCAGCGAGCGCCGCGGCGACCGCAGTCTCATTGCGGTACATCTCGGCAGTGTCGAAGCAGCGGTACCCGGCCGCCAGCGCCGCAGCGACCGCGTCGTAGCCTACCTGCCAGGTGCCGAATCCTAGTTGGGGCATGGTGACCCCGTTGTTGAGGGTGACAGTAGGGACTGCCATAGCTTCACTCCTCGCCGCAGCGGAAACTCCGCGGAGACGGATACCCCCAGCAGGGCGCTCCAATCAGGCCTGCATGGCAACGGGGCCGCCACTGGGGCGGCCCCGCGAAGGACGGATGCTGCCGGTTAGCGTCCCGCGGGCTCGGGAGTGCCTGCCAGCAGGAGCCGGTCCAGCATGTCCTGCATGGTCACCAGGCCGATGAGCTCCTCCTCCTCTTCCACCAGCGCCAAGTGGGTGCGGCTTTCCCGCATGATGCTCAGCGCCGCGTAGATGGGGGTGGTGGCGTCCAAGGTCAGGACTGGCCGCATGAGCTCGGCGGCGGTGGTGCCGGGCGGGCACGTGAACGTGTCGCGGACGTGCAGCACCCCGAAAGGCTCGTCCTCGCCGACCAGGAGACGCAGATGCCGGCTCTCCCGCACTACCCGGTGGATCTCCGCGATGTCGTCATCCGGGCCGACCTGCGCGAACTCCTCCTTCGGGGTGATGATCTCCCGCAGCGGCCGGGAGTTGACCTCCAAAGCGGTCGCCAATTGCGCGCGCCGCTCCGGATCCAACGCTCCCGCCTTAGCGGAGTGCTCCACCAGTTCCCGCAGGTCCTCCGGGCTGTGGCCGGAGGCGACTTCGTCGACGGCCTCCACCCCCAGGCGGCGCAGGCACCAGTTGGCCATGCCGTTGAGCGCGACCAGGGCGGGCCGGGTGAACCACATGAACACCCGCATAGGGATGGCCAACAGGATCGCCGACCGCTCCGGGTGGGAGATCGCCCAGGACTTGGGGGCCATCTCCCCGATGACGAGGTGGAAGAAGGTGACGATCACCAAGGCCACCACGAAGGAGACCGTGGAGGAGACTGCTTCGGGCAGCCGACCGTCAAACAAGGGTTCGATGAGGTGGTGGACGGCCGGCTTGGTGATCGCACCCAACGCCAGGGTGCACAGGGTGATCCCCAACTGGGACCCGGCGAGCAGCAGAGACAGGTCGCGGGCGCTGCGCAGCGCGGCCCGCGCTGACAGGCTGGTCTCCGCGGCTTCTTCCAGCCGGTAGCGGCGCGCAGCCACCAGAGCGAACTCGATAGCCACGAAGAACGCCGACAGCCCGATAATGAGTACCGACAGCACGAGGGCCACCACCGGGTTCAGCCCGCTCATGCGGTCACCCCCGTCCAGCTGCTCTGCGGGCTCTCCCGCAGTTCGAGACGGATAGTTTCTGGAACGTGGCGGTCCACTGCCTCCACGACCAGGTTGACGACCCAGTCGGGCTCGTCGTCGTCAGCCCCCGGGTGCCGGGGCAGGGCCACGGTGACCCGGTCTGCGGGACGGGGCAGGCGACGGAGCCGGGTGATCACGAGACCACCGAGGGTCTCGTAGTCGCCCGCGGGAAGGTCGTGGCCGAGGAGCCGCTCCACTTCGTCGATGTGGAGCGCACCGGGAAGCAGCCAGTTGCCGTCTTCGATGACCCGGGCCTGCGACTCGTCTTCCGGGTCGTGCTCGTCGGCGATCTCCCCGACGAGTTCTTCCGCGATGTCTTCGGTCGTGACCACCCCGGCCAAGCCCCCGTACTCGTCGACCACGCAGGCGAACTGCTCGTTCGCCTCGTGCAGCCGCGCCACAAGGGTCGGCAGCGGAAGGGAAGTGGGGACGAGGACAGCGGTGCGGGCGACATCCGCGACCCGGGTGGTCTCCCACGTGGCAGGATCCAAACCGAGGATGTCGCGGAGGCACACCACCCCGGTGACGGTCTCCACCCCGGTGAGTACCGGGAAGCGCGAGTGGCCGGTAGTGGTGATGAGTTCCACGACCCGGCTGACCGGGTCGTCGGCCTCCACGAAGGTGACCTGCGGGCGCGGGATCATCGCGTGTTCCGCGGTCCGCTCGTGGAAGTCCAGGGAGCGGTCCAGCAGGGTGGACAGCTCCGCGGGCAGGTCGCCGCTGTCGCGGGACTCCTCCACGATGCGTTCCAGGTCGCGCGGGGTGGCGGCGTGCTGGACGTCTTCCACCGGTGTGATGCGCACCGCTTTGAGCAGCAGCATGGATGCCCGGTCGAACAGCCAGATGAGCCACCCGAAGAGACGCAGGTAGATGCTGGTCGATAGGGCCAGTCTGCGGGCAACGGGCTCCGGGCGGGCAATCGCGAGGTTCTTGGGGAACAGCTCGCCGAACACCATCTGGACGACGGTGGAGAACAGCAGCGCCGCGACGGTGCCGATAGCCACTCCGGTACCGGAGGGAATTCCGATACCGCCGAGGAGTTCGCCGATCCCCGCCCCGATCATGGGTTCGGCGACGTAGCCGACGAGGAGACCGGTGACGGTGATACCGAGCTGGGCACCCGAGAGCATGAACGAGGTGCGGGAAGTGATGTCGAGGACGCGCCGGGCCTGCGTGTCCCCGGCGGCAGCTCGGGCTTTGAGCCGAGAACGGTCAACGGCGACAAAGCCGAACTCCTGGGCGACGAAGTAGCCGGTGACCGCGGTGATCAGGAAGACCACCAAGACTCCGAGGAGAATTGTGACGCCGACGTTCATCGCGCACATACCGCCTCGGAGTCGTAGGGGAGTTCGGTCAGTGCGCGACCGGCTGAGTGGGGGTCGTCAGAGTCGGAGCAGCAGCGTCTCGTGACGCTGCTGCTACTTCGGGACGGGTCCATTGCCTCTCTCTTTAGACGGTGAACCTGTTACCAGTTGGATACGAGTGCCGGGGCTGAGAAAGTTCCCCTCTGTCGTGGGGTTGAATCCCACGAGATGGGGTGGATATTCCCGGCCCGGCTCACTCGGTGCCGTCGTCGCCGTCGGGAAGGGTCTCCCATTCGCGGCGGCGGGCTTCGGCGATGGCAATCGCGGTGGCAACCGCGACATTAAGGGAGCCGACGCGTCCGGTCTGCGGGATGTAGGTGACGGCGTCCACCGCAGCGAGCAGTGCCGGGGAACAGCCGTGGTCCTCAGCTCCCACAGCCAGGCACACGTCCCCGGTGAGGGGAGCACGGTGCAAGGGGACCGCGCCGTGGGCGAGTTCGAGAGCCACCACACGGTAGCCAGCGGCGCGGGCCGCAGCAACGGCCTCGGCGCTCGTCGCGGTCTTCTCCCAACGCACCTTGGTCTGCGTACCCAGTGCGGTCTTGTGGACCTGACGGTGCTCTGGGGTGACGGCGTTGCCCGTCAACCAGAGGGTGTCGACGCCGAACGTCGCGGCGGTGCGCAGGATCGAGCCGAGGTTGAACGGCTGGGTGACCGATTCGACGATGAGGCTGATGCGGTTGTGGGTGTGCCTGCGCCAGTGGCGATTGAGCCGTTTGACGTCAGTAGGGCGGAGCTGTGTGCTCACCTGGAGTGCGTCCTCGTGTGGTGTCGATTCCGAAAGCCGAGTCTAGCGGCGGGTCAGGGTCGGCGCATGGTGCGCAGGATTCTATAACCGGCGCGGGAAGCGACTCGGTCCGTGGGGTAGCCGGAGGCGTCCAGCCAGCGGTGTAGCGAGTCGGCGCCGAGGTGCTTGTGCACGACAAAGTGGGCGTACGCGCCGTCGGCGAGGCGGTCCAGCCACGTGGTCAGCAGGGTGTGCAGGGCCTGTTTGCCGATGCGGATGGGCGGGTTGGACCACAGGGCGGCGAACGGGCCGCGCAGGAGCGGGTCCACGGGGTCCTCGGGGCCGGGCGCGCGGTGGAAGGAGACGTTGGGGACAGCGTTGGCTTCCGCATTGCGGCGTGCCAGCGCGAGGGCGCGCTGGTTGGTGTCGATCCCCACGACGGTGGCTTTCGGGGCGCGCAGTGCCATGGCCAGCGCAATGGGGCCGTAGCCGCAGCCGAGGTCGAGCAGAGTGCCGTGGTCGGGAGGTGGGGGAACGGTCTCGAGCAGGATCCGTGTGCCAAGGTCGATCCGGTCGGGGGAGAAGACGCCCCGGTCGGTGGCGAGCCGCAGGTGCAGGTCGGGGAGGAGCAGGGTCACGGTGGCGGTGCGGCTGGGCGCGGTCGGATCAGAGTCGAAGTAGTGCGAGGCCACGTCGGGTGAGGGTAGCAGGGGCGGCCGGGATCCGCAGGCACCCCACCAGGACAGACCTACTGGTCGGTATCGTGGTGGCGTCTGTTCCGCCCCGTTGTGGCAAGGAGTTGTGCCGTGAAACGTTTCGAAGGCAAAGTCGCGGTGGTGACGGGCGCCAGCCGAGGCATCGGATTCGCCGTGGCACGCCGCATCGTCGACGAAGGAGGCCGGGTGGTGGTCACCGCGCGGGGTGCGGAAGCCCTCGCCGAAGCCGTCACCCAGCTCGGCGGCCCCGAACACGCGCTGGGCATCGCAGGACGGGCCCACGACCAGGCCCACCGCGCCGAAGTCGTCCAACGCACCCTGGACACGTTTGGCCGTGTCGACGTCCTCGTCAACAACACCGGCATCAACCCTGTCTTCGACTCGATCCTCAAGGTCGACGAGGCAGCCATGGCCAAGATCTTCGAGGTCAACGTGATCGCCGCGGTGGGCTGGGTGCGCGAGGTCTACAACGCGTGGATGGGGGAGCACGGCGGGGCGATCGTCAACGTGGCCTCCCTCGCCGGCCAGCACCCCTCGCCCGGGATCGGCATCTACGGCGCCAGCAAGGCGGCACTGATCAACCTCACCCAGCAGTTGGCCTACGAACTGGCGCACCGACGGATCCGGGTCAACGCGGTCGCACCCGCCGTCGTCAAAACCCGTTTCGCCGAAGCGCTGTACGCGGAGAACGAAGAGAAAGTCGCGGCCGGATACCCGCTGGGACGGCTGGGTGAACCCGATGACATCGCGGCAGCCGTCGCCTACCTGGCGTCCTCGGACGCTTCCTGGGTGACCGGACAGGTCATCACTTTGGACGGCGGCAAGACCCTGCGCGCGGGTGTGGAATAGCTCACGGTCGTTCGGACGGGCTCACCGTAGCGGGTGCTCCGCGTGGCAGCATGCGGGGCGCCCGGCACAAGCACCAGCCGTCTGCCAGGTGGGGAACGGCACGACGGCACACGGGGGTGCCGCAGATGCGGCACACTCACGACGTGGGAACCTCACTGTTTTCTGGACCCGCCGCGGCCCAGCGAGGGCTGCACGGCATACGTATTGTCGGCGCCGGCCTCAGCGCGATGGTAGGCGCCGGGGTGTTCGCGGTCGTGGCCCCCGCGGCCCGCGCAACCGGTGTGTGGCTGCCGCTGGCACTGCTGATCGCAGCAACGGTGGCCTACTGCAGCGCCGTTTCCGAGACCCGGTTGTCCCTCCACCATCCCGGGCGGGGCGGCGCCTACGTGTACGGTCAGCGCCGACTCGGCGAAGGCTGGGGAGTCCTCGCCGGATGGGCGTCCGCTGTGGGCGCAGTAGCCGCCTGCAGCGCGGTCGCGCTGACTTTCGGCGTCCACGTCTGGCCCAGCCACCCTAGGGCGGGCGCGCTGGCGGTACTGGCCGCAGTGGCAGTGCTCGCCTGGAGCGGGCTCCGCCCCTCCCCCCGAACTGCGGCGGCCGCGTGCGCGGTCGTGGTCGCGATCCTCGCCGGGGTGGTGGTGCTCGCCTGGGGCGGAGGCGCCGCCGACACTGCGCGGATTGCCGCGGCGCTGCGGTGGCACGGACTGGCCGCGGTCCTGTCCGCGGCAGGGCTGCTGTTCTTCGCGTTCACCGGCTGGCGCCCCATCACCTCTCCGCGGCTAGGCGGCTCAGAGCAGCAGCTCGGCTGGGCGCTAGGCGTCGCCCTGGGCGTTTACAGCGCGGTAGCGGTCACCGCCCTGGCTGTGCTGGGGCCGAGAGAGCTAGCGCGTTCCACGGTCCCTCTGGTGGATGTGGTGCTCCGCAGCGCTGCCAGTGACGTCGCCGCGTCCGTGGTTGCTGCGGGCGCGGCGCTGGCGTGCGCGAGCGTCCTCGGCCCGGCGCTGCTTGCTGCAGCGCACAGCGTGGCCGTGCTCGCCGCTGACAGGCACGTGCCCCGCTGGCTGGGCGGGGGAAGCCGCCCGCTTGGCGTTCCAGAGCGGGCACTGTTCGCGGCAGGAGCCGCCTCCGCGGCCGTCATCGTCGCCGACCTCGACCTGTGGGCCGCGGCCGGCGTGGCAGCGTTCGGAAACCTGGTGTACTACGCGGTGACGAACGCGTCAGCCCTGCGGCTCGGCCCCACCGAGCACCGGCCGTGGCTGGCACTCCCCGTAGTGGGACTCGTGGGCTGTATCGTGCTGGCGCTGTGCCTGCCGCCTAAAGCCGTGCTGTACGCGCTGGCTGCGGTCGGTGCGGGCGTCGCAGTGTTCGTGGCGCGGCGCTGGTGGCGGAGGAGGACGGCACGGGCCTGACCGCGCCGCAGCAGCTTCTGGTGAGGGGACCACGCGCCTCCCGAAACGGGAGGCGCTTTCGTTATCGCCCAGCTGGAGAGGACTCCACGAGGAAAGCCAGGCCGCGCCGCGCCGGCACGGAGAGACGCAGGTGCGGCAACTGTTCCGGGGAGAACCAGGACGCCTCGATAGTGGAGCCGTCCGTCTCTGCTACCCGGACCGGGCCTGGGTCGTCGACGTGCGCGTGGAAGAACACCCACAGGGAGTAGATGTCGGTGTAGGGGCCGTCCGGGTGGTTGCGATAGTGGTGGGTGACCGCGAGCAGCCGTCCCGGCTGGGCTTCCTGGCTGCTCTCCTCAGCGATCTCACGGATCAAGGCGGTACGGATGTCCTCCCCGTGGGCGACTCCGCCACCCGGCAGGTGCCAGGTGCCTTCCCCGGGATAGCCGGGAGCGATCCGGGACAGGAGGAGCCGCGCCGCCGGGTCGGTGACCAGTCCGTAGACCGCGAAACGGCGGAGCGCCGTAGCGGGAAGGACCTCCTCGGGGACCAGTTCCTCGGGGGTGGGCCGACTGGGCAGGGCCAGGGCTTCCGCGAGGGAGTGGGTTGCCGGGGACGTGGTGGGAGTGGCGTAGTAGATCCGGTCGATGTGCATGTCGAGCACGTGGTCACCGTGCTGGACGGTGACCGTCTCGGTGCGGACGTCGACCGCGGTCAGCGGTGCAGCGGCAGGAAGCCGCGCCGCTTCGCGCAACCGGGCCGCCGGATCGTCGCCGAAATCGAGGCGTACCGACACCAGCGTGGCAGTGGGGGCGTGCACGCCCCCGTCAGCGGTGGTCGGTAACAGATGGGCGGTGGTCCGGCGCACAGGCTGAGGACCGGGAGTACTCACAGCAGGCTTGCTCCGGGAGAACGCGTGCCCGTGGTCAGCGCGGACAGCTCCGTCAACGTGTGGATCGTGGTGATCTCGGTGGCAGGGAGCAGACGGTGCCGGTCGCACAGCACCGGGTAGAGGCCCGCGTTGAGCGCCCCGATCGCATCCTCATACATCTGGTCGCCCACATACCACGTCTGGTGGGGGGCTACCCCGAGCTGTTGGCAGGCCAGCAGGAAGATCCGCGGGGCGGGTTTGCTGGTCCCTGCCGCCTCGGCGCACACGACCGCCCCGAAGTGGTGGGCGAGGTTGAGCGTGGAGAGCTTGTCGTGCTGCCGGTTCTGGTCGCCATTGGTGATCACCCCGAGGCGGATGTTGCGCTGTGCCAACTGGGTGAGGGTAGGGGCGACATCGTCGAAGGTCCGCCAGGCAGCGCGGTGCGCGTCTAAGTAGCGCTGGTACAGCTCATCACAGTGCTGGTCGGAGATGTGGGAGTGCCCTGCCTGGGTAGCTAACGCGCGGACGAGCTGCCGCCGCTTCTCCGCCAAGGGGATCCGCCCAGCACGGTAGGCGCTCGTGGACAGGATGCCCTGAACGTCCCAGAGGACGCGAGCAGCCGAGAAGCTGGGGTGGCCAAGGCGCTCCATGAGGACGCGCACCCCTTGAGAGACAGCGTTGTAGTCGTCCACCAGGGTGTCGTCCACGCTGAACAGGATGGCGGCAGGGGGAGTCGTCGTGGGGTGGTAAGGCATTATTCTCGGGTTTCCGTTTCCGTGACATGCGGGTGGTGGAAACGGGATCACGGTAGCGGTTATTTCGGGCTGACGGAGAATCGGCTCTCAAAAATCAGGGCAGACGCTGCGACCATGCCAGCGAGAGCACCGCGGTCGCCGTGGCGAGGACTAAGGCTACGACGACGAAAGGAACAACGATCTCCTTGTGCACGGTCTCAGTGCCCAAGGAAGAGCCGATATCAGCGTAGACGTCTTTGAGCTCGCCGGTGGACTCGGCCTCGTAGAAACGGCCACCCGTGGTCATAGCGAGTTCCTTCAAGGTCTCCTTGTCGATGTTGGCGGGCACGTAGTGGCCCTCGATCTCGATGATCGACACTCCGGTGCCGAACGCAATCGTCGACACGGGCACCCCCGCAGCCCGCGCCTCGTCAGCGGCGGCGGCCACCGGGCGACCGCTGGTGTTCTCCCCATCGGAGAGCAGCACGATCGCTGCGGGCGGCGGATCATCGGTGGCCTTCTCGTCGAAGGAGCGGATGGCCTGCAGGGAGGCGAACACTCCTTCGCCGATCGCGGTGCCCGACGAGATCGTCAGGTTCGCGATGGAGTCGGCGACCGCCTGGTGGTCTTGGGTGGGGGATGCGACAACGGTAGCGACCGAGGAGAAGGCCACCAAACCTACGTTGAACCGCGGCGGCAAGGATTCGATGAAGCTTTGCGCGGACTCTTTGGCTGAGGTGAGCCGGTCCGGGGCGACGTCGGTAGCCGCCATCGACGGGGAGACGTCGATAGCGACGAGGATGGTAGCGCGCTCCCGAGGAACTTGGACGTCCATGGCTGGCCGGGCCAGCGCCAGGATCAAGACGATGATGGTGAGCAGAAACAGCGCGGCTGGGACGTGGCGCCGCCACGCCGACGCCTGCGGCACGACATGCTCGAGCAGGGCGAGGTTGGAGAAACGCAGCGCGTACTCGGTGCGCCTGCGCTGCATCAGCAGGTAGGCGACGAGGAGGACTGCCGCGGCCAGCAGCCACCACAGGTGGATGGGAGCCAGGAAGGTCACGGTGCGGTCCTTGTCGGAATGGCGGGTCGGGGCACGGTGTGCCGGGCCAGCCGGTGGGCGGTACGGCGCTGGGCGACGACGAACTGGGCGATGTCGCGGACCCAGTCGCGGTCGGTGCGCAGCCGCAGGTGGGCCGCGCCCGACGCGCGCAGCGCCGCGGCGATAGCAGAACGCTGTTCAGCGGCGGCGTGGGCGTAGCGCTGGCGCACCTTCTCCGTCAAATGGATGTGGCGAGTGCGGCCGGTCTCCGGATCGGTCATCGCGACCAATCCTATGGCGGGCAGGTCCAGTTCCAGGGGATCCACGACTTCTATGGCAATGGTTTGACAGTTGGCGCTCATCCGGCGCAGCGGGGTCTGCCAGTCGGGGACCCCGCCGGGCGGGGTGTCCAGGAAATCGGAGACGATCACCCGCAGCCCGTGGCGGCGGCGGGTGCGCGACAGGTCTGCGAGCGCGTCCGCCAAGCGGAGGGGAGGCTCCCCCGGACGGAGCGGAGGAGCCTGTTTGAGCTGGCCGAGCGCGCCCGCCACGATCTGGTCGACCGACATGCCGGGCCGGGCCTGCCACCGCGCGACCCGTCCCCCGCTCAGCAGGTGGACGCCGCACTGGTCGCCGACCCGCCGGGTGAGCAGGGTGATCGCGGCCAGGGCACCGATGGCGATGTCGCGTTTCCTGGCCTGCGCGGTGCCGAAGTCCATGCTGGCTGACAAGTCCAGCAAGGTCCACGTGTGCAGCTCCCGGTCGGCGACCAAGTCCCGGACGTGCGGGTGGGTGGTGCGTGCGGTGACCGCCCAGTCCATCCGCCGCACATCGTCCTGTCCGGGCTGGTAGAGCCGTGCGTCCCCCGGCTCGCTGCCGGGGCCCGCGTGCAGCCCGAGGTGTTCGCCGTGTAGCAGCCCGTGCAGCCGCCGGGTCACGGTGAGGGTGAGACGGCGCAGCGCTTCCCGCTGGCGTGCGTCAGGAGTCATGGCCGCGCCGGGGCGGACTCGGGGACGTCGTCCCAGATGACGCGGGGCGGGGGGACTGCGGCGAGGATCTGGTCGACCACGGAGGCGGCGGTGACCCCGTCGGCGAGCGCGTCAAAGGTGAGGACCAGCCGGTGGTCGACGATGTCGTGGACCAGCGCTTGGACGTCTTCGGGGAGGACGTAGGCGCGGCCGCGCAGCAGCGCAAGCACCCGCGAAGCGGCGACCAGGCCGAGGGTGGCCCGCGGGCTGGCGCCGACTTCGATGACATGCTGGAGCGGGGCCAGGCCGTAGGCGGCGGGCTCCCGGGTCGCCATGACGAGGCGCACCACGTAGTCGGCGACGAGCTGGTCCACTTGCACCTGTTGGGCCTGTTCGCGGAGCCGGAGCAGGTCGCTCAGGTTGAGGACCTGGGTGGGCCGCGGAGGGGTGGTGCTCATCCGGCGCAGGATCTCGAACTCTTCGTGGGCGCGCGGATGGTCCACCCGCACCCGCAACAGGAAGCGGTCGCGCTGCGCTTCCGGGAGCGGGTAGACCCCCTCTGATTCGATGGGGTTCTGGGTGGCGATGACGATGAACGGGTCCGGCACCGGATAGGTGGTGCCCGCCAGGGACACCTGTTTTTCCGACATGACTTCCAGGAGCGCCGACTGCACTTTGGCGGGGGCACGGTTGATCTCGTCGGCCAGCACGAAGTTCGCGAAGACCGGCCCTAGTTCGACGTCGAACGCTTCAGTGGACGGCCGGTAGATGCGGGTGCCGATGATGTCGGACGGCACCAGGTCGGGCGTGAACTGGATCCGGTTGAAGGTCCCGCCGACCACAGAGGCGAGGGTGGAGACGGCGAGGGTCTTGGCGACCCCCGGAACCCCTTCGAGCAGGCAGTGGCCCCCGGCGACGAGGCTGATGAGGGTGCGTTCCACCATGGCCTGCTGGCCGACGATAACGGTGGATACCTCCTGCAGCACCCTGCGCAGCAGGGTGGTGGCCTCGGTAGGCTCCTCAGCGGTCGACGACATCGGCAGTGGCCTCCCAGAGATGGGCTGGGTTCCGCGCGGGGCGCGGGTACGTTGGACTGCGGAAAGGTGTGCAACGGGGAGACTACCCGTTGCGACGGCAGTGGATGGGAGAGGACGGCGCGGAGGTGGCGCACGAGGCTCTGCGGGATGCTGATCCGCGTCAGGTGGGGGCTTACCGGATCCAGGAGCGTAGAGTACACCGCCCAGAAGGCGTGGTTTATGCGGCGCGCGGCGCCGCGGGGGAGCCGGTGAGCGTCGCGGTGCTGAGCTCGGGTGCCGCCAGTGACCCGGCCGTGCTGGACCGGTTCCGGGCCGCGGTGGTCGACGGCGCCGGGCTTGCGGAGCGTCCCCGGGTGCTGGCCTCCACCCTCTCCGGTCCGGTGGTGTGGGTGGCTGTGGCTGCTTCCCGGCCTGACGCCGCGAACGTGTTTCTGGACGCGGTGGCAGCACCTGAGCCGCGGCGGGGCAGCGGGCCCACGTACGTGCCTTACTGGGCGTCCGCTGCCGCGCCGGCAACGGCGCGCTGGCCGTGGCCGACGCGGCTTCGGGCGCTGCGCGGCGCGGGCGCGGACCCCGGTTCCAACCCTGGCCTGGTGGCCGGGGTGGTGGCGCTGATCGCGCTGCTTGCCGCGCTGCTGCTTGTGCTCTACTTCCTCATGGCCTCGATGAGCCGCGAAGTGTATGCGCCGCCTCCGGAGGCACCGCCGTCCCCGGCACCAGAGGTGAGCCCGTCACCTGTCCAGCCGTCGCCGCGCGGCTCGCCGTCCCCGGCGGTGAGTCCCTCTGTTGAGCCGTCGCCGCGCGACTCGTCGTCCCCGGGACCGTCGCCGTCCCCGGTGCCGTCAGTGTCACTCGAACCGGAAGAGGACCACCCCTTCCCGATCGGGCCCGCGCGCCCCGAAGACCTGTTGTAGCCGGGACGCAGAGCCGGCGGGCGTCCGGGCTACCAGCGGTGGTGGACTTGGGGGCGGATCAGCTCGTCGTAGACCGCGCGGACACGGGCGTGGACGGTTTCCGGGAGCGGGGCCAGAGAGGCCGCGGCAGCGTTGCTACGCGCTTGGTCAGCGTTGCGGGCCCCTGGGATGACCACGCTGACCCCCGGCTGGTCGAGGATCCACCGCAGGGCGAATTGGGCCATGGTCGCCCCTTCAGGGACCAGAGGACGGAGCCGTTCCACCGCGGCCAGGCCGGTGGCGTAGTCCACCCCGGAGAAGGTCTCTCCCACGTCGAACGCTTCACCATTGCGGTTGAAGGAGCGGTGGTCGTTCGCGGCGAAGGTGGTGTCCGCGGTGAACTTCCCGGACAGCAGGCCGCTGGCGAGCGGGACGCGGGCGATGATCCCGACCCCGGCTTCGCGGGCGGCGGGGAGCACTTCTTCCAGCGGTTTGAGGCGGAAGGCGTTGAGGATGATCTGGACGGTGGCCACATTGGGGCGCCGGATGGCGGCGAGCGCCTGCTCGCAGGTTTCCACGCTGACCCCGTAGGCGGCGATCCGCTGCTCTTCGACCATGGTGTCCAGTGCGTCGAAGACCGCGTCGTCGGCGTAGACCTCTGACGGCGGACAGTGCAGTTGGACGAGGTCGATGGTGTCCACTCCGAGGTTGGCGCGGGAGCGGTCGTTCCACGCGCGGAAGTTCTCCAGGTTGTAGACCTCGGGGGACTGGGGCACCCTCCGCCCCATTTTCGTGGCTACGGTCAGCCCGTCGTATTCCCGTAGCAGGCGGCCGACGAGGCGTTCGCTGCGGCCGTCCCCGTACACGTCGGCGGTGTCGAAGAAGGTGATCCCGGATTCCACTGCGGCGTGCAGCGCGCCCATGGCGTCGGTTTCGCTGACTTCCCCCCACGCGTCACCGATCTGCCAGGCACCGAACCCCACCACGCCGACATTCCTGCCGGTCCTACCGAGTCGTCGAGTCTCCATAGCTGGTGATCCTAGAGGGGACTTAACCGGTTTGGAAAAGATGCCGGCGGTGGCGGACTGGCGCCAACTAGTAGCCAAAGGTCACCAAATTTTCCTTGTTCGGCCGATTGCCCTGCACGTTCCTGACGTTCGGCACATGGAGTATGCGCAGAGAGTAGTGGTTGTCACTTTTTGTAATGGGGTTTTCATGGTGCGTCGCACGCTCTCTGCAGTCCCGCCGTCCCGACGCCGCTTCCTGGGCATCGGTGCTGCCTCTGCGGCCGCCGTAGCCCTGGGGACCGGTCTGTTTCCCGCCCCGTCCCACCGCTCCGCCTCCGCCAGCTCCTACCCTTTCACCCTTGGGGTCGCCTCCGGGGACCCGCACCCCGACGGGGTCGTCCTGTGGACCCGCCTGGCCCCCGACCCGCTCGCCCCCGACGGCCGGGGCGGCATGGGCGACGAGGAGGTTACGGTCCGCTACCAGGTTGCAACAGACGAGCGCTTCAGCCGCGTGGTCCACGAGGGAGAAGCCGTCGCCTCCCCCGAACTCGCCCACTCCGTCCACCCCGAGATCACCGGTTTGGAACCGGACCGCGAATACTTCTACCGGTTCCAAGCCCTGGGGGAGATCAGCCCGGTAGGGCGCACCCGCACCGCACCCGACCCCCGAACCGAGCCGGCTCTGCTCCGGTTCGCCTTCGTCTCCTGCCAGAAGTGGGACGACGGCTACTACACCGCCTACCGCCACCTGGCCGAAGAAGACCTGGACCTCGTCGTGCACTTGGGCGACTACCTCTACGAGTACCCGGTAAGCGGAGCCATCCGCCAGGTCGAGATCCCCGACTACCTGGCCACCGAGACGGAGACTCTCGAGCAGTACCGGGTGCGCTACGGCCTGTACAAGAGCGACCCCGACCTGCAGGCGGCGCACGCTCGCTTCCCGTGGATCGCCGTGCTCGACGACCACGAAGTTAAGAACAACTGGGCCGGGGCCCACACCGGTGAGGCCGAGCTGGCCCGCCGCGCGGCCGCATTTCAGGCGTACTACGAGAACCTGCCGCTGCGCCGCTCCGCCCTCCCCGTCGGGCCTGCCATGGGACTGCACCGCCGGATCTCGTGGGGCCAGTTGGCGGATTTCACGATCCTCGACACCCGCCAGTACCGCGACGCCCACGCCTGCCACGACGGAAAGTCCGCCACCTGCTCTGCACGGCTCAACCCCGGCCGCAGCCTGCTCGGCACGGAGCAGCGCGAGTGGCTGCTGCACGGGTTCGAGACCTCGCCCGCCCGCTGGCACGTGCTGGGCAACCAGGTGCCGATGACGCAGAGCGACCTCGATCCGGGGCCTGCGACCCGGGTGTGGTTGGACTCCTGGGACGGCTATGTCGCAGAGCGCGACCTGGTGCTGGCCGAGGCTGCGGCACGCGGGGTACGCAACCTGGTGGTGGTGACGGGAGACCGGCACCAGAACTACGCGGCCGAACTCAAAGCCGACTACGCCGACCCGGATTCTGCGACCGTGGGCACGGAATTCGTCGGCACCTCGATCAGTAGCAGCCAGGACGGGCAGGACCTGGGGGAACAAGGGCAGGCTCTGCTCGCGGCCAACCCGCACCTGCGGTTCGTCAACGAGCAGCGCGGCTATGCGCGGTGCTTCGTGACCCCCGAGCTGTGGCAGACCGACTTCCGCGTGGTGCCGTACGTGACCTCACCCGGGGCTCCCGTCTCCACCCGGGCGTCTTTTGTCGTCGAAGACGGGCATCCCGGGCTGCTCGAAGGGTGACCGCTGCGGCCTACCCCGCTCCTGAACCGATTCAGTAAAGTGGGCGCATGACGACAGACAGGGGTGTGCTGCGGTGGGGCGTGCTCGGCACCGGGTGGATCGCCACCGCTTTCCTTGAAGGGCTGCGCGCCGTCCACGGGGCCCGGGTCACCGCGGTCGGTTCGCGAAGCGCGGCCGCAGCCGAGCGCTTCGCCGACACCTGGGGCATCCCCAACCGGCACGTGGGCGTCACTGCGCTGGCTGAGGACCCTGACGTCGACGTCGTCTACATCGCCACACCCCACTCAGCCCACCATGCGGGCACACTGGCCTGCCTCGCCGCAGGCAAGCACGTCCTGTGCGAAAAACCGCTGGCTATGAATGCCCGGCAGGTCACCGAAATGATCGGCGCGGCCCGCAGCCACGGGCGCTTCCTCATGGAAGCCATGTGGACCCGTTTCGCCCCGGCCAGCCGGAAGATCAGCGACCTCCTCGCCGCCGGGGCCATCGGTGAACTGCGGATGCTCATCGCCAACTTCGGCAACGCCGTCCCCTACGATCCGGCCAGCCGCCTGTGGAACCCCGAACTGGGCGGCGGGGCCCTCCTGGATTTGGGGGTTTATCCGATTGCGCTGGCCTCCCACTTCTTGGGAGACCTCACCGTTGTAGGGGTGAGCGGCCGCCTCGACCCCCAGGGGAAGGTGGACGCCCAGAGCACGGTGCTGGTGGAGAACCGCGACGGGGTGACCGGACTGCTCGCTTGCTCACTGGAGGCGCCGCTCCCCAACCGGGTCGCCCTCATCGGCACCCGCGGCCGGATCGAAGTGGAGCGCTGGTGGTGCCCCACCGACTTCGTCCTCTACCGGGACGGCAGCGAACCGGAAGCGTACGCCTTCCCGCACCGCGCCAACGGGTATGAGCATGAGGCTGAGGAAGTGGCTCGTTGCATCGCCGCAGGCGAGCAGGAGAGTCCGCTGATGCCGTGGGCGGAAAGTTTGCGGATCATGTGCATCATGGACGAGGTGCGCCAGCGTCTCGGTGTCGTCTACCCCTACGCCGACACCCCGTGACCTGGCCCGAGCGCGGACGGTCTCAACGGGACGGCACCACCGCCACCACCCGCAGCCTCCGGTAGTCCGCCCACCAGGAGCCGTCCTGGTAGAGGGCGGGACGCAGCCGCTGTTCCAGTGCGGTGAGAAACGCGTCGGTGTCGGTGACCCCGGCCAGCAGGGACGTGGCGAACATGCGCACCCACGAGCCCAGGCCGTCCGCACCGGTAAGCGGGGTGGGCCGGTCGAACAGCCATGCGGCGCGGACTTCGAATCCGGCGTTCTCCAGGACGCGCGCGTACTGGGCGACCGTGGGGAAGTACCAGGGTGAGGCGGCCTGCGGTAGGCCCCACTCGGCGCGCAGCTCGTGGATGGCGGTGGTGAGCGTAGCGATGTTGCCTGCGCCGCCGAGTTCGGCGACCAGGCGTCCGCCGGGGCGCAGCACGGCACGCAGGGAGGCGGCAGCCTGGTCGGCTTCGGGCACCCAGTGGAGGACGGCGTTGCTCAGTACCGCGTCGAACTCCTCCTGGAACGGCAGGGCGCGCAGGTCGGCCACGGTGACGGGGATGCCGGGGAAACGCGCGGCCGCCCGCGCCACCATCTCCGGGCTGATGTCTACGCCGAGGACATCCACCCCGGCGGCCGCGAGCTGGGCCACATGGTCTCCGGTGCCGCACCCGGCGTCCAGGACGCGTTCCCCGGGGGCCGCGTTGAGCAGGTCGAGGAGCGCGGTGCCATGCGCGGCGACAAACGAGTGGCGTGCATCGTACAGTTCGGCGTCCCAGACATGCGCGGTCATACCGCGAACCTACCCTTGCGTCTCGCTATGAGAAACAAATATCTCAATAATTGAGACGCTGGGGAGTTTTCATGCCTGATCAGGCTCCGGACAGTGCCGGATACCGTAGGCCGCGCGCGCAAAGACCTGCCGGAACAGCGGGAGCGGACGGGCCCTCCTCGCCCGAACAGCGCGCCGGCGCCGCTGCACGCCAGGAATCCCGGTGCCCAAGGCTGCCCTGTCCCGGAAACCGCGCACCCGGCACCACCGGGACTGCTGCGGCACACCCCGCCCTTCCTGTCCTCACGTGGATGCCGTACCGGGGAAGCCCTCGCCGAGCCGCATAGCCGACAGAAACGCACACCGCCTGGCCCTAGAGCGGCCGGGGCAGACCGGCCGCGGGGCCCAACCCAGGCAGCCAGGAACCTGCCCCGCCGTGGACCATCCCCGCCATGGCCAGGAAGAGACAGAGGACAGAAACGCCCAACCACGCGCGGTTATGCCGCGGAAGGCACCAGGATCCGCTCAAAGCAAATGCTCTCCGCGCAGTTCGCGTAGTGTCCAAACGGCTCAATCCGCTGATAGCCGCACCGCTCGTACAACCGCAGCGCCTCAGGCTGCCGAGTACCGGCCTCCAGACGCATCCGCTGTGCCCCTCTGCTGATCGCGGCCTCCTCCAAAGCCCGCAGGAGCACCTCGCCGATACGGCGTCCCCGCCACGCAGGGGTGACATACATGCGTTTGATCTCGTACGTCACCTCGTCCAATCGGCGCAGTCCGCCACAACCCACCGACACAGACGTTTCAGCGTCGCGGGCGATCAGGAACACGTCCACGTCCTCCGCGGACGGTTTGGGACACTGCTCCAGATCACCGCCGTACCGCTGGATGATCTCCGCTTCCTGCTCTTGGCGCAGCCGCACGCCCACAGGGTCGTCCCAGCTTGTGGCTTCTACGATCACTCCCACATTCAGCAGGCTACCCCGATCCCCAGTGCGCGCTTCGGAAACGCGGTGAAATGACCGTCACTGACCGTCGCAGCACCGGTGTGATCGGGACGATCCGGAACGATGGGGTAGTGCTTCCGCGCTCTCGAAAGAACGTCCGAAACACCCGGGAGCCCTCACTCAGGGCTCGAGGAGAGCACAGGCTTCAACTGCGTGGCGAAAAACTCGAAGAACCCGTCGGGATCCGGCCCGACGTTGCCGATATAGACCTCGTCGATCCCCGCCTCCACGTACTCCGACAACAAAGTGAGGTACTCGTCGGGGTCGGAGCCGCACGGCAGTTGGGCCGCAACCTGCTCGGCCGTGACCAGTTCAGCCAGGGCGGCAAAGTGCTGGGGGAGCGGAAGCAGCTGGCTGGCCTGCCCCGGCAGGAAGTCGTTCGGCCACCGCCGGCGGGCATGCTCCACGGCCTGCTTCCGGTCCGGCGCCCAGGAGACCTTGACCCCCGCCTGGATCGGTTTGGCCGCCCCGCCGTGCTCCCGGAACTCCTCGATCAGAGGCAGACTCACCCCCATGGTGATCAGCCCGTCCCCGATACGTCCGGCAAGCCGGGCAGCGTACGGGCCGAACGCGGAGACGAACACGGGAGGCGGCTGGTCGGGAAGGGTGTACAAGCGCGCCGTGTCGACCTGGTAGTGCCGGCCCCGGTGCGTGGTGAGACGGCCCTGCCACAGCCGCCGCATCAGCTCCACCGCCTCGGCCAGCATCTCCCGCCGTTCCGCGGCCGGAGGCCAGCGTTGGGCGACCACATGCTCGTTGAGCGCCTCGCCGGTGCCCACCCCCAGCGTGAAACCGCCGCGCAACTGGCAGGCAGCGGTCGCCGCAGCCTGCGCTGTGACGACCGGGTGGAGGCGCATGATGGGACAGGTGACCGCGGTGGTCACCGGCAAGTCGGTGGCTTCGCTGAGCGCTCCGATGACCGACCACACGAACGGGCTGTGCCCCTGCTCGTCCAGCCACGGATGGAAGTGGTCGGAAATCCACAGGGCCGAGAAGCCCGCTTCCTCTGCCAGCCGGGCCTGGCGGACCAGTTCCCGAGGCCCGTGCTCTTCACAGGCGAGAAAGTATCCGAAGCGAGTCACCCGAACTCCTCTCCCGGACAGCAGTCGTCTTCCGATGCCGCTAACCGGGCTTAAGACCGCTAATCCACCAGCCAGGCCCCCGGCTACCGAAACGAAGAACGCCGCTCGGGCAGCGGCTGTCCGAACCGCGCGCCTCCGCCCCAGACACGCCTGCCCCGAGACAGGGTGTAAAACCCGCGGTCTCGGCTAGAGGAACAGAACCGCATGGCGGGCCGTGCTCGTGGTCAAGGTCAGGCCATGGGGAAAACCGGGCGAGGAGTGACGTGTCTACAACGGGAGAGGCCCCCAGCAGCGGTGAAGTGAACATCGCCCACGTGGTGATGATTGCGGCAGCCGCGGCGATGGGCGGATTCCTGTTCGGGTACGACAGTGCCGTCATCAACGGTGCGGTGAGCGCGATCCAGGACACCTTTCGGGTCGGCTCCACTGTCATCGGGTTCACGGTGGCCGCTGCCCTGATCGGTTCCGCGGTGGGGGCGGCGATCGCGGGTGCCCTGGCCGACCGGATCGGTCGGATCCGGGTCATGCAGCTCGCGGCTGTGCTGTTCGCGGCCAGCGCGGTCGGATCCGCGCTCCCCTTCACCGTCTGGGACCTGGCCTGGTGGCGCGTGGTCGGCGGCGTGGCGATCGGTATCGCCTCGGTGATCGCCCCGACCTATATCGCCGAAGTGTCCCCGCCCGCGTTCCGCGGCCGCCTCGCCTCGCTGCAACAGCTCGCCATCGTCC
The DNA here is from genome assembly GCF_001592045.1 of Thermobifida fusca NBRC 14071 = JCM 3263. Taxonomy (GTDB): domain Bacteria; phylum Actinomycetota; class Actinomycetes; order Streptosporangiales; family Streptosporangiaceae; genus Thermobifida; species Thermobifida fusca. Next base: position 70,655 of record NZ_BCWB01000021.1, on the reverse strand, counting down.
TCGGGATCGCCACCTCCCAACTGGTCAACTACGGGCTGGCCGCCGCGGTGGGTGGCAGCGCCCTCCACCGGCTCGGCCCGCTGCAGGCCTGGCAGTGGATGCTCGGCATCGAAGTGCTGCCTGCCGCCACGTACTTTGTACTGACCCTGGTCATTCCCGAGTCGCCCCGCCACCTCGTCCGCATCGGCCGCGATGCCCGCGCACGCCGCGTCCTCGCTGAAGTCGAAGGCGGTGACGTGGACGGCCGTGTGGCGGAGATCCGCCGGGTGCTCGGCCGGGAACGCCGCCCCCGCCTGCGCGACCTGCGCGGCCGCTACGGGCTGCTGGCCATCGTGTGGGTGGGCATGGCCCTGTCCGCGTTCCAGCAGCTCGTCGGCATCAACGTGATCTTCTACTATTCGGCGGTGCTGTGGCAGTCGGTGGGTATCGCGGAAACCGACTCGCTGCTGCTGAGCCTGTTCACGTCCATCGTGAACATCGTCGGCACCCTGATCGCGATCGGCCTGGTAGACCGGGTGGGACGCAAACCCTTGCTGCTGGCCGGATCGGCGGGGATGACGGTGGCGCTGGCCTTCACCGCATTCGCGTTCAGCCACGCCCGAGGGGAAGGAGACGACGTGGTGCTGTCAACGGCGTGGGCCTTGACCGCCCTGGTCTCCGCCAGCACGTTCGTCCTGTTCTTCGCGCTCTCTTGGGGAGTGGTTACCTGGGTGCTGCTCGGCGAGATGTTCCCGCTGCGGATTCGCGCTGCAGCCATGGCCGTGGCCACCGCCACCCAGTGGATCACCAACTGGCTGGTGACCGTCACCTTCCCGTCGCTGCGTGACTGGAGCCTTCCCGGCACCTACCTGGTGTACACGGCGTTCGCGCTGCTGTCCTTCGGGTTCGTGCTCCGGTTCGTGCGGGAAACCAAAGGCCGGACACTGGAGTCGATGGACGAACTCGCCGGACAGTGACCACAGCAGGGAGGTCTGCCCCGGCCGGGGCAGCGGAATGCGGCGGCGCGAACACCGAAGGTCCACACCGCCGCGGGAACCGGTGAGTACGCGTCGGAAGCGGGCCGGTTCCCGGCCAGGAACTCTACCCTTCCGTGAGAGTAGCTATGACAGGGAGGTGCGGATAGGCCAGCACGCTGCGGAAACCCGGTTCCGGACCGGTTGCTCGCGTCTTCACGCCCGGGCACGGGGGACGGCTGCGCCGCGCCGGGCGCGCAGCCGGGCACCGAACTCTTCGGCCAAGGCCAGTTGCTCCCGCAGCGCAGCACAGCGGGCCGCGACAGCCGTTTCGAACCGGTCAAGCTGGTCGGTCAGCGCGGCGCGCTCCGCGTCGTCGAGCCCTGGGGAGTCGAGCCGGTCAAGAACACCCAACAAGTCGCGGGTCTGCTCCAAGCTGAACCCCAAGGGTTTCATCTGCTTGATCAGCAGCAGCCGTGCCACATCGGATTCGGTGTAGAGGCGGAAGCCCCCCTTGGAGCGCGCAGACGGCACGACAAGCCCGACCTCGCCGTAGTAGCGGATCGTCCGCAACGACAGTCCGGTACGTTCGGCTACTTCGCCGATCTGCATGCGGTCCCTGCCCACCGGGCCACCTCCTCACCACGATTTCCCCTAACGGTACAGACACCGGCGGGTCTCCAGGCCACAGCAGCACCGGGAGTCCGGGCCGCAGCACTAGTCCTGCCTGGTATGCGAAGACCTGCGCCTTCCCGCCGTCGCAGACCAGCGGATCAGCCCGGGGAAGGCGCGCAGCCCTTGTCCCCAGCCTGCTGCCGCCAGCCTGCGCCATGATCGGCGCGGCGCTGACAGGCGTACCCTGAAACGCGGTGCGGCAGGGAAGGGAGGATCGGCATGCGGGTGCTGCTCGTGGACAACCACGACTCCTACACCTACAACCTCGTCCATCTGCTTGCGCGCACCCTAGGCGAGGAACCGCTGGTCGTCACCAACGACGATCCGCGCTGGAAGTGCTTGGACCCCGCTGACTTCGACGCCGCCGTGATCTCTCCCGGCCCTGGCCGACCCCAGCGGGCCAGCGACGTGGGGCACACGCGGCGCGTGTTGGACGAACCGCACCTGCCGATCCTCGGCGTGTGCCTGGGCCACCAAGCCATCGCCCACCACGCCGGTGCCGCGGTGGTCTCGGCCCCCCGGCCCCGCCACGGGCATCTCAGCCGGGTACGCCACGACAATTCCGCTCTTTTCGCGGGAATTCCCCAGGACTTCACCGCCGTGCGCTACCACTCGCTGTGCGTGGCCTCGCCGCTGCCGGAGGATGTGGAAGCTACCGCCTGGGCCGAGGACGGGGTGGTCATGGCGTTGCGCCACCGCGTCCTGCCACGCTGGGGCGTCCAGTTCCACCCCGAATCCGTGGCCAGCGACCACGGCCCCACTCTGGTCGCCAACTTCGTTCGCCTGGCCCGGGCCCACCGCCGGGTGGTTGCTGGACGTCCCGGAGCTACCGCGCAGCAGAGCGGAAGCCCGCGGCCCGCACTCCACACGACCCCGGTGCGACCAGGACAGCAGGGGGTACCGCCCACCGGGGCAGCGCCGCGGGCTCTCCACGAGGTGCGGAAAACCCTGCGGTTCCGGGTCATGCCGCGTGCCGTGGACACCGAAGCAGCGTTCCTCACCTGCTATGCCGGACGCGACTACGCCTTCTGGCTGGACAGCAGCCTGACCGGCGGGACCGCACGGTTCTCGTTTCTCGGCGGTCTCGACAGCCCTCAGAGCGAAGTGCTCACCTACCGGGTAGGCGACGGCACGGTAGCCGTGCGCTCTGCCGACGGCACGACGCACACCGAGCCCGGCACGATCTTCGACGCGCTCGCGACCCGCACCGCTTCCGCCCCCTACGGCCATCCCGACCTGCCTTTCGACTTCTTGGGCGGCTATGTCGGCTACTTCGGCTACGAACTCAAAGCCGACTGCGGCGGCACGGCCGTGCACCGCGCCGCCACCCCTGACGCGGTATGGCTGCGCTGCGACCGCTTCATCGCGGTCGACCACGCAGCGGACCGCACCTACCTGGTCGCCGTGGACGGCGACGAAGCCTGGCTGGACGCCATGGCGCGCTCACTCAGCGGACTGCGATCCCCGTCAGCCTTGCAGCAGACCGGCAGGGGAGTGGATCCAACCCCGTTCCTGGAGCGTTCCCCGGACGACTACGTGGCCGACGTCAAACGGTGCCTGGAGGAGCTGGCCGCGGGGGAGAGCTACGAAATCTGCCTGACTACCCGGGCACGATTGCCAGCACCCGGTGACGGCACAGCCTTCTACTTGAGGCTGCGCCGCGCTAACCCGGCCCCGTACGCGGCCCTGCTCCACGCGGGGGAGACCGCCGTGTATAGCGCCTCCCCGGAGCGTTTTCTGCGGGTCACCCCGGACGGCTGGGTGGAGAGCCGCCCGATCAAGGGGACCGCACCGCGCCACGACGACCCGGTCCGCGATGCGCGCGCCCGGGACGCCTTGCGCGGCGACCCGAAAACCCGGGCGGAGAACCTGATGATCGTGGACTTGCTCCGCAACGACCTGGGACGGGTCTGCGAGATCGGAAGCGTGGAGGTGCCCGCGTTCTTGTACACCGAGTCCTACGCCACGGTGCACCAGTTGATCTCCACGATCCGCGGACGGCTGCGCGCAGACCGGTCCGCGGTGGACGCGGTGGCGGCGTGCTTTCCGCCCGGGTCGATGACGGGGGCGCCTAAGAAACGCACCATGGAGATCGTGGACCGGCTGGAGACGAGCGCGCGAGGGGTGTATTCGGGAGCGTTGGGCTACCTGTCCTTCTCAGGGACCGCCGATCTGAGCGTGGTGATCCGCACCGCTGTCTGCCATGACGGGCAGGTGACCGTGGGAGCAGGCGGGGCTGTCGTACTCGAGTCGGTGCCGGAGCGCGAGTACGCCGAGATGCTGCTCAAAGCGGCGGTGCCGCTGCGTGCCCTCGAAGCGTGAAGAGCCCGCCCCGCCAGTGGCGGAGCGGGCTCGGGCCGGTGACGGAGGGGAGGGACTCGTCGTCACCGAGTTGAGGGAGGGAGAACCGTTAGGCCACGGAGCAGAGGCTGCCGTTGAGCTTGAAGTTCTCCGGCACTCCCGGCTCCCGCGTGGAGTTGGCGTTGAAGCCGAACTCCACCGAGCCGTGGTGCGGAATGGTGCTGTTCCACGAGACGTTGGTGACCGTCACGGTGGTTCCGGACTGCTGGGCAGTGGCGTTCCACGCCTGGTTGATGGTCTCACCGTTGGTGAAGTCCCACGTCAGTTCCCAGCCGTCGATGGACTCGTGGCTGCCGTTGTAGATCCGCACCTGGGCGGTGAATCCGCCGTACCAGGTGTTGGGTGTGCTGTACTCGATCTCGCAGGCGAGCGCGGGAGCGTCACCCGAGTTGAAGGTCAGCGTCGCCGACGGGCTCGAGGTGTTGCCCGCCGCGTCGCGCGCCACGACGTAGATCGAGTAGTCGGTGTTCGGCGTCAGCCCGGTGAGGGTGACGCTGGTGGTGCGAGTCGTGGCCAGCAGCTCGTCGTTGGCCGCGTTGTACACCCGGTACTCGGCGACACCGACGTTGTCGGTTGCAGCAGGCCAGCTGATCTGGGCGGAGGTGCCGTTCAGGGAACCAGCCACCGGGGTGCCGGGAGCAGTGGGCGCCTCAGTGTCCGGCTGAGGACCGCCCGAACCGCCGTCGTCGCCGCCGCCGACGAACACCACGTCGGTGCAGTCGTAGAAGGCCTCCGGGCTGTCGGAGCGCTGCCAGATCGAGTAGATGATGTGGCGGCCCGACTTGTTAGGCAGCGTGGCGTCCCAGTAGTACTCCGGCCCCTCGGGGCCACCAGGACGGATCGGCGGGTCGGTGACCGTGTGGAAGGGAACAGGCTCCAGGTCGTCCCAACCCAGCGGGGAGTTGGGATCCCAGCCATCCTTGGTGACGTACAGGTACCAGGTGCCGGGGTGCGGTGCCCAGGCGTTGTACTGGAAGGTGATGGTGCTTCCGGCCACCAGCGTGGTGGTGGGCCAGTGCTCGCTGACCAGGTTCAGGCCGCTGAACTGCGGGTGGGGGCCGCAGAGCTGGCCGTCCGGGATGATCTCGCGGTGCCGGCCACCAGCGTCGCTGATGAGGTTGCCGAACCAGTTGTAGAACGGGTAGTTGCCGTTCTCCGCAAGCAGGTTCTGGCAAGCGGGGTTGGTGGGCGCGATGTTGCCGCCCTGGCCCCCCTCGATGCCGTTGACGTAGCAGATGTAGCTACGCGTCGGGGGGTAGGTCATCGCGCCGTGCGCGTAAGCATCCTCGGCCGGTGTGACGGCGGCGAGGGTTGCAGTCAAGCCAGCGAGTGCGCCAAAAGCAGCGAGCCGGCTTCTCATTCTCACCGTGGAACTCCTTGAGAGACGTTACGGCTAGGACCGCCGCGACCTGTGGGGGCTGGCCGCGGCGGCCGGCCCGGAACGTCCGAGGGACGATCCGGAATGGTCTCCCCCGCCTGGAACGCCCCCGGGATGGGGATGGATGCGGAAAGGAGTTGGGAGCGCTCCCAGCTAGGGGTTGTACCAGAATCGTGATACGTATCACGGGCTATGTCAACAGATTGTGTCCTATAAATGACGTAACGAAAGGAAATCTGCCTGTTTTGGCGGACCGAAACCGCAGATCATGTCCCCGTCGCGGGCGGACCGCGAGAAGAAAAACTCCCCGAACCGGCTCAGCGAGTGAAGGGCGTCCCCTCTTCGCGGCCGCCCTTGCCCGGAGGCCCCGACTTTTTGCGGGGAACGCGATAGCGTGGCTCTATGGCGCCTGTTGCGAACCGGCCGTCAACGTCGGTCGAGGACTACGTCAAGGTCATCTACGACCTTCAGGAACGCGGAAGTGGCCCAGTCACCATTTCCCGGGTCGCCGAGCGGCTCGCCGTGTCCAACTCCTCGGTCTCCGGCATGCTGCGCAAACTCGGTGAACTGGGGCTGGTCGACCACCAGCGCTACGGCGACGTGCGACTGACCCCCACGGGAGACAAGGTCGCCTTGGCCGTACTGCGCCGTCACCGACTGATCGAGCTCTACCTCGTGGAGGAACTCGGGTACTCCTGGGACGAGGTCCACGACGAGGCGGAGGTCCTCGAACACGTCGTCTCGGACCGTTTTGTGGAACGTATCGCCGAACGCCTGGGCCATCCCACGGTCGACCCGCACGGCGACCCCATTCCGACCAGCGACGGCCGCGTTCCGACACAGGAGACCCGCCTGCTGGCCCACGTGGACCCGGGAAGCGGGGGGACGATCGTCCGTGTCAACGACTCCGACCCGGCGCTGCTGCGCTACCTGGCCAGCCAGCACATCGGCATCGGCATGCGGATCGAGCTTGTGGAACGTCAACCTTTCGGCGGCCCTCTCGTCGTGCGTTTGCACACCGACGAAGGGGTTGAAGAGCGGTCCATCGGCACGGGGGTCGCCGAAGCGCTCTGGATCGCGACAGACCACTAACGCTGCGTAGTCGAATCCCGCACATCTCACCGGCCCGGACATGGTTGGCGGGCCGGCATAGTGGTAAAAGTTAGGCGTGGCGAACTTTAAAGATTGTCGTACCTTAAAAACCGGTGTGCTCGGTATTGTCCTCGCAGCACTTGCTGCGTGCGGCACCTCACCAGCCACACAGCTCGACGACGACCGGCCTGTCGTGCTCACCACCTTCACCGTCCTCGCTGACATGGCGCGCAACGTCGCCGGGGAGCACGCCCGCGTGGAATCCATCACCCGGGTCGGTGCGGAGATCCACGAATATGAGCCCACCCCCAGCGACCTGGTCCGTGCCCAGGCCGCTGACCTCCTCCTCGCCAACGGCATGAACCTGGAACTGTGGTTTGAGCAGTTCACCGACCCGCTCGACGTCCCCACCCGCGTGGTCACCGAGGGAGTCGAGACCATCCCTGTCGCCTCCGGGGACTATGCGGGCCACCCCAACCCGCACGCGTGGATGTCCCCGGACGAAGCCCTCGTCTACGTCGACAACATCCGGGATGCGCTCAGCGAACTCGACCCGGACCATGCCGCCGACTATGCGGCCAACGCCGAGGCCTACCAGGCTGAGATCACCGAGATCGGCGAGTTCCTCCGTGCTGAACTCGCCACAGTGCCCGAAGAACAGCGGGTCCTGGTCACCTGCGAGGGCGCATTCTCCTACCTGGCACGCGACACAGGGCTAACCGAGAAGTACCTGTGGCCGATGAACGCTGAAGGGGAAGGCACCCCCCAGCAGATCGCCTCCGTGGTGGAGTTCGTCCGTGAGCACAACGTCCCCGCGGTCTTCTGTGAAAGTACCGTCAACGACAGCGCCCAGCGCCAGGTCGCCCGCGAGACCGGTGCCGTCCTCGGCGAACCCTTGTACGTGGATTCGCTCTCCGACGCAAACGGCCCAGTCCCCACCTACCTGGACCTGCTGCGCCACGACGCGGAAGCCATCGTCGCCGGACTCACCGGACAGGGAGGCCGCTCGTGACCACCCCGCCCGCACTCGAAGTCCGCGAGGTCACCGTCCGCTACGGCGACGTCCTGGCACTCGACAACGTCACCGTGGAGATTGGACGCGGCGTCGTGTGCGGCCTGCTCGGCGCCAACGGCTCCGGCAAGTCCACCCTGCTGAAAACCATCGCGGAACTCGTCACCCCGCAGAGCGGACACGTGCGGATCCACGGCCTACCGCCCGCCCAGGCCCGCAAAAACGGCCTGCTGGGCTACGTCCCCCAGTCCGAACAGGTGGACTGGGCCTTCCCAGTGCGGGTGATCGACGTGGTGATGATGGGACGCTACGGTCACATGGGCCTTACCCGCCGACCCCGCAAGTCCGACCGTGACGCGGTAGCCGAAGCCCTCGAACGCACCGGACTCACCGACCTGGCCCACCGGCAGATCGGAGCCCTCTCCGGCGGCCAGCGGAAACGCGCGTTCATCGCCCGCGGCATCGCCCAAGGCGCCACCGTGTTCCTGCTGGACGAGCCGTTCGCGGGCGTAGACAAGCCCTCAGAACGCACCATCGTTCGCGTGCTGCGGGAGATGCGCGACGAAGGAGCCACCCTGCTGGTCTCCACCCACGACCTGGCCGGAGTGGGGGAGCTGTGCGACGAAGCCATCCTGCTGCACCGGCGCGTCCTGGCCCACGGCAGCCCGGACCGCGTCCTCGTACCCGAGCTGATGCTCCGCGCTTTCGGACTAGAGGAGCCCGCATGACCCTCATCGACTGGCTGACCGTCCCCTTCACGTTCGAGTTCATGCAGCGGGCACTCCTGGCTAGCGTGCTCGCGGGCGCAGTGTGCGCGGTGCTGTCCTGCTGGGTGACCTTGATCGGCTGGTCGCTGATGGGGGACGCCATCTCGCATGCGGTCCTGCCCGGCGTAGTGCTGTCCTACCTGCTCGGGCTGCCGTTCGCGGTGGGAGCACTGGTCTTCGGCGTAGGCTCGGTGGCGCTGATCGGCACAGTCAACCGCACGTCCCGCGTCAAAGAGGACGCCGCGATCGGCATCGTGTTCACCGCGATGTTCGCGCTCGGCGTGGTCATCATCTCCCGCATCTCCAGCGACACCGACCTGCGACACATCCTCTTCGGTAACCCGCTCGGCGTCAGCGACGTCGAGATCCTGCAGATCGTGGTGATGACCGTCGTCACGCTGGCCGTGGTGGCGTTCACCCACCGCGACTTGACCTTGTACGCTTTCGACCCGGCCCACGCGCACGTGATCGGGCTGCGGCCGCGCCGCCTGGAAGCACTGCTGCTCGGGCTGCTGGCGGTGACCGTGGTCATCGCACTCCAGGTGCTCGGCATCATCATGGTCGTCGCCATGCTGATCATCCCGGGCGCGACCGCCTACCTGCTCACGGACCGCTTCGAACGGATGATGCTCATCGCGGTGGCCACGTCAGTGGCTGCCTCGGTGGTGGGGGTCTACGCCAGTTTCCTGCTGGATGTGGCGCCCGGCGGCATGATCGTCCTCGTGCAGGCGCTGCTCTTCGCTGCCGCCTATCTGCTGGCACCCCGCTACGGCTTGCTCGCCCGCCGGGCAGGGGCACGGAGAGCAGCCGTCCTGGACACCGCCGAGGCGGCCCAGGGGACCGCTTCCGCAGAGCGGGTCCAGGGATAGCTTGGGCATGCGGCCCGGAGGAGAACGACCGCGTGCCCAAGGATGCCCACGGATTCCTTCGCTGCGCCCGGGTGGAGAAGAGAGCAGGCCGCGCAGGCATCGGGGAGGCCCGTCCTGGACCGTCTGGTCCTCGAGGGAGAGGTGCTCCGCATCGTCCGTCGCAGGGACCACCCCAGCAGGGATCAAGGACACCGCTGACAGCGGCGGTCAGTCCGAGCGCGAGCTTCTCTGCCCTGGCAAGGCCACGCTCAACGAGGAGCAGCAGCGCCGTAAGCTGGTCCCCGTGGAGACCGTTGCCCGCATGTGCTGGGGCAGCGAGCTGGAGGGGAAACCCCGGCTTCACCCCGTCGGCCGACTGGTCCTCGGATCCGACATCCCATAACCCCGGATTGGGGGGAGTGACACGCCCTCCGAACCCGGGGTTTTCCCTGCTCCGATTCCGGTTCCGGGCCTCCGTTCTTGGCCAGCGCAGCACACGTTCGTGCCCGCCCCGCTGCAGCGGAGGCAGTCTGCGCCGGGGAGACACCCACCCAGGCGGGAGCGGCTGTCACCGGCTCAGCTACGGGCTGTTCGCCGTGGTCTTCGCCCGCGACCGCAGGGCTGCGCACCACTGCATCGACGCGGTCGACTACCGTCAGGTCGCGGTCGACAACGGCGCTGAGCCTGGATCGCACACCTACCGGACAGGAAACAGGGAGACGGGAATGGCTGACGAGGTTGTGGGCATCGTCGGCGCCGGCATCATCGGGCTGGCGATCGGCCGGGAGATCATCCGCCGGTGGCCAGGCACGCGCGTGGTCGTGCTGGAAAAAGAAGACCGGATCGCTGCCCACCAGACCAGCCACAACTCCGGAGTCGTCCACGCAGGACTCTACTACAAGCCCGGCAGCCTGAAAGCCCGGCTGTGCACACGCGGTCGGGAGATGCTCCGCGAATACTGCACCGACCGCGGCCTGCCCTACGAGGAGTGCGGCAAGCTCGTGGTCGCGGTCAACTCCGAAGACGTGCGGCGGCTCGACGCCATCTACGCCCGCGCCGACAGCAACGCGGTGCCCGGGCTGCGCCGCATCGGGCCCGAGGAGATCCGCGCAATCGAACCGCACGCCACCGGGCTGGTCGCCCTGCACTCGCCGCACACCGCCATCACCGACTATCCGCTCATCTGCGCGTCTTTCGCGAAAGACATCACCGAGGCAGGCGGGGAGATCCGCTGCACTGCGCCGGTCACCCGCATCCGGGAAGTCAGCGACTCGATCGAGGTTGTCGCCGGCGGTCAGCCGGTGACCGTGGACCGCCTCATCATCTGCGCAGGACTGCACACCGACCGGGTTGCGCGCCTCGCCGGCGACGGGACCGAACCGCGGATCATCCCGTTCCGAGGCGAGTACATGCTGGTCAAACCAGAGAAGGCGCACATGGTGCGCGGTTTGATCTACCCGGTCCCGGATCCCCGCTACCCGTTCCTCGGCGTACACTTCACCCGCCGAGTCTCCGGGGAAGTAGAGGTCGGCCCCAACGCGGTGCTTGCGTTCGCCCGCGAAGGCTACCGGCTCGCCACGGTCAACCTGGCCGACCTGGGCGCTATCGCCTCCTGGCCCGGGTTCTGGGCGATGGCCCGCAAACACTGGGTGACCGGGCTGAAGGAGATGTACGGGTCGGTGTCCCAACGCGCCTACATGAAGGCCGCGCAACGGTATGTGCCGGAGATTGGTCCTGGCGACGTGGTCCGCGGCGGGGCCGGGGTCCGCGCCCAGGCGCTCGACCGTGACGGCAGCCTTGTCGACGATTTCCGCATCAATCAAATGGGGCGTATTACAGCGGTCCGCAACGCGCCATCGCCCGCAGCAACGTCGTGCATGGCTATTGCCGAATACGTGGTCGACGTTATTCACGGCCCAAAATCCCAGTAGGCCTCCGAACCTGTCCGAATTCTTCAGCGGCCGGTTGCGTGCCGGAAACACATCCCGAGCCCCCGAGAGTGGACAAGGCCTGCCCGCCGTGGACGCCTCGATGCACATGTGAAGAGAAGACAACCCGGACCGTCCCTGAACCCCGGGGTGCGGAAACGGATGGAGTTCAACGGACACTGTCGTGACCCGTTCAGCCGAGGAGTGCATCGCCTTGAGGGACGGAGGCGGGCGTCAACCGGGGCTCAGCGCTCCCCGTCCGGGGAGGGCGACCGCGCCGACTACACGCGCGAAGGGACCTTAATAGTCAGCCCGCCGAACGGTGCCGGGTGCTCCCGCGCGAACTCGTGCCTCTGGTGAGAACCCTGAGGAGAGCCGTCGCTGGCCGCGGGTCACGTGCGGGCTCCCCTCACCTCCGGGCCGGGAAGCGGAGTCTGTTGGTAGAGGGCCAGCCGCCAGCGGTCTTGCTGCCGGACATAGACACTCGACATGAGGGCACGGAACACGGACGGCTCTCCGGCACGGTATGCGGCCCCGGTGTAGACGAGGATGGCACTGTCGTCACCGGCAGCGACCAGTCGCGCATCGCTGATCTCATAGCCGCTCCACGGCGGGGTCTCGTTCAAGGAGACAGCCACGGCGGCACGGTCCAGCACCAGCCCGTTGGCGAGCACCATCACCCCGTCTTCAGTCATCAGTGAGGTGTAGAAGTCCGCTCCCGTGCCCGCGCACAGGGCGTCCCATCCGCGCTGTTCCCATCGGAGCAGATCGTTGAAGAGGCCGGGCTGCGACACGTACGTCACCTTTCGTGTGGATCCGAGCGCCTGGCCGGTGCCCGAGGACAGGACGTCCCGGACACCGGAGGAACACCGGGGACGGGATTCCCACCATGAGCGGAGCGAAACCCCGTCCTCGGTGCGACCGGACCCGCACCGACCAGGAATTACGACGAAAGGACTATCGAGAGTCGTCGCACACCTTCCGCTGTAGAGGGCGCCGCCCCAACACTGGACTGCCTGCCCCGGAGGACGCATACCGTGCTGGGCGAGGTAGGGGACAGAACCGTCTTCCCGCTCCGCGGACGGGAGCACCACCCCATACCCCGAAACATTAAGGACTCTTCCTGGTCGCTATCCAGATCGGATCTGGTCTGCCCCGCTGGGTGGACCGTCCCTGCGCCGCGGCGGACCGCCCCCGCAAGAAGCAAGGGAAACCAACGACCGTCGGGAGGCGTCCACGGCCCTGCGCTGCGCACCGGCCCCGGACGTCCACCACACCGAAGCCGTGTGAAGAGGCGCAATGAGTTCTGCTACCGGACGGTGGCGAGAGTCACCGCCCACTGCGGTAAAGAATGAGGAAGACAATGGCAGATGTCCAAGGGAGTTGCGTGTGCAGTCCGAGGCGGTGCTGGCAGGACGGTATCGGCTGGAAGAACGGCTAGGCCGAGGCGGCATGGGGGAAGTCTGGCGGGCCTTCGACCCGCACCTGGAACGCGAGGTTGCCGTCAAGCTCATCCTTAGCGGGGACAACGACGGTGTCCTCATTCGACGCTTCCAGCGCGAGGCCCGTATCTCCGCCAACATCCAACACCCCAATATCACCGCTGTCCACGACTTCGGCCACCACGAAGGCCAACTGTTCCTCGTCATGGAGCTGCTGCGCGGCCGTGACCTGGGCGCCGTCCTCGCCGACCATCCGCAAGGCATGCCGCTGGACCTTGTGGTGTCTGTAGCAGTGCAGGCCGCCGACGCCCTGCGAGCCGCACACACCCACCGGGTCGTCCACCGCGATCTCAAACCCGGCAACCTGTTCCTCCTCGACACCGGCCATGTCAAGGTCTGCGACTTCGGCATCGCCCACATCGCGGACGCCACCAGCCAGCTCACCGCGGTCGGTACCGCGCTTGGCACCCCCGCGTTCATGCCCCCAGAGCAGTGGAAAGGCGAAGAAGTCGACTCCCGCAGCGACGTCTACGCGCTCGGCGGTGTCATGCACACCATGCTGACCGGCAGAATCCCGTTCACCGGTCCGCTGCCCGCCCTGCTTGCCCAGCACCTCACCCAGGATCCGCCGCCGATCCGCGAGTTCCGGCCCGACGTGCCTTTGGAGCTCGCGGACCTCGTCGCCCGGATGATGGCCAAGGACCCTGCCGCCCGTCCCGACAGCCACGAACTGGGGGAGCTCATCTACCGGGCTGCCGCACCCGAGGCGTCCGGTTCCCCAGCGTTCTTTAGCCCGCAGATCGCCCCGCAGGCGCTCCCCACGGCACCGCCCACGGCAGCACCTGTACCGCCGCAGCCCTCTCATGCGACCGGGTATGCCGCACCCAGCCAGTGGATGCCTGCGGCCCCGCAGCCTCATCCCACTGCCCACCCGCCCGCGGAGGGCGACCCGCAGACGATGTTCACTCTCGGGCTGCGCCACCGTGAACAAGGCGACATCGCCGGAGCCGAGTCCTGGTACCGGAAGGCCGCGGAAGCCGGACATCTCGACTCCATGTTCAACCTCGCCCTCCTCTCCCGGGAACGCGGCAACCTGGTGGAAGCCGAATCGTGGTATCGGCGTGCCGCTGAGGTAGGCGACGTGGACGCTATGGTCAACCTCGGGGACCTGCTCAAGGAGCGGGGGGAGAGTGCGGAGGCTGAACTCTGGCATCGCCGGGCCGCGGAAGCCGGACACATCGCCTCCATGCACACTCTCGGCAACCTGCTCTACAGCAAAGGCGACACCGCAGAAGCCGAAACCTGGTGGCGCCGGGCCGCCGAAGCCGGAAACATCCGCGCCATGGGAGTGCTCGGCAATCTGCTGGAGCAGCGCGGTGACACGTTCGGTGCGGAGCAGTGGTATCGCCGGGCCGCCGAAGCCGGGAACCTCGACGCGATGGTCAACCTCGGCGTGTTATTGGAGAACCGGCATGACACGTTCGGTGCGGAGCAGTGGTATCGCCGGGCCGCCGACGCGGGGGACATCGACGCGATGGTCAACCTCGGCAACCTGCTGCACGGCCGCGGCGACATGGGCAGCGCTCAGTACTGGTGGCAGCGGGCCGCCCAGACCGGCAACACCCGCGCCCTGAACCATCTCAACCAGATGGGCTAAGACGTGGGCGGACGATAAGGTCGCGCCTGCACCGCGATGCCGAGACGGCCTGGGACCAGGGGTGACGTCCTTTCCCCATGAGGCCCGGGAGTCCGAAGCCTTGCCCGAGGGCACTCCACCCCATGATGGGAGCCCGGTGTACCAACCGGGTCTGAGGACCGGGGCCACGGCTACACACTGATCGCGACCCCGGAAATATGGCAGAAAACGGTTAACAAAAACCGTTTTTGAGGTTTCTGAGGAAAAGAGTCCATTCGGTGAGAGGGAAAACGAGGTATCCAAGGTTACGGTGTTGAGTGTCGCGGACGAGGATAGTTGTGGGGGTTTCTGCCACCTCGATGCAATTGCCACCATTGCCGCTGCTGTAGCTGGATTTGTGCCACCGGAGTTTGCTGAGATCCGTGTAGCCAGAGTTCATAGCTGGTCCTTTCTTCTGCGGATGTAGTCCGCAGAGGCGTGAGAAGACAACGCCTCGGACTGTAGTGCTGAGAATATCGCTGAGCAGTAGCGAACCTCCTGCTGTTGGTCGGTCAGCAGGCCACCGAGTGTGTGTTCCACATAGGCCATGGTGGGGCGGTCGTCAAAGGACATGATTCTGATCGGCCCTGTCAGCCCAGGATGCAGGGGGATTTCTTGCGGGAACACTTGAAACCTGATCGTGTGGTCCTCGATCAGGTTGAGAAGGTATGTCAATTGCTCTTTCATCACCGTTGGACTACCGGTGACACGATCTATGACGACTTGATCCACGACAAACCAGCAGAGCGGTCGGTCTGGTGCAGTCAGGATCTCACGTCTACTCATGCGGGCGTGAACAAGCTCGTCCACTTTTTCGGCGTTAGCCCATGGCTGAGCAGGGCGAATCAAAGATCGTGCATAGTCCTCGGTTTGCAGTAAACCTGGCAAAACGACCATTTGATACTCGCGGATTTCGACCGCCTTGCGTTCCAGGGCAAGGACGTTTTGAAACCACGAAGGGTGAGCGGGGATAGAGTTCAAGGAATCCCAAAGGCGGACGAGCCTTCCACCAGTGTTGAGAACCCGGTCCAGTGCCTCCGCATGATCCCTTTTGGCTCCTTTGCGACCTAGTTCGATACCACTGAGCATGCTCTGGCTGAGCGGGATCGCTCTGGCGAGCTGGGCTTGTGAATACCCTGATTGGACGCGTAACCGGCGGACCTCGGCGCCGAAGCGGGACCATGCAGGGTGTTTCACCACAGTTCTATGACTCCTTAGAACCGGACTAGAACTATTCAGTTTAGGTCTTCATAAATATTCAAAGAACAGCGCTAAGGCTGGAAAACCGTTGCTCGGTGCTGGAGTGTTGAACCGCCTCTGACCAGGCGGCAGTACCCGGAGCGATCACATCCACTCCGTTAGTACTTACCTACTGAACCCGAGTAGCGGCGAGGAGAGAGCCTATGCGCCACCCTCCACTTCGTTCTTTCCACGAAACACGGGATTCGTTCATTATTTATTGCCCTAAATGTCCATTTCTGTGTTTCTGTGGAAAGGCTGCGGCCTGGTGAGCATGACCTCTATCGCCTTACCTGGAACCCCCGACAGCGTGGCTGCCGCCCGCCGCTTTGTGGTCGAGGTGGTCCGCTCGTGCCCGTGGATCACTACCGCTGCAGACGTGCTTGACCGGGCCGCGTTGATCGTGTCTGAACTCGCCACCAACGCCCTCCGGCACACCCGCTCTGGCGACCCCGGAAACTCCTTCACCGTCCGAGTGGACGTGAACGAGCACGGAGTGCGGATCGAAGTGCACACCCTCCCACCGCGCCAGTGGGACTCGGTTCCGCACGTCGTCACACCCGACGACCCGTCCCGGGAACACGGACGCGGCCTCTACCTGGTCGACCAGTGGTCCCACCGGTGGGGCACGCTGGGCCCTTGGACGGAGGGCGTCTACTCCGTCGTGCGCTGGGACGGTGATCCCTGCCTCGCCGAGGATCAGGCGGGGAACCGGTGACGCCCCGTCCCGGCCAGGGCGGGGTAACGCCGTGCTCCAACCGCGGTCCCACGCTGGTGGGATGGCTGTCCTCGTCGGTGCCGCCATCCCACCGAGCTCAGGAATTCCTACGGGAAGAGCTGAAGCCTCCGCTGCCGCGGCGCGCCCCCAGCCGCCACTGCTTCACCCAGTCCGTGCCAACCTGAACAGTCGGCCCCCGCTCCGGAAACGCGCAGGAAAGCTGCGCAGCGGCCCACGGTTCCTCAGCCCTGGACAGCTCCAGAACCGACCGGTGCAGTGCGGGGATCCTGCTGAGGCCGGCTCACGGCAGACCGCAGGAGCTGCGGTCACCGGTCTCCGAGGACAGTCGACAGGACACGGTGACGGGTCGGTCAACCATGGGGGAGCAGGCCTCAGCGGCGGAGGCGGAAAGTGTCACCACCTCCCCCTAACATCCCCAGCATGCCCACACCGATGACACTGACAGACCTGATCGACGACGCCGCCCTCTTCTCCCTGGAACACCAGCTCCACCTCGTGGACGTGCTCGGCGAACACGACTGGCACGCTGACCTGCGCGCACCACGGCTCGAATTCATTGGCCCGGAGAAGACCCTGGTCTGTGAACGGTTCCACCTGCTAGGCACCGCTGCCCCCGGCCCCCGGTCATGGTTGTGGGCGTGGGCCAACCCCAGCGGTTTCCCCGAAGAGCTGACCCGCCTCTCCGCCGAGCTGCGCGCCCACGGTGAACGGCTCGGCATCCCCGAGCTGACCCGCGCCGAAATCCCCTTTGCGGAGCTACCGAAGAACCCGGAGCACCCGGTCCAGGTCGCGTTCCTGTTCGCTGAGGCCGCCAAAGCCCTGAGCGGATGCTGGACCTTCTACACCGGTGAGGTCAGCGGAGGAACCCGCGTCGCTTTCCTCATGGAACATCCCGATTTCATGCTCCCCGCCCCCGAGCCGGCGCGGACCATGCGAGTCATCCAGCAGGCGCTCGCCGATCTTCCCCTGTCCAACCACAGGCGCGCCCTGTCCAGCTACGCCGCACTGCGCGGCTTCCAGCAGCAGACCACCCCGGACGGGAACGGTCTTATCCTCACCGGACCCGGATTCGACGTGAGGGCCGACTTCAACGACCAAGGACTGATAACCCACCTCAACCTCACCGCACACCCCGGCCAGTAGCGTCGCCGCGTCCCAGGGAGGAAAGGGGCCAAACCTGTGCCGTGCCCGGGCCCGGACAGGGCCCGGGCCAGCGAGCGGCAGCGCGGCTTCCCCTCTGCCGGCCCGTGCGTACGGAGCCGGTCCACGTATCCAGGTCCCCGTCTCTGCTTGCCGATGTCTTTCAGCGACGGGAACCGCCTCCCCGGTACCCGGGTGCTGCGGGTCTGAAGAGCCCTCCGAGCAGCCGAAACAAAGAGTCGGAGAACTGTACCGCAACCGATGCGAGACCCTGCAGGGCGGAAAACCTGGGGCAGCGCAAGGTAAGGAGCAGCACGGACGGGCACGCAGCAGTCGCCGCCCGCTGCGTGCCGGCCATGCCCGTCCCGGACAGGCATGCCCCCTCCCTGGCACCAGGGAGCAGAGCTCTCAGTAGAGAACCGGTGAGCGGCACGCCGGGATTTCGTCAAAAGTACGGCGATTCTTCCTAATATCCGCGGTCGGAGAGTTGAAGGAAGGATGTGGCCGGTAGTTACCCCACGGCGGACCAGCAGAGTGCAACTGCCTTGACCGTCTGATGAATGAAGAAGGCGAGCCGATATGTCTTTTGTCACCGTGGGAACAGAGAACTCTTCCGCTATTGGGGTCTACTACGAAGACCACGGCAGCGGGCAACCGGTCATCCTCATTCACGGATACCCGCTCAACGGCCACTCCTGGGAGAAGCAGGAGCGGGCACTGCTCGAAGCGGGCTACCGGGTCATCACCTACGATCGGCGCGGCTTCGGCCGGTCAACCCACACCACGACCGGCTACGACTACGACACGTTTGCCGCCGACCTGAAAGCTCTCATCGACCACCTGAGCCTCTCCGACGTCATCCTCGTCGGCTTCTCCATGGGAACCGGTGAGGTGGTCCGCTATCTGAGCCGCTACGGTTCTGACCGGGTCAGCAAGGCTGTGCTGCTTGGCGCACTCCAGCCGTTCCTTCTCAAAACCGGCGACAACCCCCAGGGCGTGGACGCCGAAGTGTTCAAGAAGATCGAAGAGGCGATCCTCGACGACCGGTTCGCCTACTTCAAGAACTTCCTCGACAACTTCTACAACGTCGACGTCTTCGGCGGGAAGCGGATCAGCAAAGAAGCATGGCAGAACAGCTTCAACGTCGCCGCTTCCTCCTCCGCATACGCCACCTACGCCTGCGTGCAGGCCTGGCTCACCGACTTCCGCCCCGACCTGCCGCGCATCGACGTTCCCGTGCTCGTCATGCACGGCTCAGCCGACCGCATCCTGCCGATCAGCGCTACCTCGGACCGGCTGCCCGACCTGCTCGGCGAAGTGGAGTACATGGTGGTGGATGGCGGGCCGCACGCGATCAACTGGACCCACGCCGAGGAAGTCAACAGTGCACTGCTCGGCTTCCTGCGGGGATGATATTCGCGCCCCTCGGTGAAGCAGCCGGGTGAGGACAGTCCCGGGCCGGATGAGCGGGCCCGGGCAGCCGACGGTGGGCGCGCCCGGAAACAGCAGGCCACCGGGCGCGCCCGCGTAGCGGGGAGCCGTTTCCCTGCCCGTGGCACCGCAGTCCCGCCCTGCCAGTGATGCACGGTGAGTCCCGTGCGGGAACGCATGCTCCCCGCAAGTGGGGGAAGCGGATCCCAAAGACCACGGGGAGACAACGATGACTTCACCTGTTTTGGTTACCGGGGGCACGGGAACGCTCGGCCGGCACGTCGTGCCGCTGCTGCGCGAGTCCGGCCGCAAGGTGCGGGTGCTCAGCCGCCACCCGCATCCGGACGCAGACGGTGTCGAATACGTCGTCGGCGACCTGCGCCGCGACATCGGGGTGGCGCCCGCCGTAGCCGGGGTCGACACGGTGCTGCACCTGGCCGGGGCGCCTCGGGGCGACGACACGGCAACCCAGGCCCTTGTTCGGGCTGCTGCACACCACGGGGTACGCCACCTGGTGTTCATCTCGATCATTGGAGTGGACCGGGTGCCGCTCAGGTTCTACCGGACGAAGCACCGTGCCGAGCAGATCGTGGCTGCTTCCGGTGTGCCGTGGACGACGCTGCGCGCCGCCCAGTTCCACGACCTGGTGTTGGATGCGGTCCGCAACCTCGCGAGGCTGCCGGTCGTGCCGGTCCCCGGTGGGTTGCGTCTGCAACCTGTCGACGCAGGCGATGTCGCTGCCCGGCTGGTGGCCCTGGCTGCTGCCGGGCCTGCCGGGCGGGTCCCGGACCTGGCCGGGCCGCGAGTGTATGCGACAGGCGACCTTATCCGCAGCTACTTGCGGGAACGCGGCGCGCACCGGCCTTTGCTCTCAGTGCCGATCCCGGGGAAGATCGGCCGTGCCTACCGGCAGGGAGACAACCTTGCCGCACCGGAAGCGGACACGGGCAGCAGGACGTGGGAGGACTTCCTTGCGGAACGGGTAGGTGCGGGATAGCGCCGTGCCAGGGGTCTCACTGCGGTGCGCTGCGACGCTGGTGGGGCGGGGCGGCCGCGAACGCGGCGGGCAGGGGCGGCCGATACCGGGCTGCCCTGGCTGCGCGGGAAGGGGAGGAATGGGGGACAGCGAGCAGGAGGTGATTTCCAGCAGCGAGGCGTCCCAACGGTTCGAATGGCGGGTGGAGCGGATTGCGTGGGTGCTGGCCGCACTCCTGTTCGCCCTCGCGCTGCTGGGTGTGTTCGGGGGAGGGCCGCTGAGCCGGGCCAGTGCCGGAAGCAGCGACCAGACCGTGCAGGTCGACTACGAGCGGTTTGTGCGGGTCGCCACCTCCACCACCCTGAAGGTCGTCATTGCTCCCCGGGCGGTGCGGGAGGGGGAGGTCGCACTCGGGCTGTCCCACGAGTTCCTGGAAGCGGTCACGGTTCAAGGTATCACTCCGGTGCCGGCTGCCGTGGCCAGCAGAGCCGACCGGGTGGTCTACCGGTTCACTGCCCCCCACGAGGGGGAACCGGTGAAAGTCACCTTCGACCTCCGCACCGAGCACTCCGGACTGCACTGGGCGCGGATCGGTGTCGAAGGGGCGGTGCCAGCGCGGTGGTGGCAGTTCATCTACCCGTAAGAGGGAGAAGCTTGTGGACTCGGTGCTGCGTGCGGTCGCGATCTACGTCATTCTGGTGGTGGTCTTCCGGCTCGCCGGGAAACGCAGCATGGCGCAGCTCACCACATTCGATCTGCTCCTGCTGTTGGTGATTTCCGAAGCCACCCAGCAGGCACTGCTCGGCAACGACTATTCGGTCACCAACGCCGCCCTGGCGATCCTCACCCTGGTCGCCGTGGGACGCACCGCCGACTTTCTGAGGTGGCGGTTCCCCTGGTTCGCCCGGCTGACGCAGAGTGTGCCGGTGGTGCTCGTCGCCCAGGGGAAGGTGCTGGCCGAGCAGTTGGCCAGGAACCACATCGACGAAAGCGAGATCCTCGAAGTCGCCCGCAGCAGCCAGGGGATTTCGCGGATGGAGCAGATCGACTACGCCATTTTGGAGGAGTCGGGCACGATCAGCATCCTGCCGAAACGGAAAGCGCCCACCAGCCCTCTGGGGGAGTGACCCTGCCGGGCAGCCGCAGACCATGCCCGCTCCGCGGGAAACAGAGCCCTTGGAGCCGGAACAAGAAAAGCGGTGGCACGGGGGAGGGGCCCGCACCACCGCGGAAACTACTGACCTGTGCTGGTCACCTGGTCAGCAGCGTATCACCGAGCGATCTCGTGGTACCGCTTCTCGATCCGCTCGCCGATGGTCTCGTCGATGTTCTTCCAGTACTGGAAGGCCCGGGAGAGCACCGGCTCGACGACACCCTTGGACAGGTGGTCGGCGACCGTCTCCACGAGCCGGTCCCGCTGGGCGTCGTCGAAGACCTCGCGGACCAGGGTGCCGGCCTGCGAGAAGTCGTCGTCCTCAGCGTGCAGCTCGTAGGCGCTGCGCACCAGCTCGCCGTCGGCCTCCCAGCTGTCCTCGACCGGGCCGGTCTGGTCAGACCAGGGACGGCCGTAGGAGTTGGGCGCGTACACCGGGGCCTTGCCGGAGTGCTCGTAGGTCATGTGCCCGTCGAAGGTGTAGGAGTTGACCTTCACCCGCGGCTTGTTCACCGGCAGCTGGAAGTAGTTGGTGCCGATCCGGGCCCGGTGGGCGTCCGCGTAGGCGAAGACGCGGCCCAGCAGCATCTTGTCCGGGGAGACGCCGATACCCGGGACCAGGTTCGACGGCGCGAACGCGGCCTGCTCGATCTCGGCGAAGAAGTTCTCCGGGTTGCGGTTCAAGGTCATCTTGCCGACCTTGATGAGCGGGTAGTCGCTGTGCGGCCAGACCTTGGTCAGGTCGAACGGGTTGAACCGGTAGGTCTTGGCGTCCTCGTACGGCATGACCTGCACGTAGAGGGTCCAGCTCGGGTAGTCCCCGCGTTCGATGGCCTCGACCAGGTCACGACGGTGGAAGTCGGCGTCCACACCGGCGAGACGCTCGGCTTCCTCGTTGGTCATGTTCTCGATGCCCTGGTCGGTTTTGAAGTGGTACTTGACCCAGAACTTCTCGCCCTTGGCGTTGATCCACATGTAGGTGTGCGAACCGTAGCCGTTCATGTGGCGCCAGGTCCGCGGCAGGCCGCGGTCACCCATGAGGTAGGTGACCTGGTGGGCGGTCTCCGGGTTGAGGGTCCAGAAGTCCCACTGCATGTTGTTGTCGCGCAGACCCGTGTCCGGCATCCGCTTCTGGGAGCGGATGAAGTGCGGGAACTTCATCGGGTCGCGGACGAAGAAGATCGGCGTGTTGTTGCCGACCAGGTCGTAGTTGCCCTCAGAGGTGTAGAACTTCAGAGCGAAACCGCGCACGTCCCGCCAGGTGTCCGGGGAGCCCTGCTCACCAGCGACCGTGGAGAACCGGGCGAGCATCTCGGTACGGGCACCCTTCTGGAACAGGGCAGCCTTGGTGTACTGGGAGACGTCCTCCGTGGTTTCGAAGACACCGAAGGCACCGGCGCCCTTGGCGTGCGGGTTGCGCTCGGGGACCCGCTCACGGTTGAAGTGGGCGAGCGTCTCAACGAGCCGTACGTCGTGCAGCAGCAGCGGGCCGTTGCTGCCCACGCTCAGCGAGTTGCGGTCGCTAGCCGCAGGCGCACCAGAGTCGAGCGTGGAGCCCGTGGCGTTGCTCGCAGTGGACAGTGCCTCGTTGGTCTCGGTCAAGTCGGTCTCCTTGATCGTGGATATGGCTGGTAGAGATCGGGACGGCGCCGGCCCGGAAGTTCCGGTGTGGCGCGACAGTGCCCGCGTGGTGGGGCTCACCTCAGCGGACGAGAGTCGGCTGGGCCAATGTGCGGGGCCAACCCGACACTTCCCCGGAGGGAGGCGCCCACCTCTTCCCAACATATCTTTTCTGGAATCATTCCAGAAAACTAGGGACTCAAGTCTCTTGGGTGGTGTGACCTATGCCACTTTAGTGGGCGGATGTGGAGCGGAGCGCCCAGTTCGCGGCTGCACGACGCACGAGAGATGCGGGACGGTGGTCTGACCCTACTTCTGCCCCGCATTCGTCCCGTGCTACAGCCAGTCTTTCCCATGGGTCGACGAGCGTGGAGCATCGACGCTTCCGGCAGCGAAGCACCCCCAGCCGCCGGGCAATTCTGACAGAGAGCCGCGTTTCCGTCGCCGGAGTGCACCGACACCGCTGAAGTGCAGAGGAGAGCAAAACCGGATTTTCCGCTCGCCCAGCAAGATCTCTGGATTTCCTGTAACACTGCTGCAGGAGAGAGCCGGGGAAAAGATTATTCGCCAGCGCCAATACCACATCACTAGTGATGGGTTTCCTTTTATGGAAATGTGGAACTGCTGGAGTTGGTGATAACGGATTTCGGTCGGCGGGAAAGGAGAGTATGAGGATTCTGCTGCAGATTTCCGGGCTGCTCTGCAGGAGAGAAGAGAGTGGTTCTGGTGGGGGAAGCACATCGGTGAGAGAAGCGGTTCGCGCAGCCGCGTCATCGCGATTCCTCTCCCGATCGCCGTACTGTGCTGGAGCCAGGGGAGTGCACGGGAGGAGAGCATACGCGCAGCCCGGTGCGACAGGAGCATCTCTCCTACCACTCGTCCTGAACAGTGAATACGCTGCCCATGCACCGGATGGTCCGCAGGGTGTCGCTGCGAGGATGCAACGGAAAAGCCCTTCGGAAACAATGCTCCGAAGGGCGGATGTTGCTGTTCTCTCCACCGTTTGTCGAGCAGGCTGACAGGAGTAGGTCGCCCCAAGGGGTTTCGATCACCATTCCATCCGGGGTGAGTTTTGCGGGCTA
Source organism: Thermobifida fusca NBRC 14071 = JCM 3263 (assembly GCF_001592045.1). GTDB lineage: Bacteria > Actinomycetota > Actinomycetes > Streptosporangiales > Streptosporangiaceae > Thermobifida > Thermobifida fusca. The sequence goes on along the minus strand of NZ_BCWB01000021.1, from coordinate 47,144 downwards.
GACGAGCGTCATAATCCCTAGCCCCACAAGGATCAGCAGAACAACCACGGCCCAAAGACAGCCTTCCCCGGATCGGATGTCGAACGCGACCGTGGATACCTGCGGTAGTGCCCTCGGACATAGCTTCCGTCTCTGCGCCGATAGCCGCGGACCCAGTACCGCTCACCGCTGGGCATGCGCACCTCACACGACATAAAAAAGGGACGGAATTCTCTATTGTGAATAATCCGCCCCGACAATGTCGGCTGATAATCGGAAAACTCACCGCAAGGTCAGCGGCAGCTCACCGTCTCGAGAGCCAGGCACGCTCGACCATCGGTAAGAGACGGCCTCGGGGACCGGGGACCGCGGGCGGGCCGTGCCAAGGAAACGCCCCTCGGAGCTGGGCTCCGAGGGGCGCAAACGGATCCTCCGGTCAGCAGCACTGGCCTCGCCAGCGCTGCTCGCTCACTTCTTCAAGAGCTGCCGGGCCATGACCACCCGCTGGATCTGGTTGGTGCCCTCGTAGATCTGGGTGATCTTGGCGTCGCGCATCATCCGCTCGACCGGGTAGTCCCGGGTGTAGCCGTAGCCGCCGAGTAGTTGCACCGCGTCAGTGGTGATCTCCATTGCCACATCCGAGGCGAAGCATTTAGCGGCGGCACCGTAGAAGGAGAGGTCGGCGTCGTCGCGCTCGGACTTGGCGGCAGCGACGTAAACCATCTGGCGGGCCGCTTCCAGCTTCATGGCCATGTCGGCGAGCATGAACTGGATGCCTTGGAAGTCGGCGATGGCCTTGCCGAACTGCTTGCGCTCCTTGACATAGCCCAGGGCGTAGTCGAGCGCCCCCTGGGCGATGCCCACAGCCTGGGCGCCAATGGTGACGCGGGTGTGGTCGAGGGTGCGCAGCGCGGTACGCAGTCCTTCCCCGACCTTGCCCACCAGGCGGTCGCCGGGGATACGGACATTGTCGAAGATCAGTTCGCGCGTGGGCGAACCTTTGATGCCGAGCTTGCGTTCCGGTTCTCCAAAAGAGAACCCGGGATCGTCGATGTGGACGACGAAAGCGCTGATGTTGCGTCCGCGCGGCCCGTCCGGGTCGGTGACCGCCATCACCGTGTAGTACTTGGAGATTCCGGCGTTCGTGATCCACGACTTCTGGCCGTTGAGGATCCAGTCGTCGCCGTCGCGGACGGCACGGGTGCGCATGCTCGCGGTGTCGGATCCCGCCTCGCGCTCGGAGAGCCCGTAGGAGAACATCGCCTCGCCAGATGCCAGTTCGGGCAGGTAGCGCTGCTTCACCTCGTCAGATCCGGAGAGGATCAGCGGCATCGAGCCGAGCTTGTTGACCGCGGGGATGAGGGAAGAGGAGGCGCACACCCGGGCGATCTCCTCAATGACGATGCAGGTCGCCAGCGCGTCTGCGCCAACACCGCCGTACTCCTCCGCGACGTGGGGAGCGTGGAAGTCGCTGGCGCGCAGCGCCTCGTAGGCCTCCTGCGGGAAGCGGGACTGCTCGTCGACGTCGGCCGCGTGCGGGGCGATCTTGTCTTCAGCGACGGAGCGGATGGCTTCGCGGAGGGCTTCGTGCTCCTCGGTGGGCCGGTAGAGGTCGAAGTCACTCATGGGGTCTCCTAGCGTCGCGAACATCCCCAGTATGACACTAAGTGTCAATAAACGGAACTAAGTGTCAGTATGGGGGATAGGTAGTCATGCGGGCAGAATGGGGCGGCGGTTCCCAGGGGTCGAACGAGTGCGAGGAGAGGTGATGGCGGGGCGTACGGAGGGCCGCGGGGTTGTTGCCGCGGCGCTGCGACTATTCGACGAGAAAGGCTTCGAAGCGACCACGATGGACGACGTCGCGGTCGCCGCCGGAGTGAGCCGCAGCACCCTGTTTCGGCGCTTCGGGTCTAAAGACGACCTGCTCTTCGCTGACCAAGAAGAGCTGGTGGAGGCGGTGCGCACCCATCTCGCCTCCTCGCCCGAAGACCCAGTGAGCGCCGTGTGCTCGGCGGCGCGCATGGTGCTCCGCTCCTACACCAGCCAGCCCGACCTGGCCGTGCGCCGCTATCGCCTGGTGCGGACCCGTCCTGCGCTACGGGACCGCGAAATCGCAATGACGGCGCGCTACCAGTCGCTCTTCACCCAGCACCTGACCGGCGGGCACAGTGACGAGTCGCGGGTGCTCGCCGCGGAAGTAGTGGCTGCGGCAGTAATTGCCGCGCACAACCATGTGCTACGGATGTGGCTGCGCGCTCCGGAAGTCACGTCGCCTTCGCCGCTGGAGCGGCTCGACCAGGCCTTGGCGTTCGTCGTGGACATGATGGCGCCCGCACTACGCCGCAGCGGTGAGCAGCGGTCGGATGAGCGGGGGGACCGTGCGGTGCTTGTGGCGGTCTACCCAGCGGGGGCGTCCCACGAAGAAGTGCTGGCACGGGTCCGCGCGGCCTTGGAATCACCGCGGAACTAACCCCGAGAAATTGTCCTAAAACAGGGCATTTGTCGCTTTTATTGTCTGGCGGGGATCAATTTCGGGAAACACGGACATTACCTGGCCATTCCTGTGGTTTGATGATCTCGACAACCCTTGTTACCCAGCGGTTCCCTCAGGTGAAAGAGCGGTTCCATGGCCAGTGAATCCTGGATGAAAACGCAGGCACCCGATCCCACCAACCTCCCCGCTGAGATCAACCCCGAAGTCCCCAGCATCGCCCGCGTCTACGACTACTTCCTCGGCGGGAAGGACAACTTCCCCGCCGACCGGGCCGCTGCGGCCGCCGTGGAGAAGGTCTTCCCCCAGGGCAAACAATTGGGCCGGGAAAGCCGCATGCTGCTGCGCCGTGCCACCCGGGAATTGGTCCGTGCCGGTGTCCGCCAGTTCCTCGACATCGGCTCCGGCCTGCCCACCGCCGGAAATGTGCACGAAATCGCGCACGAGATCGACCCGGAAGTGCGCGTCGTCTACATCGACAACGACCCGGTGGTCCTCGCCCACGGCCGTGCCCTGCTCGCCGACGAAGTCACCACCACTGTTGTCCAAGCAGACCTGCGCCACCCGGACGGAATCTTCGACAACCCCGAAGTGCGTGCCCTGCTGGACTTCGACCAGCCGGTCGCGGTGTTCCTGGCGTCGATCCTGCATCACTTCGACGACTCCGACGACCCGTGGGCGCTGTCCCGGAAGATTCGGGACCGCATCAGCTCTGGCAGCTACATGCTGATCACCCACTTCTACGACTCCGGTGACCCGGTCTGCCGCGAAGTCGAACAGGCGCTGCTCGAAGGTGGCCTGGGCAGCGGCTGGTTCCGCACCAAGGAGCAGATCGAGCGGTTCTTCGAAGGAATGGACGTGCTCGAACCGGGGGTGGTCGCCGCCAACGAGTGGCGTCCGGACGCCGAAACCCCCACCGACAGCACCACCCACCACCTGCTCGCCGGAGGACTGGCCCGCAAACCGTAGGTTCCCGGCCGTCCTCGGACCTCCGACCAGGGTAGAACCCCGGCCCGTACCGGGCGGGGTGCCGCTGCCTGCTCCGCGCGGCACCCCGCCTCGCCACAACCGATGGTGGATCAGGGACGCAAGACGAGGGTGTGCTCAGCCGCCTCCTCCACGGCGCTCCGGGTCATCCGCATGGGAAGCATCGTCCCCGCAGCCCACAGCTCGAGCTGGTCGGCATAGTGGGGGTGGAACGCATGCCCCGAGTTGCCGGTCAGGTTGATCCACTGGGAGTTGTCCACGTCCGCCAAGTCCACCACCATGCGCATCGACGGCACCGTGGTGACCTCGTACCCCTGGGCCGGGTCCCAGCCGGTGGCGTTGACGACACTGGAACCCCCGCCCGTCGCGACCGGGCCCCGGTTGAACAACCACTCCACCGCGGCGATACCGGATTCCCCGAAGGACGCGTTGCGGACGGTGAGCGTGTGCAGGTCACCCCACCGCCAGGCAGCCACGTCCTCGCCGAGCAGCTCAGTCAGCTCCGCGGCGGCCCGCTCCATCGCCACGCGCAGCGCTTCATCCCGGCTGGAGACCTCCTCGCCGCGCCACCACTCGGATTCGGGAGACTCCACGAGGGAAGTCAAGAGCAGCCAGGCCTGTGACGCCTCGATCTTCGGGTTGGCGCCCAGTTCGTCGAAGACCAGCGGCAGCAGGTGGCGGTAGGTGGCGTTGTAGAACGCCGCGGCAGCCGAGTCAGCGTCCTGCTGGAAGTCCCAGCCGGCGAGCAGCTCCTGGGCCTGCGCGGCAGCCCCCTCCACGTCCACTTCTACCAAGTAGGGGACGAGGGCCCGCGCCCCGCTGTTCTCGTTGTCCAACTGGATGTCCACCATGTCCTCGACGGTCAGGCCGCCGTCTGCGATCGCAGCTTCCAGCAGCGTGACGACCCGCTGGGAACGGTAGCCGTAGTCCCAGTCCGTGGTGAGCAGGTGCGGGTACCCGGAGTCCACCACCGCCTGGTTGGCGGTGACAATGAACCCCGAATCAGGGTTGACGACGGTGGGCAGCTCCTCGAAAGGCAGATACTCCTTCCAGTCGTAGTCGGAGTCCCACCCCGGTGCCGGCCAGCGGCCGTCACCCTTCCCCCGCACCGGGATCTTCCCCGGGGCCTGGTAGCCGATGTTCCCGGAAGTATCCGCGTAAATGAGGTTCTGGGCGGGAACCTCGAAAGTGCGCGCCGCCTCCCGGAACTCGTCGAACGTGCGGGCCCGGTTGAGTAGGAAGATCGCGTCTGCGGTCCGCCCCGGGGTGAGCGCGGTCCAACTGATGGCGACCGCATAGTCGCCGTCCTGGGCGGTCTCGGCAGGCTCCCCTTCGGGAGTGACCGGCGCCTTGGCGGCGAACGTGCGTAGTTGCGCGCCGAGCTCCGGGTCGGACAGCAGCGGACCGTGGCGGGACGACCGGACGGTGATCTCGACATCGTCGCCGCCCGCAACCCGAATGGTCTCGGTGCGGGTCTCCAACGGTTCGGGGGCGCCGTCGACGATCGCGGAGTCTCCGTCGAGCTTCTCCAGGTACAGGTCGATCACGTCGGGGCCGAGGTTGGTGAACCCCCAGGCGATCGTGTCGTTCGCGCCGATGACCACCCCCGTCAGGCCGGGAAAGGTGAACCCGGTGACGTCGAACGGACAGGATTCGTCGACGGTGGTGCAGTGCAAGCCCATCTGGTACCAGATGGACGGCATCACCGCGCCCAAGTGGGGGTCGTTGGCGAGCAGCGGCAGCCCTGAGGCAGTGTGCTCGCCGGACACCACCCAAGAGTTGGAGCCCAGGTCGGAGGAGGCAGGACCGAAAGTGCGCGGGATCGCTTCCAGCGGTTCCTGCAGCCCGGCCAGCGCGCGCACCGCAGCGGTGGCGGGGATGTCGGCAGCGTCCTCGTCGCGCTGCTCCGCCTCGTCGGAGTCGAGGACGAACTTTCCGTCGCGGACCCGGCCGCCGGCGAGGATGGGGGCGTGCTGCTCCTCCGGGTAGGCCGGGTAGAGCTCCTCGACCTGTTCCCGGGGCAGGCCGCGAGCCAGCAGCGAGGCACGGGCGATCTCGTCGTGCATGTTGCCTGCAAGGTCCCACGCCATCGCTTTGAGCCAGGCCAGGCTGTCGACGGCGCTCCACGGCTCAATCTCGTACTCGCTGTTAGTGGCCGCCAGCACCGCGTATTCCAAGCTCACCTCGGTGGCGGATTTTCCCTCGAGGTAGGCGTTGACGCCTTCGGCGTAGGCGTCCAGGTAGCGCCGGGTCTCCTCCGCCAGGAGGTCGTATTCGGCTTCGGCAACGCGGCGCCAGCCCATGGTGCGCAGGTAGGCGTCGGTGGGGACCTGGTCGGCACCGAACAGTTCGGCAAGACGTCCCGCGGTGACGTGGCGGTTGAAGTCCATGGACCAGAAGCGGTCCTGGGCATGGACATAGCCCTGGGCGGTGAACAGGTCCTCCGGGGTGTCGGCATACAGGTGGGTGATGCCGTACTCGTCGCGGTACACGGTGACGGGTGCACTCAGCGCGGGAAGCTCCAGTTCCCCGGAAACCTGGGGGAAAGAACGCCGCACTGTCCAGACCGCGAGCCCAGCAGTGATGAGAGCGACAGCGAGGACGGCGGCGAGGATGCCGAGCAGCCACCGCCGTACACGAGGGACGGAAACAGACATGGGATGACTCTATGAATGGGGGTGTGCACTCTGGCGCATTCTTCATATCGCTTCCGCAACGCCGGTTGCGCTGGTGGGCGGGCCTCACCGGGGTACAATGGCGCCGCTGCGGAACGTAGGGGTATTGACGCGCTCAGTGATATTTCCTTAGCTATTCGGACAACGCTTTCGCTTCGGCGAGCGCGTCACTTGGGACGCACATGCGGCCCCTCCCGTCCGGCGCAGTGCCGGACATGATCCCCACGGAGGTACACGTGTCCCTCACCCCCTCCCTAGTCCACCGGAGAGAATGGCCCTCATCGGTGCGACTCGTGATGACCTGCGGCGGCGTTGTTGCGCTCCTCGCCGCGCTGCTCACGGTTGTCGCCCGCCCGGCTATGGCAGCGACGATCGACACCGGCGCCTACTATGTGCTGGTCAACCGGCACAGCGGCAAAGCCATGGACGTGTGGGAATGGTCCACCGCCAACGGCGGCGAGATCCGCCAATACGACAACCTGGGCGGGTACAACCAGCAGTTCCGGTTCGTCCCCGCCGGCGACGGCTACTATGCGCTGGTCAACCGGCACAGCGGCAAAGCCGTCGACGTGTGGGAACGCTCCACCGCCGATGGCGCAGAAATCCGCCAGTACGACCACCACGGCGGGTACAACCAGCAGTTCCGGGTCGTCGACTCCGCGGGCGGCGACATCCGGCTGATCAACCGCAACAGCGGCAAAGCCCTGGAGGTCTGGGAATGGTCCACCGCCAACGGTGCCCGCATCTCCCAGTACACCGACCACGACGGCGCCAACCAGCGCTGGCAGCTCATCAAAGTCACCGACAACGGCGGCGGCTCCGACACCTGCGGTAGCGGCTCCTACCACGCCGAAGTCACGAAGAACGGCACCACGTGGACCGCGCGCAAAGGCGGCAGCACCCTCTACACCGGAAGCGACATGCTCCAGGCGATGCGGGCAGCGGTCAACAGCCTCACCCCCGGACGCACTCACAAGGAGCGGGTGGTGGTGCGCGGCTCCGGTTCGATGAGCGCGGGAAGCTCGCTCGACCTGCCCAGCTACACTGTGCTGGACGTGTGCGGCACGATCAACGTGACCGGCAGCCCGTCAGCCAACCACGCGGCAGTGCGGATCCGCAACGCCCACGACGTTGAGGTCCCCAACATCAGCGTCACCGGCAACCCCTACTTCGGCATCTTTGTGCGCAACGCGTCCAACGTCCACTTCGGCCAGGTGGACCTGCGGCTCTCCGGCGGCTTGGGCATGCGCATCGACAACCATGACAACCGGAGTGTCCGCACCCGCAACGTCAGCATCGACCACGTCTACGTGTCGGGCACGGGGAATCACGGCGTGGAAACCTACGGCGTGGACGGCATCACGATCGGCACTGTCGTGGCACGCAACGTCGCCTACTCCGGACTGCTGCTCAACGACACCATCAACGCGAACGTGGGCCTGGTGGACGCGGAGAACGCGGGAACCGGCACCGGGTACGCGGCGTTCCGCATGGCCAACCGCAACGGACGGATCGGCGACAGCTACCCCGTCAACATCCGCGTGGGTGAAGTGCGGGCCCGCGGCGGCGGACGCGGCGTCTTCTGCGTCTCCGAAAGCGGCGGTGCGGTCATCGACCGGATCGACTTGGCCAACACCGGAAACAACGCCATCCTCATCGAGAACTGCTACAACGTCACCGTGGCCGGACAGTCCGGAACGGTGCGCGACTCCGGGGAGATCCGTATCGCTGCGCGGTCGGAGTTCCCCAACACCGCCAACGTCACCATCCAGAACCTCACGGTGACCAACACCGGTATCCGGGAGAACCCCTGCGGTATCAACATCACCTTCCGCAACATCACCCGGATCAACAGCAGCTACAACGTCTGCTGACCGGTGCCTGACTCGGGGCGGCGCCGTACCGTACCGGGGCCGCCCCGGCCCCTTCGAAACCCAGGGAGCCGACGCTACCCTGGGGACCGTGCACGACCACGATCCCAGGCAGGAACCGGCCCGTTCGGAAGAACCGCAGAAAACGGCTCCTCCGCTCCCGCCCGGTCCCCCCGCTACGCGCGTGGACCGGTGGCTGTGGGCGGTACGCCTCACCAAGACCCGCTCGGACGCGGCCCAGGCATGCCGGGCCGGGCACGTTCGGGTCAACGACAAGCCCGCTAAACCCGCCACCTCGGTCAAGGTAGGCGACCGGGTGCGGGCTCGCGTCAACGGAGTCACCCGGATCGTCGAGGTCACCCACATCATCGAAAAACGCGTGGGTGCGCCGATCGCGACCCGCTGCTACATCGACCACACTCCTGTGGTGCCGCCCGAGCTCGCCGTTCCGGTGGCCCGCCGCCCCCGCGGTGCGGGACGCCCCACCAAGCGTGAACGTCGCCAGCTTGACCGGCTGCGGGGCTTCACCCGCTGACCGGAACCGTCCCCCCTACGCGTCCCCCGGTCCGCTGGGCTGTCCACGGGACGACGCGAACCACGCGCCAGGCGGAGCGCGTCTCCGCCCAGCGGCTTACCGCTTTCCTGCCGACGTTCCCCGAGTAGGGCGCCGTGCCCGCTCGCCCGCGGGCGCCTCCCAACTTAGCGGCCGTGAGGAGGTTTACACCGCTGCGGATGCGGCCATTGGGGGTGCTGAGGTTGACAAGTGCGTACACTTGCCTCATTAACCGGGGCGTCGACGGCGGAAAAAGAGGGGGATGACCGCTTTGCCCGCCGTCCTCCAGATATGGACCGCGTACGCGGCCCCGCCTGTCGGCGGTTCCGGTCCGTACGGGTCCTTCACAAGCGGAGGTGGATCGTGTCCGTTGATCCCCGAGAGTCCCAACCCAACCCGCAGGGTTCACGTATCGACCCCTACGTCGACGCTTACGCGGCACGCGCCGCAGGGATGGTGGCCTCGGAAGTCCGCGCACTGTTCGCCGTCGCTTCCCGACCCGAAGTGGTCTCCCTCGCCGGGGGAATGCCCAACATCAGCGCCCTGCCGCTGGACGCTCTCGGGGAACTCGCTCAGCAGGTCGTCGTCGAACAGGGCCGCACCGCCCTGCAGTACGGCTCAGCCCAAGGCGACCCGGTGCTGCGCCAGCAGATCTGCGAGGTTATGGCCCTCGAGGAGATCGACGCCAGTCCGGACGACGTGATCGTCACCGTCGGTTCCCAGCAGGCACTGGACCTCGTCACCAAAGTCTTCGTCGACCCCGGCGACGTGGTGCTGACCGAGGGGCCCACGTACGTGACCGCGATCAACACCTTCGCCGCCTACCAGGCCCACATCGAGCACATCCCCATGGACGACGACGGGGTCATCCCCGAAGCGCTCGAGGAACGTCTCGCCGCCCTGACCCGTCAAGGAAAACGGGTCAAGTTCTTCTACACGGTGCCGACCTTCAATAACCCTGCCGGGGTCACCCTGGCCCCGGAGCGGCGCCACCGCGTCCTGGAGATCTGCGAGCGGTTCAACCTGCTGGTCGTCGAAGACAACCCGTACGGCCTGCTGCGGTATGAAGGCGATCCGGTGCGTCCGCTCCGCGCCGAGTCGGAACGCAACGTCATCTACCTGGGGTCTTTTTCGAAGACGCTGTCCCCCGGGTTCCGGATCGGCTGGGCGCTGGCTCCGGCAGCGGTGCGTGACAAGCTCATCTTGGCCGTCGAGTCGGCGATGCTCAGCCACTCCAACTTCAACCAGGCGATTGTGGGCCGCTACCTGGCCACCCAGCCGTGGCCGGAACAGATCAAAGAGTTCAACGAAATGTACCGGGCCCGCCGCGACGCCATGCTGTCGAGCCTGGACGCGCTCATGCCGCCGGAATGCTCGTGGACCCGGCCCAGCGGCGGCTTCTTCGTGTGGGCGACCCTCCCCGAAGGGATCAATTCCAAGGCGATGCTGCCCCGCGCCGTCAACGAACGGGTCGCCTACGTTCCGGGAACCGGCTTCTACTACGGTGGCGGCGGAGAACGCAACATGCGGTTGTCGTTCTGCTATCCCACTCCCGAACAGATCCGCGAGGGAGTGCGCCGCCTGGTGAGTGTCCTGGAGAGCGAGATCGAGCTGCGTGACACCTTCGGTGGTGTCCCCTCCTCCACCGGGCGGGGCGGCGAGGCGCCAGCGCCTGACCTGCCGTAGGAGACCGAGCAGTCGTGACCACAGCAGAACAGGGACGAAGAGAGGGCAGGACCGTGGCCGACCTGAACCGGGTGCTCGTGCTAGCCGGAGGGTTGTCACCCGAACACGAGGTGTCGGTGCGCTCCGGTCGGCGTGTCGCTGAGGCGCTGCGCCGTCTCGACGTGGAGGTGCAGACCTGCGATGTCGGTCCTGAGCTGCTCAATCTGCTGACGGATGATCCGCCGCAGGTGGTGTTCCCGGTGCTCCACGGCACGTCCGGGGAGGATGGGGCGATCCGCGAAGTCCTGGAGCTGGCCGGGGTCCCCTATGTGGGTGCCCGTCCCGATGCCTGCCGGGCCGCCTACGCTAAACCGATCGCGAAGACCCTCGTCGCCGAGCAGGGGATTGCCGTGCCGCGTGGACTGGCGCTCCCCAAGTCGCTCTTCCACGACCTGGGTGCCCACGCGGTCTTGGAGCGCATCGTGGCGATGCTGGGGCTGCCGCTGTTTGTGAAACCCGCCCAGGGCGGTTCCGCGTTCGGGGCGACGGCCGTCACGGAAGCGTCCGCGCTGCCCGCGGCCCTGGTGAGCTGCTTTGCCTACAGCGACACCGCGCTGATCGAACAGCAGGTGACGGGGGTCGAAGTCGCGGTTGGCGTGCTTGACCTGGGGGACGGCCCGGTGGCGCTGCCCGCCGTGGAGATCGTGCCGGACGGAGGTGTCTACGACTACGCGGCCCGCTACACCGCGGGACGCACCGAGTTCTTCAGCCCGGCCCGGCTCTCCGACGAGGTGGCGCGCGCTGCCGCGGATGCGGCGGTCACCGCGCACCGCGCCCTTGGGCTGCGGGACGTTTCCCGCACCGACCTCATCATCGATGAGACTGGGCGCGTCTACTTCCTCGAGGTCAACGTCTCTCCGGGAATGACCGACACGTCCACGCTGCCGCTGGCTGTGGAGGCCGCGGGAATGGACTTCGCGGTGGTCTGCCGTGAACTGGCCCACCGCGCCCTGCTGCGGGGCTGAGCCGCAAGACAGGAGGCGGGCACCGCTGGTGCGCGGCTCTCTTCCGGGGGGACCGGTGCACGGGAAGGGGAATAGCCGTGCCGCCACCCCGCACCAATTTTTCGTTACCGAGATCACTATGGTAAGTGATCTTAGTCACGAAGCGTTGGTCCTGGTGGGAGAGTAAAGCCGTGGCCGGCGGGGGAAACTGAAAAGTGTCTCTGGTTGCGGATAGCGTCGGAATGCCGCGACGGTGACCGTGCGGTCATGGGGGCGTCGCCGAGGAGGACGGACTCGGCGACGCCCCCGGCTGCAGAGCAGGCCATTCCCAGAACCCTGCCCGCTTGCCCCCTATAGTGACCGTGTGAATCTATTTAGTTACACAGAGTTGTCAATCGAGGGTGTGTCACCGCCCGAACCCACTGATCCGCGAGTATTCCGCAACGACTGGAGCACCCTCACCCCGCCCACCGTGGGCTCCTGGACACCCGGCCCCACCGTCAGCATCGTCATCCCCGCCCGCAACAACCAGCGGCAGCTCGACCGGCTCCTCGCCTGCCTCACCCACCAGACCTACCCCGCGCACCTGATGGAAGTCGTGGTCGTCGACGACCACTCCACACCCCGGCTGCGCCTTCCCGACCGGCGGCCCCACCGGTGCCGGATCGAACCCGCCCCGCCCGACGGCTGGGGGCCTGGACATGCCCGCGCCCACGGATCCCGCATCAGCAGCGGGGAAGTCCTGTGCTGGCTCGACCCCGACCTGTTAGTCGAAGCCACCCTCATCGAAACCCTGGTCCGCTGGCAGCACACGCACTCCCACGCGGTGTCCTTCGCCGACCTCCGCTACGCGCTCGACCACGATCCCGACCCGGTGGACGCTGCCGACCCTGTCGTGGCCCGCACCCTCCGCCGTCGCTTCCCCGACGCCCCACCCCATCCCCGCATCGCCCGGCTGCTCGCCCGCACCAACGACCTCCGCGACGCCGACAGCCTGAGCTACCAGGCCTTCGTCGGCGCATGCGTGACCATGAGCCGCGCCCTCTACGAATCCGCTGGCGGAGTCAACCCCGCGCTCACCCTGGGCCACGACACCGAACTCGGCTACCGGCTGTGGCAGCACGGGGCGATTTTCATCCCCGACCGGGAGGCACGCGCCTGGCACGTAGGCAGCGCCACCGCCACCCGCACCCGTGTGCCCGGACTGCGCAGCGACGCACTCAGCACCCTCGTGCCCTACGCCCGCCCCGCCTACCGGCCGCGGCGTCGTGGAGAACACCGGGTGCCGATGGTGCTCGCCGTCGTCGACGCGGCCCAGCACCCCTACGAACTCGTGCGCGCCTGCGTGGACCGGCTCCTCGCCAGCACAGGCGTGGAGGTGGACGTGGTCCTCGTCGCCGACTGGGACACCGAGGCCGACTGGTGGGTGGAAGCCCGCCTGATCCAAGCCCACTATCTCGCCGAACCCCGCGTCCGGTTCGCATCGCACCCACCCCGCACCGGATTCCCCGCACCCTACCTGCTCCGCGTGCCAGTGACCTGCGGGGTGGCGCCGCGGACCGTGGCCCAGCTCGTGGACCGCGCTGAATGGGCGAACGCCGGGGTCGTGGAACTCGTCCACGACACGCCCCAGCAGCTCACCCTGTGGCGCACCCGGGCCCTCGCCCGAACCGCCGCCGAACCAGACGACCTGAGCACGGCAGTAGCCGCGATCCACGGCCGCTACCGGATGCAGGGCAGAGCCGACACGGTGGACCTGTCCGCGATCGCCGTCCCCCACGACTGGGGGATCGGGGCCCGCCGCCCGCGGCCGCTGACCCTGCTCCGCCACGGCTGGAACCGGCTCGCCGCCGTGTGGCACCGGAGCCGGGACGCTGTCCGACGCCGTCCTCGGGAACACTGAGCACTCCATCCACCACACCCGGCCCTCCCAGGCCCGCAGCACAGGGAACCGCGGTCCCCGCAGCCCCGTCGAACCGGACAGCACCCGACAAAGCGCCGGGGCCTTCTGCACCAGCAACCACGGAGTCCGTAGCCGTGACCGACACGCCGACACTGGTGGCGCCGCTCCGCCTCTTCCTGCTGACGTTCCTGTTCGCGGTTCCCTTCTGGATCCTCGGGTTTCTCGTCGAGAGTCCCGACGCGGTTCCCATGGCGATGCCGGTCAGCGCGCTCATGTTCGTCTGCCCGGCCATCGCCGCTACCCTGCTGGCCTGGCAGGAGGGGAGGTCCGCCGCGGTCCGTGCCCTGTGGGGGCGGCTGCTGGTCCCGCCCCGCCCGCGCCGGTGGGTCTGGTATGCCGCGATACCCCTGGTCTCCGCGGGGCCCGTGCTGACCCACCTCCTCCTGCGCTTTGCCGGGGAGCCGGTCAGTATGCCGCAGCCGACCCTGCCCGGGGTGCTCGCCTTGGTCTGCGTCTACCTCGGCGCGGCTGCAGCCGAGGAAGTGGGCTGGACGGCGTACGCCACCGACGCGCTGCGTGCCCGCCACGGTGCGCTGACCACAGCCCTTGTCATCGGTGTCGTCAGCGCGGCCTGGCATGTCGTGCCGTGGAGCCAGGTCCACCCGCCCGACTGGGTGGCCTGGCAGTTCCTCGCCACGGTCGCCCTACGCGTGCTATGGACGTGGGTCTACGTCAACACGGGGGCAAGTGTCGCCGCGGTCGTGGTCAGCCACATGCTGATCAACCTGTGGGGCACGCTCACCCCGACATATCACACGGTGGCGGCGCATGCGACCAGCGCGGTGCTCACCGCACTCGCCGCGGGAGCCGTGGTCGTGCTGTGGGAAGCCCGCACGCTGACCCGCCTCCGTTGGAAGCCGCGCCCGCCCCAGCCTGAACCGCACTGACAGGACGGTTAACGGCTCGGGCTTGGGCCAGGCCGCTGGTTGAGAGCGGCGTCGACCCGCTCGGTCAACAGCGCGCGAGCCGCATCCACTGCCTCGGCCAGTGCGTGCGGATCAGCGCGCAGCCCGGCAACAATCCCGTCGATACCGCGCACGTTCGCCCGGTCCAGCAGGGTTTTCTCGTTGGTGACCCATTCGCCGCGGGCGGCGAGCACCGCGTGCGCGGCCTGGCAGGCAGCTACCGTGATTCCCGCGGCCACCTGCGCAACCTGGGCGCGGGGTGCGTGGTTGCTGCGCGCATAGTCCAACGTCATACGCGCCGTGCCCCACCAGCGGGGCGGGGCACTGGCGCGGAGCGCTTCCGGAAACACCGGCCGCGGCAGGCTGCCGCGCAGCACCCGGTTGAGCGCGAGCTCCGCCACCACCAGGTAGGTGGGGATCCCCGCGAGATGGAACAAGAGCGGCTCAACCTCGAACCGGCCGTGCTCCGCCTCGGTGATCTGGTGCTCCACCACGGCCAGGTCCCGGTAGTGCACGTCCACCCGGCGGCCGTCGATGGTCAGCCACGCACCCCCGTTGAACACCCCGCCGCCCCAACCGCCGATCTCCGAGACTTCACCGGGCCAGCCGAGGTCCCGCAAGTCTTGCGGGTCGAACCGGTCCCGGTAGTAGATGGCCAGGTCCCAGTCGCTGTCGGCGCGGTGCGTGCCCACGGCCCGGGAGCCACCCAGGCTCACCGCGGTCACCCCGGGCAGGGCGGCCAGCCGGTCAGCAACATGGTCGACAAACTCTGTGTCGATCACCGATACCCCCGTTCGGCCTCCAGTCACGGCCGCAGCGGCCCACCCTCCTGGCACCAGTCCGCAGCCCTGGCAGTGCAGGGGAGCGGTCAGTGGGTGCCGATCGCCGCCACGGACTCCAGCAGCTCTGCGCGCAGTTCCGCGTCGAGCGGAGCCGACCCGGATTCCTGAGACGCTGCTTCCTGGCCTTCCGCGCTGAGCAGGTAGGACAGGAAGGTGCGCACTCCCTCCGCGGTGGCGGCGTCCGCGTACGACAGGCAGGCGATCTCGTAGCTGACCAGCACGATGGGGTAGGCGTCGGCTTCGGTAGCGGAGTAGTCCAACTCCATGGCGTGGTCGTGCGGGGTGGTGCTGTCCCGCCGCGGGGAGACCGATACGATCCGTGCCGCAGACTCCGGCGACGGGGCGACGAAGCTGTCCCCCGAGCCCACGCGGACCGTGGCCATGCCTTCAGCGTGGGACGCCTCCAGGTAGCCGATCGTGCCCTGACCGCCACGGATCGCCTGGGCCACGCCGCTGTTGCCCTGCCCGGCTTCCACCGGGGGAAAGGGCCACTGCCCGTCAGGGTCGTGAGGCCATGCGTCAGGAGCAGCAGCCGCCAGGTAGGCCGTGAAGTTCTCCGTAGTGCCGGACTCGTCTGAACGGCTGACCGGGACCACGGGAAGGTCGGGGAGGTCGACGTCGGGGTTGGTCTCCGCGATCGCCGGGTCGTTCCACCGGGTGATGTCGCCGCTGAACAGGCGGGCAAGCGTGTCGGGGGTCAGGTTGAGCGAGTCGATGCCCTCCAGGTTGAAGGCCACCGCGATCGGTACCACGTAGGCGGGCAGGTGGATGACGTCGGAGTCGCAGCGCTGGCGGGCCTCCTCCTGTTCGCCTTCGTCCATGGCCGCGTCGGACCCGGCGAAGTCCACCGCGCCGTCGATGAACTGGTTCCGTCCGCCGCCTGAGCCGATCGCGTCGTAGTAGATCCGCGCATCGTCGCAGGCGGTCTGGAGTGCGGAGATCCACACCTGCATGGCCAGTTCCTGGGCACTGGAGCCGGCGCCGCGAATGGCGCCGTCGAAACACTCCAGGTCTTCGGGCACCGGGATCTGCGCGCCGCCGCGTACCGCGTTGTCGCTGCCGCACCCGGCTACCAGTGTCAACGCGCCCAGCAGCGCGATTACGGTCCCTGCGCGGCGCTTTGCCCTCGACACGGTTGCCTCATCCCCCGACTGAACACACAGTGGTTCTCTGCCGTCGAAGAATTTAACCAGAGGTGAACGACCCGTGGCGTCGGGAGGGGGTGTGCGGCCGGTTCACCTGCCCTGGGTGATCAGCCAGACGATGTGCCGCAGCGCCAGTTCGTAGCCGTGCACCCCGCAGCCGCCGATGATGCCGTTGACGACCGGGGCGGTCATCGACGTGTGCCGGAACGGTTCCCGGGCGTAGATGTTGGAGATGTGGACTTCCACACACGGGGTGGGGACCGCGTCGATAGCGTCGCGCAGTGCAACGCTGGTGTGGGCGTAAGCGCCCGGGTTGAACACGATGCCGTCCAGCTCGCGGGCGGCGTGGATGCGGTCGATCAGCTCGCCTTCGTGGTTGCTCTGCGCGCACACCACGTCCACTCCCAGCTCGGCACCGAGCGACACGACCCGTTTTTCGATCTCGGCGAGCGTGGTGGTGCCGTACTGGGCGGGGTCGCGCAAACCCAGCAGGTTGAGGTTGGGGCCGTTGAGCAGCAGCACGGTGGGACGGGACGCCATAGGATCACAACCTTTCGTCCAGGCTGAGCAGCAAGCGGCACCAGCCTATTGACCTGCGCCAGCCCTGAGCACACCGGTAGCGTGAGCGGAGGGCCGCCCGCGAGGACCCGGTGCCGGGAGTGCGCTGGCCGCGGACCATGGTGCGCGAGGCGAGATGCTCGGAGGCTAGAAGGGCCAGGCGCCAGTAGCCTGGACGGTCATGGGGGAGAGGCAACGGCTGCGGATCCCCGATCCCGTGGCGGCGGCGCTGGCCTGCCCGCACTGCGGGAACGGGATGCAGCAGCAGGGGACTGCGCTGGCCTGCAGGACGGGGCACTCTTTCGACGCTGCCCGCCAAGGCTACGTGAACCTCACCGTGGGACGCCCGGCGACCACGGGGGACGACCGGGACATGGTGCAGGCCCGCAGCGCATTCTTCGACGCGGGGCACTACGCCCCGCTGTCGGCGGTACTGGCCGACCACGCTGCGCAGCGGTGGACTGGGGGACTGGTAGCGGATATCGGTGCGGGTACCGGACACCACCTGGCCGCTGTGCTGGATGCCCTGCCGAAGGCGTACGGCTTGGCCGTGGACGTGTCCCGATATGCGCTACGGCGGGCCGCCCGCGCCCATCCTCGGGCGGGAGCGGTGGGCTGTGACGTGTGGCGGGGCCTACCGCTGGCGGCAGACTCCGTGGGAGTGCTGCTCAACGTGTTCGCACCTCGGAACGGGGCGGAGTTTGCTCGGGTCGTGCAGCGCGGGGGAACACTGCTGGTCGTCACCCCGGGCCGCCGTCACCTCGCTGAGCTGCGGTCGCACGTGGAGCTGATCGCCGTGGACCCTCGCAAAGAGGAACGGCTGGCCGCGCAGTTGCACCGCAGCTTCACCCAGGAAGCCGACGAGCAGTTCACGCTGCCTCTGCGGCTCTCCCACGCCGAGGCAGCAACCCTGGTGGGGATGACGCCGAACGCCCGCCACACCACCTCTGAGGCGGTGCGCTCCCGCCTGGCCCGGCTGCCCGAACCGGTCGAGGTGACCGCGGTCTTCCGGCTGTCGGTGTACCGGCGCCGGTGAGCCCGCCGCAGGAGCGCATGGGGGAGTCGCAGCGGAACCCCAGCGGTAGAACTCCGATATGTCTGCCATACTGCGACAAAGTGGTTATTTCTGACATAAAGCATAAATTCATTTTCTTATTTTTTGTGAAGAATGTCGCTTTAGGTGACGCTGTTTTCTCGTGTGACGCAAGGAAGCTCCGGTGAAGAGTCACACCTTGCGATACACCCTTCCACGCTGCGATTCTTTCGGTCACAATGTCCTGCTAGCGGCGGGGCAAAGGGAAGATTGCGACTGCATCACAAAACTCAGATAAATCTTTGCACTAATTGAGAGTAATGGTCTTATTACTCCCAGCTTGTTCGGTTTTTCGGGGTTCGTTGCCACGGACACGAACAGCCCAGGGGAGAGGCCATGCGTGAAAAAAGTAGACCAACCGTAGGCGCCGCGCTGCTCATCGCGGCGCTCTTTGCATTCACCGCCTGCGCACCCCACGAAGGCAGCGAAAACACGGATGCCTTCGCGGACTGTGCAGACAACCCCAACACGTGCAACAGCGGAGAACGCGCTGAAGGCGGAAGCATCACCTGGATCGTCGACTCCCTCCCCGGAGCCTGGGCCTCCCTCTCACCAAAAGGGGGAAGCGTCTACACCCTCCAAATGCTCCACGGCATCCTGCCGAACACCGGCTACTGGGAGCCTGACGGCGCCACCTTCACCACCAACCTGGACCTCCTTGCCGAGGAACCCCAACTCATCGACGAAGACCCCTTCACCTACCAGTTCAAGATCCGCCCCGAAGCCGTCTGGGACGACGGCACCCCCATCACCGCCGCCGACTTCGAAATCACCTGGAAACTCAGCACTACCGAAGAAGCCGGCCACTGCAAGGGATGCCAGCCGCGCTCCGACACCTACAACCAGATCGCCAGCGTTGAAGGAAGCGACGGCGGCTCCACCGTCACCGTGACCCTCGTCGACGGTGTCGCCGACCCCGAATGGCGGGACCGGTTCAGCGCAGACAACATCGCCGGAGGCATCTACCCCGCCCACATCGCCGAAGAGCAAGGATTCGACATCACCACCCCCGAAGGTGTGGGCGAATACTTCCAATGGCTGCACACCACCATGCCCACCTTCTCCGGCGGCCCCTACCGCCTCGTCGAAGGCGACCTCAAAACCCAGGTCATCAAAGAACCCAACCCACAGTGGTACGGCGAAGTCCAGCCCACGCTCGACACCGTCGTCATCCGCTTCCTCACCGACGAAGGCACCTGGATCAGCGCCCTCGACAATGGTGAAGCCCACGGCACCTCACCCGTCGCCTTCGGCCAAGACACCGTGGAACAAGCCCGGCAGCGCCCCAACCTCAACGTGAGCATCACCGAAGGGCCCAGTTGGGAGCACATCGACTTCAACCTCGACAACGAGTGGCTCAAAGACGTTGAGCTCCGCCGCGCCATCTTCACCGCCATCGACGTCGAAGACATCACGCAGCGCACCATCGCCCAGCTCTACCCCGAGGCAGAACCCCGCACCAACCACGTCTTCTCCAACGACAGCCCCTACCACACCGACGTCATCACCGAGACCGGTCAAGGCAGCGGAGACATCGACGCCGCCCGCCAGATCCTCCTCGACGCCGGATACACCTACGAAGGCGACACCCTGACCCGCGACGGGGAGAAAGTCGGCCCGTTCCGGCTGCGCTCCACCAGCAACACGGTGCGCGACACCTCGACAGAACTCATCCAGTCCTACCTGGCGGAGATCGGCATCGAGGTCACCATCGAACCCACCGACGACCTCGGCGGCACCCTCGCCGCTCAGGACTACGACATCATGCAGTACGGCTGGAGCAGCACCCCGTCCTTCGCCACCGCGCCCAGCCAGTACTGGAGCAGCACTAGCGACAGCAACTTCGGCCGCTACCACAACGAGGAAGTCGACGAACTCGTCGAACGCGCCCGCAACGCCTCCTCCCTCGACGAAGCCGCCGAATACGCCAACGAAGCGGCCCGCATCGTCGCCCAGGACGCCTACGTCCTGCCGCTGTTCAACATGCCCGTCTACATCCTCGTGACCGACGACTACGTCAACGTCCGCGACAACCCCTCATCCAGCCTGCGCGCCCTCTACCAGCACCACGAGTGGGGCCTGGTCGCCCAATAGTGACCCCCGAGCCTGGGCGGAGGGGATCACCCCTTCGCCCAGGACCGCGCCGCACCCCGAGGACCCCCATGCTCGCCTACACCGTCCGCCGCCTGCTCGGCACCATCCCGCTGCTGCTCGCGGCCTCCATCCTCACCTTCCTCCTCATCGACCTGTCCGGAGACCCGCTCGCTGACCTGCGCGTCCAGCAGCCCCCCGTTCCCGAAGAAGTGATCAAAGCCGAAGAAGCCCGGCTCTACCTGGACCGCTCCCTGCCGGAACGGTACGTGCTGTGGCTGACCGGCATCGGAGGCAACGGCGACATCGGCCTGCTCCGCGGCAAATTCGGCCCCTCCGTCCAAGGAGCCGACTACGACATCGGACACGCCCTCGCCGAACGACTCGGCACCACCCTGCGCCTGGTCAGTGCCGCCCTGCTGTTGGCACTCGGACTAGCGATCCTCAGCGGAGTCATCAGCGCACTCCGCCAATACTCGATGGTCGACTACACCCTCACCCTCATCGGCTTCCTCGCCCTCGCCATGCCCACCTTCTGGCTGGGCGCGCTCATCAAGGAAGCCGGAGTGTGGGTCAACCAGCAGACCGGCTACACGATCTTCTACACCGTCGGCGCAACCTCCGCCGACACTCGCGGCTTCACCACCGCACAACTCCTCGCCGACCACCTTGGCCACCTCGTCCTCCCCACCCTCACCCTGATGCTCACCGGATACGCCGCCTGGAGCCGCTACCAGCGCACCTCCATGCTGGAAGTCCTCAACAGCGACTACGTGCGCCTCGCCCGAGCCAAAGGCCTGCCCAACCGCGTCGTCCTGCGCAGACACGCCCTGCGCACCGCCCTCATCCCGCTGACCACCGTCGTCGCCGTCACCGTCGCCGGAACCGTGGACGGAGTCATCCTCATCGAAACCGTCTTCCAATGGCGCGGCCTTGGCGACTTCTTCGTGGAAGCGATCAAACGCAACGACTCTTATGCCCTCATGGGCTGGCTGATGCTCAGCGGGACCGCGGTCATCATCGCCAACCTCATTGCCGACCTGCTCTACGGCGTACTCGACCCGAGGATCCGCTATGAGTGACCTCCACCCGCCCGCCAGCACCCCCGCCCCGTCTGCGAGCGCGGCATCACCTGATCCTGTCGACCGCAGTGCCGAGCACGGGCAACTCCGCATGGTCGCCACCCGGTTTCTCCGCCACCGCATGGCCATGGCCAGCCTCACCGTGCTCGTCCTCACCGTGCTGTTCGCGTTCCTCGGCCCCCTCCTGTGGCCGTGGGACCACACCGTGCACCGGGAAATCCTGCCCAACCAGCCACCCAGCTGGGCCCACCCCTTCGGCACCACCAACGCCGGACACGACGTGCTCGGCCAGCTCATGCGCGGCACCCAGCAGACCCTCAAAGTCGCGCTCACCGTCTCCGTGCTGGCCACCGCCTTCGGTGCGCTGTGGGGCGCGGTCGCCGGCTACTACCGGGGCTGGATCGACGCGGTGATGATGCGTATCGTCGACGTGCTCATGGTGGTCCCCCTCCTCGTCGCTGTCGCCGCCATCAGCGGCAACGTGCGCGGCGGCACCACCTGGTGGGCGGTCGCGCTCATCATCGCGCTGTTCTCGTGGACCACGATCGCACGCGTCGTCCGCGGCGTAGTGCTCTCCCTGCGGGAACAGGAGTTCGTGGAAGCGGCCCGCGCTGCCGGCGCCTCTGACGCCCGCATCGTCCTCCACCACCTGCTCCCCAACGCGGCCGGTCCCACGATCGTCGCCGCCACCCTCCTCATTGCCACGTCGATCCTGCTCGAAGCGAGCATGTCCTTCCTCGGTTTCGGCATCCAGGCACCCGACATCTCCCTCGGCCTGATGATCGACAACGCGCGCACCGCCGCCTTCACCCGGCCGTGGCTCTTCTACCCGCCGGGCTTGTTCATCGTGATGATCTGCCTGACGATTAACTTCATCGGTGACGGCCTGCGCGACGCCCTCGACCCTCGACAAACCATCACACGCCGATGACTTCGACCAACCACGCCCCGAACCCTGCAACCGCTGCCGCAGACGCCCCCGTGCTCAGCGTCACCGACCTACACGTCCGGATCCCCACCAGCGAAGGGGACGTCCACGCCGTGCGCGGCATCTCCTACCACCTGCGCCGCGGCGAAGCCCTCGGCATCGTGGGCGAATCCGGATCCGGCAAGTCCGTGTCCGCACTCGCTGTCCTGGGACTCCTGCCCCGCACGGCCCGCGTCTCCGGTTCGATCCAGGTCGCCGGCTACGAAGTCGTCGGCCGCAAAGACGCAGAACTGACCCGGATCCGCGGCGCCCGCGTCGCCATGGTCTTCCAAGACCCGCTGACCTCGCTCAACCCCGTCCACCCGATCGGCACGCAGATCACCGAGGCGATCCACGCCCACCGGGACGTGTCCCGCGCTGCCGCCCGCGAACGCGCCGTGGAACTCCTGCGGACCGTCGGCATCCCCCAACCGGAGCAGCGTATCGACGCTTACCCGCATGAACTCTCCGGCGGCATGCGCCAGCGGGTTGTGCTCGCCATCGCCATGGCCAACGACCCCGACGTGATCATCGCCGACGAGCCCACCACCGCCCTGGACGTGACCGTCCAAGCACAAGTCCTCGACGCACTGCAGGCCGCACGCCGCGCTACCGGTGCCGCGCTCGTGCTCATCACCCACGACCTGGGCATCGCCGCCGGACACGTCGACCGGGTCGCGGTGATGTATGCGGGACGCATCGTGGAAACCGGAAGCGTGGACGAGGTCTTCTCCTCCCCGCAAATGCCCTACACTCTCGGCCTGCTGGGCAGCCAGCCACGCATGGACGCCGCACCCCACAGCAGGCTCGTCCCCATCCCCGGCGCCCCGCCCTCCCCGGACCACCAGCTCTCCGGATGCGCGTTCGCGCCCCGCTGCCCGCTCGCGAAACCGGTGTGCCGTACCAGCACCCCGCAGCTCACTGCGGTCAGCGACACCCATGCCGCAGCCTGCCACTTCGCTGACCAACTGGCCGGTATCCGACCGGAAGAGTTGTTCGCCTCTAATACGGCTCCGAGTGCGAACCCGCTTCCAGAGGCGGTGGAGCGCACCCGCAGCCGCGGCGAGCCCGTGCTCGTCGCCGAAGGCCTCGTCAAACACTTCCCGGTGCGCTCCAAAGGGCTGATCCGGCGCCGCAGCGGGGAGATCCACGCGGTATGCGACGTCTCTCTCACCCTGCACGCCCACCAGACCTTGGCGCTGGTAGGCGAATCCGGGTGCGGGAAGTCCACCACGGCCCGGATGCTGCTCAACCTCATCCCTCCGACCCGCGGCCGGGTGTCCTACCGCGGGCAGACTCTCACCGGACTGTCCTCGTCCCGGATGCGGCCGTTGCGTCGCAGCATGCAGATCGTGTTCCAAGACCCGTTCGCCTCCCTGGACCCGCGGATGACCGTGTTCGATGCGGTCGCTGAACCGCTGCGCGTCCACGGCCAGTTCCGCAACGGGGGAGCAGAACGGGTCCGGGAGCTGTTCCGGCTCGTCGGTTTGGACCCGGCCCACGGCAACCGGTACCCGCACGAGTTCTCTGGCGGCCAACGGCAGCGCGTCGGGATTGCACGCGCCCTCGCCTTAGAACCTGAAGTGCTCGTCTTGGACGAGCCGGTCTCCGCGCTGGACGTGTCCGTCCAAGCCGGGGTGATCAACCTCCTCGAGGAACTCCAGGAGCGGCTGGGGCTTTCCTACCTCTTCGTCTCCCACGACCTGGCCGTGGTCCGGCACCTCGCTGACCAGGTCGCGGTGATGTACCTGGGGCGGATCGTGGAGACCGCACCCGTGGAACGCCTGTTCACCGCGGCAGCCCACCCCTATACCCAGGCGCTGATCTCCGCGGTGCCGATCCCGGACCCGCGCCGGGAGCGTGCCCGGCAGCGGATTGTGCTCCGCGGCGACGTGCCCAGCCCGATGCATCCCCCCTCGGGCTGCCGGTTCCGCACCCGCTGTCCCGTGTTCGCCCGTCTCACGGAAGCAGAGCAGGCCCGCTGCGCAACAGAGGTGCCGACCCTGGCCGACCACGGCAACGACCACGCTGTGGCATGCCACTACGCCGTCCCCCGCTCCCCGCTCGGCGACGCTTTCCCACCCCACCGCACACCGTGAAAAACCAGACATGAGGGTCGGGATTAGGGTCCGTTGTCTCGGCAAGTCATGGCCGTAACGTGAGGCGGAGCGGGCACTCTCCCCAGCGTGACGAGAAAAGAGAGCACGATGGCCGTGCATTGCAGCGCCGAAGCCGGAGCCGCCGCAGTGCGCACGGCCCCAGCGTGGGCCGCTGCTGTGCACAAGGGGCATCAGGACCATCGGGAGCGGCGGTCTCCTGGGTGAGGAGCTCCCAATGTTGACGTCACCCGGCCGCGGACCGGCAGCAGGGACGAGCCGTGCCTGCTGCCCGGCAACCCGAAAGTGCCCGGGGTCAGCGGCCCAGGCGGAGGAGTGGGCAGCGGGGCGGAGCCGACGAGCCAGGCCACCAAGCCGTTCCCGCTCGCACCGCAGGAGACCGCGTCGTGTTCCCGGCAGACCTCCACCGATTCGTCCACGCCCGGTCCACGCTCCACCGAGGTTGAAAGATCGAGATGGTCCTGTGGGGCGAACCGGAGGGGCGTATGTAGGGGAGAGGCCGGACTGTCGATGCTGTGCGGCCCTGGAGAGTATCGACACCGTGGTGCGCACGTTACGGCAGAGCGGATCGTGGCCAGTCCGGGCAGCGGCTGTGCAGCCGCTGCCCCAGGCAGCCCGCAGACGAGGGGTCAGCCGCGGTGGCGGGCGCGGTGGTGCTCGATGAGCCGCTGATACCAGAAGTAGCTGTCCTTCGGAAGCCGTTCCAAGGTGTCGTAGTCCACCCGGACGATGCCGAAACGCCGCTCGTATCCGAACGCCCACTCGAAGTTGTCGAGCAGCGACCAGACGAAGTAGCCGCGCACGTCCACCCCGGCGCGGATCGCCGCGGCCAGGGCATGCAGGTGGTCGTTGAGATAGGCGATGCGGTCCGTGTCGTGCACCCGTCCGTCAGGGGAGACGACGTCGTGCTCGGCTGAGCCGTTCTCTGTGATGTAGATGGGCGGAAGGTTCGGGTAGCGCTCCGTGAGGTCCAGCAGCAGGTCCGTGAAGGATTCGGGGACGACCGGCCAGTCCATGGCTGTGTGCCGCACTCCATCGAAACGCTGCTGGTGGGCGCGGATGTCTACGGCGGTGCGGCGTGCCGGGTCGGCTTCGGTCAGCGGGCCGTCGGCGACTTTGAGCGGCCGGTAGTAGTTGATGCCGAGGAAGTCCAGCGGCTGGCCGATGATCTCCAGGTCGCCGTCGCGCCGGTACGAGCCGTCCGCGAGCTCTCCCCACACGTCGGCTTCGTTCGCGGGGTAGCGGCCGGCGAACAGCGGGTCGAACCAGACCCGGTTGTGCAGGGTTTCCGCGCGGTCGGCAGCCGCGCGGTCGGCCGCACTGTCGGAGGCGGGCAGGATCCGGTCGGGGTTGAGGGTGATGCCGACCTCGCCCGCATCGGCAGCGCGCAGTTCCTGCACTGCCAGGCCGTGGGCGAGGAGCAGGTGGTGCGCGGCGGCGAGCGCAGGCGTGCCTTCCCGGGCCCCGGGGGCGTGCCGGCCCACGGCATAGCCCAGGAAAGCGCTGCAGAACGGCTCGTTGAGCGTGATCCAGTGGCGGATCCGGTCGCCGAGACGGGCAACGACCGCCCGGGTGTAGGCGGCGAAGTGCTCCGCGGTGCTGCGGGAACGCCAGCCGCCGGCATCCTCCAGGGCCTGCGGCAGGTCCCAGTGGTAGAGGGTGGGCACCGGGGTGATCCCCGCTTCGAGCAGCGCATCGACGAGACGGTCGTAGAAGTCCAGGCCGCGCTGGTTGACGTCGCCTGATCCCGTGGGCATGACGCGCGGCCAGGCGATGGAGAAGCGGTAGGCGTCCACCCCCAGGCGGCGCAGGAGCTCCACGTCCTCGGGGTAGCGGTGGTAGTGGTCGCAGGCCACGTCGCCGGTGTCGCCGTTGAGGACCAGGCCCGGTGTGTGGCTGTAGGTGTCCCAGATGGACGGGCCGCGTCCGTCCGCGTGGACCGCACCCTCGATCTGGTAGCTGGCCGTAGCCGCGCCGAACCAGAATCCGGCCGGGAACTCGGGGAGGTGGTCGTTGCTCACTAGCGCTCCTGGTAGCTGGTGCATGCTCGCATGTGAACCGGTTCAGGAGCCCAGGGTAGTGCGTCGCAGGCAGGGGAGCGAGGCGGTCTTTTCGGAAAAGTAGCCCATATCTATACTAAATAGGTAGGATTACTTGAGTTAAGGTGG
The DNA here is from genome assembly GCF_001592045.1 of Thermobifida fusca NBRC 14071 = JCM 3263. Classification (GTDB taxonomy): domain Bacteria; phylum Actinomycetota; class Actinomycetes; order Streptosporangiales; family Streptosporangiaceae; genus Thermobifida; species Thermobifida fusca. Next base: position 20,988 of record NZ_BCWB01000021.1, on the reverse strand, counting down.
GCGCGCGGTACTCCCGCACCCTGCACACTCGTCTGCCGGTAAGGACACGCCATGAACGACAGAGCATCCCATCCCACCGGTGCACCTCGCTTCCGACTCAGCGAAGACTGGGCCGCGACCGTCCTCGGCCTCGTCCTGTTGGCCGCTGCCCTGATCGGGATTATCCCCACGGGACTGGTGCCCTGATGAGCGAGAGCACTACGACACCCCCCGACGTTGCAGCACCTGACGGCGCCGACCCCGCCCGCCCCTGGTACTGGGCGCTGCTCGGAGTCGCCGTCGTCGTCCTCCTTGCCGCAGTGACCCGGTTCCTGGAGTCCGCTGTCCCCGCGGCCGCCGAAGGCACTGGTTTCGCCGGAGTCGCCAAAGCCGTCGAATATCCCGTCTACGCGATCCTGCTGGGACTGGCGGCCAACGCCGTGCTCAGCGCCCTGGGAATCCGCCGTCGGCTCGCCGGAGGATTCCGCACCGAGTTCTTCATCAAGACCGGTCTGGTCCTCCTCGGCTCCACAGTCCTGTTCGACGTGATCATCAAAGCCGCAGGACCGGCCATCCTCCAGGCGATCCTCTTGGTCAGCGCGGTCTTCCTCTTCACCTGGTGGCTGGGCGGCCGCTTCGGACTGGACGACCGGTTGCGCGCCCTGCTGGCCTCCTCCGTGTCGATCTGCGGGGTGAGCGCCGCGATCGCTGCAGCCGGAGCCGTGCAGGCCCGTAAGGAACAGCTCGCCTACACCGCGAGCCTGGTGATCCTGTTCGCGCTGCCGTCCATCTTCCTGCTGCCCTGGCTCGTGGAGATCATCGGTCTCAACGCGGCCCAGGCAGGGGCCTGGATCGGCGGCAACATCGACACGACAGCGGCGGTGGCCGCCTCAGGCGCCATCGTCGGTGAGGGGGCGCTGCAGATCGCCTCTATCGTCAAGTCCACGCAGAACATCCTCATGGGCGTGGCCGCCGTCCTGCTCACCGCCTACTTCACCTTCCGGGTGGCTCCGGCAGGCGGGGCGACGGTCGGCATCGGCACCTGGGCACGCACTCTCTGGGACCGATTCCCCAAGTTCGTGCTGGGCTTCCTCGCCGCGTCCATCATCGCCACCCTGTGGGCCAGTGCCATGGGCGAAGCGGGAGCGGCCGGGCTCGACACGGCCAAAGCCCTGCGTGACTGGTTCCTCATTGCGGCGTTCACCAGTATTGGCCTGGAATTCAGCGTCAATTCGCTCAAGGAGGTCGGCTGGCGGCCGATCGGAGTCTTCGCGCTCGCCACGCTGTTCAACCTGGTCGTAGGCCTGATTCTGGCCAGCCTGCTGTTCCGCGGATTCAGTGTGTAAAACGGCGGGAATAGGGCCCGCTGCCCCGGGGAGAACGCTGGACGAGCAGAGAATAACCCCGCGGGTAGCGGGGCCCTTTTTGTTCTGCGGGAGGAAAGAGCAGCCGGAAAGTCCTGATCCGAGCGTAACCTATTGACACCGCTGAGTGATCCTGTTTTTATGTCATAGGTCACATGAAATGGGAGCGCTCCCATGGTGGGCCTCCGCTGTGAGGTCATCCTCCCAGTTCGAATCCCCCTACGGAAGGACTTCCGTGCTTAGGAGACCCAGATCTCGATCCCCCCTTGTCGCCCTCACCGCGGCGACTTGCGCAGTCGCGCTCGGGGGTACGGCGGTTCCCGCCCAGGCAGACGAAGTCAACCAGATTCGCAACGGCGACTTCAGCTCCGGCACCGCACCCTGGTGGGGAACCGAGAACATCCAACTCAACGTCACCGACGGGATGCTGTGCGTCGACGTCCCCGGCGGCACCGTCAACCCGTGGGACGTGATCATCGGCCAGGACGACATCCCCCTCATCGAAGGTGAGTCCTACGCCTTCTCCTTCACTGCCTCCAGCACCGTCCCCGTCTCCATCCGCGCCCTGGTGCAAGAGCCCGTGGAGCCGTGGACCACCCAGATGGACGAGCGTGCCCTGCTCGGCCCCGAGGCAGAAACCTACGAATTCGTCTTCACCTCCAACGTCGACTGGGACGACGCCCAAGTCGCCTTCCAGATCGGCGGCTCCGACGAACCGTGGACCTTCTGCCTCGACGACGTCGCCCTGCTCGGCGGCGCCGAACCCCCGGTCTACGAACCCGACACCGGACCGCGGGTCCGCGTCAACCAGGTCGGCTACCTCCCGCACGGTCCCAAGAAGGCGACCGTGGTCACCGACGCCACCAGCGCGCTCACCTGGGAGCTTGCCGACGCCGACGGTAACGTGGTCGCCAGCGGCCAGACCAAGCCGCACGGCGCGGACTCCAGCTCCGGGCTCAACGTCCACACCGTCGACTTCAGCTCCTACACCACGAAGGGAAGCGACTACACGCTCACCGTCGACGGTGAAACCAGCTACCCCTTCGACATCGACGAAAGCGTCTACGAGGAACTGCGCGTCGACGCGCTGTCGTTCTACTACCCGCAGCGCAGCGGCATCGAGATCCTCGACTCCATCGCCCCCGGCTACGGACGCCCGGCCGGCCACATCGGCGTGCCCCCCAACCAGGGCGATACCGACGTGCCGTGCGCGCCCGGCACCTGCGACTACTCCCTGGACGTCTCCGGCGGCTGGTACGACGCGGGCGACCACGGCAAATACGTGGTCAACGGCGGTATCTCGGTGCACCAGATCATGAGCATCTACGAGCGCTCCCAGCTCGCCGACACCGCCCAGCCCGACAAGCTGGCCGACTCCACCCTGCGCCTGCCCGAAACCGGCAACGGCGTGCCCGACGTGCTCGACGAAGCACGCTGGGAGATGGAGTTCCTCCTCAAGATGCAGGTGCCCGAAGGCGAACCGCTCGCCGGCATGGCGCACCACAAGATCCACGACGAACAGTGGACCGGGCTGCCGCTGCTGCCCTCCGCTGACCCGCAGCCGCGCTACCTGCAGCCGCCGTCCACCGCGGCCACGCTGAACCTGGCCGCCACCGCCGCCCAGTGCGCTCGCGTGTTCGAACCCTTCGACGAGGATTTCGCCGCCGAGTGCCTGGCTGCCGCGGAAACCGCGTGGGACGCCGCCAAGGCCAACCCGAACATCTACGCGCCTGCCTTCGGTGAAGGCGGCGGCCCGTACAACGACAACAACGTCACCGACGAGTTCTACTGGGCCGCGGCCGAACTGTTCCTCACCACCGGCAAGGAGGAGTACCGCGACGCGGTGACCTCGTCGCCGCTGCACACCGACGACGAAGAGGTCTTCCGCGACGGCGCCTTCGACTGGGGATGGACTGCTGCGCTGGCCCGCCTCCAGCTGGCCACGATCCCCAACGACCTCGCCGACCGCGACCGGGTGCGCCAGTCCGTGGTCGATGCCGCCGACATGTACCTCGCCAACGTCGAGACCAGCCCGTGGGGCCTGGCCTACAAGCCGAACAACGGTGTGTTCGTCTGGGGCTCCAACAGCGCTGTCCTCAACAACATGGTGATCCTGGCGGTCGCCTTCGACCTCACCGGTGACACCAAATACCGCGACGGCGTGCTGGAAGGCATGGACTACATCTTCGGCCGCAACGCGCTGAACCAGTCCTACGTCACCGGCTACGGCGACAAGGACTCCCGCAACCAGCACAGCCGCTGGTACGCCCACCAGCTCGACCCCCGGCTGCCCAACCCGCCCAAGGGCACGCTGGCCGGTGGACCCAACTCCGACTCCACCACCTGGGACCCGGTGGCCCAGTCCAAGCTGACCGGGTGCGCCCCCCAGATGTGCTACATCGACCACATCGAGTCGTGGTCCACCAACGAGCTGACCATCAACTGGAACGCCCCCCTGTCGTGGATCGCGTCCTTCATCGCCGACCAGGACGACGCCGGCGAGCCCGGCGGAGAAGAGCCCGGACCGGGCGACGACGAGACCCCGCCGAGCAAGCCTGGGAACCTGAAGGCCAGCGACATCACCGCGACCAGCGCCACCCTGACCTGGGACGCCTCCACCGACAACGTCGGAGTGGTCGGCTACAAGGTCTCCCTGGTCCGCGACGGTGACGCTGAAGAGGTGGGCACCACCGCGCAGACCAGCTACACGCTCACCGGGCTGAGCGCGGACCAGGAGTACACCGTCCAGGTGGTCGCCTACGACGCGGCAGGCAACCTCTCCACGCCAGCCACCGTCACCTTCACCACCGAGAAGGAGGACGAGACTCCCACGCCCAGCGCCTCCTGCGCGGTGACGTACCAGACCAACGACTGGCCGGGCGGCTTCACCGCCTCGGTGACGCTGACCAACACCGGCAGCACCCCGTGGGACTCCTGGGAACTGCGCTTCACCTTCCCGTCGGGACAGACTGTCAGCCACGGCTGGAGCGCCAACTGGCAGCAGAGCGGCAGTGACGTGACCGCCACCTCCTTGCCGTGGAACGGATCAGTTCCGCCGGGCGGCTCAGTCAACATCGGCTTCAACGGAACCTGGGGCGGTTCGAACACCAAACCTGAGAAGTTCACCGTCAACGGCGCGGTCTGCTCCATCGGCTGAACCTCGCCCTGGATTCGGATGTAAGCCGCCGTGGCCCCCGTCATCGGCGGGGGCCACACCCGGCACCATCCCCGCACACCCCCTGTGCGGGGATGGTGCTCCCCTCATTGGTCTGGTAAGACGAGGAAGGCGCCAACGTGACCTCCGAGAGCCCCGTGCGCGCGGCCCCCCGTGTCGGACGGATGACGGTGACCCGCCGAGCAGTCGAACAGATCAAGGCGATGATCGCCGACGGAACACTCCACCCCGGCCAGCGGCTCCCCACCGAGCGGGAACTCGCCGCGAAAATGGGACTCTCCCGCAGCTCCATGCGGGAAGCGATCCGGGTCCTGACCACCCTGGGGGTACTGGAAGCGCGGCACGGCGCAGGCGTCTACGTCACCGAACTCCACCCCCGCAGACTGCTCGAACCCTTCTCCGTCCTCGCCGAGGTCGGCCGCGGCACCACCCTGCTGGAAATGCTCCACGTGCGCCGCATCGTGGAACCGGCCGCCGCAGCACTCGCTGCGGTCCGCGCCAGCGACACACACCTGAGCACCCTGGCCGCCCTCCTGGACGCAGAAGACCACGCCTGCGGCCTGGCCGCGACCGAGGCAGGCACCGCCTTCCACCGCACCCTCGCCGAACTCGCGGGAAACGCGACCCTGGCGGCACTCATCGACGGGCTGGCCTCACCCGCGCTGGGAGCGCGGATCCACCGCGACCCGGCAGCCGACGAGGAAGAATGGGCGGCACAGCTCCGCGGCGACCACCACATCATCTACCGCGCCCTGCAGAACCGGGACCCGGAGGCAGCGCAGGCCGCAACCACCCTCCATCTCCTCCGCCTGGAAGAGCGGTTCCGCGACCGCATCGCCGTCTAACACGACGTCCGCTGCCCCATGCCCCGCACCGGCACGACACCCCCGGATCCGACTGTCTCCGGATGGCCTAGGATCAACGCGGCCGTCAAGGTCCTATCAGCGGACAATTTCGATGTCAGGGGGAGTCATGGCCGACATCACCAGAAACCGGTCCTCCGGGTTGGCATTCGCGATCGCCTCTGCACTTGCCTTCGGCGGCTCCGGCCCCGTGGCCCGGCCGCTCATCGACGCCGGACTCGACCCCCTGCACGTCACGTGGCTCCGGGTAGCCGGAGCAGCTCTACTCCTGCTTCCCGTCGCTTTCCGCCACCACCGCACCCTGCGTACCCGCCCCGCCCTTCTCCTCGCCTACGGCGTCTTCCCGATGGCGGGAGTCCAAGCCTTCTACTTCGCAGCCATTTCCCGGATCCCCGTGGGGGTGGCGCTCCTCATCGAATTCCTCGGCCCCGTCCTCGTCCTGCTGTGGACCCGCCTCGTGCGGCGCATCCCCGTGTCCCGCGCCGCATCCCTCGGCGTGGCCCTGGCAGTCATCGGCCTGGGCTGCCTCGTCGAAGTCTGGGCAGGCATCCGCCTGGACGCGGTCGGCCTGATCCTCGCGCTGGCTGCAGCGGTCTGCCAGGCCACCTACTTCCTGCTGTCGGACACGGCCCGCGACGACGTCGACCCTCTCGCTGTCATCTCCTACGGCGCGCTCATCGCCACCGCACTCCTGAGCCTCCTCGCCCGCCCGTGGACCCTGCCGTGGGGCATCCTGGCCCAGAATGTCGGGTTCGGCGGGCTGGACATCCCCGCCCTCATCCTCCTGGTGTGGCTTGCCCTGGTCGCCACCACCATCGCCTACCTCACCGGGGTGGCCGCGGTACGGCGGCTGTCCCCTGTCGTCGCCGGGGGAGTGGCCTACCTGGAGGTCGTAACCTCTATCGTCCTGGCCTGGCTGCTGCTCGGGGAAGCGTTGAGCGTCGCCCAGCTTGTCGGGGCGGCCGCCGTGGTGACCGGTGCGTTCCTCGCCCAGACCGCGGTCCCCGACACCAGTGCCGCGCAAGGCCCGGAGACGCTGCCCACCGCCCAGGACCCGGCCCCGCAGACCGGTTCCGCCCGCTGACCATCCCCCAAACACCCCGCCGAGGGCCCGGTCACCGAGAGCACCAGAGGCGTCCCGGCCCTCAGGCGGGGGAGCAGTCAATCCTCGACCACGCGGTGCCCCCCGGCGTAGACGTTCATCGAAGGACCGCGCAGGAACCCGATGAGGGTCATCCCCGACTGGTCGGCCAGCTCCACCGCCAGCGACGACGGCGCGGAGACCGCGGCCAGCACCGGAATCCCCGCCATCAAGGCTTTCTGCGTCAACTCGAACGAAGCCCGGCTCGACACCAGCAGCCCCATGCCCCGCAACGGCAGCCCGTACCGGCCAGCGGCATACCCGATCACCTTGTCCACCGCGTTGTGCCGACCGATGTCCTCCCGGACACACAGCAGCTCCCCGCCGGGGGTGACGAGCGCAGCAGCGTGCAGCCCGCCCGTGCGCGCAAACACTTTCTGTGCTTCCCGCAACCGGTCCGGCAGAGCAGACAAGACAGCCGTGGAGAAACACACCCCGTCGTCAGCTACCACGAAACGGCTCTTCGTCCGCACCGCTTCCAGACTGGTCTTCCCGCACACCCCGCACGACGAGGTAGTGGTGAAGTTCCGTGCCGCAGCGACATTCGGTTCCGGAACACCGGGAGCTAAGACGACGTCGATAACGTTGTACGTATTGACGCCGTCCTCGGTCGCGCCCGCGCAATAGCGCAGGGAGTGGATGTCGGAAGCATCAGCGATCACGCCCTCACCGATGAGGAACCCGGTCACCATCTCAAAATCGTGTCCGGGAGTGCGCATGGTGACGGTCAATACTTGACCGCCGAGCCGCATCTCCAATGGTTCTTCCACCACGAGGGTGTCCATGCGGTCACGCGCCACGGAACCGCTGATCCGCCGCACCCGTACCCGGGTGGTGACCCGCCCCATACCCACTCCTCCCGCTCCTCGCACCGGTGGGACGGCCCCAAAACTACCTCTTCTCCCCGCGCCGAGCTTCCGCAAAGAGCACCGGCCAGCACGGAAGAGAAAAACGGTGCGGCACACTACGGATACTCGGGGGGTGAGCACGTACGGCCGTGTGGGACGAATGGCACGTGGTCTGGGACCGGGCCGCCGGAGCAATGGTCGGCGGGGCAGCAGCCCGCCTGCTGCTGGGGGAAGACCCCCAGCCAGCCGAGGAATACCTGGCAGGAATCGGCGGCCAGGCCAGGGAAGCGATCCGGGACCTCACCGCCGGGCCTCGCGAACTGCCCGGCACTCCTCTTGCCCGCCACTGGGCCGCAGCAGTGCAACGCGGAGTAGTCGACGGCATCCTCCCCGACCCTGTCTTCCCGGACAGCGCACACCCGGCAGCCGTGGGCTGGCGGGCGGCAGCAGAAACTCCGACACCGCCTTTGGACCTCGCACGCGGCCTCTTCCCCTGCACTCAGCTCACCGCCGCAGTCCAGCGGGCCTACACCCAAGGCGGGCTCGCCGCCGCCCAGTACGCGGGCGTACTCGCCGGCGCCCGCTGGGGAGTCTCCGCTATCCCGCTGTCCGTGCAGCGGGAACTCGCCGCAGCCACACCGCAGCGCGTCCTCGTCACCGCCGCGCTCGTCGCCGCCCGCGGCCCGGACCCCGCAGCCTGGCCGCAACGCGACACCCAAGTGGTGCCCGGTCTTGACCGGGAACACCGCCAACCCTTCGCGATCCCTCACCCTCACGACCCGGGGGTCGTGCTGTGCACCATGGAATACGTCCGTGACAGCACTGACGCGGACGCAGTAGTGTCGCTGTGCCGGATGGGCACTCGCGACCACCCACCGCATCTGCCACGCCGCGACATCGTGGAAGTGTGGCTGCACGACCTACCCGGAGCCAACCCCAACCTGCATTTCGTGCTGGACGAAGCAGCCCGTATGGTCGCGCAGCTGCGCGACGAGAACAAGCGGGTGCTGCTGCACTGCGCGGCATGCCAGTCGCGGACCCCGGCCGTGGCCGCCCGCTACGCTTCCGCATACCGCGGAGCAGACGTGGTGGCAGCGCTACGGGAGATCATCACGACTGTGGCAGGACACCTCAACAACCCGGAACTGAGCCGCGCTGCCGCAGAACTGGCGGGAGTGGAACTCCCCGACCCGGCCGCTGTGCTCTTCCCCGAGGGGCTGCCGACACTCACCCGCGCCCCGCGAATCTGAGCGGGCACTCCCGAAAACAGTGCTGCCCGCGAACACAGGCCCCGCAGTAGACCGACAACCGCGCCCGGCACAGCAACCTGGCACTCGGGCCCAGCGACACCGGAAAGCCGTGGACCGCACCCGGTTCCCTGGAGCGTGCCCGAACCCGCAACCGCCCCCCGCGGGAAACCTGCGGACCTTAGACCGTCACGTCGCCGTCCAGCAGCGGAAACAAGGACGCGGGCGTGGAATAGTCGGCGATCATCTCCGTGATGATCGTGTCCACGTCGACAGTGGCCCGCCAGTCAATCAACGCTGCAGCCAACGTCGTATCCGGGGTGCGGTGGCGGGTCAGATCGTAGTGCGGCCCGCGGGCCACGCGATGGTCAATGCTCACAATCGGACTGGTCGAACCGGTGAGATCCCGGACCCGTACCGCCAGATCCCGGATGCTCACCGGCCGGGTCGCACCAATGTTGACGGCACGCCCGTACGCCAAAGGCTGTTCGATGAGGGCGAGGAGCGCCGCCACCACCTCGCGCACCGAGCAGAAGCAGCGCGTCTGCGACCCGTCCCCGTGCACGGTGAGCGGACGCCCGTGCAAGGCCTGCTCCACGAAAGTGGGCACCACATGTCCCTGATCAGCGCTCTGCCGCGGCCCCGTCACGTCGAACAGGCGGACGATCACCGCGGGCATCCCATACTCCCGGGCATAGCGGGTGACCAAGTACTCGCCCAGCCCTTTACTCGCCGCGGTACACCAGCGCCCTTCCTGGGCCGAGCCCAAGAGACGGTCGTCGTTCTCCCGGAGCGCCTCCCCGTCGCAGCGGCCGTACACCTCGCCTCCCGAAGCGAACAGGAAACGGCACCCCTGTTCCAAAGCGGCAGCCAAGACCCGCTCCGTGCCCGTGATGTTGACGTGGATGGCACGCACCGGGTCGACCCCCACCACCCGGGCGCCTACGAGCGCAGCCAGGTGGAAGACCGTGTCCCGGCCGGCCATCGCGGTGCGCAGCGCCCGATCGTCGAGCACCGACCCGTGAATAAACCGCATCCGGGGGTCCCGCAGTGCGGAGACCAGGTTGGTGCGTGACCCAGTCGACAGATCGTCGAGGACTACCACGTCGTGGCCGTGGGTAAGCAGGAAGTCAACCAGGTGGGAACCGATAAATCCGGCTCCTCCGGTCACTAGAGCCCGCATAACGATCACCCACCGAGGCGTATTCGCCGCCACCACTGTCAATGCTCATATAACTACACAGAGCGATAGTTGCAGAGAGGCAGGCAGGTGTGTCCCGACCATTGGTGGAAGACGCACCCAGGTGACACGATCTGTCTCCCCCCACCAACAGTTACCGCCAGAATGGTTGTGTCCAGCCATGGAAAAACCCAAGTCTGTCACTGGACCGCGCGTTTATTTCCCCTGTGGTTCGGTGGTGGGACATAACGTACAGTCAACGGTGTCAACGGCGCCGAACCGATCCCTGATCCCGGATCGTCTCAACTCCCGCATGCCCTTCTTCGTCGGTTAGGTCGGGTCGCAGTGGTGTGGAAAACCTGGAAAAGGCAACTGGTCAGCTGGTGCGCGGTCATGGCGGTCACAGCGCCGCTCACTGCTTGTACGTCGTGGGAAGAACTCGGCGCCCTCAAAGGAGGACGCGAAAGACTCGCTGACGGCTTGCACACGATCGAACCCACGTGGATCGACGGATTGACCGTTGCCGAACACTCCGTGTCCGTCGACGGTACGACGATCACCAGCAAATATCCGGTGGTTCCAGGAGCCACCGACTTCACCGTCGACATCCGCACCACGATGGCCGAGCGGGAGACCGAATTCATCACCCAAGGGGGCGGCGGGGAATTGACCCAGCACGCCGAGTTCCTCGTCGCCTCGAACGGAGTGCTGGGTGCCCGGGTGATCTCCCAGTACGAAGACCGGGTCGACGCCTCCACCCACTGGTACGACGTGGCCTCCGGAGAGGCACTGCCGTGGACTGCGCTCCTCAACGGAGACCAAGCGGTCGACCAGCTCGCCGCCCGGGTCGCGCTAGCGCTGCACAAGGACCACGATGTGGCCGCTGACGCCATGCCCGACGGGCTGCCCACCCCGCAAGACGAACTGCCGGACGCGGAAGACACCGAGCCCGCGCTGGTCGACCCCGAAGCAGTGTGGAAGAGCGCGGAAAAGCACGAAGACTCGCCGCTCGCAGACCTCGGCTTCGACGCTGCGGGGGATCTCGTGGTGAGCTTCAGCCCTGGCGAAGTCGCCGACAACGAGGTCCAGGTGACCGTGGCCGACAGTGAACCGCTGCTGTCCCGGTTCGGGCGCAGCGCCCGGCAAGCCGTCCGGGACGGGGAGGAGAGCCTGGAGCTGCCCTCGAACACCGTCCCCACCTACACCATCGACTGCGACCGGGTGCCGTGCGTGGCTTTGACGTTCGACGACGGGCCAGGAGCGGACACCCCGCTCCTGCTGAAGCACTTGGAGGCCTACTCGGCGAAGGCCACCTTCTACGTGCTGGGCCAGCTCACCGAAGGCGACCCGGACACGGTACGGGCCGCGATGGAAGCCGGGCACGAGATCGCCAACCACTCCTGGAAGCACGACAACCTCGCCACCAAGAGCGGGAACGCCGTGCAGGACGACATTGAGAAGACGTGGAAGGCGATCGAGGAGGCGACCGGGGTGACGCGGACCACGGTCCGCCCGCCCTACGGTTCGTACAACGAAACCACCCAGGCCAGCATCGACTACCCGCTGATCCTGTGGGACGTCGACACCCTGGACTGGCAGCACCGGGACACCGAGAAGACCATCGAAGCGGCCGTGTCCGGCACCCGGCCCGGCAGCATCGTGCTCTTCCACGACATCCACCGGCCCACGGTGGACGCCATCCCCGAAGTGCTCAGCCAGCTGCACGCCAAGGGGTACCACTTTGTGACGGTCACCGAGCTCTTCGGTGGTCGGACTCTCGAACCCGGCGTGGCTTACACTCGGCGCGACTGACCGCCACAGCGCCTGCCAGAAAACCCACTGGACAGGCAGAGGGGGCGACAGCTCGAGCTGTCGCCCCCTCACCCGCACGGGGTAGACACGTTCGTCCGACCCGCATCGCAGTGGGGGAAAGCTGTGGAGCGAGCCACCCAGCCGCCCGCACCGCAGGCCCGGTCAGCAGCGGGTTCGCTCAAGCCAAAGGGCACCGCGCCGCGGCGCTGCACCGGCGGGCAAGGCGGTTGCGGGCGTACCCCCGTGGACGTCCGCATGTGAGCGCTTTCCCGGCGGCATGTTTTATTAACTGGGCGGGGGACCGGTGCTCGCGCGTTTCACCAGTTCGGTAGCGAGTTCCACGCGGCGAGGGTGAGGCTTTTCCCCGGCGACCATGCGCAGCAGGGTGCGGGCCGCCATCTGTCCCATCTCACTGAGCGGCTGACGCACCGTGGTCAGCGGCGGCGCCGCCCAGGCAGCTTCGGGAAGGTCGTCGAAACCGACCACACTCACATCCTGCGGGACCCGCAGGCCGCGTTCGAACAGGGCCTCGTAGGCACCCCGGGCCATCATGTCGGACCCGGCGAAGATCGCCGTGGGCGGTTCAGGGAGCTCCATCAACCGGTGGGTCTCCGCGTGCCCGCCGGGGATCGTGAAGTCGCCGTAGCCGATGTACTCGTCGGGTACGGTCAACCCTGCCGCGTCAAGCGCACTGCGGTATCCGTCCACCCGGGCCCGGCTGCACAACATGTGTGTGGGCCCGCTGATGGTGGCGATACGCGTGTGGCCCAGTTCGATGAGATGCTGGGTGGCGGCCAGGCCGCCAGCCCAGTTCGTAGTGCCCACCGCGGGGACCTCGTGGGAAAGGTCACCGACCGGGTCGACCACGGCCACGGGAACTCCCAGCGCTTTCAACTGGGACCGCTGCTCAGGCGACAGTTCCGACAGCACCAGCACGACGCCGTCGGTTCCCCGGGCGCGCACATTGTCCAGCCAACGGCGCCCCGGACGGTCGTTGTCGTTGCGCACCGCGGAAACCACTACGCCAACACCGTGCTCGTGGGCAGCCTGCTCCACCCCGGCCAGGATCTGCATCGCCCAGGAGTTATCCAGGTCGTGGAAGACCAGGTCGATAAGACCCACGGCTTGGCGGCCAGGTGAGCGGCGCTGCCGGTACTGGTGCTGCTCCAGAAGTTGCTCAATGTGGCGTCGGGTTTCGGCCGCCACATCGAGATGGCCGTTGACCACCTTGGAGACGGTCGAAACCGAGACACCGGCCTGACGGGCCACCTCGGCCAGGGTGGGGCGTCGTCTGGACACGGGCCTCCTCAGGGCAGTGGAACGCGGTTACCCCACCATCCTAGACCGAAAGGTTTCGACAAATCTTTCGGGGTGGAGTGTGGAGCTTTGTCCTTCTCTGTAGCAGATCGTACTCGTCTGAGCTGGGGGCTCTCTCAGGGATGTGAGTGCTGTTACCTGAATGAGACGTCTGGGGGGTTGACGGAGATTTTCGACACACCTAGCGTCTTTATCCCGAAAACTCTCGAAAAATTTCGGAGTTCGGCTGCTGTCGTCGAAATCCCCCTGAAACTAACCCGAGGACGGTGTCCCGTTCATGAGACGCATAACCCGGACCCACATGCTCGGCAGCGCCCTGGCGGCGCTCGCGCTCGGCCTCACGACCGCGTGCGGGACCTCCGGACCCGGCGCTGATAGCGACAAGGCCGGAGTCGAAGTGTGGATGGTCGAGGACGCCTCGGTCAACGAGGTCGTGCAGAGCGCCATCGACACCTACAGCAAGAACGCCGGAATCGACGGCGAGCTCGTCACCTACGTCAACGACGCTTACAAGCAGCGCATCCAGGTGGCGCTCGGCTCGCCCGAGTCTCCCGACGTCTTCTTCAACTGGGGTGGTGGAAACCTCGCCCAGTACGTCAAGGCCAACCAGGTGGTTGACCTGACCGAGGCGATGGAGGCCAACCCCGAGTTCCGCGACGCCTTCCTGCCCAGCGTCCTGGACGTGGCCAAGATCGACGGCAGCTACTACGGCGTTCCGATGCAGGGCGTGCTGCCGGTGGTGCTCTTCTACAACAAGAAGGTCTTCAAGGAAGTCGGCGTCGAACCGCCCACCACCTACAGCGAGCTGCTCGACCTGGTCGACACCTTCAAGAAGGAAGGCATCACCCCCATCGTCCTGCCCGGTGCCCAGGCGTGGACCGAGCTGATGTGGCTGGAGTACCTCACGGACCGCATCGGCGGTGCCGAAGTGTTCCAGGCCATCGCCGAAGGCAAGGAAGGCGCCTGGAAGGACCCGGCCATCATCAAGGCCCTCGAAATGTGCCAGGACCTGGTGGAGCGCGGCGCCTTCGGTGACAACTTCTCCTCCCTCACCTCCGACAACGGCAGCGCCTCCACCGTGCTCGCCAGCGGCAAGGGTGCCATGTACCTGATGGGTACCTGGGAGATCTCCAACCAGCAGGAGCACAACCCCGACTTCCTGGCCGACGGAAACCTCGGCTTCATCGCCTTCCCCGCCCTGGAAGACGGCAAGGGTGACCCCGCCGCGATCGTCGGCAACCCCAGCAACTACTTCTCCGTGAACTCGGACAGCGACAACGTGGACGAGGCGATTGACTTCCTCGTCGAGACCATGGCCTCCGACGCCTACGTCGAGGACCTCATCGAGATCGGCCACGTGCCCGCGGTCGCCGGCATCGAAGACAAGCTCGCCGAGACCGAGCACTCCGAGTTCACCACCTTCACCTACCAGCTCGTCGCCGAGGCGCCCAGCTTCACCCAGTCCTGGGACCAGGCGATCCCGCCGGCGGCGGCCGAGACGATGCTGACCAACCTGCAGTTGGTCTTCCTGGGTGACATGACTCCTGAAGAGTTCGCTGAGGCCATGGAGGCCACCCAGTGACCTCGGCTACCACCCGAGTGCAGCGGCCCGGAGCCCTCTGGGCCGCTCCCGCCCTTATCTTCTTCGGGATCTTCGGACTTGCCCCGATCGTCATCGTGGCGGGGCTCAGCTTCACCACGTGGGACGGGCTCGGCAACCCCGAGTGGGCCGGACTGCACAACTGGCGGACGCTGCCGTCCGACAAACTCGTCGGCTCCGGCCTGATGATCACGCTGACCCTGACCGTCCTGACCTGGGCCACCCAGACCCCGCTCGCCCTGGCGTTCGGGGCGTGGGCAGCCGGCCCTCAGCGCATCCGCGCCGTGGTCAGCACCATCTTCTTCCTCCCGCTGCTGCTGTCCACCGCTGCGATCGCGCTGATCTGGCAGGCCCTGCTGGACCCCACCTTCGGGCTCCCCGCCCAATGGTCGGAACTGACCGGACTGAGCGCCAACGTGCTGGGCGACCCCGACCTGGCGCTGTGGGCGATCGTGTTCGTCCTCCTCTGGCAGTTCCTCCCCTTCCACATGCTGCTCTACCAGGCGGCCGCCAAGCAGATCCCCGCGTCGCTGTATGAGGCAGCCGAAATCGACGGAGCCAGCCCGCTGCAGCGCTTCTGGCGCATCACCGTGCCGCAACTGCGGCACACCATCATCGCCTCCTCAGTGCTCATGATCGTCGGGTCCATGACCTACTTCGAGACCGTGCTGCTGCTGACTGGAGGCGGTCCCGGCACAGCCACCCGCATCCTGCCGCTGCACATGTACCTCAAGGGCTTCTCCGCCTTCGAAATGGGCTACGCCAGCGCCATCGCGGTCCTGCTGGTCGCGGTCGGTACCGGATTGTCGCTGCTGGTGGTGCGGGTCAGCGGCTACTCGCAGATGACCAGCGAGCGAGAAGGAGTCTGACGATGTCGACCATCACCGCCCGCCCCGCGGGAGAGCAGGCAGAATCGGTCACGCCTGCCCGCTCCGCCAAGCGCTCTGCGGCGCGCGCCGGCAGCAGGAGAGTGAGCCGTCCCGCCTACGGTGCCGGCATCGGCGCGGCCATCTGGCTGGTCCTCGTCGTGGTCCCGCTGTACTTCCTCATCGCTACGAGCCTGCGCGGCTCCGGCGACTACCTCAGCGCTGGACCACTGTCGATCCCCGAAGAGATCACGCTCGACGCCTACCGGCGCGCCTTCGAGGTGGGGTTCCTTAAATTCCTCACCAACAGCCTCATCGTGGCGTTCGGCGCGATCATCCTGGTCCTCGCTGTGGCCCTGCCTGCCGCTTTCGCCATCGTGCGCAGCAAGAGCCGCGTGGTCCGCATCGGGTTCACCCTGTTCCTGCTGGGACTCGCCGTCCCCGCCCAGGCAGTGATCATCCCGATCTACCTGCTCATCACCCGGCTGCACCTCTACGACTCGCTCACCGCGGTCATCCTGCCGACCGCCGCGTTCGCGCTGCCCGTGTCCATCGTCGTCCTCACCAGCTCGCTGCGGGATGTCCCCAGTTCGCTGTACGAGGCCATGTCCCTGGACGGTGCAAGCAACTTCCAGATCTTCTGGAACCTGGTGTTGCCCCTGTCCCGCTCCGGGGTGGTCACCGTGACGATCTTCGTGGGTCTCAACGCCTGGAACAACTTCCTGTTCCCCCTCGTGCTGACCCAGAGCATGGACACCCGAGTACTCCCCCTGGGCCTGTGGGAGTTCCAGACCCAGTACGGCACCGACGTCCCCGGCCTCATGGCGGCCGTGGTGCTGTCGGCGCTCCCCGTGCTGGCCCTCTACCTGTTCGGTCGAAGACAACTGCTCAGTGGTCTGGCCGCCGGCATCGGCAAATAAGCCACCACTGACCCTCGCGTCTGCCGGAGACTCCGGCCCGAGCCAGAAAGGCAGTCATGACGTCTCCCCAAGTCACGTCCTCCCCGTCTCGTGAGGAACCGAGGGCGGGCACGATTCGCAACCCGGTACTCACCGGCTTCTACCCCGACCCTTCCATCCTGCGAGTGGGCGACGACTACTACATGGCGACCTCCACATTCGAGTGGTATCCCGGAGTGACCCTGCACCATTCCCGGGACTTGGTGCACTGGCGCCCCCTGGGCGGTGCACTCACCGAGACTCGACTGCTGGACCTGGCTGGACGGCGGGACGGCGCAGGGGTGTGGGCACCCGCCCTGTCCTACCGGGACGGACTGTTCTTCCTCGTCTTCACGAACGTCGCAAGCTACAGCGGCAACTTCTGGGACGCGCCCAACTACGTCACCACCGCTCCCGACATCACCGGCCCCTGGTCCGACCCGGTGCCGCTCCACTCCCTCGGCTTCGACCCGTCGCTGTTCCACGACGACGACGGACGGAGCTGGCTGCTCAGCACCTCCATGGACTGGCGGCCGGGACGGGACGCGTTCGGTGGCATCGTCGCCCAAGAGTTCTCGGTGCGCGACATGAAACTCGTCGGTGAACCGGTGATCATCTTCACCGGCACCGAAGCCGGCGTGACCGAGGCGCCCCACATCTACAAGCGCGACGGCTGGTACTACCTGGTCACCGCCGAAGGCGGCACCCAGTGGGAGCACCAGGTCACCGTGGCCCGCTCCCGCTCGGTCACCGGACCCTACGAGGTCGACCCGGCCGGGCCAGCCCTCACCTCGCGGCACGTTCCCGAAGCGCCGCTGCAGAAGGCCGGGCACGCGAGCATGGTCGAAACCCAGCACGGCGAATGGTATTTCGCGCACCTGACCGGACGCCCGATGCCGCCCAGCGGCCGGTGCGTCCTCGGTCGGGAGACCGCGTTGCAGAAGATCGAATGGTCTTCAGACGGGTGGCCCCGCGTCCGCAACGCGGAACCGCTGCTGGAAGTGCCGGGACCGCGCGGCCTGGCCCCGCACCCGTGGCCGCAGCCGTCGGAGACCGACCACTTCGACGACCCCACGCCGCGGCCCGAGTGGAGCACGCTGCGCCGGCCTTTCGACTCCTCCTGGGTCTCCCTCACCGAACGGCCCGGCTACCTGCGGATCCGCGGCGGGCAGTCGCCTGCTGGCCTGCACGAGCCCAGCCTGGTGGCACGCCGACTGCAGCACCGCGCCTGCATCTTCGAAGCCTGCCTGGAGTTCAAGCCGGAAGACTTCCGGCAGATGGCAGGCATCACCGCCTACTACAACACCCGCCAATGGCACTACCTGCGGATCAACCGCGACGACCGGGGCGGCGTGTTCGCGGGCGTGCTCACCAGCGACCGCGGCATCATCCGCGAAGTGGGACGGCGGATCAGCGTCACCGGCTGGCCGAAGGTCTTCCTGCGCGCCGAAATCGACCGGAACGACCTGCGCTTCGCCGTCTCCTCCGACGGCAGCACGTGGGCTGACATGGGGGTGCGTCTGGACATGAGCATCCTGTCCGACGAGTACGCCGAGGAACGGTTCGGCAACGACCCCATCATGTGGGGTTTCACGGGGGCGTTCCTCGGCCTGTGGGCCCACGACATGACCGGGGCAGGGCTCCCTGCCGACTTCGACTTCTGCACCTACCGGCCTCAGTCCCCCTCCTGAGGCCGGGGGCCGGCACGCCACTCGTGGCGTGCCGGGCCGGACCGTCCGTGGTCCCTCCCACACCCCCGGTCCCCCTCCCGGGAACGGGAGAGCGTCGGCCGTGGCTCGCCGCGGCCGACGCGGCCCACGGACGGCAACCCGGACCAGCCCTCACTGTGCTCCCCGCCAAGAAACCCCGGCTTCCCTCCCGGCCGGGGCACGAAGGTGAGGGTCGGCGCGGTTTCCTCCTCCCGGCCGCGCCGACCCCTCGCCGCACTGGTGTGAGGGCAGTCCTCCACCCCTCGCATGGCCTTCATCCTCCCAAGGCCATACGAGAAAGCCGCGTCGGCCGCGGCCTTCCCCTCCGGGTCACGGCCGACGCGGCCCCCGCAGCACCGCCACTCCTCCCGCGGGGACGACCAGCGCCGCTCCAGAAACCCCGGAGAGCACCTCGCGGCTCTCCACAGCCAGCCCCAGGTCGGCGCCTGTCACCGGGCCGTTGCCGTGGTTGAGCACGAACACCCACTGCTCGTCCCGGGAATCCCGGTGTACCACTTCCACCGCGGGGGGAGTAGCGGTGCCCCCGGACAGGCCGGCGCGGGACAGGACCTTCCCCAACCCAGCGTCCTCCAGATCGCAGGAGACGTACCACGCCTGTCCCGCGCCGCGCCCCACCCGCGTGACCGCGGCACGCCCCGCGAACGGGCCGTCCGCATAGCGTGCTACCACCTTAGCGTCGGCCACGTCGAGCTCTTCACTCCACCGGCGCGCCCGCCCCCAGTATTCACCGTCCTCCCCGCACACCGTGACCGCGTCGACCGACGGATCGAGCGGATAGTGCTGCAGAGCACGCACTCCCAGCAGGTCGCGGAGCGCCCCCGGGTAGCCTCCAGGCCACACCCGCGCATGCTCGTCTGCGGTCCCACTGCCGTAGGTGACCACGAGAATGCCGCCTTGCTCCGCATAGTCGGCGAGGAAACGCGCAGTCGCCGCGGAGGTCAAGTACAGCAGCGGCACGACGAGCAGGGGAAGATCCGGCATAGGGGAGTGGGGGGAGACGAACGCGACCGTGCGTCCCTGCCGCCACAGCACCCGGTGCACTTGCCGGACTGCGGCGAGATAGTCCAGGTCGGGGGAGGGGAGTGACGGCGACTGCAGCGCCCACCAGGACTCGGGATCCCACACCACGGCCGCGTCCTCCACAACCCGGGTGTCCTGGACTTCCGCAAGGCGGCCCAACAGTGCTCCCAGCTCACACACTTCCGCAAAGACGGGGGAGTCCGCGCCGGTGTGCGGCAACATCGCGGGATGCCACTGTTCGGCTCCGCCCACGGAGGCCCGCCATTGGAAGAACATCGCCCCCCGGGAGCCGCGGGCCACGTGGCTCAGACTGTGCCGGATGATCTCCCCGGGAGCTTTGGGCCGCACCCGAGCCCCGAGATAGCCGGTGGCCTGCTCCATGAGCAGCCACGGCCGGCCCCCTCCCCAGGAGCGGGCCAGGTCAGCGGCGAACGCGTGCTGGTGGGCCGCAGCCTCCCCGGTGGCGTCCGGGTAGACGTCAACCGCTACGAGATCCAGGTCGGCAGCCCACCGCCACGGGTCGACCGGAACCCAGGAGCCGAACGCGAAGTTGGTGGTGACGGGGACATCCGGGTTGGCGGCCCGCAGGATGTCGCGCTGGGCGCAGTAGTGGCCGCGCATGGCGTCGGAGAGGAAACGGCGGAAGTCCAACAGGTGTGCCGGGTTGGGCAGGTACTGGGTGGCGCGCGGCGGGTGGATCTGCTCCCAGTCCGAATAGCGCTGCCCCCAAAACGCCGTGGTCCACGCGTCGTTGAGCGTGGCCAGGCTGCCGTAGCGGCCGCGCAGCCAGGTGCGGAAGGCGCGGGCAGCGTGCTCCCCGTAGGTGTGGGTGCCGTACTCGTTGTGCACATGCCACAGCGCCAGCGCGGGGTGGTGGGCATAGCGTTCCGCGAGCGCCCGGGTGATGCGTAAAGACGCCTCCCGGTAGGCGGGGGCGCACACGTCGTAGGTGTCGCGGCTGCCGTGGGTCAGCCGCACCCCGTCGGCAGTCACCGGCAGAGCGTCGGGGTGGGCGAGGGTGAACCACGGAGGCGGGGACGCGGTCGGGGTGGCGAGGCAGGCACTGATCCCGTTGGCGTGCAGCAGGTCCAGGACCCGGTCCAGCCAGTCGAAGGTGTAGCGGTCTTCTTCGGGTTCCAGCAGGCTCCAGGAGAACACGCCGACCGTGGCCAGGGTGACTCCGGCCTGCCGCATGAGCCGCATGTCCTCGTCCCAGACCGGTTCCGGCCACTGGTCAGGGTTGTAGTCGCCGCCGAACCACAGAGACGCTGGACTCGGCATACCACCCCTCCTTATTTTGGCTAGTAAACAAACTAATACGGTACTGTGCCCACCCCACACCAGGGAGTAACCCCATGACCTACTCCACCCCGACGCAGGGCACCGCCACCCGCCTCCCCGCCGCCTCCTGGGAAGAAGCCCTCATCACCGGCAACGGCCGCCAAGGCGTCCTCGCCCACAGCATGCAAACCCAGATCCGCCTCACCCTCAGCCACGAACGCCTGTTCTGGCCCCGCGAAGAACCCCTGCCCGCCCCCCACACCGCCCCCGCCCTCGACGAACTCCGCTCCCTCATCCGCGCTGGACGCCCCCGCGCCGCAGCCGAACACGTCACCGAACTCGCCCGAACCGAACACCCCGGCTACGCCCACACCCGCTGGATCGACCCGCTCACCGGAGCCGGCACCCTCACCTTCATCCCCGACGCCCCCGCCTGGGGACCCATCCACCGCACCTGCGACTACACCACCGGCGTCGTCCGCGAAGAACTCCCCAACGGAATCCGCCACGACGTCTTCGCCTCCCGCGCCGACAACGTCATCGTCATCCGCCTCAGCGCAGACCACGAGCTTGCCGGCACCCTCCAACTCGCCCCCCTGCCCGGCGAACCCCCCACCCCCGCCGACA
>NZ_BCWB01000020.1 GCF_001592045.1 Thermobifida fusca NBRC 14071 = JCM 3263 | reverse complement strand
CCCACCCCGACCCCCTCCCTGGGGAAGCCCTCCTCGCCCAAGGCCCCACCCCGCACCTCATGGAACGCCTCGTGGAGGCGGGCCGCTACGCCACCGTGTGCGCCATCGGAGAACTGCCCCCCACCCTGCAAGGCGTGTGGAGCGGCACCTACAGTCCGCCGTGGAGCTCCGGCTACACCTTCGACGGCAACCTCGCCTCCGCCGTCGCCGCCCTCCACCCCCTCGGCACCCCGGAACTCATGCTCCCGGTCTTCGACCTCGTCGACACACTCCTCGACGACTTCACCCACAACGCCCAACGCCTCTACGGCTGCCGCGGAATCCTGGTCCCCCCGCACGCCTCCACCCACGGCCGCCACAACCACTTCGGCCCCGAATGGTGCCTCACCCTGTGGACCGCCGGCGCAGCCTGGCTCGCCCGCCTGTACTGGGACCACTACAGCTACACCCGCGACCCCGGCTTCCTCCGCGAACGCGCCCTCCCGTTCCTGCACCACGCCGCCGCGTTCTACGAAGACTTCCTCACCGACGACGGATTCGTCCCCTCCTATTCACCCGAGAACACCCCCGCCGACTCCGACTCCCAGGCCTGCGCCAACGCCACCATGGACCTCGCCGCTGTCCGCGACCTGGTCCGCAACCTGCTCCGCGCCCACCGCATCCTCGACCTGCCCGGAGCCCGCCGCTGGGCCGAGCTCGGCGCCCGCCTGCCCCGCTACCGCATCGCTCCCACCGGCGAACTCGCCGAATGGGCGACCCCAGCCGGCCCCCTCGACCAGACCGACCGCCACACCCACCGCCACGCCTCCCACCTCTTCCCGTTCTGGTACGAAGGCGACCCCGCCTTCGCCGACCCGACGCTGCGCGCCGCCGCCGTCCGCGCCATCCGCGCCCGCCTCGCCTGGTGGCGCTCCGCAGCGTCCGACGAGATGGCGTTCGGACTCGTCCAACTCGGCCTTGCCGCCGCCAACCTGGGCCTGGCCACCGAGGCCGCCACCACGCTGGAACTCATGGCCACCCGCTACTGGCGGCCCACCCTGGTCTCCACCCACAACAGGGGAGCGCTGTTCAACACCGACATCTGCGGCGGCTTCCCCGCGGTCGTGGCCGCCATGCTGCTGCGCTCCCGCGAAGGCCGCTGCGACCTGCTCCCCGCGCTTCCCCCAGCCTGGCCTGAAGGGGAAGCCCGCGGACTGTGCGGCCGCGGCGGCGTGCTCGTCGACCACCTGGAATGGACCCCCACCCGGATGCGCGCCCGCCTGCGCGCCCGCCACACCACCCGAGTACGCATCGGACTCCCCGACGGCGCCACCCGGGTCGTCACCCTGGACCCGGACCAGGCAGTGGACGTGACCGCACCCCTCACCCTGCACCAGTGACCAGAACCGGCTCCCCGGCCCGGGGAGCCGCGCCCACACCCGCCCAGCCCAGACAGCACGACGTGGCACACGCCGAGGAACCGCCTTGGCCCGCAGCGACCCTCCCGCACACCTATCGGTGCGTGGTCTCCTTCATACGGAGCGTTGATTTTTGTTCGTTTTGAAGCCAAACTAATCGAGAGTGACGTCCGTGCCCTCGCAAGGAGCCCGCATGCTCTACCGGCCCCCCATGGTCCCCCACGAGCGCTTCGTCGCCGACCCACCGGAACTGCCCGTCCCCGCACCCGGGCACAGCAGTCCCGGCACCGTCACCCGAGCCGACCTCCTCGACATCACCGACCAGGGAATCCACCTCAAGGCCGCCACCACCACGGGCGAAACCCTCACCGCCAGCATCACCGCCTCCGCACCCGGCGTCATCCGCGTCCGCCTCAGCGCCCAACCCGACGCCGCCCCCCGCGCAACACGCGCCCTCACCATGGTCCACCCCCACCCCGACGCCACCGCCGACGTCACCATCAACGACGACCACATCGTCATCGCTAGCGGACCACTCCACGCCCACCTCACCCTCGACCCCTGGCACCTGCGCTTCACCGACGACACCGGCCGCCTCCTCACCGAACAAGACCGCGGCCACGTCGACATCAGCGGACGCTGCCGCACCCTCCCCTTCGGCCGCAGCACCGTCGACGGCGTCACCGCCTACCACGACTCCTTCACCCTCGCCAGCGACGAACGCCTCGGCGGCCTCGGAGAACGCTTCACCCCCTTCGACCTGCGCGGCCGCCGCGTCCGCATGTGGAACTTCGACGCCTTCGGCGCCGAATCCGACCGCGCCTACAAAAACGTTCCGCTCTACATCTCCAGCCGCGGCTACGGCCTCCTCCTCCACACCGGCAGCCCCGCCGAATTCGACATGGGACAGTCCACGCACAGCAGCGTGCAACTCCTCGTCCCCGACGACATCCTCGACTACCACGTCATCGCCGGCCCCAGCCCACGCGACATCCTCGACCGCTACAACCAGCTCACCTGCCGCCCCGCCCTACCCCCCAAATGGGCGTTCGGCACCTGGATCTCCTCCGGATTCATCCACGACACCCAACAGCGGGTCATGGAACGCGCCCGCACCATCCGCGAACGCGGCATCCCCTGCGACGTCCTCCACCTCGACTGCTACTGGCAAGCCGAAGGACACTGGTCCGACCTGGACTGGGACCGCAACGCCTTCCCCAACCCCGAACAGATGCTCGCCGACCTCGCCGACCTCGGCTTCCGCGTCTGCCTGTGGATCAACCCCTACATCTCCCACCTCAGCCCCCACTTCGAAAAAGCCGCCAAACACGGATACTTCCTCCGCCGCACCACCGGCGAGGTCTACCTCGCCGACGCCTGGCACGGCTCCCACCCGCCCGTCGGCATCGTCGACTTCACCAACCCTGAAGCCACCGAGTGGTACACCGCCCGGCTCCGCACCCTCCTGCAGCAAGGCGTCGCCGTCTTCAAAACCGACTTCGGGGAAGGCGTCCCCGCCGACGCCGTCGCCGCCAACGGCATGACCGGCACCGACCTGCACAACGTCTACACCCTGCTGTTCAACGACGCCGTCGCCCAAGTCACCCGCGACGTCAAGGGATACGACCTGGTCTGGGCCCGCTCCTCCTACCTCGGCGGGCAACGCCACTCCGCCCAATGGAGCGGCGACAGCCAATGCACCTTCCCCGCCATGGCCGCCACCCTGCGCGGCGGACTCAGCCACGGACTCAGCGGCGTCCCCTTCTGGAGCCACGACGCCGGAGGATTCAACGGCACCCCCGACACCGTCCTCTACGCCCGCTGGGCCCAATTCGGCGCGTTCTCCCCCCTCGTCCGCTTCCACGGCACCACCACCCGAGAACCCTGGCGGTTCGCCCCCGAAGCAGAAGACGCCGCCCGCGAAGCCCTCCACCTGCGCTACCGGCTCATGCCCTACCTGTACTCGGCCGCCGCCGTCGCCGCACGCACCGGAACACCGCTCATGCGCGCCCTGTGCGTCGACTACCCGGACGACCCGCTGGCCTGGCAGGCCGAACTGGAATACCTCCTCGGCCCTGACCTGCTCGTCGCCCCCGTCTGCGGGCCGGAAGGCATCCGCAACGTCTACCTGCCGCCCGGCCACTGGGTCGACTACTGGAGCGGACGCCTCCACGACGGCGGCCGCACCGTGAAACTCCACAGCCCGCTCAACCGCTTCCCGCTCTTCGTGCGGTTGGGCGCCCTCATCCCGGTAGTGGAAGCAACCACCACCATCCCCGACGGCCCATTCCCCCCGATCACCCTCGTCAGTTGGGGCGGTCAGGGGCGGCGCACCGTCCTCACCGACGTCGACGGCGACACCGTCGTCACCGCCGTCCGCGAAGGCGACACCCTCCGCGTCACCGTGGACGGCCCGGCCCCCATCACCGGTGTCGACATCGTTCCCGTCCACGGGCTCACCCCGCCCACACACGTGGAACTGCACCGGTAACAGGGCCACCACCCCTCCGCCCGGGACCGCCCCGGGCAGGCTCCACCCCCACATCAGGAGCATGACGTGACAGCAACAGCACAGCGAACACCACCCCCGCCCACCCCCCGCAGACGCGGCATCATCGCCCGTGCACTCACCTGCATCGCGGCCGCCGCAACCGTGGCCGCAGTCGGCCTCGTCCACTCCGCTGCCGCCCCCGCCTCCGCCACCACCGGCTACACCTGGCGCAACGTCGAAATCGTCGGCGGCGGCTTCGTCCCCGGCATCGTCTTCAACCAGAGCGAACCGGACCTGATCTACGCGCGCACCGACATCGGCGGCGCCTACCGGTGGGACCCCGCCACCGAACGGTGGATCCCCCTGCTCGACCACGTCGGCTGGGACGACTGGGGACACAGCGGCGTCGTCAGCATCGCTACCGACCCGGTCGACCCCGACCGCGTGTATGCGGCCGTCGGCACTTACACCAACGACTGGGACCCCAACAACGGCGCGATCAAACGCTCCACCGACCGCGGAGAAACCTGGGAAACCACTGAACTACCGTTCAAACTCGGCGGCAACATGCCCGGCCGCGGCATGGGGGAGCGGCTCGCCATCGACCCCAACGACAACAGCGTGCTCTACCTGGGCGCACCCAGCGGCCACGGCCTGTGGAAGAGCACCGACTACGGCAAGACCTGGCAGAAAGTCACCAGCTTCCCCAACCCCGGAAACTACGTCGCCGACCCCTCCGACGTCGGCGGATACCTGGGAGACAACCAGGGCGTCGTCTGGGTCGTCTTCGACCCCACCAGCTCCTCGCCCGGCCACGTCACCAAAGACATCTACGTCGGGGTGGCCGACAAGCAGAACACCGTCTACCGCTCCACCGACGGCGGCCAGACCTGGGAGCGCATCCCCGGACAGCCCACCGGCTTCCTCGCGCAAAAAGGCGTCTTCGACCACGTCAACGGACTGCTCTACATCGCCACCAGCGACACCGGCGGCCCTTACGACGGATCCGACGGTGAAGTGTGGCGCTACGACACCACGACCGGCACCTGGACCGACATCACCCCCGCCGATCCCGACGGCTTCGAATACGGTTTCAGCGGCCTGACCATTGACCGGCAGAACCCGGACACGATCATGGTGGTCAGCCAGATCCTGTGGTGGCCCGACATCCAAATCTGGCGTTCCACCGACCGCGGAGAAACCTGGAGCCGCATCTGGGAGTTCAGCGGATACCCCGACCGCACCCTGCGCTACAACCACGACATCTCCGCGGCCCCGTGGCTGGACTTCAACCGGCAGGACAACCCGCCCGAAGTCAGCCCCAAGCTCGGTTGGATGACCCAGGCCTTCGAAATCGACCCGTTCAACTCCGACCGCATGCTGTACGGCACCGGAGCCACCATCTACGGCAGCGACAACCTCACCAACTGGGACGAAGGCAAGAAGATCGACATCAAGGTCCGCGCTCAAGGTATTGAAGAAACCGCGGTCCAGGACCTCATCGCCCCGCCCGGCGACACCGAACTGGTCTCCGCCCTCGGCGACATCGGCGGTTTCGTCCACGACGACATCACCGTCGTCCCCGACGCCATGTTCGACTCGCCCTTCCACGGCAACACCCGCAGCATCGACTTCGCAGAACTCAACCCGAGCGTCATGGCCCGGGTAGGGGAAGCGGTCGACGGGGAAGTCGACTCCCACATCGGCATCTCCACCAGCGGCGGATCACACTGGTGGGCCGGACAGGAACCCTCCGGAGTCACCGGCGCTGGCACCGTCGCGGTCAACGCCGACGGGTCGCGCATCGTGTGGAGCCCCGACGGCACTGGCGTGCACTACTCCACCACCCTCGGCTCTTCGTGGACCCCGTCCCAGGGAGTCCCCGCCGGGGCCCGCGTGGAAGCCGACCGGGTCAACCCGGACAAGTTCTACGCCTTCGCCAACGGCACGTTCTACACCAGCACCGACGGCGGTGCCACCTTCACGAAATCCTCCGCCGCCGGCCTGCCCACGAAGGGCAACATCCGTTTTGCGGCCGTCCCCGGCCACGAAGGCGACATCTGGCTGGCAGGCGGGGAAACCAACAGCACCTACGGCATGTGGCGCTCCACCGACTCCGGGGCCACCTTCACCCGGATCACCGCCGTGGACGAAGGCGACGTCGTCGGATTCGGCAAACCCGCCCCCGGCCGCAGCTACCCCGCTGTCTACACCTCGTCGAAGATCAACGGGGTGCGCGGCATCTTCCGCTCCGACGACGCAGGCACGACCTGGGTCCGGATCAACGACGACCAGCACCAGTGGGCCTGGACCGGTGCGGCCATCACCGGCGACCCCGACGTCTACGGCCGCGTCTACATCGGCACCAACGGCCGCGGCGTCATCGTCGGCGACCTGGACGGGCCGCCACCGCAGCCCACCGAGGAGCCGACAGAAGAACCCTCCACCCCGCCCACGGAAGAACCCACCGAGGAGCCCACGGAGGAACCGTCCACTCCGCCAACGGAGGAGCCGCCCGGTGACGCCGCCTGCGCTGTCTCCTACCAGGTCCTCAACGAGTGGGGCGGCGGCTTCCAAGGCGAGGTGACCATCACCAACACCGGCGACACGCCGATCAACGGCTGGGAGCTGACGTGGACCTTCCCCGACAACCAGCAGATCACCCAGGCATGGAACACCCAGCTCACCCAGTCGGGAGCCAAGGTGACCGCCCGCGACGCGGGATGGAACAGCACCATCGCCCCCGGCGGCACTGCGAGCTTCGGATTCCTCGGCTCGCCTGCCCCCGGCAGCAAGCCGACCGAGTTCACCCTCAACGGGACCCCGTGTTCGGCAGCCGGCTAGGTCAGCCCTGAGACCAGCGGCCCGGACGCCACACCGTGGAAACCCCGGTTGCGCAGTCCCCGCCTGGCGCCACCACGGCAGCGCCCGGGCCGCTGCCGACCGGGCGCGCGACACCACTAGTCGAGCACCCGGTTATTGCAAAGCCCTCGTGCCCCGTCCGCACGAGGGCTTTTTCCGCACTCGGGCCTCCTGCAGGGCATCCCATACCCGAAGGCTTCACCCGGGCACCCGCCCGGCCAGGACTGTGTGCCCCCTGCCTCCGGCACACACAAGAACGAACCAGGACACAGCCCTTAGCCATGCGGAAACCCGCGGCATCTGAGCTCGGCCCACACCCCGCCAGCCTCACCCAAACAGGGAAGCGGCCGCGCGGCCCCAGCGGACGGCCTTCCGACCTACGGCAGGGGAGGGAAGAGCCTACGCAAGGCCTCCGAATACCAACCACCAGCAGACCACTCCAGGCCGGGCCGCTCGCACCACGCACCACCGGCGGCCAGAGGAGACACCCGCGACGAGAAAGGCCGGAGAACCCGGCACGCCCCCACCAAACCAGTAAAAAAGACTCGCACGGCGCCCGCCGAGTCCAGTCACACACAAACATGAGGCCGTGCCCGCAGCCCCGAAGACGAGCACGGCCTGTCTCTCACCCCTTCACCGCGCCGATGATCACACCCTTGGTGAAATGGCGCTGCACAAACGGGTACAGCACCAGCACCGGCACCAGCGCGATCACCACAATCGCCATCTGCAAGGCGAGACTCGGCGGCAGGGTGCTCGCCGTCTGGGAGGCGTCCGCCAACGCACCCACGCTAATGTTCTGCCCCTGCTGCACGTACTGGCGCAACACCAGTTGCAGCGGCCACTTAGCGTTGTCGTTGATGTAGAGGATCGCGTTGAAGAACGCGTTCCAGTAGCCGACCGCGTAAAACAGTCCGACCACCGCCACCACACCCTTGGACATGGGGAGCACCAGCCGGGTGAGGATCGTCCACTCGCTGGCCCCGTCCACCCGGGCGCTGTCCGCGATCTCGCTCGGCAAGTTCATGAAGAACGCGCGCATCACCACTAGGTTGAACGCGTTGATCGCAGTCGGCAGGATGAGCGCCCAGTAGCTGTCGATCAACCCCAAAGAGCTGACCAGCAGATAACTGGGGATCATGCCCGGGCTGAACAGGAACGTCAGCAAAACCAGGAACAGCAACGGCCGGTGCAGCAGCGACCCGGGCCGCGACAACCCGTAGGCGGCCAGGATCGTCGCGCTCAAACTGATCGCGGTCCCGACCACGGTCACCCCTACACTGACCGCCACCGCCCGCGTCACCACGCCGCCCGCGAACAGCTCCGCATAGGCGGCTAAGGAAAACCCGCGGGGGATCACCACCAGGCCGCCCGCCTCGTTGATCGCCGAAGCAGGCGAAAAACTGGTCAACACCACCACATAGATGGGGAACAGCACCGCTAAGGCAATCCCGGTAAGCACCAGCGCCTTAGCGATCCGCTCCACCAGGGAAGGGGTCTCAGCCCACACCGGGCGCTGCCGTGTCAGTGTCGTCATGATGTCCGCCGGTAGATTCCGTTCTCACCCAGCATGTGGGCGACCTTGTTCGCCACCAAGATCAGCACCAGGCCGACAACGCCTTTGACCAGGCCCGCAGCCGCGCCGTAGCTCCACTCACCCACCGCCAGGGTCTGCCAGTAGATGAACGTGTCGAGCACCTCCGCGGCCTGCTGCCCCACCGCGTCACGCTGCAAGAAGAACTGTTCGAACCCCACGTTGAGGGCGTCCCCGAGCCGCAAGATGAGCAGGAGCACAATGACCGGGCGCAGCCCCGGCAGGGTGATGTGCCACAACCGCCGCCACCGGCTCGCCCCGTCCACGGCCGCAGCCTCATACAGGTTCTGGTCGATCGCGGCTAGCGCGGCGAGGAACACGATCATCCCCCAGCCCGCGTCCTTCCACACCACCTCAGCGGTGACCAGCAGCAGGAACGTGTCCGGGTTGGTCATAATGTCCAACCCTTCATAGCCGTGCTGCCGCAGCATCTGCGAAATCAGCCCGGCACCGCCGATGATCTGCTGGAACAGTGTGATGACCAGCACCCAGGAGAAGAAGTGCGGCATGTACACCACGGTCTGCAGCAGCATGCGGATCCGCGGGGAGAGCACACTGTCCAACAGGATCGCCAACGCGATCGGCACGGGAAAGTAGAACACCAACTGGAACGCGGTGATGGTGAGCGTGTTCAGGGTCGCGTCCCAAAACGCCGGGTCGGTCAGCAGCCAGTAGAAGTTGTCGAAACCGACAAAAGGACTGTCCCAGATCCCCCGGTAAGGGGAGTAGTCCTGAAACGCGATGATGTTGCCCAGCGTCGGGATGTAGTGGAAGACCAGCAGCAGCCCCAACGCGGGCACGGTCATCAACAGCAACTGCCAGTCCTGGCGCAACCGGGCCCGGAGCGGTTTAGCGGCAGGACGGTGCTTCGTCTTCCGGCTGTCCCGCGGGGTGCGCGCGGCCCCCTGAGGCGCTGCTGCAGTATCGGGGGCAGCCGCGCGCACCGCAGAGCGGGGCCGGAGCATCCGGTCAAGCACGGCCGTGCTCGGCGAGGACGTCGCCGTAGAAGTCGCGTGCCGCATCACCGCCGTCCCGCCGCCACTGGGCGACGACCTCGCTGAGCTCACTCACCTCGCGGCGGCCCCGCAGAATGTCCGTGATCTTGTCTTCCGTGGGCTGCTCAGCACTGACATACGCCGACGGCCGCTGGATCCGGATCCCCTCGAACGGGTTCTCCTCGGTGTACTGCGCGGCCTCGTTGAACCAGGCAGTGAAAGACTCCACGTAGTCCGGGTACTCGCTTTCCGCGATCGCGTTGTTGCGGCCGCTGATGAACAGGTAGCCGTTGGACACTTCTTTCTGCCCGAGCTCGGTCAGCTCGGGGGCACCGTCGTCGTTCAGCTCGTAGTGCCGCCCCTCCTCGCCGTAGCGGTACACCATGTACTCGACCGTGCCGAACGGGGCCGCACAGTAGTTGAGCACCGCGAGGATCTCGGTCACCTTCTCCTCGCCCAAGCCCTTCTTGATGAACACGCTCTGGCTGGACGGGTCGTTGCCGTGCAGGGACGGGGTGCCGCCGTCGTGCGCGAACACCGGCACCAAGTCCATACGGAAGTCGGGGTTCTGCGGCAGGATCGCCTGGTAGGCCTCGGTCCACGCGCCAAACCCGTCCTGGGTGATGACGATCTTGCCGCTGTTGAACAGCTCCTTGGAGTTCGCTCCGGTCCCCGCCGCGATATCCGGGTGGACGAGCCCAGCGTCGTAGACGCGGCGCATGAACGCCACAGCCTCCTCGAACTCGGGAGTCTCATAGCGGTGGACAAGTTTTCCGTCCTCATACCGCCACTCCCGCGGCGCCCGGAAAATCTGGCGGGCCACCCGGTAGAAGTCGCCGAACGCCCACCGGTTGTTGCGCGGGTCGTTGATCTCCTCACCGAGTTCGAACAGCTCCTCAGCAGTGGTGGGCAGACCCCAGCCGTGCTTGTCGAACAGGTCCTTGCGGTAGAAGATCCACTCCGACAGCGGATCGGTGGGCCACGGCACCCCGTAGAGCCGGTCGCTGAACACCCCCCACTTCCACGCGTTGGTGGGCAGGCTTGCCAGCATCGGATACGGTTCCACCGCTGATCCGGCCAGGTACGGGGTGAGGTCTTCGAAAAGCTGGGGCGCAGCCTCGTTGAAGTCGGGGATGAGGTTGATCGCCCAGTCGGGGATCATCGTGATGTCGACGACGTCCCCAGCAGCGATCACAGCGTTCATCTTGTCGATGATCGTGTTGCCGTCCTGGAACTGGAAGTCGATCGTGGTCCCCAGTTTGCTGTTGACGAAGTCGTAGAAAGAGTTCTCTCCCAACCCCGGCGGGATAGGCCCCCACAGCGGGGCCATCGCCTTGTAGCTGCCGCCCTTGCCGGGGGTGCCGTCCACCGCCTGCACCAGCTCGGTGGGGTAGGAGGTGAAACCGGGCGGGGCCCCGTGCGTGCCGGGAATGTCGGGCTCCACCGCTAGGAACGGAATGTAGTCGGGGACGAGCGCGTCCAGTTTGTCGAGGTTGGCCGCGGAACCGCTGCTGCCGGGACGCGGCCCCTTGGGGGCGCAGGCCGACAGCAGGCCGCTGCCCGCCACGAGTGCGGCAGCAGCACCGGTCAACCCGAGGAAGCGGCGCCGGCTCGGCCCGTGGCCGGGGGAGGGGTGGGAGTGTCTCATCGTCGTCCCTTCACGAGGGGAGCTAGGGGTCTGCGATGACTCTCTGGAGTCTTGACGTAGCCGCGTATAGAATTAGTTCGGGTTTTAGACAAACAAATTACTCTCGGGTGATGCGGACCACAAGATCCGCAACCGAAGCGCTACGAAACGGAGACGGGACACGCAGTGATCGGCAGGACCAGAGACCCCAACAAAGCAGAAGTGGGCGACGTCCGCGCCACCAACCTCGCAGTGGTGCTCCGCTGCGTCCGCGAGCAGGGCCCCTGCTCCCGCGCCGACATCGCCGCCGCCACCGGACTCAACAAAACCACCGTCTCCAGCCTCGTCTCCGAACTCCTGCGCCGCCGCCTCCTCCGAGAAACCGGCACCACCGAAAACCGTGTCGGCCGCCCCGCCATCATGCTCGCCCTCGACGGTGCCTCCAGCGCCGCCATCGGCATCGAAGTCAACGCCGACTACCTCACCGCCGTCGCCGTCGACCTCGCCGGCCGCCCCGTCCTCTCCTGGCGGCGCGCCTTCCCCGGCAACACCGTCTCACCCGCCCGCACCGTCACCGCCGTCACCGCACTCATCCGCCGCGTCGTCACCCGCATCGAACACGACGGCCGCCAAGTCCTCGGCCTCGGCGTCGCCCTCCCCGGACTCGTCGACCCCGACGGCCGAGCCCGCCTCGTCCCCTCCCTCAACTGGCGTAACGTCGACTTCGCCGCCGAACTCGTCGACGCACTCCGCGGCCCCGGATTCCCCGTCGAAATCGGCAACGACGCCAACTACGCCGTCCTCGCCGAACACCGCTTCGGAGAACACGCCGGCACCCGCGACCTCGTCTACCTCACCGGCGGCACCAGCCTCGGCGCCGGACTCCTCGTCGACGGCTCCCTCCGCCGCGGCCACTCCGGCTACAGCGGCGAAGCCGGACACATCCCCGTCCCCGCCCCCGGCGGAACCGCACCCCTCGAAACCGTCGCCTCCATCACCGCCATCGCCCGCCGCGTCCTCCCCGACGACACCCGCGACGACGAACACCTCTCCCTCGCCGAAATCGAACTCCGCATCGACGAAATCGTCGCCCGCGCTCGCGCCGGAGACCCCACCACCCTCACCCGCCTCCACGACGCAGCCAAAGACCTCGCCACCGGAATCTTCACCCTCGTCAGCGTCCTCGACCCCGCCCGCGTCATCCTCGGCGGCTACTACGCCGAACTCGCCCCCTGGCTGCTCCCCGTCGTCAACGACCTCCTCGACACCCGCGGCATCCCCGCCGACGAACCCATCGCGGTGGCCTCCACCCTCAGCCTGGACGCCCCCGCCCTCGGTGCCGCAGCCCGAGTCCTCGACGCAGTCGAACAAGGACGCCTCCCCGACAACACCACCCCCGCTCGCGCCCTTGCCGCCGCCGCCCGAGCACCCCGATAACCCGCAGACCACCAACCAGACAGGGACACACCGTGACCGAACCCTTCCGCGACCCCACCCTGCCCCCACACGAACGCGTCCGCGACCTCCTAGCCCGACTCACCACCGAAGAAAAAATCGGCCTCCTCCACCAATACCAACGCCCCATCCCCCGACTCGGTATCGCATCTTTCCGCACCGGAACCGAAGCACTCCACGGCCTCGCCTGGCACGGACCAGCCACCGTCTTCCCCCAAGCCATCGGCCTCGCCAGCACCTGGGACCCCGACCTCGTCCAACAAGTCGGCGCAGCCACCGCCGCCGAAGTCCTCGTCTTCCACACCAAAAACCCCGCCACTGTCGGCCGCAACGTCTGGGCCCCCGTCGTCAACCCTCTCCGCGACCCCCGCTGGGGCCGAAACGAAGAAGGCTACTCCGAAGACCCCTGGCTCACCGGAGTCATGGCCGTCGCCTACGCCCGCGGCCTCGCCGGACCCCACCCCCACCGCATGGACACCGCCCCCACCCTCAAACACTTCCTCGCCTACAACAACGAAACCGACCGCTGCACCAGCTCCAGCCACCTCCCCCCACGCGTCCTCCACGAATACGAACTCCCCGCCTTCCTCCCCGCCCTCCGCGAAGGCGTCGCAGTCGCCGTCATGCCCTCCTACAACCTCGTCAACGGCCGCCCCGCCCACCTCAGCCCACTCATCAACGACGTCCTCCGCGCCGCCGCCCCCGACGAACTCATGGTCGTCAGCGACGCCATGGCCCCCGGCAACCTCGTCGACCCCCAGCACTACTACGACGACCACGCCACCGCCTACGCGCACGCCCTCCGCGCCGGAATCGACAGCTTCACCCAAGACGACGACCGCGCCGAAGCCACTCTCGCCCACCTCCGCGACGCCCTCGACCGCGGCCTCATCACCGAAGAAGACCTCGACCGCGCAGCCACCCACATCCTGTCGGTCCGCGTCCGCCTCGGCGAATTCGACCCCGAACCCCTCCGCCGCGTCGACCCCGACACCGTCAACAGCCCCGCCCACCAAGCCCTCGCCCGCACCGCAGCCCGCCGCTCCATCGTCCTCCTCAAAAACGACGGCATCCTCCCCCTCCGCGACCCCCGCCGCATCGCCGTCATCGGCCAACTCGCCGACACCCTCATGGAAGACTGGTACAGCGGCACCCTCCCCTACGCCATCACCGCCCGCGCCGGCCTCGCCGAACGCACCGAAACCGTGTTCTGCGAAGGCGTCGACCGCATCGCGCTCCGCACCAACGAGGGCTACCTCACCGCCAGCGCCGACGGCACCCCCATGACCATCACCCCCGCCCCCGGCTTCGGCCCCGTCGCCGAATCCGCCGCCTTCGACCTCTTCGACTGGGGCGGCGCCTGGGCCCTCCGCGCCGTCGTCAACGGCCGCTACGTCTCCGAAGACGAAAACGGCCACCTCACCAACGACCAGCCCGGGCCCAACGGCTGGGAAGTCCGCCAAACCTTCCGCTGGCAACCCGACCCCAACGGCACCGGCGTCCTGCAACACATCGCCACCGGCCGCTACGTCGCCGTCGGCGACAACAACACCGTCACCCTCACCCCGGACGCCGACAGCGCCGCCGTCTTCGCCATCGACACCCTCCGCTCCGGCGCCACCGAAGCCGCCGCCATCGCCGCCACCGCCGAA
>NZ_BCWB01000019.1 GCF_001592045.1 Thermobifida fusca NBRC 14071 = JCM 3263 | reverse complement strand
CCCCCTCGTCAACGGACGCGAAACCGAAGACCGCACCGATCTCGACCTGCCCGCCGCCCAAGAAAAAGTGCTCCGCGCCGTCCGCGCCGCCAACCCCGCCACCGTCCTCGTCCTCACCAGCGGCTACCCGTTCGGCATCGTGTGGGCCGACGAACACATCCCCGCCATCCTCTGGTCAGCCCACGGCGGCCAAGAATACGGGCGCGCCCTCGCCGACGTCCTCTTCGGCGACGCCGACCCCACCGGACGCCTCACCCAAACCTGGTACCGCTCCGCAGCCGAACTCCCCGACCTGTTCGACTACGACATCATCGCCAACGACGCCACCTACCTGTACTACCTCGGCTCCCCGCTCTACCCCTTCGGGCACGGACTCAGCTACACCACCTTCGACTACACCGACCCTGAAGTCCACGTCACCGACGACCACGTCACCGTCCACGTCACCGTCACCAACACCGGCGACCGCTTCGGTGAAGAAGTCGTCCAGTGCTACACCCACCAGCGGGTCTCCCGCGTCAAACAACCACTCCGCAAACTCCAAGGATTCGCCCGCGTCGCCCTCCACCCCGGCGAATCCCGCCGCGTCCGCATCGACTTCCCCATCCACGCGCTCGCCATCTGGGACGTCACCCGATCCCGGTTCGTCGTCGAAGACGCACCCCGCACCGTCCACCTCGGACGCTCCGCCAAAGACCTGCGGGTCTGCGCCCCCCTCAACGTCCCCGGCGAACCCATCGGCCCCCGCCCCGCCACCCGGCTCCACGCCGCCGACAACGACGAATACCACGGCGTCGTGCTGTGCGCCGCCGCCAAAGACCGCGGAGACGCGGTACGCGCCACCGAACCCGGCGCCTGGATCGCCTTCCTCGACGTGGACTTCACCCCCGCCCCCAAGGAAGCCGTCATCTGCGCCAACACCGACCAGCCAGGCACACTCACCCTGCGCATCGACAACCCGATCAGCGGCCCCACCGTCGCCACCGCCGACATCCCCGCCGCCACCGACCACTTCGACTTCACCGAAGTCCGCATCCCCGTCGACAGCGTCACCCGCCGACACGACCTCTACATCGTGTTCGAAGCCGCAGGTACCGCCCTCGCCTGGATCGACCTGTCCTAAAAACAGGTGGGGCGGCACCCCCACGGGAGTGCCGCCCCACCATCCGAGCTCACGCCATGTTCCACCCCAAACGGGAACCCATCGTGCGCATGAAGCCCAGTTTCTGCTGACCAGCCTTCTGCTGCTCCCCGTGCAACGCGTTGAGCACCACCAACACGCCCGTCAACGCGGGCACCGCCCACTGCGCCACCCGCAGCTTCCGGGACGTGTCCTCCAACTCGGAGTTCGCCGACGGCGCGCCCCCAGGCGTCTCCGACGCTGCCTCTTCAGCACGCCGCCCCAACATCCGGGAATACGCGGTGGCACCCAGCGCCGCCGCCGTCACCGCTGTCTTCGCGATCGTCGAAGCAGCCACCCCCTTCTGGTGCATGACCCGCTCCCGGTTCGCCCCCAACAGGCCAGCCCCGCCGAGCAGATGCGCGCCGATCGCAGCAAGGTTCAGCGGCGCCCACTTGTCCCACCCCGCGCCAGAAATCCGGATCGACTCGTCGAGCCGGTCAGCCTCCTGCTCAGCGGCCTTGTTCAAACCGACCGCCCCCATCAAGGAGCCGCCGAACCACGCGGCCAACCCCAGATCGTGCAGGCCGCGTATCACAGTGTTGCGCTGGGCCATCTGCATCATCTGCATCTGCATTGCAGGCGCCTCCAGGTGAGAAACAGGCTCGAAGTTCGAGCGGCCCCTAGCCCAGGAACACCAAAACAATCACTGAAACACGTATGGAATTCCCCTTCCGCCCCGTCCTGCGGCACCAATCCTGAGGGCACAACACGAGGAGCACGACCGCGAGCCTGCCCCGTACCAGCAGAACACCGCCGCACCCAGTCCAGACGGCCCCACCCCGAAAACCACCAGACCGGGCCCCGCAGCCGCCACCCCCTTACCGGTCAGGCCGCACTACTGCCCGGCGGCAACGGCAACAACCCGGTATCCAACGCATCGATCAACGCCATAGCGCCGCCGCGGGCCGCCGCACTCAACCCCAACGTGGACGGCTCAATCCGGCAGTTCCCACTGTTCGGCGCGAAAGAATACGCAGCCATCGCCTCCCGGCACGACGGCAACAGCCACGGCGACAGCGGCACAAAATACCCGCCGAGAATAATCGCGCTGGGATTCAACAAGTTCACCAGAGTCGCTGCGGCACGCCCCAGCCACTCCCCGGCATCCTCCAACGCCTGCACCGCCGTCGCATCCCCTGACTCCGCGCGGCGCACCGTCTCCGCAACCAAGGACTCCACGACACTGCCCCGCACCGGCCCCTCCGGAACCAGGTCAGGGACCGCGCGGCGCAGGATCGAATCCAACCCCGCCAACGCCTCCAAGCAGCCGTCCTGCCCGCACGCACATGCCGGCCCGTCCTTGAGCAGCGGAATATGCCCGACCTCCCCGGCGAACCCGCTCGCCCCGCGCAACGGTTCACCGTTCATCAGCACACCCGCGCCGATACCGACCTCACCCGTCAAATACACCAAGTCCATGGTGCGCGCCAGATGCCCGCCCCGGTACTCGGCGACCGCACCCAGATTGGCGTCGTTGTCGACCCGCACCGGCGCCCCCGCCAGCGGAGTATCCGCCAGCAGCTCAGTGAGCCGCTGCTGCAACGGGAAATTCCGCCACCCCAAGTTCGGAGCATTCGTGACCGTCCCCGAACTCACATCGACGAGCGCGGGAATCGCCACACTCACCCCCAGCAGGGGACGATCCCGTAGCAAAGGGTCCGCAACCGTCTCCAACAGCAGCGTCTTGAGCTGCTTCGCGCACTCCTCAGGACCGGCAGCCCGAGCGTCGAAAGCCACATGCCGCGTCAGCACCTCGCGCTCCAACAGGTCCAACGCCGCCAACGCGAGATAGTCGACGTTGACCTCAAGCCCGAGAGCCACCAGGGTCGACCCGTTGATCGTCAACATCATGCCGGGACGCCCCACCCGACGCTCGTTGACCAACCCGGTCTCACACACCAGACCCCGGTCGATCAACTCAGCCACCAAGCTGGACACAGTAGCCTTCGTCAACCCTGTCGACGCGGCAACCACCGCCCGGGAACAGGGAGCACTCGTCCGGATCGTGCGCAGCACGATCCCCAAGTTGGTCTCCCTTACCGCCTGGAAACCAGCCGGTCCCTCGGTAGCGCCCACCATGCGATGGCTCCCTCCCGGTTGACGCCCGCCACGGCGTTCCTCCACCACGCTTTCCTACCAGTCTGCTCGTTACCGTCCAGGCAAGGATTGACAATCAATTCGTTCAAACACAAAACTAATAGATGTCCAGCAGTCCCACCAAAGAGAGGCACCATGCCGCTCGTCGCCGGAGTTGACTCCTCAACCCAATCCACCAAGATCGTCGTACGCGACGCAGAAACCGGAGCCCTCATCCGTCAAGGCCGTGCCCCCCACCCTGACGGAACCGAAGTCAACCCCCACGTGTGGTGGCATGCCCTCCTCAAAGCCGCCGAAGGGGGCCTCCTCGACGACGTCGCCGCCATCTCCATCGCCGCCCAGCAACACGGCATGGTCGCCCTCGACGCCGACGGCACCCCCGTCCGCGACGCACTCCTGTGGAACGACACCCGTTCCGCAGACGCCGCCACCGACCTCATCAACGAACTCGGTGGCCCCGCCGCATGGAGCCAAGCCGTCGGCTCAGTCCCCGTCGCCAGCTTCACCGTCACCAAACTCCGCTGGCTCGCCCAACACGAACCCGACAACGCCGCCCGAGCCGAAAGCATCCTCCTGCCCCACGACTGGCTCACCCAACGCCTTACCCAAGCCACCGAACCCGTCACCGACCGCGGCGACGCCTCCGGCACCGGCTACTACGACCCCGCCACCAACACCTACCGGACCGACCTGCTCACCCTCGCCTTCGGCCGCGAACTCCGCACCCCGCGAGTCGCCGCCCCCGCCGAAGTCGTCGGCAGCGTCACCACCCCCGAACTCCCCGCCATCGACGTCGTCGGCCCCGGCACCGGCGACAACATGGCCGCCGCACTCGCCCTCAACGCCCGACCCGGCGACGTCGTCGTCTCCATCGGCACCTCCGGAACCGCCTTCGCCGTCGCCGAAAAACCCACCGCCGACCCCACCGGCACCATCGCCGGATTCGCCGACGCCACCGGACGCTTCCTCCCCCTCGTCTGCACCCTCAACGCAGCCCGCGTCCTCACCGCCGGAGCCGCTGCGCTCGGCGTCACCCTCGAAGAATTCAACCAACTCGCCCTCACCGCACCCCCCGGCGCCGGCGGCCTCGTCCTCCTGCCCTACCTCGACGGCGAACGCACCCCCGACCTGCCCAACGCCACCGGCCGCCTCGACGGCCTCACCCGAGCCAACCTCACCCCCGCCAACCTGGCCCGCGCCTTCGTCGAAGGCATGCTCTGCGGCCTCGCTGACGCCGTCGACGCCCTCGTCCACCAAGGTGTCCCCGTCAACCGTGTCCTCCTCATCGGCGGCGGCGCCCGCTCCGCCGCAGTCCGCGCCATCGCCCCCCAAATCCTCGGCCGCCCCGTCACCATCCCAGCCGAAGGCGAATACGTCGCCGACGGCGCCGCCCGCCAAGCAGCCTGGGCACTCTCCGGCAAACCCACCCCACCCGAATGGGAAGACGCCGGAACCGTCGTCAGCGAAGCCGACCCCACCCCGCAGGTACGCGAACGCTACGCCGAAGCCCGAAACCGACTCGAACCGTAAAACCAAACCGACAACGAAAGAGGCCCACATGAGCAACTACCAGCCCACACCCGAGGACCGGTTCAGCTTCGGACTGTGGACTGTGGGATGGCGCGGCCACAACACCTTCGGCAAGGCCGTACGCCCGCAACTCGACCCCGTCGACGTCGTCTGGAAACTCCGCGAACTCGGCGCCTACGGCATCACCTTCCACGACGACGACCTCCTCCCGCCGGACAGCACCCCCGCGGAACGCGACGCCATCATCAAACGCTTCACCCGGGCGCTCGAAGAGAGCGGCATGACCGTCCCCATGGTCACTACCGACCTCTTCAGCCACCCCGTCTTCCGCGACGGCGGCTTCACCTCCAACAGCCGCGACGTGCGCCGCTACGCCCTGCGCAAGGTCATGCGCAACATCGACCGCGCCGCGGAACTCGGCGCCCGCACCTACGTGTGCTGGGGCGGCATGGACGGCGCCGAATACGAACCCGCCAAGAACATCTCCGCCGCGCTCGACCGCCTGCGCGAAGCCTTCAACATCCTGTGCGAATACGTCCGCAGCAAGGGCTACAACCTGCGGTTCGCCCTCGAACCCAAACCCAACGAGCCCCGCGGCGACATCCTCCTGCCCACCATCGGCCACGCCATCGCCTTCATCAACGAGCTCGACCACCCCGAAATGGTCGGCCTCAACCCCGAAGTCGGCCACGAACAGATGGCCGGACTCAACTTCACCCACGGCATCGCCCAAGCCCTCTGGCACGGCAAACTGTTCCACATCGACCTCAACGGCCAGCGCGGCATCAAATACGACCAGGACCTGCGCTTCGGCGCCGGCGACGTGCGCGACGCGTTCTTCCTCGTCAACCTGCTGGAAAGCAGTGGCTACGACGGACCGCGCCACTTCGACTTCAAGACCCCGCGCACCGAAGACGTCGACGGCGTGTGGGAAGCGGCACGCAACTGCATGCGCAACTACCTCATCTTCAAGGAGAAGGCTGAAGCGTTCCGCGCCGACCCCGAAGTCCGCGAAGCCATGGAAGCCGCCCGGGTCTTCGAACTGGAGCAGTCCACCCTCGCCGAAGGGGAGACCCTGGACGACCTGCTCGCCGAAGACATCA
Source organism: Thermobifida fusca NBRC 14071 = JCM 3263 (assembly GCF_001592045.1). Taxonomy (GTDB): domain Bacteria; phylum Actinomycetota; class Actinomycetes; order Streptosporangiales; family Streptosporangiaceae; genus Thermobifida; species Thermobifida fusca. Next base: position 10,565 of record NZ_BCWB01000019.1, on the reverse strand, counting down.
ACCTGGACGAAGTGGCCCAGCGCGGCTACCACTTCGAACGCCTCGACCAGCTCGCCCTCGACTACCTCCTGGGCGTGCGCTAACCACTATTCCGCCCCGTCAACGTGGGCGGCCGCGCAGGCCGCCCACCGCTCTCCGCAGCGGGGGCGCGGAGAGCACACTGGGGCGGATCCTCACCTCCACCCCGCACGGGCCCGCCTGCCACCAGCCCCAGGCCTAGCCCGTGCGGGGTATTCGTCTTCTCTCTAGAAGTTCGCCACCTGCATCACGTAGCGGATCTGCCTACAACGCTGTCCCGAGGAATCACGCCAGCATCAGGGGATTTTTCGACAAGAGTCTTCTCACCACGCTCTTCGGACCGCGCCTCATCTCCCACGGGTCTACCACTACAGCAGCACGTGCTTCTGTCTCCGGCAGGGAGCCGTTCTGTCCACAACCGATACACCCCCACTTGCCCGCTGCAACACGGCACCTCGTTCAGGAGAATCAGAACTTGGTCAGAGCAGAGCGCCCATTCCGTTGCTGTCTGCGCTACTGGGGAAACGGAGCTTAGCTGCCGAAAACTTGCCATTCCGGCGACTAAGCCCTCGGAAGCAGGATGTTCGAATTGGATATCTCCGATAACTTTCCGTGTCCAGGAAGAGTGTGCGGTGGCTGAAAACATGCAGCGCAGTAACTGGCTTCCACCAGGCCCTCATCAAAAATGGGGATATTTAGGCAGTTGGGACAGGAAGAAACAGATCTTAGATAAGTTGAAGCCAGCGCACTCTCTATGAGTAGAGGCGTGTCACAGCAATCATTCCCTTCCTCGAAGGAACTTCTTCCCTAGAGGGCTGGCTTCACCAGTCGCTGACTTTTTATCAGTCGGAGGCAACGATGCATCCCCCATATCAGCCGCCCCAGCCGCCGCCCCAGCAGGGCATGTCCACAGGTGCAAAGATCGCGCTATTCGGATGTGGCGGTTGCGGCGGTGTGCTGTTTCTGTTCATCGTTTCCGTGATACTCCTGGGAATCGTGGCGAGCAGCAGCAGTAGCAACAGCGGCAGTAACAGCAGCGGTAGCGGTGGAACTTCTTCGGCATCGACCCCGACTGAGGAAGAAGAGTCATACACGGTGGGCGACGCTGTGACACACGGCGATTGGGAGATCACTGTGCTGAGCGTCGAGGAGGGGGTTACCGAGATCGCTGAAAGCTACAGAACACACGTTCCGCAGGGCCAGTACGTGGTGGTTGAACTCCGCGTAAAAAACGTTAGCAGCGGCCCAGAGTATTTTGAGGACGGCGATCAGGTGCTCATAGACACTGAGGGAGCCATGTATCGGCGGGACGTGTCAGCCTCGTCTGGAATTGACTGGCTTGAGGTAGTGAATCCTGGAGTGGAAGTCGAAGGAAAACTCGCATTTGACGTGCCAAAGGCTTTCGAGCTGTCGCACCTGCTCGTCAATGGCGAGGGAAGTTTCTCCACAGGGGTCCGCGTGGATGTCAAGTAGCTGAGCGGAGGCTACTGCGGCTGCGGCACCGCAGAAGGCGATGCCTTCCTGTAAACCAGCTTTCTATCGCAGAAAAGTAGACCCTGTTACACCGAGTGACAGGGTCTAACGTTTTCGAAACCTATCCGTGTCTCACAGTACAGGCTTCAGGGGAAAAGACGGTCTATCCCCACGTGCGTGGGGCTCACTATCGTGGCGCCAGCCGCCTCAGGCCGCGGCACCACCGTGTGGCTGGAACGCATAGACGACGACCTGGACACACTCGCGGACCGGTTGGAAGAAGAGCTCGCCGAGGGCGGCTGTGCCCTAGTCGTCCGCAACACGGTCGACCGAGTCCACGAGGCCGCCGCCCACCTGCGCCAGCGTTTCGGGAACGACCAGGTGAGCGTCGCCCACGCGCGTTTCGTGGATGCGGACCGGGTCGAGAACGACACGCGGCTACTGGAAACCTTCGGCTCCCCCGACAAAGTCCCGCAAGCGGGAGGCAGCCGCCCCACAAAACACATTGTGGTCGCCAGCCAGGTAGTGGAACAGTCTTTAGACGTTGACTTCGACCTGCTGGTCAGCGATCTCGCACCAATCGACCTGCTGTTGCAGCGGATGGGCCGCCTGCACCGCCACCAGCGCGGGAAAGAGCAGTGCGAGCGTCCCCCGCGGCTGCGCGCCGCGCGCTGCCTGATCACCGGGGTGGACTGGACAACCAGGGTCCCCCAACCAGTGAAAGGCTCTCGGACCATCTACCGGGACTATCCACTGCTGCGCTCCCTGGCGGTCCTGGAACCCTACCTCGCCGAGACTGCTGGGCAAGGACAAGCGATCCGCCTGCCGGACGCTATCCACCCGCTGGTGCAGGCAGCCTACGGCTCCGAAACGGTCGGCCCCGCCGAATGGCAGGAAACCCTGGAAAAAGCCCGAATCGCCGACGACGCCCACCAAGCCGACCAGTGCGGCCGTGCCAGGGACTTCCTCCTCGGACCAGTGAAGAAACCCGGACAACCCCTGACCGGATGGGTAAACGCCGGGTTGGGAGACGCCGACGACACTCGCCGCGGTGCCGCCCAAGTCCGTGACAGTCAGGAAACCCTGGAAGTCCTCGTCGTGCAGCGGCGCGCCGACGGTACGCTCACCACCCTGCCGTGGCTAGGCAAGAACCGCGGCGGGTTGAAACTGCCCACCGATGCTGCTCCTCCTGTCCGGCTTGCCCGCATCGTCGCTTCTTCAGCGCTGCGCTTGCCCTACCAATTCAGTTCCACAGCCAAAGTTCTTGACCAAGTCATCGCCGAGCTTGAAGCCAACTGCATCCCGGCGTGGCAAACGAAAGAAGCGTATTGGCTGGCAGGCGAACTGATCCTGTTTCTCGACGAGAACTGTCGTAGCCACCTGGCGGGCTACGAACTCCGCTACACCCGTGCCAACGGCCTTGAGGTCCACCGTGACAACTGACGCACCCTCCTTTAACCTGATCACGCAGCCGTGGCTGCCCGTGCAATACCGGGACGGCACCGAAAAAGAACTGTCGCTGCTCGAAGTCTTTAAACAGGCGCCACTTTTGCGCCGACTCGTCGGCGACGTGCCCACCCAAGAGTTCGCCCTCCTACGGCTCCTACTGGCGATCCTGCACGACGCGATTGGCGGCCCAGAAGACTCCGACGAGTGGGCTGAACTGTGGACGCAAGACGAGGCAGAACAACAGCTGCCCTTCGACTGCATTGCCTCATACCTGGAGCAGTACTACCACCGCTTTGACCTGCTGCACCCCACCACTCCGTTCTTCCAGGTCGCTGATTTGCACACCCAGAAGAACGACGTGTTCTCCCTAGATCGGATCGTCGCCGATGTCCCCAACGGGGAGCTGTTCTTCACCATGCGGGCCCGCGGCGTGGACCGCCTCAGCTTCGCTGAAGCCGCCCGCTGGCTAGTCCACGCCCACGCCTACGACACTTCCGGCATCAAATCCGGTGCTGTAGGAGACCCTCGGGCCAAAGGCGGCAAAGGCTACCCACAAGGAGTTAGCTGGGCCGGAAACCTCGGTGGCATTCTGGTCGAAGGCGCCAACCTGTACGAGACACTGCTGCTCAACCTGGTGGCGTTCGACACCGACAACCTCATAGTTACCCCCGAGGACCGCCCGGCCTGGCGGCAGCCACCCACCACCGCCGCCCCCGCAGACGACGAAGAACTCGCCCAACGCCCGTACGGTCTATGCGACCTCTACACCTGGCAAAGCCGCCGTATCCGACTGCACTACGACGCCGACGGTGTTTACGGGGTTCTGCTCGCCTACGGCGATCCGCTCGCCCCGCGCAACAAGCACAACCACGAACCGATGACCGCCTGGCGGCGCAGCCCAGCCCAAGAGAAGAAACTGAAAAAGCCACAGGTCTACCTGCCGCGCGAACACGACCCGACACGCAGCGCCTGGCGGGGCCTCGGCGCCCTCGTGGCCGGGGAGGCAAGTGGAGCTGAACAGCGTGGCGAAGCCGCAGCGATCGTGCGCCCCCGCATCCTCGACTGGGTGGCACGTCTCGTCAACGAAGGCTTCCTGCCCGAAGACTACTTCATCCGCACCCGGCTCATCGGCGTCTCCTACGGAACCCAGCAGGCCGTCATCGACGAAATCGTCGACGACCACGTGGCCATGGCCGTGGTCCTGCTCCACGAACGCGACAGCGGCCTGGGGCGCACCGCGATCAAAGCAGTGGAAGACGCCGAAAAAGCAGTCACCGTCCTCGGAGGCCTCGCCGCTGACCTCGCGAAAGCGGCCGGAGCTGACCCCGAAACCCCACGTGCTGCAGCACGTGATCGCGGATTCGGCATGCTCGACGGTCCTTTTCGAACCTGGCTGGCCACCCTCGCCCCCGGCACAGACGCCACCGAAAGACGCCGCGCCTGGCAGCAGAAAGCCCACCGCATCATCAGCGACCTTGGCAGGCAACTCGTTGCAGAAGCAGGGGAAGCTGCATGGAACGGCCGGGTCATCAAGGGCAAAAACACCGATGTCTGGCTCAACGCTTCCCGAGCTGATCTGAAGTTCCGCGCCGAACTGAAAAAGGAGCTTCCCATGGCCACCAGTGAACAGACAGGTGAGGCAGCATCGTGACCACCACCGAAACCCCGAAAACCATCTCCTTGACATGGGTGGGAACATTCGTCGACCAACGGGTCCGAGAAATCCAGGAAGGCTACCGCCTCGACAATCCCCGCGCGGTAGCGACCCTGGCGCGCCTCCGCAGAGGAGCAGGCAAGGAAATCGGGGACACCCCCGACTTGTGGGGGCTCATCCTCGACGACCGTTTCTACGCTGACGCCCCTCCCCTCAAAGAAAAAGACATGGAAGTCGCGGAGAACTCCGCGCACATCGCCCTCACCCTCTACGCCATCCACCAACAGTCACGCCGCGACGACCGCATGCACCAACGTGGCTGGGGACTGGGTGAGGCAGTACGCAGACTCATGCCTTCAAGCGAAATCGACGAACCGCTCCGCAAACGCTTTATGCAAGTCGGCCACGCCGTCACGTATAAAGCTCTCGCTCAGAGGTTGCGCGAAATCGTCACCCTGCTGCGCCGCGACGCCATCCCCCTCGACTACGGGCTGCTCGCTGACCAGCTCTACCAGTTCCGCACCCCCAAGGAGCACAACGCGTCCGTACTGCCTGGGGACGCGGATTCCACGCCTACCGGCCCAAGACCACCCAAAACCCTGACTCCACCACGACGACCGAAAAGGACAACTCATGAACCGCACCATTCTCGACCTGCACATCCTGCAGACCGTCCCGCCCAGCAACCTCAACCGGGACGACACCGGCGCCCCCAAGACCGCCAACTACGGCGGGGTGCGCCGCGCCCGCGTGTCCAGCTAGGCGTGGAAACGCGCCACCCGCATGGCCTTCAACACCCTGCTCCCCCCGGAAGACCTCGGTGTGCGCACCAAGCGGGTCGCTGAAGTGCTGGCCGAACGGATCCGCCGCCACGACGATTCCATCGACGAGCAGAACGCCTGGACCCTGGCCGCGGAAACCATTCAGGCCGCCACCGGTAGCAAGATCGAAGTGCCCAAGCGCAAAGCCGACACAGCAAAGAAGGAAGGCAAAGCCGCTCCGGCCCCCGAATCCTCCTACCTGATGTTCCTCAGCAACCGCCAGCTCGATGGCCTGGCTGAACTCGCTCTCGAAGGCCGCGCCGACATCAAGGCGTTTTTCAAGGACAAAGACAACAAAAAGCGGGCTAAAGAGATCGCCGACACCCGCCACTCCGTCGACATCGCCCTGTTCGGACGCATGGTCGCCGACGGCGCTGACATCAACGTCGACGCCGCCGCCCAAGTCGCCCACGCGATCAGCGTGCACGCGGTAGAGAACGAATTCGACTACTACACCGCTGTCGACGACCGCAACCCCGACAGTGAAACTGGCGCGGGCATGATCGGCACCATCGAATTCAACGCCGCCACCCTCTACCGCTACGCTGCCCTCGACGTCGATCTGCTGCGCAAGAACCTCGGCGAAGGGCTTCGGGAAGACGAGCCTCTCACCGAACCGCTACGCCGTGCCGTTGAAGCGTTCATCCGCGGCTTCGTTGAATCCATGCCCACCGGCAAGATCAACACCTTCGGCAACCACACCCTCCCCGACGTGGTGATCGCTAAAATCCGCACCTCCCGCCCGGTGAGCTTCGCTAGCGCTTTCGAAGAACCCGTCACCGCCACAAACGCCGGCGGATACCTGAAACAGGCTTGCGAACGCCTAGCCACCTACATCCCCGAGATCGAACACGCCTACGGAGTCAAAGACGACACCGACACATGGCTGGTCTGCGTGGGACCCAACACCAAGGCACTCACCAGTCTTCCCGGCGCACAGGTGACCCTCTCCGAACTCGTCACCGCCGTCGGTTCAGCAGTCGCACAGCGGATGGCAGACCGGTGAAAGTCCTGACACTACTGTTGGCCGGCCCCTTGCAGGCGTGGGGGGCCGCCTCCCGCTTCACGCGGCGCACCACCGAACACGCCCCTACCAAAAGCGGTGTCCTCGGCCTGCTCGCCGCCGCCCAAGGCCGCGAACGCACCGACGACCTGTCCGACCTGGCTGCCCTGCGCTTCGGCGTACGCGTCGACCAGCGCGGCACCCGCATCCGCGACTTCCAGACCGCTATACACCTCGACACCGGAAAATCCATGCCGGTGTCCGAACGTTTCTACCTGGCGGACGCTGTGTTCGTGGCAGCAGTCGAAGGCGAAGACACCCTCATCGACACCCTGCACCAGGCAGTACAGCACCCCGTGTACCTGCCCTACCTGGGGCGGCGCTCCTGCCCACCCTCCCGCCCGATCAACCTGGGCGTGCACAGCGGAAAACCGCTTGAACAAGTGTTGGCAGAAGAAAAGTGGCATGCCGCCAACTGGTATCAGCGCCAACTACGCGACCTTCCGGAGGTCCCCCTCGACCTTCTCGTCGACGCGCCCCCGGGTGATCCTGGTGCCGACAGCCTGCGTGACCTGCCAATCAGCTTCGACCCGGTGCATCGCCGCTACGCCCTGCGCGGCGTACGCACGTTAACAGTCACCGTGCCTAACCCGCAGGCACGCAAGACCACACCGCCCAACCACGACCCCACCCCACTCCTGGGAGAACCTCATGTACCTCACCCGCTTTCGCCTTAACACCGCGCGTAGCGGGGCACGTAAACTGCTGGCCTCCCCGCAAGCTATGCACGCCGCCGTCATGAGCTCTTTCCCGACCCTGCTGCCCAGCGACACCGACGGCCCGCGTGTGCTGTGGCGAATCGACCGCACCTCCAGGGCTGAAGTGTTCCTCTACATCGTCAGCCCGCCCAAACCTGACCTGACCCACCTCGTGGAGCAGGCCGGGTGGCCAACCCAACCCACGTGGGAAAGCTACGACTATACTCCGTTTCTGTCCCGCCTAGCAAAAGGAGACGTGTGGGCGTTCCGGCTCACTGCCAACCCTGTGCACAGCATCCGCCGCAAAGCCGGGGAACCCACTAAACTCACCGCACACCTCACCCAGCGCTATCAAAAATAGTGGCTGCTGCAGCGCCAAGACGCTGCGGGATTCCGGGTAGTGGAGAAACCTGCGGAAAAGCGTCGCCTTCCCGAAGGCGACGAACACGAACTGATCGTCCACAACCGTCGCGACTGGAACTTCTCTAAAGGAGCTCGAAAAGGCCGTCCGGTCTCTCTTGTCACTGTGACCTTCGACGGTCGGCTCGAAGTCACCGACCCCGACGCCCTACGTCGCGCGCTCATCTCGGGGATAGGTCGCGCCAAAGCCTACGGATGCGGCCTGATGACCCTGGCCCCAGTGGGCTGACCGGGGAGCACTACCGGGAAACGGTGCGCCTCCAGTCTGCGTGAACTCACCCGGGCATCTGGCCGGTGGCCCTTCGCCTACCTAGGACGGGGTACCGTGCGCCGCGACGCCAACGCCATTACCGCGGAGGACGGCGAAGGGACCACCCACATCCCCTCCGCCACCATCGGAGTCTTATCACTGGGGTCCTGCGCCCCCACCGGGGCGGCCGAGGGAGCGTGCGCGGCCGTCCATCCCCACGTGCGTGGGGCTCTCCCGCGCCCCGCCCAACGTCGGCGGGGCGCCCCCATGGTCCATCCCCACGTGCGTGGGGCTCTCGTCTGGATGGAGCTGGTTCGTCGTGGTCATCACCGGTCCATCCCCACGTGCGTGGGGCTCTCGGGCCTAACGCCATGGTGAGCGCGTCCGCGTCCGGTCCATCCCCACGTGCGTGGGGCTCTCAACCAGTGAGGCGGCGCAGTGGCTGATCGAGACGGTCCATCCCCACGTGCGTGGGGCTCTCGTAGCCGCAGCGCACGTAGATGCGGCGGCCTTCGGTCCATCCCCACGTGCGTGGGGCTCTCACGGGCTCGCAGCGCATGCGCCAACCGCTCCTCGGTCCATCCCCACGTGCGTGGGGCTCTCCTGGTGGCCGCAGGCGCGGCACCGGAACTCCGCGGTCCATCCCCACGTGCGTGGGGCTCTCGACTCCGTCCGATGTTGCCCGTGTGTTGGACCGGGGTCCATCCCCACGTGCGTGGGGCTCTCTACACCCGCATCCACCAGCCTGTCTAAGGCCGCGGTCCATCCCCACGTGCGTGGGGCTCTCTGGCTGAGACCATCCCCAACATCCAGGTGCTGCGGTCCATCCCCACGTGCGTGGGGCTCTCCGCCACCACCACGGTGACGATCTCCTCCAACGCGGTCCATCCCCACGTGCGTGGGGCTCTCAGCTCGGGCCTGCTCCGCGCTCTCGGTGCTGACCGGTCCATCCCCACGTGCGTGGGGCTCTCGAGGGCCCGAAGTTCGTCGATCTGTTCGGGGCCGGTCCATCCCCACGTGCGTGGGGCTCTCTACACCCGCATCCACCAGCCTGTCTAAGGCCGCGGTCCATCCCCACGTGCGTGGGGCTCTCACAGCGGGGGCAGGAGATTCCCGGGGACCTCGTCGGTCCATCCCCACGTGCGTGGGGCTCTCTGCGGGGGTTGACGATGACAGCCATCGCTACTCCGGTCCATCCCCACGTGCGTGGGGCTCTCCTGAGTCACTGCCGGAAAACGGCAGGACTCCTCGGTCCATCCCCACGTGCGTGGGGCTCTCGCCGTGGTAGGCGGCGTCTAGACGGATGAGGGCGGTCCATCCCCACGTGCGTGGGGCTCTCCTAAAGGCCTGGAGTTGCCGCTGACTCCAGGCCGGTCCATCCCCACGTGCGTGGGGCTCTCGTGTCAAGGGCCGTAGTATCGCATATGAGGGGCGGTCCATCCCCACGTGCGTGGGGCTCTCGAAACCAGCGGGGCACGGTAAGCGGTGACGATCGGTCCATCCCCACGTGCGTGGGGCTCTCGCAGACACCCACAAGGTGAATCCTGTGGGTGTCGGTCCATCCCCACGTGCGTGGGGCTCTCGAATTCCTGCTTATCCCCAAGGTCGTACTGGTCGGTCCATCCCCACGTGCGTGGGGCTCTCCACCAGGCCGAGCGCAGCCAGCGCGTCGGCATCGGTCCATCCCCACGTGCGTGGGGCTCTCGATCGAAGCCGGTTCAACGGGGTGATTCACCCCGGTCCATCCCCACGTGCGTGGGGCTCTCGTGCGCTCCCGGCCTTTCCCGTTTCGGTGGATCGGTCCATCCCCACGTGCGTGGGGCTCTCGCGGCAAGTACATGATCAAGGTGTCAGGTCGGCGGTCCATCCCCACGTGCGTGGGGCTCTCGCGCGTGCGCGGCGCTGTGGTATCGAAGATACCGGTCCATCCCCACGTGCGTGGGGCTCTCAAAAATGATGTGGATCGCAGCCAGTACTGCCCCGGTCCATCCCCACGTGCGTGGGGCTCTCTCGAGCGTCAAATCCTCACCCTCGAAAACCGACGGTCCATCCCCACGTGCGTGGGGCTCTCCAGTCGGGATGCCCGACGGTAGGCGGCCTGGGCGGTCCATCCCCACGTGCGTGGGGCTCTCCAGCACTTCTACCAACAAGAGCTTGCTGAACGCGGTCCATCCCCACGTGCGTGGGGCTCTCAGGTCCTCCCAGTTGCGAGCGTGCGGTGCCCGCGGTCCATCCCCACGTGCGTGGGGCTCTCGCGGTGCACAGCAGGTTGTGCGCCGCCACCGACGGTCCATCCCCACGTGCGTGGGGCTCTCGCTCTCAGAAACAGGAGCAAATCGAACTGCTGCGGTCCATCCCCACGTGCGTGGGGCTCTCGTGCTCAGGAACGGGCCGCGGGGAACGTCACGCCGGTCCATCCCCACGTGCGTGGGGCTCTCGGCGGGGGGTAGGGGGGTTTTCCTTCTTAAGTTGGTCCATCCCCACGTGCGTGGGGCTCTCACGGGATCCCCACGCACGTCATCCCCGCATGCCGGTCCATCCCCACGTGCGTGGGGCTCTCGCGCACGTCACGCAACCCCAGCAGCTGACAGACGGTCCATCCCCACGTGCGTGGGGCTCTCTCCGTCTTCTTGGTGGTGGGTGGCCCATAGAACGGTCCATCCCCACGTGCGTGGGGCTCTCACATGCCCAACCCACCCCTCGACGGCGTCGCCGCGGT
>NZ_BCWB01000018.1 GCF_001592045.1 Thermobifida fusca NBRC 14071 = JCM 3263 | reverse complement strand
CCTCCTCGGCGTGGGAGTAGTAGGTCTCTACCTCGGTCCATCCCCACGTGCGTGGGGCTCTCTCATCTAGGTCGCTAGCCATCCTGACCACGCGCGGTCCATCCCCACGTGCGTGGGGCTCTCAACTATTCTGTGTGACGTGGGTCACAAAAACCCGGTCCATCCCCACGTGCGTGGGGCTCTCCCACCGCCGATTTCTACCGGCCTGCCCACCAGCGGTCCATCCCCACGTGCGTGGGGCTCTCCGACCCGATCACCCGGGCGGCGTTCGGTGAGGCGGTCCATCCCCACGTGCGTGGGGCTCTCACCCGCGGCGGTGCATCCGGATCCGCTGGATCCGGTCCATCCCCACGTGCGTGGGGCTCTCAGTTGTTGACCTGCAGTTTTGTGGGCTGTTATCTTCGCGTTATCTGTCTGGTGGGCGTGCTTCCCTCTGCGGGCACTCTAATCCAATTTTGTGGAATTGCCTCACTCAAGTTGCTTGGAACGCTATGTTCTGCGTGCTAAGGCAGCAGAACTCAGGAGGAAACGTGCCCGAACACGATTCTACAGATGACAAGCACGGTATCCCACCGCTCGACTTGAGGTTCTGGGCGAAAGAACGCGGCCTTCGCGGCAAGACCTACCCCTTGGTGTGCCATTCCCTCGACGCTGCTGCCGCGGCATTGGTGTTGTGGAACGAATATCTCTCTCCCGGGCTGCGAGACACGATCGCTTCGTCTATGGAGACTGACGAAGAGCACGCGGGACACTGCATCGCTTTCTGGGCGGGGTTGCATGACATAGGGAAACTAACCCGAGAGTTCCAACAGCAGATCGCTATCGACCTTTCCGCTTATCCCGGGGAGGAGCTCAGTGGGGAACAAAGGTCCCATGCTGCCGCGACCGGTAAATGGCTGCCGTTCGCGCTTCCTTCACTCGGCTATCCCAACGGAGGACTAGTCACCGGCCTCGTTGCCCAGATGCTTGGGGGCCATCACGGTACGTTCCACCCACACCCCTCTTTTCAAAGCCGCAATCCGCTAGCGGAGTTCGGCTTTTCCTCGCCGCACTGGGAGAAGCAGCGCCACGCCCTGCTGCACGCAGTTTTTGATGCGACGGGGCGTCCCACACCTCCTGACATGCTTGACGGGCCTACAGCATCGGTCGTGTGCGGCCTGGTCATCCTTGCTGACTGGCTGGTCAGCCAGGAGGATTTTCTCCTGGAACGTCTCACCTCCCTGCCCGCAGACGGTTCCGCGTCTGCACTGCGCGCCCACTTTGAAACGTCGCTACGGCGCATCCCCTCACTTCTCGACGCCGCGGGTCTACGGCCGATCACAGTTCCTCCGGCCACGTTCACTGAGTCGTTTCCGCACCTGAGCAAGCCCAACGGCCTTCAAGCATCGTTGGCGAAACACCTTCCTTGCCTGTGCACCGGTCCGGGATTAGTGCTGATCACCGCGCCCATGGGTGAGGGCAAGACCGAAGCCGCCTACCATGTGGCGGATCTGCTGGGGAAGGCAACGGGGCGCCCTGGACGTTTTCTTGCGCTTCCCACCATGGCCACTGCTGACCAGATGCACACCCGGCTCAAGGAGTACGCACGCTACCGGGTGGAGAACACAGACCTTCCGCGCTCCTCCACGCTGGCCCTCCTGCATTCAATGGCGTGGCTGAATCCCGACTACGCCCCCGCCGACCTGCCAGGCGTGTCGAAAGTGCTCTCTAATCTCGGGCACCGCGATCCGTTTGCCGCAACTGACTGGCTGATGGGGCGTAAACGGGGCCTACTCGCTCCCTGGGCAGTCGGCACAATCGACCAAGCACTCATGGCGGTGCTGCGTGCGAAACACAACGCGCTGCGCCTGTTCGGGCTTGCTGGGAAAGTGGTGGTTGTCGACGAGGCGCACGCGGTCGACCCTTACATGCAGGTCCTCTTGGAACAGTTGCTGCGCTGGCTGGGCACGCTTGATGTGCCGGTAGTGCTGCTGTCGGCGACCTTGCATCACAGCATCGCGAACTCACTTGTCAAGGCGTACCTGGAAGGTGCCCGAGGCAGAAGGTGGAACAGGTCTGAACCGCAGCCTGTTTCGGAGGTCTCCTACCCTGGCTGGCTGCACGTTGACGCTCGGATCGGAAAAGTGACTCGCAGCAGCGACGTCGACCCCTTGCCTATCGCTACGACTCCCCGCAAGCCCTTGGAGGTGCGGCTTGTGGACGTGCCGGTCAAGGAGGGAGCCCTAAACCGGTCCACGGTGCTCGCTAAGGAGCTGACTCCACTAGTGAAGCAGGGAGGATGCGCAGCGATCATCTGCACCACGGTTGCTGAAGCCCAGGGAGTCTACGATCTGCTTTCCCAGTGGTTTGCGACGCTCGGTGAGGACGCCCCCGACCTTTACCTGCTGCATTCGCGGTTCCCTAACCGGCAGCGCACGGAGATCACCGCGACCATCGTTGACCTGTTCGGTAAAGAAGGTGCACAGAGCGGACGGAGACCCACTCGCGGCGCTGTCCTGGTAGCCACCCAAGTGGTGGAGCAGTCCCTCGACTTGGACGTGGATTTGATGATCAGCGACCTCGCTCCAGTGTCGCTGTTGCTGCAACGGGCGGGACGCTGCTGGCGGCACGAACACCTGGGCATCATCAACCGTCCCCAATGGGCCAAACAGCCCGAGCTTGTGGTACTCACCCCGGAACAGAACGGCGACGCTGATGGGGCTCCGTGGTTTCCGCGTTCCTGGACATCGGTGTACCCGCTGGCATTGCTCCAGCGCACGTACACACTGCTGCGCCGCAGGAACGGGGCCCCGGTGCAGATTCCTGAAGACGTGCAGCAGCTTGTGGACGACGTGTATGACGACGACTCGCTCGCTGAAGATCTAGAAGCAGACATGGAGCGCATGGGGGAGGAGCTGGCACAACGCGGCTTGGCGCGCAACGCGGTCATCCCCGACCCAGACGATGTGGAAGACAACCTGAACGGGCTCACCGAGTTCAGCTTTGATGTGGACGAGCACGTGCTCGCGACCCGGTTCGGTGCCGGTTCAGTCCGGGTGTTGTGCTACTACGTGGACACGGCGGGGAACCGCTGGCTTGACCCTGAATGCACGGTCGAGTTTCCTGAACAGGGCACGGGGCGAGAGGGCCGGTTCACCATGGCAGACTGCCGCGACCTGGTGGCCCGCACGATCCCGGTGCGTATGGGTCCCTGGGCGAGTCAACTCACCGAGGACAACCATCCTCCTGAGGCATGGCGGGAGTCGTTCTACCTTCGCGACCTGGTTCTTATACCTCAACGTGTGACAGACGAGGGCGCGGTGCTCCCCACTGAAACCGGTGGACGAGAGTGGTTGCTTGATCCCTGTAAGGGGCTGATCTTTTGACCCTAGAAGTGGGTGTGGTGCCGTGGCCTGGTTGGCCGGAGGATTGACCGCGGCACCGTGCCCTACCGCCTTCCGCCCTTTCGGGCTCAGGAGTTGGGCCTCGGACGTCCAGTCGAAGGTGTCCTCCAGTGTGGGTGTCTGGGCGTGTGGGGGGAGACAAGGAAGGGTCCGGGGCAGCCGTCCTGCCTCGCCTGTGGACAGCTGACTTTCTGAGTTCTAGGAATCTCGGACTGCGAGTAGTAGCAGGGAAAATCGCTCCGTAGCTAGCACGTCAAGAACACCCTCGAAAAATAACTCTCCGCAAAAAGAAAATCACATTCAGCGAGAGAATGGGATTCTCAAGATAAGGGATTAGGTCCCGATCTGGAAGAACGGAGCAAACCGTTCCTCGCAGGTCTATCTATCACAACAAATTCCCATTTTTTGCTGTCCGCTTCTGTGGCAGTCTGGCAGTGCAGAGAGACTTCTTAGTCAAGTCAGATGATTTTTTGCTGTTGTCCATGATTTCAGAGAGATTCATGCTATTCTAGTCGCTACTAGAAGCTACGATGCTGGCCTGTCCTTAGTCGGTCTAGCCGACAGTGCTGTCGGTTGCCCTGTGTTTTCTTGTGGGAGGAGCCATTCCTTCACCGCCGTCATTTGATGTGACCATCGCTCCTTGGCTGATTGCGCGCAGCCGCGACGTCCTGGCCGCACCCGAAATGCTGGGACTGCGTGACGTTCTCATCCGCTCCCACGAACTCTCCGACGTGGAGATTCCGCTTCCGCCTGGCGCGGCAGTACTGTGGCGGATACTCGCACTGATCACCGCCCGCATCACCGGCCTCGACCAGCCGCCAAACAAGAATCCGAAGCGGAAATGGCAGGCTCGCCGCAGCCAGATCCTCAGCAAAGGACGACTCGACCCGGAAGCGGTCGACGCCTACTTCGCCGACTACTCGGAGCGCTTCGACCTGTTCCACCCTGAGCGGCCCTGGTTGCAAGATCCTCGCCTGCGTGAAGAGTGTCCGAAAACCTCGGGTGTCAACAAGCTGGCATGGGGGCGCACCGCGGGAGAGAACCAGGTGTGGCTCGGCGGCCACCACCATGACCTCGACCCGCACCCCCTCGACTCCGCTGAGGCTGTCTGGCACCTGCTGGCAACTCTCGGCTACGGGCCTTCAGGGACGTGCACGCCTCGCGTTGTCCGGGGAAGAAGCGAAGGCAACGTCACCGCGGGGCCGCTGCGCGGCACCGTCTCCTACCACCCGTTGGGCCGCACCCTGTTCGAAAGCCTGATCCTCAACATTCCCTACCCCGGCACTGGTGCAGCCGACCTCGCCTTCTGGGAACAGCCAGAGCTCAACGACCCGCTCGGTCTTCCCGAAGAATCCGCGGGACTCGCCGGGATTCTGAGGCTCGACCACTTCCGCCATGCTGTCCTGCTGCACCCCTCGCCAGATGGTTCACACGTCGTGGATGCATGGGTGACCTGGGCGTGGCGGGAACGCAACATTTCGCCAGAACTCGACCCTTACCTCATCTACCAGACAAGCAAGGAAGGCAGTGTCCGTCCGCGGCCAGCCAAAGCGGAACGGGCCATATGGCGGGACCTCGACGCCTTGCTGCACTACGGCGAAGACGGCAACTACCGGCCGACAATTTTGGACAACTGCACGCCTTTGGCGCAGGTTCCCCAAGAAGTCCTGGACTCCCTGCGGCTGCGCGCCTTCGGGTTCGACCAGGACCGTCGTCAGGCCCGTGACAAACAGTGGTTCACCGCCACCACCCCGGCCGTGCTGCGCTGGCTAGCAGACCGGGAAACCGACGACAACGAGAACGCCCGAATCGTGCGTCGTATCACCCTGGCTCGCAAAGCCGCGGAAGCACTCGGCCGCCGCCTAGAAAAAGCGTGCAAAGAAGCGTGGAAGGAAAGTAACAGCCCTAGCTCCACTAGCTCCGGCACCAACGCTAAGACCGAGACCGGTGTCGGACCCTGGGTGCAGCACGGCATGAGCCGCTACTGGGCGAAAGCCGAGCCGGTCTTCTGGAACATCGTCTACGACCGGCCCGCTCAAGGCTACACCCCCGGCATGGCAGGCCCCGGAAACGCCTTCAACCTGGTCGCGTTAGCTGCCTACGACGAGGTGACCGGTCCCTACTGTGAACGGCCCCGCGTGGCCAAAGTCGTGGAGCGGCACCGCAGCACCCTGTTCAGCAACTGGACACCGAAACAGGACAAGGAAGCCGCGTGAACAGCGACTACATACTCCAGCACGCTGATGCCCTCGTGAAACAGGTGAGCAAGCTCATTGTCAACGAACCAGCGGCACGGGCCGCACTGCGGCGCGGTGTGGGACTGGCCCCCGAGGATCCGCGCATGCTGGCCGCTCACCGCGTGGTCGCCCCTTACGTTCCCGTCCCCACCGACTACGACGTCGACCGTCGCCGGGCCGCGTCCCTATGGGACGTCCACGCTGTGGAGCGCGCCTTCTACGCAGTCGCAGCAATCATGGCCGCACAGCCCAGAAGCGCCCGCGACCAGGAAGCGGAAGCTACCGAAGAACAAACCGGAGAACCACAGGACAGCGAGGCACTCACTGAGCCAACCCCTGCCGAAGAAAGCAGCGCCACCAAGGATGGAAAGCCGGACCGGCGGCCCAACCTGGGAGTATCCCTCGCTCAAGCCGTCTTCGACAAAAGGCTCAACGCTGACAGCACCGAGCAGCGCCTGCACCTGATCGCCCGCCAGAACCTCGACGGCGTCCACCGCCACCTGCCGCGCCTGGTCCTATACCTGCGCAGCGACCAAGTCCACATCGACTGGGGGATCCTCATCCGAGACCTGGCCCGCTGGGGCCACACCCCCCGCCACGTCGCCCGCGAATGGGTCCAGGACTACCACCGCACCCTCGAAACCCTGACCCGTCAAGCAGAGCAGAAAAACAAGAACAACACCACCGATGAGGAGGCCGAAGCAGCATGACTTTCGTTGACATTCACGCCATCCAGACCCTGCCCTACTCCAACATCAACCGCGACGACTTGGGCTCCCCCAAGACGGTCGTCTACGGCGGCAAGGAACGCACTCGCGTGTCCAGCCAGAGCTGGAAGCGCGCCGTCCGCCACGAAGTGGAAGCCCGGCTCGGCGACAAGGCGGTCCGCACCCGCCGTATCATCAGCGAGATCGCCAAGCGGCTTCGGGAACGCGGCTGGGACGCTGACCTCGCTGACGCCGGAGCACGCCAAGTCGTGCTGTCTGTCGGTAAGAAGAGCCGCATCAGACTGGAAAAGGAGAAAGACGGCGAGGCCCCTGCCACTTCTGTCCTGTTCTACCTCCCGGTCCCCGCAATCGACGAACTCGCCGCCATCGCCGATGAGCACCGGGACGCCGTCGCCAAAGAAGCAGCCAAGAAGACTCCCAAGGGAATCCTCCCCGCTGACCGCATCACCGAAGTACTGAAGAGCCGCAACGTCTCAGTCAACTTGTTCGGTCGGATGCTCGCTGAACTGCCCTCCACCGAGGTCGACGGCGCAGTGCAGTTCGCGCACGCGTTCACCGTGCACGGCACCACCGTAGAAGTCGACTTCTTCACCGCTGTCGACGACATCCCCAAAGAAAACGACCACGGTAGTGGCCACATGAACGCGGGCCAGTTCAGTGCCGGAACGTTCTACCGCTACGCCAACGTCAACCTCGACCGACTGGTGGAAAACACCGGTGACGCCCAAACCGCCCGCACCGCCGTGGCCGAGTTCCTCCGCGCTTTCCTGAGCACGGTCCCCTCCGGGAAACAGAACGCTACCGCTGCCATGACCCTGCCCGACCTGGTACACATCGCGGTACGCTTCGACCGACCCATCTCTTTCGCTCCCGCGTTCGAAACCGCGCTATACGGCAGCGACGGCTACACCCTCCGCGCCTGCCAGGAACTCAACAACTACGCCGAACGGCTCCGCGAAGTCTGGCCCGACGACGCGATCCGCGGCTACGCGACCGTGGAAAACAAGACCGACCTCGCCGCGTTGGGGGAGCGGTACGACTCCTACCCGGCGCTCATCGACGCCATGGTCGCGGCAGCCTTCGAGGGGGAGCGGGAGTGAGTGGCTTCCTGCTGCGGCTAGCTGGCCCCATGCAAAGCTGGGGCGAACACAGCATGTTCGGGGAACGCGACACCCTGCCTTACCCGAGCCGCTCCGGTCTGATCGGAATGTTCGCTGCCGCCCAGGGGGTGCGCCGCGGCGACCCTCTGGACCGCTACAAGGAACTGAAGTTCACCGTTCGCGTCGACCGGCCAGGGGTGCGGCTCGTCGACTTCCACACGATCGGCGGCGGCCTTCCCAAAGAGCGCACCGTGCCCACCGCTGCAGGTGAACGGCGCGACCTTAAGAAAGCCACCATCCTCACCAGCCGTTCCTACCTGGCCGACGCCGTGTTCACCGTCGCTGTCACCGGACCGGAAGCAGACACTATCGCCGACGCGTTAGCCGCCCCCTACTGGCAGCCCTACCTGGGGCGGCGCGCGTTCGTTCCTGACCCGCTACTGGTCCTGCGCCGCAGGGTCGCTGACCCGGTGCGAGAACTAGTGGAAGCGGTGCCGCTCCCCCATCGCAGGGTGGAAGAAGACGCTGCAACTGTGCTTGTGGACTTGATCTATGAAGAGGGCGAATACCCAGATACGCGCACTCTGACGGTGCTCAACGACGTTCCGCTCTCGTTCGACAGCAAGAGCCGCCGCTACTCCACCCGACAGATCCGAGTAGTTCCCACCGAGGTTCCCGCGACACTCGTGGCCGGTCCCGGCAGGGACTACCAGAACAAGCTTTTCACATACGTCAAGCAGTGCGCCGAGGAGGCAGCATGATGTGGCTGACCAAGATCGTTCCTGACCTGCGCTACCGCCAGACCCGAGCAGACTTCCGTACCGCTGGAAATCTACATCGTAAACTCATCCGGCTTTCTTCTGACCTCGGTGAGGAGCGGATCGCTAACCCCCGTCAGCAATCCGGCTTACTGTTCCGCATCGAAGAAACCAGAAACGAGCTCTACCTGCTGGTACAGAGTTACTCCCCCCTGCGGGTTGACCGGCTTGGCCCCGGATACCACGGGGTCCAGATGCGTAACCTCGACCCTTTCCTGGCTCGGCTAGACAAAGGCAGCCGTGTCCGCTACCGGATTGTGGCCAGTCCCACCAAACGACTCGGCCGGTCCGAGAACAACACCCAACGCCTTGGCCTGAAAGAGCCGCCGAAAAAACCAAGAGAGTACACCTGGGCTCTGCGCGGGGCCGCAGCCGAGGCGTGGTGGCATTCCCGTGCGGCAGCCAACGGACTGGAACTCCTCAGCACCTACGCGCAGACACTCGATGACGTCCGCGACCCTGGGACCGCTGACCGCAGCCGCAAAATCCGCCACCCAGCCGTGCGCTTCGACGGTGAAGCCGTCATCTCTGACGTCGACGCCGTGCGTCATGCGGTACTTAACGGCATCGGCCGCGGCAAATCCTACGGCTGCGGGCTGCTCAGCCTCGCCCTAATCGAGGAAGGAGAACATGGATAACCCCCGTAAGGCGCTAGCCCGTCCGACACTGGCGATGCTGCCCCGGGTATCGGACGGCCTCTCCTTCCTCTACGTGGATGTCTGCCGAATAGTGCAGACCGACACCGGCGTATGCGCGGAGGTCGAAACCGAAACCGGAAGAATACATCGAGTCCCAATCCCCACCGCTTCACTCGCATGCGTCCTACTGGGACCGGGAACCTCAATCACCAGTCCTGCCATGGCGACTTTCATGCGCCACAACACAACGGTCGTAACCTGCGGGGCGGGAGGCATCCTCAACTACGGAAGCTTTCCCGCCCCTAACCGCACCACGAAATGGACCGACCGGCAGGCACGCGCCTACTCCGACGACAGACGCCGACGAGACGTCGCCGTGCGGATGTACGAGATGCGCTTCGGAGAAGAACCTCCTCCCGGTGCGTCCATCGAAAGGCTGCGCCAGCTTGAAGGGGCACGGATGAAAGCCCTCTACCGAAGCCTGGCGGCTAAGAACAGGGTGAAACCATTCAAACGGAACTACAACCCGCATGACTGGGATGACCAAGACCCTGTCAACAAGGCGCTTTCGGCAAGCAACGCTGCCCTTTACGGGGTGGTGCACTCGGTACTGGCGCACCTGGGCTGCCACCCCGCGCTCGGGTTCATCCACTCCGGAAAACAAGACGCGTTCGTCTACGACATCGCCGATCTCTATAAAGCACGGACCACTATCCCGCTCGCGTTCTCCTTGAGCAGGACAGCCAACCCGGAGCAAGAAGCGCGCCTGCGGCTTCGTCGAGACCTAAAGCTGTACCGGCTGATTCCGCAAATTGTGCGGGATGTGCAGACCCTCCTCTCCTTAGACGACCCTGAGGAGGCCGTTTCGGAAGAGGAGCCGCCGAGCTCGGGAGGGCCGTGGCAAGTCGTTGACTTGTGGGACCCGGTGGTCGGGGCTGTCTCCGGCGGTGTGAACTATGCCAATCACATCGCGGACAGCGAGGAGCCCTGATGGCCAAGCTCGTCATGATTGCAACTACAGCGGTTCCTAATCATGTTCGGGGTGCGTTGTCACGATGGATGATCGAGCCGGTCGCCGGAGTGTATGTAGGAACGATGAGTGCCCGAGTCCGCGACGAGCTGTGGTCCGCGGTGAGTGCTTCAGTGGGGGACGGGGCTGCCCTATGCGTTCACCCCGACGATAACGAGCAGGGTTTCACCGTTCGCACAGCGGGGGAGCGTCGTCGTGCGATTGTGGACTTCGACGGGCTTCAACTTGTTCAACTATCGGCGTCGGAAGGTGCGGAACAAGAGATGCCGCCGATCCCGGAAGGGTGGTAACGAGAAGATAACGCCTTGCAAAGTTGCAGGTAAGTAACTGTGAGCCCCACGCACGTGGGGATGGACCGTGGTCAAGACACACGAGTCCACGCGTAAGCTTGTGAGCCCCACGCACGTGGGGATGGACCGTCCTCACGCAGCCGCTCGTTGGCCTCCAGTTCGTGAGCCCCACGCACGTGGGGATGGACCGGAGGACGAGAACACCGTCCTCGCAGCCGCCGCGTGAGCCCCACGCACGTGGGGATGGACCGTCACCTGCCACCAGTGCGGCGCCGTGGCCTACCGTGAGCCCCACGCACGTGGGGATGGACCGCCCGACCGCTGATTCGTGAGGCCGCCGGTCGGGTGAGCCCCACGCACGTGGGGATGGACCGGAGAACAGGTGAGCGAAACCGTTGGCAGCATCGTGAGCCCCACGCACGTGGGGATGGACCATCGCCAGTCCGGAGATAGATAGTCGCCTCAGTGTGAGCCCCACGCACGTGGGGATGGACCGACCCCTACTTCGACACCGACCCCGACGACTGGGTGAGCCCCACGCACGTGGGGATGGACCGACCGGGACCACCAGACTGCCCTGGAACTGCTGGTGAGCCCCACGCACGTGGGGATGGACCGCCCGACCGCTGATTCGTGAGGCCGCCGGTCGGGTGAGCCCCACGCACGTGGGGATGGACCGTGGGTGACCAGTCGCTGGGGCGTCCCTAAGTGCTGGTCTAATTTTGCTGTTGGACGAATTGCTAAGAAGGCGAAGGCTGGCATGCAGAAACACGATGAGATATGGATCCGCTATTTCAAGTCCCAAGGCTAACCCAATGCTGTGGGGCTGGCAGTAGGAATGGAGGGCGCCGCCTACGCCCTAAACGACGACTTGGTTGCAAAAGTTTGGAAAAAGCGATCGGGTGAAGAGCTGAGGCGGATTCAACTCTTCTATGAGGATCTCTCTGAAGCGCCACTGAGTTTTCATACACCGCGTATCAACGAGGTGTTGTACGTCAACGCTTGGCTCTCTGGTTGGTCGAATGCCTGCGGGAGAGTACAAGGAGGGAGAGGATACGCTGGCTCCTCTCTTTGATGCGAGGAACTCCCAAAGCTCCCAAGTGTCATAGCACCATGTTCAGGCTGGTGTGGACATGGATCCTGCGATGATCAGGCTTGGGGGGACCACAGAACAAGGAAGCGTTCGGGGCGTGCAGACCGTGAGTGTGCCCTGTGTGATGGCGAGGTGTGTGACAGCACTCCGTTTCTGGAGAACCGACACCCTTGGATCCCGCAACATCCCTGTTGTTGGGCTTCCACCTTCTGCCGGGGTGAGAGGCCTGCCTGCCCCGAAGCAGCATTCGTTTACGCTAAGCGCTTAGCTAGTAGATCCAGCCAATTCGCCTAGCTCCTGCAGAGCAGGGACACGGATTTTCACGGCACAGTTAGCCTTCTTCTCCAGGGAGACGGTAGGGGGCCGGATCGTGTCGCATGTGCTGAATCCAGTCACTGGTGCGGTTCACAACATCATCGTCCGTGATGATGACACTCTTGCGAATTTTTCCGCTGAGCCGAACTTCTGTCTCCGCCGGGAGGAAAGTGTTGTGGAAGGCGAATGAGAACAGCCGCCATTCTCCATCCTCCATAACGGGATGCATCCACAAGGGGGAGGCACGGCGTTCACCCACGGTCACTTTGTCTTTGCTGTAGACCACAGGCAAGCCTAGGGCGCCTAGGGGGAAGCGGTTGGAGTTTCCGTGGAGGACAGCGTCCCGTTCTGGGGTTTTGACTTTGGGCCAGTAGTTGGTCCTGGAAGCGCTGTTGTCGGCTGTCGCCCGTGACAGCCGGTACTGCCGCCCGACGTGGGCCAGCAGTTCTGCCCATGAAGAAGCGGAATAGGCGCTGAGCCCGGCGCACGTCCACTTACTGCTGAACACTGGATAGGTAGGTATCTCGTCGTCACGCCAAGGGCGAGCCTCATCAGGGGCGCCTATCTGCTTGAGCAGGTCATCGATGGGCTCCAGGCAGTCATCGAGAGGGCCAATGGGCTGCAGTCGTTGCCGATCGTCTAGCTCCTTGTAATGAGTGAGACCTGGAGTTTGAAGTGACGACTCTGTCCAGGGAGTAACCGATTTTTGGTCGTGGAGAGTCGCTCCAATGATGCGTATCTTGCCGAAACCACGCCGGACACGGGACCCCACCCCACCGTAGGCGCACACCATCCACAGTGACGCCAGGGTGAGGGCGTTGATGCGAGAGTCCTCCGACAGAGCCATCTTGAGTTCGAAGTATTTGTGGTCTGGGAATACGTAGGGGCGGGTGATCTGGTACCTGCCTTTGACGATGGTGCCGAGGCCTTGCCCCATCAGATAGCCGATGGCGGGTTCTTTCCGCAGCTGGTCAGGAAACCGTGTCGAGTCAAGGAACGAAAGGCAGGGATTCCTGCGGGTTTGGGGCAGTTTGCCCAGTCGCATCCGTACCGGGGATGGATTGGTGGTGCTGCCGAAAACTTCGTCTTCGAGGCGACGCAGAGTCCGAATACTGGGGCCGACCTTGGTTCCGGCGAGTGCGCGGAACCAGTAGCGCATGGCTCCCCGCAGGGAACTGACTCGGAGAGGTTCGTCGTCATGTCCGTTGAACAGCGGGGTGGTGACACGTAGGCGCAGGGTGATCCAAGACATGAGTGTGCTCCTTAACGAATGTTTGCCGCGCTGATGCGTGTGCCGAGGTACGCGAAGACTCGCTCAGAGGCCGAGACCAAGGCACGGAAAACAGGGCTGCGGAGCAGACACGATCAGCGCGGTGAACAAGGAATGCTCGAGACATCCGGCATGCTGGCGCTGGCAGGGTTGGCCAGTTTCGTCGCAACTGGCCAACCCTGCCAGCACAGGTGGACACCTCAGGACGGCGCCAGCGGGTAGGGCTCCGCTACTGTGTCCCACCACACGAGGATCGCTGATGGGAGACCGAAATATGCCCGCGCGGCAAGCGTCCGCCACGTGCTTCAGCGGGATGACCGTGGTGTGGCCCGGAGAGAAGGTCACGGGGAGTCCCATTGATCGGTGATGTTGACGGTGAAGTAGCCGTAGCCTGCCGTGGTGCGTGCACCGATTCCGTACTCTTCACAAGCCTGCTTGAGCCAGTCAGCTGCCTTGGCGGTGAGGTCGGGGTCCTCCCCGATGAGGTGAGTGACGAAAGTACCGCTGAGGGAGAGGAAAGGCAGCGGCACAGGCTGATGGTGTTCCCCGGGGGCGCACGGTTCCGCGGACTGATCGGTGTGGTAGGCGTGCTGGTGCGGGGTGATCACATCACTATGGACGCGCAGACCTTTGCGGTGGTTACGGGGATCGGATAGGGGAAGGGCGTCAAAGAAACGCACTCCGCACCGGGGGTTGTCTCGGTCCTCCTCGTCTTCAGGGGAGGGCAGGGGCCCGAAGACCAATGTGTAGAGTTCAGAGGGAACCTTTTGCCGAGAAGCCCAGGCCGCTGCGGCTCCTTTGAGTGTGGAAGCGGGGATGAGCGGCCAACCGTAGGTGCCGTGCAGGCTGAGCCCGAATTCGTGGTCTCCGGTCTGCTCTCCTAGTCCGGTCACGAAGCGCCAGTCTGCGGTCAGTTCCACCCGGTAGATGTGCCGTTTTCGGGCGTTGAGAATGCTTAGAGCGTGCGCGCGGCGTTGCTCAACTGCCTGTGCCCACTCCTTCTGGTAGCCGAGGCAGTACT
This sequence comes from Thermobifida fusca NBRC 14071 = JCM 3263, assembly GCF_001592045.1. Lineage (GTDB taxonomy): Bacteria > Actinomycetota > Actinomycetes > Streptosporangiales > Streptosporangiaceae > Thermobifida > Thermobifida fusca. The sequence continues at coordinate 29,856 of NZ_BCWB01000018.1, read as the reverse complement.
CGCTTGCCCAGCCGAGCACGGGATCCTCGGGGCGCGCATCCGCGGTGGGGGGAGAGACGTCGCTGATAGCTAAACGTCGCAGGATGATCAGCGAATTCGCGGAAGCGTCGAGCGTAGAGCGCTGATCGTAGCGGATTTTTTTGACGTATTTCGGCGAGACGCTCTTGCAATGGTGGGCATCCTGCGCACTGTCTGGCTTCTGGGTCACTCTTCCGCAGAGGACTCGGCCTATCGCCCCAGAGTAGGAGACGCACAGGATTTCTTTCGGTTCTTCCTGCGAGAAGGTGTCCTGAGCTCCCCGTCGACCGTGGGGAAAGGTCATTCTCGCTCCTCTCCCGTATCGCTGTCAGCGGACTCGCCGGGGTTTTCCTGGTTGGCGTGCTCCGTAGCAGCGGCCGCCAGTTTGCCGTAGCGGGCTTCTGCGATTCGGCTGAGCCATCCGGCGAGCAGGTCGATTTCGGCGCTGAGTCGACTATGGGTGGGAAGGTCCGCTTTGGTGAGCACGTCCAGGAATTCGCGGGGGGTGGACTGGGGGGTGAGGCCAGGGAGAAGCTTACGTTTAGCAGCGTGCTCGATGATGGCCTTGCACAGTCGGCTATAGGCCTGCTCGAGGGGGTCGGCGCTTCCGCTTTTGCTTTCAGCGAATGCGAACGCAGCAACCAAACCTGAAGAGCGCAGCCGCATCGGGAATTGGCGCATCCGGGTACGGATGCGCTGGGCGAGTTGCGGGTCGGTCACCAAAGGCCCGATGACTTTCTCCGCTTGGGCGGCCATCTGCTGGTCTACTCGCTCAGCCATTGCGTTCTCCTTCGACGATCCGGGTCCACACCAGCCCTTTGCCGAGGGTTTCGTCTCCGCCCACTTGGAGGAGGGAATGGTTCACCAGGTCCCGCAGCTGCTGGACTTCTTCCGGAGCGTATTTCCCACGCAGGGTCAGCACGGAGGCGAGAATCGTTTCGGCAGGGAGGTATTCGCTGACGAAGGGACCGTTTTGAACCAGCTTCTGTTGACGGTGGAGTTGGACCCGTACCGCGAACTCGGTGCACTCGCGCAGGAGAACAGACATCGGCTCGGAGCCGACAACCAGCAGGTCTTCTGCGAGTTTGCTAGCGAAAGGGCGCAAATGGGGGGCGTCGCCAATAGCGTCGGCAGCCAAGAGCCGTGCCCAGTCAGTGACGGGATCAGGGGCGTCACCGCCTCCACGAGGATTGTGAAGCTTGATGAGGCATGGGCCGAGCACCTCCGGCGTTTCCCCGCCCCAGAACCCTCGACCGCAGGAGCCCTCCCCGTCGGCGGGGTTGGGGACTTCAGGAAGCACGACGTGGGGGCCGTTGATGATGGCGTATTTGCGGGCCAGACGGCTGAGAGCAAGCCGGGAAGTGACCCAGGCAAAGGAGCGGCGCAAGGTGGGGACCGGAAGCGCAACAAGTTGAGCATCGCCCACTGCGAGTTTTCCAGGGGTGGTTTCTTCTCCTTCGCCTGGCTCGGATCCGAACACCTCCTTCAAGGTGTCTTCGCTCCAGCCAGCGTCGCGGGCGGTCTGCCGCAGCGCACCCTTGAGGCTCTGCCCCCAGATGAGCGGATAGTTGGTGCTGCTTTCTCGTTGAATCGGCAGGTCGAGGACGCCGTCGCTGGCTGCGGCGCCGGCATGCAGCGGGGATTCCGCGTACAGGTACAGCAGAAAAGCGGTCATGTCCAGACTCCTGTGAGGACGACTCCGAATCCAGCAGTGTGGAGCGGGGGTGCATCAGTCGGCGGATGATCGCCTTCGTGGGTATGGATCCAGTCAGCGGAAGGGGCAAGGGCCCGGCCATGCCAGGAGGATGCAACGGCGGCAGCGGTCTCCTCATCAGGGAAGTGCAGGAGGTAGACCGAGCCGGGTGGGACCGCCCAGCGCAGGGTACGGGTACGGAAGAACCCTCGTTTGGGTGATGCAGTGGCCACGGGGAGTGGACTGCCTACAGCCGCTGCTACGAGAGTGGCTTCCGGTGGAAGAGGTGGACGCCAGCCGTCGTGCCACAACGCGGGTGTGGCCACATACAGCAGCATTCGCCCGCCGGGGAAGGAAGCAGGCCTTGACGGCCACGCCACAGAGCCGGCCGGGAGTTCGGCGACCTCGGCAAGCCGGGAGATTCCCCCCAGCGTCACTGTGGTGTGCTCCGGTTTCGGCCGTTCCGGGTGCGGAACGACCTCGGCGAGGAAAACCCACCCATCGCGAGGACGCAGGTGGGTGGCGTGGTACAGGTATCCCGAGCGTATCCGCCGGTCCTGAAGAGCGATGCCGATCCGGTGTTCGGGCACGAGCGGTTCCTCGCCGGCCAGCATGGTCTCCAGGTAGTCGGATGCCACAGTGGAGTCCTGGAACAGCGTGCCGTTGAGGTAGGACGACAGGCCTTCGCTGGAGATCCAGCCTTGGAGCGGCTCTGCTTTGGCCGTGACCTGTGGAGGGAGCTCCAGCAAGGACTCGGGGGCGCCAGGGACGTGGGCGAGATCGGTCCCGTCTACGGCGGATCCTTTGACAAGCCGGTAGTAGGCCCTTTCCTGCGCTGTGGTTTCTTTGCCTTCCACCACCACGATGTCTGAGGGGACAGGAAAGTAGGGGCACCACCTCCCGTCAGGGTTCTGCTTACCGAGGATGGGGCCACGCACAGCCGTCAGGTCGCCGCCGTAGGCGCTGGCGGCCGCCCCGGCAATGGTGCTGGGTCGGGGAATGACGGTCTCTGCCAGGGCCGTGTTGCTGTCTCGGGAACTGAACTGTCGACCGTCTCGTACGTGGACGGTGTCATGGGGCTCGAAGGCTATCCATGTGGTGGCGTTGTCTGCTTGGCCTGTGCTCATCGGCACTCCTGACGCAAGAACACTGCGACTCGAGCCGCCGCGATCAGTGATTGTTCGGAAATCTTTTCTGAGTCTTCTAGGGCGCTGGTGGGCCGTCCCAGAAGGCGGAGCTGCTCTGCAGCCTTGAGGGCAAATGCTTTTTGTTGCTCGCTGGTGGGCGCGAGAGTATGCCGGTGGACGAGGCGCTGGAGCTCAGCGGTAAAGAGGTCCAGACTGAGCGTGCATAGGGCGTGACTGTCGCGTTCCAGGTCCCGCAGTAGCCTGGGGGATAGCCGTGCTCCCGTCTCACTCCTGGTGAAGAGGGACAGGCGGTCACACACCAAGGCCTCGGGATCGTTGTGGTCAGGAAGAGCCCATTTCTGGACGTATGTTTCCTGGGTTCCGGAGCGGCGCAGGTAGCTCACGGCGAGAGCGTTCTTTCCAGGAACGTTTTTGGCGGCAGCCAGGGCTTCCCGGCTCGCGGCCAAGGCGAGCCGCAACGGGTATTTGCGGTGGAAGAACAGTAAGGCACTGCTCGCCGTGGGCAGTTCCGGGGATACTTCGGTGACTGCCTGTCTGCAGGCGCGTGCCCCCGCAAGGGCTGTCGCTGCGGGAAGGAACGCCAGCAGGTCGTCTCCGCCGGCATAGACTGCAACGCCCAGCAGCGCCGAGTCGTGCAGCAGTTCTGTCTGCCTTTCAGCGACTCTCCGCAACTGGTCAGAAATTTCGGTGTGCCGCTTGTGCGACAGGTTCTTTTCCTCGGAGAGGTAGGAGCCCATGCCGTCCAGGTCTTGGACAAGAATCGCCAGGTAGGAGGAGGGAGGCGCTACCTGGAACTTGTCCCGCATGATCTTTTGAAGATCAGCGGCAGCAATACGGCCTATCTCTACTGTTCTGGAGAAGTTGTCGAATGCTTCTCCAGAAGTCGGCTTCCTGAATTCGCGGGCCAGCGACTCTGCGGACCATGAGTCTGTGTAAACCCACTGTCCTCCGTGCCGCCACAGCCACTGGGCTAATTCTCCCTGAGGTTTCGGCATGCCTGGCAGTGGCCAGTTGGGGATATGTATGCCCGTATCTTCGTCCTGGACTACTTGATGCAAGTAGTCCACCTGTTCAGTTACATCCGGATCGTTGATATTTTTCAGAACTTCGATGCGGAATGGGGCCGACGCGATCCCGTAGGTCGAGGGGATCCCGTAAGGTGACACGCTCTCCTTATCATTGGGGCGGCCAAGCTTGCGTTTCAGCCAGTTGGCAGCGCTCAGCGTGTCACGCTCAAAAGAGGGAAGACCTTTCGGTGGCTTCGTGGTCGCGGGCCAGTGAGGACTCAGCTGGCAGGGGCCGTTGCGTGCCTCCAGGGCGGTGAAGTTCCGGACCTGTTTGCGTGCGGCTAGGCGACGTTGGGCTTCTTTCCACTGTTCGGGGTAGCCGCCTGGCCGTGGGGGAGCTACGGCCCACGTCACGGCGGGCATACCGGGGGTTTCTTCGATACGGCCAAGAGTCTTTTGCAACCACTCCTTCCACTTCTCATTCACCCGTGCGGTGGCTCGCTGAGCAAGTGTCGTCCCCTGCCCTGCGGGGGCGAGTGCCACCACCCGGTTAGGCATTCCCACGTCTTTCCTTTTCTTGCTCGGGGCGGGGAAGACGAGTTCGGCAGCGGACTCCTGGCACACGGACACGGCTTGTTCGGTGAGCTCAGCGATGATTCGGCTGCCTGCCCGCAGGTCCGAGGTGCTTCTGGATTCTTCGATGAATCGCTGGACTCCGGACAGTGCGATCACCACGAGGTCTTGGCCGTCCACGCAGTCTCCATCTGACGCCTTGTTTTCGCTGGAAACCGGGTATGTCCTCTGGTCTCCAGATCGGTGCTCCCTGTCTTGAGTGCGGCTTCGGGGGAGCAGCCGCTGTGGCAGAAGTCTCTTGAGGGGCAGCGCAGGAGTAACCACAAGCGCAGTGGCCCGAACATTCCTGCAGTTCCGTGCGAGAAACACCAAGTACTCAAGACAGCAGAAGGTGACATTAGCGGCAACTCACCTGATCCGTGGAGAGAATGCAGGTAATTAGTCAAACCTGGGGATAGGTGTCCTTGATGTGAAGTGTCTGAAGTAGGTGTTATTTCACGTCCGAAATTAACTCAGAGGTCAAGAAAAATCTAAACATTGTCAGAGTTTCTGGTGGGGGTAGCCTCAAGGCTTCATCTCTGGGCAGCACAGGACGGTACGTCAGGAAGGCTCAAGATGGAGCGTGTCCGCCTGGAAAGTGACGAAGGAGAACACTGCCACTAAGTGGAACATATGACAGGGCTTCCCTCGCTGAGAGCAGGTTCAACAGCACGTAGTGAATCGGCTTCTTTAGTTCTCTTTCGAGAAAGAAAAGCGCTGCGCATTTTCGTGCTTCTCAGGCTGTCCCAGCGAGACTAAACGGAGTGTGCGCCAGACTCCGCGCACGTAGATCCGAGGTGGAGCACTGTCACGGAGAGCAGCGGCAGGAAGCCGAAGATATCGAGATCGCCTGCAACCGCTTTGCCCCCACGCAAGCAGCATTGATGCCGCCTGTCAGCAGCGTTGTCGAGACCACTCCGGCTATTCCTTGAAGGCTGGGTTGATCGGGGATCCTTCGGACACTGGTGATCCCACTGTTGCGGGGAGTGGCGCGCCCGCGGGACTGTTGAAAAACGCCCGCACCTGGGTGAGAAACACCAGGTGACCGGACGCATTTATGCCCTGCCTGGTGAGGCAGCACAGTTGTCAAGGCGGTTCCCGGATGACACGGAGGTAGAAGAGCCCAGCGTCGCCTCACGACGTGATGGCGGCTTCGACCTGCCAGACAGAGAAAGAACTCACCACAATAGCTATCGGAGGGCTGCTGGCAGGGTCGAGCCGGGAAGTTCATGGGGACAGCGCGGCCGCAAAGCAGGGGAGAAGAACCGCTCAGTCAGCGAACCCCAATGCGAGGCACAGCTTCCGTGGATAGCAGCCGCTCACAGTAGACCGTCCCACATCTGCTCGACAATCACCGCCCACCAGTGCTCGGGGTCGGCAAACACGGAACCGTCGATGCCAGCCAGCGTCTCCTGGAACTTCGCAACTGTTTGGCCTGCGGCATAGGGGTTTTGGCCGCGCATCTTCGGCAAGGTGTACGCTAACACCACGAGGCAGTGGCTGAAGTCCGCCACTGACCGATTGATGTAGCGGGTCGCACCGCTGCGCATGTCGATCGCCCACACCGTGCCGGCATCCGGTTCAGCGCGGCGTACCGCGACCACACTGCCCCCGTCACTGCCGATACGTACATACTCGCCCAGGGTGGCGGCCAGCGTCGGATCGGATGCAGGGGTGCCGCGAGCATGCAGGTGGGTGGCAGCGTCGCAGAACAGCCCGCCAGCAGGAGGCTGGTGCGGGGGATCAGCGACGAAGAAGTGGGGGATAAGACTGGGAAGCCCGAACCGGGTCAACGCGTCGTGCGTGGCTTCAGGAAGTCCGCTTTCAGCCACCGCATCGGCGTCGTACCGCTGCACGGGGAGACGGGTGTCCGCGAGCAGCTGGTCCAGTACGTCGTCGGCGAGGGGGGAGCCGTCGTGGTGTGCCGCAGGGAACGGGATCCGGTTGGGGCGGGGAAGCGGCGGGGTCCCCGAAAGCCGGTGCGCCGCCTCGGCGTGGTCGAGGAGCGCCGCCATGCCTTGGGCACGGACCACTCGCGTGGGCCCGTAGTCGTGGGAACAGGACAGGTCAGCGTCAGCGAAGGTGGTGCGTAGGAACTGGCCGCGGTAGCCGCCGGGCAGGTCAGCAGGGTACAGGTCGGAGTGGATGGCAATGACGTCTTCGGGTCGCACCCCCATCCACCGCAGTTCTGTCCACACTTGGATTTCCGGCGGGGGAAGGCCGGGACCGGAGGAGCGGCTGAGGGACATTTCGTCTCCGCCCGCGTCGCGGTAGGTGAAGACCACGGTGTTGCCGGGGCCGACGATCGGGGGGAGTGAAGGGTCGTAGGGGTGGGGGAAGTGGGTGCCGGAATGCTTGTCGCGGTACATCCGCACCACTTCCTCCAGCGACGTCGACGGCCAGGTGCTCAATTCACCGGTGTGCCGGTCTACTACCCCGTAAGGGCTGCCGACGTCGTCGGGGGGAGACGAGCCGGGCAGCGGGTCATGGGTGACAGCGGCGGGAACGGCCCAAACGACCCAGCCCAGGTCGAATTCGTGGGTCCGCACCTCCAGGCGCTGCCCCGGAGGGGCGGAACCGTTGAGCCACGCGTCCGCGATCGCGAGCGCCTGCTCATAGGTGACCATGTCTCTCCTTGCCGGGAAAGCGACGTAAAGCGTGCTTTCGGTGAGATTACCGCTTGTGCGCCTAGGGTGATTCTGCCGTTCCGCTATGGCACGTTGATACCAAGTTTTCCGGACTGTGGATAACGCGCGGAGCACGTACTCCCACCAGCAGGGTTGGTCTTTTCCCACCCGCGCAACGCGACAACAGACTGCTGTCAGGGCAGGGTAGAGAGCGTGAAAGCGGCAGAGAGCACCAGCAGAACCAGGATGGATGCCACGGGGGGCATCGCCCGGCGGCCGGTCGATTTGATGGTCGCGGTGATCGGGGGCGCGCTACTGGTCATGGTTCTCTTGGCGATCGCACTCGCCGCTGAACCGTCAGCCGTGGGCGATCCCGCAGAACTGCGTTCCCTGCTGCCGCCGTCACTGTTCGGGCTTGCTGCTGGGCTCGCGAACCTCGCCGTGCTGCTGCTGGGCGGCATCATCGTGGCGGAACGCTTGATCCGCCGCGACATACGCCACGTGGTGCGGGTGTTGACTGCGGCCGGGGCCGGCTACGGGACGACCGTGGCACTCAACCTGGGGTTTGCTGCCCTGCTCGGCGCGGAGACACCGACGATCCTCAACGCGTCTGCGGGGGGCCCGGCCAGCAACCCGTTGCACGCCTATCTCGCCGCGGCATTCGCCTACCTGCACGCCACCCGCCCGGTCCACTTGCCTCGGGTCACCGGTCCTATGGCAGTGAGTGTCGCTGTGACAGCCGCCTCAGTGCTGCTGTCCGGTTACACCACCGCGCTCGCGTTGCTCCTGACTCTGCTGGTGGGGGCGGTGTGTGCGTCGTTGACGAATTACGCCATAGGGGTGAGTATTCCGCGGCTCGCGGTGGGGCGGCTGCTGTACGAGCTGGAGCGTCTCGGCTGGGAGCCGTCGCGCCTGGCGTTTGCGGGAACTGACTCGGAAGGCAACCGGTGTTTTATGGCGGAGACCGCTACTCGCCGCCTGCAGGTGACGGTTCTTGACTCTGATCCGACGAGCGGAGTGGTACGGCGGTTGTTCTCCCGGATCGTGCTGCGGAACGCCGCAGCCCCGCCTTTGCTGTGGAGCCTGCGGGACCGGGTGGAGCACACGGCTTTGCTGGAGTATGCCGCCGCGGCGGCCGGTGCGGCGACGCCGCGTCTGCTGGCTGTGGGAGAGCTCGGTCCTTCCGCAGCCTTTCTCGTCCGGGAGCATGTCGCAGTGCGGCCACTCACGGAATTGGGGGACAGCGAGCTCACCGACGAGTTCGTGGACAAGGTGTGGGCGCAGTTGCGACTGCTGCACCGCCACCGGGTCGCCCACCGGGGCATCAGCCCCGGAACTGTCGTGCAACGCGCCGACGGGCATGCCGCGTTCACAGCCTTGTCCACGGGGAGCATCGCCGCCGGACCGTGGGCACTCTCGTTGGACCAGGCAGCTCTTCTCGTGACGTTGGCGCTGCACGTGGGCCCGTACCGCTCGGTAGAGTCCGCGGTCCGGAATCTGGGTGCGGATGCGGTCGCCGCCATCCTGCCGTTCCTGCAGAGCGTCGGCCTGCCCCCGCCCTTGCGGCAAGCAGTACGGGGCCACCGCGACCTGTTGCGGGAAGTGCGCCAGGAGATTGTGCGTGTCGTCCCGCACGCCCCCGCTCAACCAGTGCAGTTGGAGCGGATGCCGCCGCGGACCGTGGTCACGGTCGCGGTGGCGACCGTCGTGGGGCTCGCCCTGGTCTACCAGCTCACCGGGGTGGCCTGGAATACGCTCAGCGACCCTGATCCGGGGTGGACGAGCGCGGCCGCGGTGTTGTCGCTGCTGTGTGTGCTGGCTCCCGCGGTAGCGCTGCTCGGGTTTTCGCCGGTGCGACTGCGGCTATGGCGTACCGTGCTCGTGCAGTACGCTTCGTGTTTCGTGCGTATCGCCACTCCAGCAGGCGTGGGATCGTTGGCGTTGAATACCCGCTATCTGATCCGGGCAGGGGCCAGCACCGCCCAGGCAGTGTCCGCGGTGGGTGTGTCCCAGGTGGCAGGGCTGGTGACGCTAGTGCCGCTGCTGGTGGTGTGCGCCTACCTGTCGAACATGGACTATCCCGGCGATTTTTCTCCGTCGTTCACGCTACTGCTGGTCGTGGGGGTGCTTTCTGTGTTGGCCGCGGCCGTGCTCGCGGTGCCGCGGCTGCGCCGCGCCGCAGTGGGGCGGCTTCGCCCCCACCTGCACGGGGTGCTGCCGCACCTGCTTGATCTCGTCCAGCATCCGAGCCGTCTCGTGCTGGGGATGGGCGGCACTGTGCTGCTCACGGTGAGCCTGGTGTTGTGCCTGTACACCAGCATCCTGGCGTTTGATGCGACCCCATCGCTGGCCGCGGTCGGGATGGTCTACCTAGCGGGGAATGCGCTCGGCTCGGCAGCGCCGTCTCCTGGCGGCCTGGGCGCTGTTGAGGCGGCGCTCATCGGCGGGTTGACCGCAATCGCTGGGGTTCCCGCGGCCGCCGCTTTGCCCGGAGTGTTGTTGTTCCGATTGCTGACATTCTGGCTTCCGGTGCTGCCAGGGTGGCTGGCGTTCACCCGGCTGCAGCGCCGCAGGGCGATCTGATCGACTCGTCTGCACAAGGGAAGGCGTCGGAATGGCACGGGACGCATGGCTCGGCGTGGACTTGGGCACCAGCGGGGTCAAGGTCGTGGTGGTGGACTCAGAGTCCGCCGTGGTGGGGGAGGGCGAAGCCTCCTACCCGGTGCGTTCACCCCGTCCGGGGTGGGCGGAGAGCGATCCGGGTGACTGGTGGGAGGCAACGGTGGCCGCGGTGCGGCAGGCGCTCGCTGCTGCCGGGCAGCCTCGGATCAGGGCGGTCGGGGTGGACGGGCAGATGCACGGCCTGGTTCTCGCCCGCGAGGACGCGACGCCGCTGCGTTCCGCTCTCTTGTGGGCGGACCGGCGTGCCGCGGCTGAGCTCGCCGCGTGGCGTGGGCTTGCCGACACCGAGCGGGAGGCGCTCGCTAACCCGCTGGTGCCGGGGATGACCGGTCCCCTGCTGGCGTGGATAGCACGCCATGAACCACGGCTGTTGGCTGAGGCACGGTGGGCGTTGCTGCCCAAGGACTGGCTGCGGCTGCGGTTGACGGGGAAAGCTGCGACCGATCCGTCTGACGCGTCAGCGACCCTGCTGTGGGATGTGCCCGCGGACACGTGGTCGCTGCCGGCACTTCGTGCCGCGCAGCTCCCCGCGGACCTGCTGCCGCCGCTGGCGGCTTCCGACGACGTCGCAGGGGTCCTGACCGGGGACGCTGCCGCAGAACTGGGGATGGATCCGGGGACTCCCGTGGCTGTCGGTGCGGGCGACACCCCGGCAGCGCTCTTAGCTACCGCGGCGGGCGAGGAGCAGGCGCAGCTCACCGTGGGCAGCGGCGCGCAGATTGTTGCGGCCACTACTGATCCCAGCCCGGTGCCGGGCGTTCACGTCTACCGCACCGCGGAACGTGCCGGCTGGTATCGGATGGCTGCCGTGCAGAATGTCGGGGTTGTTGTGGAGTGGGTGCGCACCCTGCTGGGCGCAACGTGGGAGGAGGTGTATGCCGCGGCAGGGGAGGAGCCGGATCGTGGGGGAGTGGTGTTCCTGCCGCATTTGACGGGGGAACGCACCCCCGTGCTGGGGATGACCGGAGTGCTGGCAGGGCTGCGGTTGGACACTGACCGCACAGCGGTTCTGCGCGCCGCAGTGGAAGGAGTGGCTTTCACGATCCGGCATGCCGCCATGATGCTTCCCGGTGGCTTGCCGCCGGTGGTGCGTCTTGCCGGGGGAGGGAGCCGAGACCCGCGTTTCCGTGCACTGCTCGCCAACGTGTTAGGGGTGGAGTTACGTCCGGTGCGGCTGCGGAGCGCGTCGGCGGTGGGGGCGGCGCATCTTGCCGCCCGGGCGGTGGGGGCGGGGGTCGCTCGCCCAGAGCTTCACTACGAGCCGGTGGTATCCCCCACCCACCATAAGGAAATCTACGATGTAAAGTTCGAGGTTTATCTTCATCATCTCCGCAGGAACAACCACCCCACCCCCGAAAACAAACACTAAGGACACCTCATGACCACAATGACAATCACCGTGCGTGCCATACCACAGGGGAGATGACAGGGGGAATGGATTTTGTGAGATGCTTAAGGGGTGTCCTCCTCCCTGAACACGGTGCTGCGCCGCCACACAAGAAGCATCATCGTCCTGCTGTTCTCCACCGCCTTGATAGCGATCGTTGTCGGACACGTTCGAGCGGCGATCCTCGACGGCAACAGGGAGCTCCACGCCTATGAAGCGGCACAACCCTGCTCTGCTGCCCCCGAGTCTCCTGCGGACTGCATCTGGCAGCAGGAGTTCACTGTCACCGACATCTACCTGACGAACGCCAGAAACAAGGACAACAGTGCGGTCCTCATCGCCGAGGACGGCACGGAACGGGAGACGTACTTCTCCTCCAAAGGACCAGTGCTCCTCAAAGTAGACGAAGGCGGACAGGTCACCGGAACCCTGTGGCGGGGCCGCATCACCGAGATCTCAGCCCACGGCACCACCCAGGAGACCACCGACGCCCCCACCGACGTGATCGGAGGCAGTCTCGCTTTCGCGCTGGTGACGGGGCCGCCCGCCTTGCTCGTCATGGTGACGTGCGTGTGGCGGCTGATCCGCCACGCGGAACCAAAACCCACCCGGGGCATGGCCGCCACCCTCGGCCTGGCTGGTGGACTGTTCCTCGCTGGCCTTTTCGCCGCGCTCATGGTCGACGCTAGCTTCGAACGCTTCGGGGTGCTTCTCGCTGTCTGGGCTGGCCTCGCCGCTCTCGCCGCTGTCACCGTGTACATTACGGCGACCTACAAAGAAGCCGCTCCTGGCGCTGGGACGGATGAGAACAACTGAGGGAAACGACGCAGATCTCCCCTGCGGGCTTTCCGTCATGCATGGGATCCCTCCGCTGGCAGGGGTGGCTGCTCCTTACTGCCGGAAAGGACCCAACCGCCCCAGCACCCATACATACCGACCATGCGGTATGTCATAGTGGTGGGGCTACTGCCTTCTCCAGAAGGCCACCCGCCCTTCATCCTGACAGCAAAGGAGCCCTCCCCATGGCAGTTGACCCCACGCGCGCGGACCTTGCCCGCTTCCTCGACGAGGATCCCGGCGGCCCTATTGTCATGCTCAACCTGCTGCGCTTCGCCCCAGAAGGCCGAGCCTCCTACGCGGAGTACACTCGGCGGGCACGCCAGATCCTCCACAAGTACGGGGCTGAACTGGTCTACGCCGGCGACGGCGCTACTCCCCTGGTCGCTGAGGAAGGACAAGCGTGGGACGCGGTGCTGCTCGTCCGCTACCCCAGCCGGGAAGCATTCATCCGTATGGTTGAGGACCCCGAATATCAGCAGATCACAGAGTTCCGCACTCAGGCTCTGAGCGAAGCCGTGCTCCAACCCACCACTCCGTGGCCGACCCGCAGCGCCTGACCCCGTATCCGCCACCGGAACTGGTCGTCCGCACGCCACCCGTGGAACAGGCCTTCCAGCCGCACACCAGAAAACCCACCGGATGAGCCTTTCCCACGGGTGGCAGCATCGTGGCCGCGAGATCCGCGTGCTTCTCCTGCGCGCCTCGGCGACTATTCAAGTTCGGCGACGAGAGCGCTGAGAGCACGGTCGCTTCCGGCAGCCGCGAGCAGACTCAGCCCGATCGGGCCAGCCGACGTGCGCACCCCGGGAAGAGTGAGTACGGGCAAGCCCGCCATGCTCGCCGCGCACACGAACATCACGGTCGTTGTGAGCAGGTCGAGGTCGCTCATGGCCTGCTCAGGTGGGGGAGGTGTGGTCGGTGCTGCTGGCTGCACCAGCGCGGTGTCGGGCGGAACCAGTTCAGCGAGGAGACGCCGCCCGCGGCAGGCCGTCTCCTGCGCCCACTCCAGGTAGTCTTCGGGAATAGCTTCCCCAGCGGCGATGGCGTCGGCGACAAGGGAAGACACCGCGCCGGCGTGCTCCCGCAGCCAGCGGCCGTGAGTCTGCCACATCTCCACGGCTTGGATGATGCCCACCGCTTCCGCCCACTCTTCCAGGTGCGCAGCACAGGTGGAGTCCACAGGGTGCAAGGGGAGACCGGTCTGCTGCGCCCACTCGTGGGCTTCGTCCACCAGCATGTCCCGCACCGCAGGTTCAACCAGATCAAACAGGTCGACCGCCAAGAGGAGTCGGCGGATCGGTGGCGCGGAGCGCTGCGGTAGAAGCACGTCAGAGACTCGGTTGAGCAGCCGTGGTGTCCGGGTGATCCACCCGACAGTGTCGAGAGAGGGAGCCAACCCGATGCTTCCGGCAGTGGGGACCATGCCGTGGGTGGGGCGCAGACTGCACAGCCCACAGTAGGAGGCTGGTATGCGGATCGAGCCTGCCGTGTCGCTTCCCAAGCCGATATCGGCCAGCCCGAGGGCGACGGCGCTGGCTGACCCGCTCGATGATCCTCCAGGAACCCGACCGGGGGAGGCGGGATTCGGCGGTGTCCCATAGTGCTGGTTGATGCCGGTCAGACCGTAGGCGAACTCAGCGGTCTGCACGATTCCCACAATGTCGGCCCCTGCGTGCAGGAGGGCCCGAACAGCCGGGGCGTGGTCTGTTTCCACCGGGGCTTCATGGAGCCAGGTCGGGTTTCCCGCTCCGATCGCGTATCCGGCGACCGCGAAGAGATCCTTCACTGCAACCCGAAACCCGGAGAGCGCACCCTCGCGGATGGCGGGGATAAGCGGATCACCTGCCACCCGCCACAGCGATGGGTGGTCACCACGAGGGTCCGAAATACCACCGGAAGAGCTCGGCGGCAGGGCAGATATGGAAGACCTCGACATGAAGGCAGTCAACCATGGATGACCACCACTGCCGCAGCGGCTGGGCGCGGTTGCCCCTCTCACGCACACGATGGGGCCGTCTGGCGCTCGGCTCGTGAGCTGATGCGGCGACCGCCACGTAGTGGGGGAGTTGTGGGGAGGAGAAAAGGGGCGCAGCTCAAGGAAGTGGGCTCAGCGCTGCCTCCTTGCGCGAGTTTGATGGGAGAAGGAGGAGAAGCGGTGAGTCCGCCCAGCAAGAAACAGGGAGAGAAAGAGAAGGAGAAGGCGTTCCCTGCTTTCACTTGTTTTGATCTACATTGTAAAGGTGATGCTTAAATGAACATAAAACCCACCGTCGAAAAACCAACCAAAACCCACCAAAATCAATAAACACAAATCAGCTAACTATGTAACCGTTTCTCATAGCCGGCTTGGTATCCGGGATTCTGAAACGAAAGAGCGTAGTCCTCTAGCGTGATGCATGATGATGGTGCTGGTGGCGAGCGGTTTCATGTCCAAAGGGTTGGCGCAATGGTGAGACGCTCCCCTGGCTTCTGCGGAGACTGTCCTGGCGATCATGGCTCAGTACGCCGCTCCGCAGAACGGGGATCCCTCGGCCCCTGACATTCTCGAGTTTTCTTACGGTGCGGGTCAGGACTGCCGAGTAGTTGCGTCGATCGATGGGTGTTTCTTTTTCATGGAGATGGGGTCTTTTGCTGGCGCGTGCTGGGGATGTATGCGAACCGGGGGCGGCCGAGCTCGGCTTCGTCGTGTGTCACTTGTCGGTGGGGCGCCATCGGCCGATGAGCGGGAGGAAGCGTCCGGTGCGGGCTGCGTAGGAGCGGTAGGCCTCTCCGTGAGTGCGGAGGAGGTAGGGCTCTTCGATAGCGCGGACTTGAATTTGGACTGCTGCGGTGAAAGCTGCGAGGGCGGCTGCGGCGGTGAGTGAGGGGACGGCGAGGAGCTGGCCGACGAGTACTACGCCCATTCCCGTGAAGATGGGGTTGCGGATGAGCGCGAAGACACCGTGGGTGACGAGGGCGGTGTGCTCGGTTTCGTCTACGCCGATACGCCAGGATTCGCCCATTGCTGCTTGGGAGATGAGGACGAGGATGAGTCCGAGGAGCATGGTGGCGAGTCCGGCGATTCCTATTGCTGTGGGTGGTCTTACCGCTGCGAGTTCGAGCATTCCGGTTACGGGAGCGAGCAGGCCGAGGACGAGTGCGCTGGTGAACAGGACGGTTCCCCACCATGGGGCGGTGAAGGGGGCGGTGTTGGGTTTGCGGAATCCGGTGTCGCCGGTGCGCCGTCATGTGGTAAGGGTGCGTATGCCGAATGCGGTGATGAGGCCGATGAGGTAGAGGATGAGTGCGGCTGTGGCCATGGTGGGCCCCTCCCCCAGGGTTCGTTGCTAGCTCTCTCAATTGGGACGTTAACAAAAACCAGCCCCGCATCCCGGCACACCCACCGGAGCTGCCGTGGTCCCGAACGTTTCTTGTACCTCGGGGCCTTCTCCTGGGTGGTCCACCCTGCCGGAAAAGACATCGGGAACAGGCGTGCTCTTACCCCTGCCCTCTCAGTTCTCGTCTCCGTTGTGGGGCTATTCGTCCCTAGTGGCAGCGAGGGCTTCTGCTCTTCTTCGGCGGAGCCACCGGAGTCCCAGTCCGTAGACGGCGGCAGTGGCGGTACCGGTCACGAGTCCACCGAGCAGGACGGGCGTGACATAGTCGGTGTTTCGGCAGGTGTTCTCCGGCGGTACCGCTCCCGTCCAGGAGTTCACGCAGACGATGTCGAAGTTCTGGACGATGGCGAGTCCCGCCGCACCCCCCAGAAAGAAGGCCGCAGCGAACAGCACCACCCCCGCCAGGGTGAGGACAACGCCGAGCAGCACTCCGGCCACGGCTTCTGTGAGAGGCCGGGCACGAAACCACCGCAGCAGCAGGACGTAGGCGACAAACACGACCAGGCCAACAAGGAACCCGCCGAGCAGAACGGGAATCACATAGCCCATGTAGTCGCAGTCGTACTCGGGCGGATCGGTATCGGGCCAATAAACACAACCAGCACCGGAAAGCCGCAGAGTATAGAACGTGACCACACCTCCGAAGAAGAAAGCCAGGGCAGGCAGTACCACGCCACCAACCGCAGCCAACAGGGCAAGAACTATCTTGGCGACCACGCGCACCATGGGCCTGCTTCCATATGAGTTGGGGGCCGACGCCATCTTCGAAGCGTCGGCCCCCAACGTCAAGCGAGAGTCTCGAACCTGAGGCCCATTTGAGCGTCAGAAGCACCAGTGTTCAATAAAGTCGTCCCAGTCTCCGGGATTGGGACCTGCGCGGTGGGTGCCCTGTGCCCAGGTGTCGGGCGTTCCGTACATGAACTCGCTGCTATCGGAGTCAGCGGGTTTGCTTCGGTCCAGGGTGCCGCCGATGCACAGCGGAGTCAGGTTCGCTTCATTGTTCGTAATGATTCTTTTTAGTGAATGTCATCGCTTTATGGCGATTGATAGCACGGTGGGTGGGGGTGGGCAATGGGTGCGCGGAGACACTTGCGTGGTTTTCGGGTTGGGGTGCGGCTGGACGTCGAGTGGCTTCTTGCTTGGCGGGGTGGCGTTCACGCTCTCCACGGTGATCTGGCAGGGGTGTGGTGGCGGGCTGCTCCAGCTTTAGCGGGGTGAGGAGGTGGTGTGGGGAGGGCGTATCCGCACGAGTTGGGTGAGGAGGGTGAGAACGGGGATTTCCAGGAGCGGGCCGATGACGAGGGCGACGGCGATGAGGGGGCGGTCGGGGAACGCGGCGACTGCGATGGCGAGGGCGGTGGGTGAATTGCGGGCCGTGGTGGTCATGACCAGGGTGACGCGTTGGTCGGGGGGAAGTCGCAGGATTCGGGCGGTGGCGGTGGCGGTGGCGGGGAGGGCGGTGAAGAAGATTGCCAAGGGTGGTAGCAGAGCGATGAGGTCGGGGGCGTGGGTCACGACGGTGCGGGCCTGTCCGGCGAACATGGCGAATACTGCGGCATACAGCAGAGGGAGGACGAGGCGGCTGGCGGGGGTGGTGAGGAAGCGGTGTCTCCAGTGGGCTCCTTTGAGGCGGGTTGCGATCCAGCGCAGTCCTAGGGCGGTGGTGAGGGGGAGGGCGAGGACGAGGAGTACTGATTCGGTGAGGGTGGTGGCGTCGACCATGGCTGCGTTGCCGCCGAGCAGGAGGACATAGCCGGGGAGTAAGGCGAGTTGCAGGAGGAGGTTGACGGGGAGGAGGGCGGTGGCGAGGCCGGTGTGGCCGTGGGCAAGGGCGGTGAAGACGAGGTACCAGTCGGTGCAGGGGGTGACGAGCAGGAGGAGGAGTCCGATGCGTAGGTCGGGGTGTGTGGTGAGGAGTCCGGCACCTAGAGTCCAGGCAAGGGCGGGTGTGACGGCGAAGTTGAGGATCAGGCTGGTGGTGACCAGGCGGGTGGCGTGGCGTGCTTCGCCTAGGCGGGCGAAGTTCATTTGGAGGAAGACGGCGGTGAGCATGAGGATGAGGGCGGGCAGTACTGCGTGGGCGGCTGTTGGTCCGATGGGGAGTAGGAGGCCGGTTGCGAGTCCTGTGAGGGCGGCGAGGGCGACGAAGAGGCTTTGAAGGCGTTCGGCTAGCGGCATGTCGGTTCTTTGGAGCGGGTGGCAGTCGGGTGTGGTGGTATCGGTGTCACGTTAGCTGTGGTGGTGGGGTGGGGTTAGGACGGGGTGTTTTCGCTCTTTTTAGTGATTCGATTTCGGCGATATTATCGCCTTATGGCGATGGTTAATGGGCGGAGTGGTGATTCTCCCGCGGATTCGGATCTGAGAGCGGCTCAGGCACTGTTCCACAGTCTTTCCGATGTCACCCGGCTGGCGATCGTGCGTCGGCTGGCGCAGGGGGAGGCGCGGGTGGCTGATCTGGTGGCCCAGTTGGGACTGGCCCAGTCCACGGTGTCGAAGCATGTGGCGTGCCTGCGGGATTGCGGGCTGGTGAAGGGTCGGCCGGAGGGGCGGCAGGTGTTTTATTCCCTGGCGCATCGGGAGCTGTTCGATCTGCTCGCTGCGGCCGAGGTGGTGCTGGCTGCCACGGGTAATGCGGTCGCGTTGTGCCCTAATTACGGGGGCGAGGATGCCGTGGCGGAAGCGTGCGGTGAGTGAGGCGTGCGGGTGCGAGGAGATGGGCGAGCGTGAACCCTGGAGAAGCTGTGGTAGGCCCGGGGAGCTGCGTTTCGCCGCGGGGTATGGCGGCGGCTGGGTGAGTGTTCCCGAGGTGGTGCCGCCGGTGTTGTGTACTGCAGTACTGGTAGTGGGGTGTGGGCGTTTGTTCTGAGCACGCCGTGTTGCTCGGTGCGGGGCAGCGTGGGCGTGGGCACCCTGATGACGATCGCCGCGGTGAGGGCTTGAGGAGTTCTTGGTTGCGCGTACGCGGCGGGGGTTGCTGCGCTGCTGGGTTTGGCGCCTGTCCGTGCCAGGGTGGTCCGGGAGGGGATGGAGCGGGCCTTGGTGGTGTTGGTTGCGGCTCCGCCGTGCGCGTTGGGGTTCTCGGTTCCGGTGGTTGCGGTGGGTGGGCTTCCCGGCACGGCATTGTGATCGGGGGCGGGCGGCGTTGGAGGTTTTGGGTCGGGTGGCGACGGTGGCCGTGGACAAGACTGGAACGCTCACCGATAACCGTCTGGCGGTGATTGGGGTGGCGACTGGTGTCGGGGTGGCGCGCGAGCGGGTGTTGGGGGTTGCGGCCGCGTGGAGGAGCGTGGTGGGCACTCGCTGGCCCGTGCCTGCGTCCCGAGGGTGTGTAGGCGGTTGCTGCGTTGCGGGGCTCGGGGTGTCGCGTGGTGATGGTGACGGGTCATCGGCGTGCTGCTGCTGTTGTGGCTGAGCAGGCCGGTGTGGAGGGGTCCGTTGTCGAGGTGCGTCAGCTTTAGTGGTGGTTGGGGGTGGGGAGGGCGTATCCCGTCTCGGTGGATCTCACCTTAGGTTGAGGTTTCATTCTCGACTTAAGTCGAGGTCAGGGGCGGGGGTGGTGGTGCTCAGCTTCGTGGAGTTGAAGTTTGGTTGAGGTTAGGTCGTTGGTTGGGGGCGGCTGGCGGCTAGGACGCGGGCGGCGGTGGCGGCGGCGCGGTGGACGCTGATCATGCTGGCGGAGGGGCCGTAGCCGACGAGGTGGATGCGGGGGTCGATGGCGGCGTGGGTGTCGGCGAGGGCGATACCGCCGTGGGGGGAGCGGAGGCGGAGGGGTGCTAGGTGGGCGAGGACGGGGCGGAAGCCGGTGGCCCACAGGATGGTGTCGGCGTGTTCGGTGGTGCCGTCGTTCCAGGCCACCCCGTGGGGGGTGATGCGGTGGAACATGGGTCGGGGGTTGAGGGCGCCGCGTTCGCGGGCTGCGGCTACTTCAGGGGTTTCGATGAGTTTGGTGTAGCTGACGACGCTGCGCAGTGGGCGGCCGCTGGCGGCGTGGGCGGCGACGGCTCGGGTGATTCCGACGAGTTCTGCTTCGGTGAGTGGGGTGGTGCGGAATTCGGGTGGGCGGCGGGTGACCCAGAGGGTGTCGGCGACGGTGGAGAGTTCCGCGAGGATTTGGAGCGCGGAGTGGCCGCCGCCGACGACGATGACGCGGTGGCCGGCGAACTCGTGGGGGGTGTCGTAGTGGGCGGCGTGGAGTTGGCGGCCGCGGAAGTCGCCGATTCCGGGGACGGCGGGGATGAAGGGGGCGTCCCAGGTTCCGGTGGCGTTGATGATGGCCCGTGCCCGCCACGTGCCCTGGTCGGTGGTGATGAGGAGCGGGGTGGTGCGGGTGATGGTGGGATCGGGGCCGTCGTTGGTGACTTGGTGGACGGTGGCGGGCCGGAGCACGGGAAGTTGGAAGTGCTGTTCGTAGTGGGCGAGGTAGTCGGCAACTTCGTCTCCGCTGGGTGGCCCGTGGAAGGGGCGTTCCCACGGTAGTCCGGGTAGGCGGGTGTAGTGGGGTGGGGAGATGAGGCGGACGGAGCGCCACACGTGTTGCCAGGCTCCGCCGGGGCGCGGGGAGCGGTCGAAGATGACGAAGTCGCGGTGGGGGCGGTAGCCGCGTTTGGTGAGGAAGTAGCCGGAGGCGAGGCCTGCTTGTCCGCCACCGATGACGGCGACGTCGACCTCGTGGATCGTCTCAGTCATGGAGGCCCCCTTTCGTGATGCGTTGCGGTGGGGTGCGGGTCTTATCAAGGGCAAGGGTGGGAGGGGGTGGGGTATTCCCTGAGAAAGGGGAATGGTCCCTTTCGGGGGTGGATGCGTTAGGTGTGCCGGTAAGGGGAGGGAAATGGCGGGTAGTGGCGGGGATGCTGGCCGTGGTGTGACGCTACGCACCACGTGTGCTGTCGTGGGCGGTGGGCCGGCCGGGCTGGTGTTGGGGCTGTTGTTGGCCCGTGCCGGGATTGACGTGGTGGTGCTGGAAAAGCACGCGGATTTCCTGCGGGATTTCCGGGGTGACACGGTCCACCCTTCCACCATGGCGCTTTTGGATGACCTGGGGTTGTTTGAGCGTTTTGACGCGTTGCCGCAGTCGCGGTTGCGGCGCGCGGTTTTTTCTACCCCGGAGGGCCGTGAGGTGACGTTCGCTAGTTTCGAGCGGTTGCCTTTGCGGCACCCCTACATCGCGATGGTCCCCCAGTGGGACTTGTTGACCTTGCTTGCGGAGGAGGCGAGCAGGGAGCCGACGTTTCGGCTGTGTATGGAGCATGAGGTGACCGGCGTGGTGTGGGAGGGGGACCGAGTGGCGGGGGTGGACTTCCGGTCTCCTTCAGGGTCGGGTCGGCTGCGGGCTGACCTCGTGGTCGCCTGTGATGGGCGCTGGTCGGTGGTGCGGCGCGCAGTGGGTTTGCCGGTCAAAGAGTTTCCGGTGGGGATCGATGTGTGGTGGTATCGCATTCCCACGCAGCGGCGGCTGGAGTCGCTGCTGCCGCGCATGAGCCGCGGGAAGATCATCATTGCTATTCCGCGGGAGGGCTATGCGCAGGTGGCGTATGTGGGGCGGAAAGGGGCGGATGCGCAGTTGCGGGCGCGGGGGATTGCGGCGTTGCGGGCGGACACGGCTGAGCTGCTTCCTGAGCTTGCCGACGGGGCTGCCCGGCTTGAGTCTATGGATGATGTGAAGCATTTGAATGTGCGGGTGGACCGGTTGCGGCGCTGGTATGCCCCGGGGGTGCTGTGTATTGGGGATGCTGCCCATGCGATGTCGCCGATCGGTGGGGTGGGGATCAATCTTGCCGTGCAGGATGCGGTGGCGGCGGCGCGGATTCTTGCCCGTCCGCTGCGTGAGGGAAGGCTGGCTTCCCCGGGTGGGGAACGGTGGTTGGCTCGGGTGCAGCGGCGCCGCATGCTGCCGACGGTGGTGATTCAAGCGTTGCAGCGGGTCATGCATCAGCGGGTGATTATGCCCGTGCTTGAGGGTAGAGCCCGTGGACTTCCGGGCGGGGTGCTGGGGTTGATGGGGCGGATGCCGGTGATGACCGCGGTGCCGGCCGCAGTCTTGGGTGTGGGGCCGCGGCCGGAGAAAGCCCCAGTGTGGGCGCGCCGCACTCCTGCCAGGTAGGGGCGGCGGGTTTGTGACGGTGGCGGTGTCAACGGTCCACACAGCCGTGCTCGTTTGTGGCGGCCGGTGAGACGGCGTTGACTCTTATCCCCCGGGGGTGCGTGGGCTGGTTCTGGTCATGCCTCTCCCCCGTGCGCCGGTGGTCGAGTAGTTGCGGTGTGACGTGCGCGTTTCGCACTTGTCCGGGGATTCGAGCAGGATGTTGCCCGAACAGATTCCCCCAATGATCGGAGATGTCCCCCATGGCGCGGAACAGGCGCGTCTTGTCGTTTGTGGCATTAGCGGCCAGCGGCTGCTTGTTTGCGAGTGGCTGCAGCGTGGTGATGTCGTGGGTGTCCGGGGATGGCCCGCCGGTCGTCCGCGAAGAGTTCCCGTACGTCAAGGAAGGCGTGATCTTCCAGGACACGGGGCAGGATGCGACGATGCGGTTCGCTATCACCGGCCTGGAGCGCACCGACGACTACACCGTGCTCCACTATGAGATCACCTATCCGGACGAGTTTGAGGGTGCGAACCGCAACCTGAGCATGACCTACACCCTGGTCGATCCCATGACGGGGCGGGTGTATCGGCCGTATGTGGACGACGAGGGGATGAAGTACGGGTCGGTGAGTCCCACCGGTAACGGCATGTACCCGGTGTTTCCTGGGGTGACTAACGAGTACCGGCGCTATTTTCCGCCGCTTCCCCCGCACGTGCGGCAGGTGACGTTCGTGGGCAGTGGTTTGGGTGCGATGACGGGGATTCCCGTCCAGGACGTGGACGAGGAGCGGCCCGAGCCGGAGAACCCCAACGGCGGCCAGCACCTGTCGGTGGACCAGCCGCCTGCGGCTGGGGAGAAACTCACCTTCGACAACCGGCGGCCTGATGAGGACGCGGTGGCGGTCGAAGGCTGGGTGGAAAGCTTTGTGGACTCGGAGATCGCGTCGGTGACCAGGGACGGGACCACGGAGACGATCTCGCTGCACTCTGACGTGATGTTCGAGTTTGACCGGGCTGATTTGACGCCGGAAGCCGAAGCCGTGGTGCGGCGGGCCGCGGAAACCCTGGAACGCAACGTCGACCCTGATCATCCGGAGATCATCATCATCGGCCACACCGACGGTATCGGCACTGACGCCTACAACGACGATTTGTCGGTGCGGCGGGCTGAGACGGTGCGTAACCTGCTGGTGGAGGAGATGGGCACCGGCTACACCTATGTGGTGGAAGGCCGCGGTAGCCGGGAGCCGATTGCGCGGGAAGGCGGCCCGGATGACGAGCAGGCGCGGGCCCGTAACCGGCGTGTGGAGTTCTCCTACACCATCCGGATGCCCGGGGGTGGCGAGGAAGAGACCGATGACGGGCTGGGGGTGGCCGGGCAGCACGTGTCGTGGCCGGCGCCGTTCACCGACGACCCGGGTGAAGTGGTGGCCAGTGTGGAGCGGGACGGGGTGCGGTTGGACGTCTATCCGCTCCGCCGCGATGGTGCTTTTGTAGTGGGAACGGTGACGTTCACCAACCTCACGGATACGCCCGTGGATCCCGGGTTGACGGGTTTTGCGGTGGCTGGCGGGCCGGAACGGTTCAGTAAGGGAACCTTGGGCGGTTTCCAAGTGGTGGAGCCGGAAAGCGGCCTGGTGCGGTATGTGGCCCAGATGAACTTCGGGGACGGGGTCTACAGCGCGTTCGCTGAGGAGGTGCACCGGTTGCAGCCGGACCGCACCTACGAGCTGGTGGCGGTGTTTTCTGCGCCTAGTTCGGAGGTGGAGTCGGTGACTTTGCGTGCTGGACCGTTCGGGGAGATCCCTGACGTTCCCATCGAATAACCGCCTGAGCATGCGTGTGTGGGGGGCAGGAGTTCCTGCCCCCCACACACGCGTTAGAGAAGGCTAGTTTTGAAGCTGTTGGGCGGCGGTGATGAGGATGCGCTCCATGTCCTCTTGGCTGATGTCCATAGAGGAGGCGATGAGGGAGACGTGGACGTCTCCCGGCAGTTGCAGGGACAACTGCTGCAGGGAGCCGTCAACTGTGGTGAGGGTTTTCAGTTCGCCGCCCAGTTCATCGGTGTGGGTGTTTTGGTAGCTGTCGGTGGTGACGTCCACGTCGACTTCCCACCCCATTTCCCGGGTCTGCTGTTCCGCGTCGTTGAGGGAAACGACGGACACTCGGTCGCTGGGGTCGACGTTGACGGCGAAGACCAGGGTGAGGGACTGGCTGTCGGTGCTCCAGGTGCACGACAGTTGGCGGGCGTCGGCCTCGTCGATGGTCTCCACGTTTTCCACGAGGGTGGCGCCGGGCGGGGCAAGGTCGCCCACCAGTTCGGGGGCGTGAGCCTCAGCACAGGTGCCTGGCAGGGTGAAAGTGGCGTCCACCGGACTGGGGGTGGGCGCGGGAGAGGTGAGCGCGGTGACGGGAAGGGTGAACTCGTCGTCGGAAAAGTACTGGTAGCCGACGTAGCCCAGGCCACCGACCACCACGACTCCGACGGCGGCGGCAAGACATCCGGCGGGTGTGGAGGGGATCAGTCGCATAGAAAACTTTCCACGAGTGTGGTTAGGGGATCCTGTACGCCCCACGGAGGGCATTGGGCGCAGACGCCAGAACGTTAGCAAGAAAAAGTCTGGTTCGGTGGCGCGGCCGCCCCACCCCCTTCCCCGCCTGCGTGGGGGACGATCATCCGATTGCTTCTCGTCCCGCGGGTGGGCCGGTGGTGTTTTCTGAAACCCTCAGCGAGAGTGTGCGGCACAAAGGGGAAAAGATCGCCGTGGCCGTGCACGTCGGTGGGAGCAGGGCGATGCTGGTCTGGCTGGGGCAGCGATGTTTCGGTGGCTAACGCTGCGTGAGCGGGTCCGGTCGAGGAGCTGACGAACGTCCGGGGCGTCGCTGTTGAGAAACCGGGAGGTGTGTGGCTCACCGTGGTCCGTTCCGTGGCAGCAGCCGCTGCGGTGGCGTGTGCGGTGCTTTAGGTGCCCTGTTCGGCTGATCCCGCGCAGGAGAGGGAGGGTGGGGTGAACGGGGCGGGGAAGTGGGCAGTAGGCATCCCATGGATGCCACACAGGTTGACATTGAGGTGCGTCGTGTTTACGACGCGGAGGTTCGGGACGGTTCAGCCACCCGTGGGCGGCGGGTGTTTCTCGTGGACCGGATGTGGCCGAGAGGGATTCGGAAAAACGAGGTGCACGTGGACGGGTGGCTCAGGCAGGTGGCGCCAAGCAGTGAGCTGCGTCGCTGGTTCGGTCACCTTCCCGAGCGGTGGGAGGAGTTTCAGGACCGCTACCGGGATGAGCTGGCGCGCGACCCTGAAGGGATTGATGTGCTGGTGGATGCTGCACGGCACGCCCCGGTCACGCTGCTGTATTCCGCTGCTGACACGGAGCGGAACAATGCCGTGGTGCTCCGCTCCTATGTGATAGAGCAGCTTGGAGCCCGCGACTAAACCACCAGGGCTTGAAAGGGTGCGGCAGCAGGGCCGTGACGGGAAGAGTTTTCTGGCCCACTTGTGGCAGAAGCTGTGCTGTGCACAGTGCCTGAAGAGGCCGTGAAGGGTGGTCGACTAGGCCGCGTGCTCGCAAAACCCTAGGAACAGCACAGTCTTTTCCCCTCCCCCGCGGGTGTGGCCATGCCCCGCAGTCCTGGCCGGGGTCATCCTGCGTGACTTTCCTGGGAGGCGGCTTAGGGGCGTGGAGAGAAAAGCATTTTTGTCACTGGGGGTTGTTTGGCTTGACTACACCGTATACGTCCCTGTTGCAGAACCAGGTGGAGATCGTATGGGCAAGAGTGCCGGAGCGGATCCGCGGCAGTCCGCGGGTCACGCTGCTGACAGCCATACCCTCATCCGGGTGCGGGGCGCCCGCGAGAACAACCTCAAAAACATCAACGTGGACATCCCGAAGCGCCGGCTCACCGTTTTCACCGGAGTGTCCGGTTCGGGAAAGAGTTCGCTGGTGTTCGACACGATCGCCGCAGAATCGCAGCGGTTGATCAACGAAACCTACAGCGCCTTCATTCAAGGGTTCATGCCGTCTCTGGCGCGCCCCGACGTTGACCTGCTGGAAGGGTTGACGACCGCGATCATCGTCGACCAGGAGCGTATCGGCGCCAACGCCCGCTCCACCGTGGGCACGGTCACCGACGCCAACGCGCTGCTGCGGATTCTGTTCAGCCGGCTCGGACAACCCTATGTGGGTCCGCCTAACGCGTTTTCGTTCAACATTGCCTCCGTGCACGGCGGTGGCGCGCTCACCGTGGACCGGGGCCCGGAGCAGAAAACCGTGCGGCGGACTTTTTCGCTCGCGGGAGGCATGTGTCCCCGGTGCGAAGGCAGGGGGCAGGTGACGGACATTGACGTGACCCAGTTGTATGACCCTGATAAGTCGGTCAACGAAGGTGCGATCACTGTTCCCGGCTACAAGCCCACCAGTTGGCCGGTGCAGATCATCGTTGCGTCAGGGTTGATCGACCCGGACAAGCCGATCCGTGACTACACCGACACCGAGCTGCACAATTTCTTGTACCGGGAGGCCACCAAGGTCCGGATCAGCAACACGAATCAGACTTATGAGGGCCTGGTGGTGCGGGTGCGCCGGTCGTTTCTGTCGAAGGACCGTGACGCGTTGCAGCCGCACATTCGGGCTTTTGTGGACCGGGCAGTAACGTTCCGCACCTGTCCTGACTGTGACGGCACCCGGTTGAATGAGGCGGCTCGGTCGTCGAAAATCCGCGGGATCAGTATCGCGGACGCGTGCGCGATGCAGATCAGCGATCTTGCGGAATGGGTGCGCAGCCTGGATGAGCCGTCGGTGGCGCCGTTGGTGGCGACGTTGCAGCACACGTTGGACTCGTTCGTGGAGATCGGACTGGGCTATCTGTCGTTGGATCGGCCCTCAGGAACCCTGTCCGGTGGTGAGGCGCAGCGGGTGCGGATGGTCCGCCATCTCGGCTCCAGTCTGACGGATGTCACCTATGTTTTCGATGAGCCGACGATCGGGCTGCACCCGCATGACATTCAGCGGATGAACGAATTGCTGCTGCGGCTGCGCGACAAAGGCAACACGGTGCTGGTGGTGGAGCACAAGCCTGAGGTGATCGCCATTGCCGACCATGTCATCGACTTGGGTCCGGGAGCTGGCGCGCAGGGCGGCACGGTTTGTTTTGCCGGCACGGTGGACGGGTTGCGAGCCAGTTCCACGTTGACGGGTCGGCATTTGGGGGACCGGGTCGCGTTGAAAGACACGGTGCGCACCCCTGTGGGCAAGTTGGAGATCCGGGGCGCTACCACCCACAACTTGAAGAACGTGGACGTGGACATTCCCCTCGGGGTGCTGGTGGTGGTCACCGGGGTGGCTGGTTCGGGCAAGAGTTCGCTGGTGCACGGGTCGATTCCGGCTGAGGCGGGCGTGGTCTCGATCGACCAGAGCGCGATCCGGGGATCGCGGCGCAGCAACCCCGCCACCTACACGGGCTTGTTGGATCCGATCCGTAAAGCGTTTGCGAAAGCCAACGGGGTGAAGCCTTCGCTGTTCAGCGCGAATTCGGAGGGGGCGTGCCCTGCGTGTAACGGGGCAGGCGTGATCTACACCGATTTAGCGATGATGGCGGGGGTGGCCACGGTGTGTGAGACGTGTGAGGGCAAACGGTTCCAGGCTTCCGTGCTGAAGTACACGTTGGGTGGCCGCACGATCAGTGACGTGTTGGAGATGTCGGTGCGGGAGGCTGAAGAGTTCTTCCGCGCAGGTGAGGCCCGTCTTCCTGCGGCGCACGCGATCCTCACCCGGCTCGCTGATGTGGGGTTGGGGTATCTCAGCTTGGGACAGCCGTTGACGACCTTGTCGGGTGGGGAGCGGCAGCGGCTCAAGCTCGCCACCCACATGGGGGACAAGGGCGGCATTTATGTGCTGGATGAGCCGACCACCGGTTTGCATTTGGCGGATGTGGCCCAACTGTTGGCGTTGTTGGACCGGATTGTTGATTCGGGGAAGTCGGTGATCGTCATCGAACACCACCAGGCGGTGATGGCGCACGCCGACTGGATCATCGACCTAGGCCCCGGGGCAGGGCATGAGGGCGGCCGGGTTGTTTTCGAGGGCACTCCCACGGAGCTGGTCGCCGCGCGTTCCACGCTGACCGGGCAGCATCTTGCCGACTACGTCGGCGCCTAGGCCTTTCTTCTTCTGTGTGGGGCGGGCCGCGGCCCGCCCCACACATGGTCGAGAGTGGGGGCTGTGTGGTGGTGGGAGGGCTGCCGGTCAGGAGGCTGCAGGGGTGATTCCGCCTTCCGCAGCGGGTTTGTCGTCGCCTGCCGGGCGGGTGGAGAGTCCGTGCTGGTCCAGCCAGGACCCCAGAACCTGGTAGGCATGCTCCCGGGGCTGCGGGAGGGACAGGAACACGTCGTGGCGCGCCCCCGGAATGGGTACTACGGTGGTTTCTCCGCCCAGGCAGCCGGCCCACCGGGCAATGTGGGTGACGTCCAGGACCGTGTCGGTGCGGTCGCTCAGCTCAGAGTAGACACCGG
The DNA here is from genome assembly GCF_001592045.1 of Thermobifida fusca NBRC 14071 = JCM 3263. Taxonomy (GTDB): domain Bacteria; phylum Actinomycetota; class Actinomycetes; order Streptosporangiales; family Streptosporangiaceae; genus Thermobifida; species Thermobifida fusca. Next base: position 1,872 of record NZ_BCWB01000018.1, on the reverse strand, counting down.
ACAGGTCGGAGCGGTCTGAGCGCAGCACCAGCGACGGCACTCCGACGTCCAGGCCGCGGTGGAGGCGAGCATGTCCGCGGCGTACCGCGTTCAACCAGCCCACGGTCACGGGGAATCCGGTCAACGGTTTGAGGGTGAGGTCGAAGTCCCACTCGCCGGTGCCGCTGGTGTGGATGGTTTGCCCGTAGACGCCGGGCAGGGTGGAAAGCTGGCGGAACGGCGCTATTTTGGCGAGCACGCGCAGCAGTTGGGTGAGGATCCCGCGGTGGGACGGTTTGCCTTGCAGGTCAAACCAGGGGCTGTTGAGGACGAGGCCGGCTACTGGGGGCACGCGTCCGGCAGCGCGGCGGCGGTCCAGCCACAGTGAGGTGATCAGCCCGCCGGTGGAGTGGGCGAGCACGACGACGGGCAGGCCGGGGTGGGCGGCGCTGATGATGCCGAGGGCACGGTCGAGCTCGGTGTCGTAGAGCGCAAGGTCGGACACGTAGTGGGCGGTGTGCCCTTCGCGGCGTGCGCGGCCTGATTTTCTCAGGTCAAGGGCGTAGAAGACGAGGCCGTGGGCGGCGAGGAAGTCTGCGAGCGGGGTTTGGAAGAAGTAGTCGGAAAACCCGTGGACGTACAGGACGGCGCCGTGCACGGTTTCTCCGGGTTGGATGTCGCGGCGGACGAGGACGGCCACGATGCGGCCTTCACCGTCCGGGTCGGCGCCAAGGTCGAGAACATGCTGGCGGTAGCCGTCACCGAGGATGTCGGGTTGCCAGTGCGGGCTGCTCATGAACACCTCCATTGCGGTGAGGGTGCGGGGTGCCGGGCGGGGGGAGGGCAGGTCCTGGGTGGTGCGCAACGTGGGGGATGTGGGCGGGCTTGTGACCGTTGCTGGGGTGGTGGTCCGGAGAGGATACGCCGGATCGGGGTGTGAAGACGGTGACATGCCTGCCGTCCATCCAGGTGATGCGTGTGCGGTGTGCTGTCTGACCTGCTTTCCCCCATTGTGTCACCAAAAGTAACGATGGTGGTGCGGTGCGAAAAGCAGGGGCGTGGCGGGCCAGGGGCTGTCGTGTTGTGTGTTGTCTGGGGTGTGCCACCATCCCCTTTAATTTCGTATCGTTGCAAACGTTATTAAATAACGTAAACAAACGCAGCCAACAGAACCCAAGGAAGCCGACAAAACGGACATGACGCCTGGATGGGCTTCTGGTTTTCTATAAGCTTCCCTTATCGAAAACCAGAAAACGGGGGTACGCCCCCTCGAAACCCCGCCCCAACCCCCTTCTCCACCGCGGCCGCCATAACGTTGCAAACCCCCTGCAACGATTCACCCCGGCCCCGGCAGCCCGCACCCCCGACCACCCCACACCCTCTTCAGACCAGGCAAAACACAAGAAAACCCGACAGAAGAGAAGAAGCACCCCACCCTGCCCGGCAGGGAGAACAGCAACCAAACAGACGCGGGAAACGCGGCTCCTCCCCTCCACCCCGCGACCCACGGAGCAGGGGCGCGACGCCTCCCGATCACAACAGGGCGACAGCAAGTGGGGCGGGACACGGAAACACGCCCGTGCCCGCCCCATAGCCTCAGCGACAGCAGCAATCTGCAGCCCAAAACGATACGGACATCGGATATCTATCCCCACGTGCGTGGGGCTCACGACGGGGGCTCGTCGGTGCGATCAGACGTGGACGGTCCATCCCCACGTGCGTGGGGCTCACGTCTCCGATATGCTGCTTGACTTCCTCCCCACGGCTGAAGCCGGGGGATTCCAACCCGTCACTGGGTCGGGCTTCCTGTTTCATCGGGCCGCGCCTCCCCGGAAGACTCCGGGGCCGGTCTTACCGGCCCTCCGCAGGCGTTTTACCTCTCCGCCAGCCCAG
>NZ_BCWB01000017.1 GCF_001592045.1 Thermobifida fusca NBRC 14071 = JCM 3263 | reverse complement strand
CCGGGCTGGCGGAGAGGTAAAACGCCTGCGGAGGGCCGGTAAGACCGGCCCCGGAGTCTTCCGGGGAGGCGCGGCCCGATGAAACAGGAAGCCCGACCCAGTGACGGGTTGGAATCCCCCGGCTTCAGCCGTGGGGAGGAAGTCAACAGATATTCCTGGGCGGCGGCGGTAGATGCTCTTGCAGAGCGCTTCCGGGACGGCGCCGAGCCTGGCACCACTCGCGTTCGTTCGCGCGAGGTAAACAGCGCGGGGAGACACGGCTTCCGAGTGCCTGTGTTGCGCTGTTCTCCGCCTCCGTTGTCCTTTGATGAGACGCCCCTCCCACGTCTCTGTGCTGGAGTGCTTGTGGAACGTTGACGAGCATGGAAGCTCCCGTGGTGGAGTGGCTGGAAACAGTTTCGGGTGTGTGGGGCCACCGGCCACGGACCGGTGGCTTTGTTCTGTGCCGTGGTGTGGGCGAGGGGTCGGCACAGCAGCTTGAAGTCCTTGGGGTGGGGATCGGGATCAGAGGTTAGATCCGGGGAGGGGAGGATCGGGTAGTCGGGTGGCTCCCGGCGGGGCGAATAGCGCCCAGACGGTGTAGCCGCCGCTGTCGATGTTCCAATGGCCCCAGTCAGCGGCGAGAGCAGCTACCAGATGCAGCCCGCGTCCCCCGAGGGAAAGAAGGCCGGTGTCGGTGCGGGTGTGCGGGATGCTCGGCAGGCGGGTGTGCGGGTCTGCTTTGGGCCCCTGGTCGGCGACGGTGACGAGCACGAGGCCAGTGCGGAGGGCGGAGAGCGTCACCGAGATTTTGCCGCCATCGCCGCTGACGCTGTGGTGGCAGGCGTTGGCGAACAGTTCAGCTACCACCAGTTCGGCGTCGTCAACCGCGTGCGGGTAGTCGGCGAGACTGCGGCGGATGCGGTGCCGCAGCTCGGGACAGAACGCAGGGTCTCCGGGCAGTTCCCAGAACTCCGAGACGGTGAGCCGGCCGGGACCAGAACCAGGTGCGGACAGGTCGGGTTCCTGGTCGTTGGGGTTGGGAGGAGTGTCCATCAAGCTGCCTCCCGCAACGCGGCGCGCCGCGCAGCAACCGGGTTCACCCGGGAACGGGTGACCGCTCGGTCGAGGCCGCACAGTGCGGCAGCGGCGTGGTTGACCTGGGAGACGTGCGCGGTACCGGTGCGGCCCCAGATGAACCACTGGTTACCGGCGATGTCCTCCACCACGACAACGGGGACCAGCCGCGTGCGTGTGCGGACGTAGAGCACCGGGTGACTTGTGGCCGACAGGGCGATGAGGGCAGTGACGCCGAGGGAGCGGATGGCGTCAGCGAGCCGGGAGAGGTGGGCGGTGCGGTCGCTGGTCTGCTCTGTTAAGGGGAAGTGGCCGATTTCAGACATGGGAGAGCTCTTCACGCAGTGGAAGACTCCTGATGCCTTCCGTGAACACAGAGCACTATAGAACCGTTTCGATTGGTGTTTCTTATGTTTCTAGAAACATTTCTTGAGTGGTTGACAGGTTGGGACGGGAGCAACCCGAGCGACTAGGCTCTGTCCCAGCCCTAGACATGAGGAGGTTGCCATGACAGTCAGGCGGCCCACCGTGGCAGGCCGCGACCTCGGAAGCGAGTTGCGTGAGATCCGAGAAGAACGCGGACTGTCCATGCGGGAGGTCGCCCGGCGGCTCGACTGGCCCGCCTCCAAGCTCTCCAAGATCGAAACAGGGAAACAAGGGACGAAACGGGAGGATGTGGCTTCCCTGTTAGCGATCTACGGGATCACCGGGCAGAGACGGGACTACCTGGTGAACAAGGCGGGAAAGGTAGATAAGCCCGGGCACTGGGAGAAATCCGGGCTTGATGGCGGCCTCTCCAGAGAAACCAGAACCCTCATACGTCTGGAACGAGACGCAATCCAGATCCAGAGCGTCGAGCCGCTGCTCATACCAGGCCTGCTCCAGCTCCCCGAGTACACCCGCGCCCTTATGAAGGCATGCGGAGTACCGGAGCAAGATATCGAGGTTCGTGTTGCTGCTCGGCTAAGCAGACAGGCGATTCTGAGCCGGGAACCAGGCCCTGCCTTTCAGGCTTTCCTTGATGAGAGTGCCCTCCGACGTCCTGTACTCCCTCCCAAACTGATGGCGCGGCAGTTGCGCCACCTCGTGGAGACAGCCGAACGTCCCAACGTGACTCTTCGCGCTCTTCCATTCTCTTTAGGAGCACACAACGGCTTGGATGGCTCCTTCATGCTTCTCGACCTGCCCGAACAGAAATCCGTAGTGCTCCTGGAACATAAAATCTGTGCTCTCTTCCTGGAAGACGAGGAAGAAATCAAGTTCTTTAGAAAAGAAGTAGAGCGCTTGAACGAAGTAGCTCTCACCCACGTTGATTCCATCAACCTCATTGCACAGATCGCAAAGGAGCTGGAGGAATGAACACCGCAGGTAAGACGCTCGAGTGGCGTAAGAGCAGCTACAGCGGCCGGGACTACAACTGCGTCGAGGTCGCTGACCTCCCCGGTGCCACTGCTGTCCGCGACTCCAAGAACCCGGACGCCGCAGTGCTGGCTTTCCCCACAGCTGAATGGGTCGCGTTCCTGCAGGCAGCCCGGAGCAAGCACCTCTAGAACACCTGGTGAACAGGGTGGAGGAGGGCATGGAGACGCCCCGATCACAGCCCTGTTCGTCGGATAGCCGTTAGCTGCCTTTCCAGTGGTCTGCCGCAGGCCACGCCTACAAAGGCTTCCTGTGCTGAAACCTCAGGCATCCGGTTAGTAAGAGCTGTGATATCGAGGTTTTTCTTTGGAGTCGAAAGATTCATTGTAAACGAATCGGGGAAACCTACATCTAGCTCTCTGGGATGGATAAGTTTCTAGCTCTTTGAAGTAATATAGAGAGGTTTGAGTTTCACCTGTGGCTGTTGTGAAATAAGGAAAGAATCTCTCTTTGTGGGAATGTTTGACCGCGTCACACAGGATGTTCAAAGGTCTAGTGCATGGGCGCAACAGACAAGAAATTGAGGTGGCGTAAAAGCAGCTACAGTGGAATTAATGCGGATTGTGTTGAGGCCGCTGAGCTCCCTGGTGCTATTGCTGTCCGTGACTCTAAGCACCCTGAGGCTGGTGTGTTGTGCTTCTCTTCCGCTGAGTGGGTGGCGTTCCTCCGTATGGCGCAAGAAGAGCGTCACTGAAAGGCGGAATCTGGGCTTAGCAGCAGCCCTCTGAACCACATCGAGAGGTCCGGGTATATCTAGCTCCCGGTGTGGCTAGGAGGCTGGTGTTGCCAGACGTCGCTCAGGAGCCGCGGGACGTGGTGAGAGTCTCGAAGTGCTCTCGAGCAGCTGCTCTCTGAATCATTGACAGACTTCACCAATATGGATAACGCGAGAGAGCCATGGTCACCGACAACATCAGCGTGTCTGTTCAGGCCTGGCACATGTCGACCCTGATCTTGCGTTCAACGGCTTGACGAACACGGCTGGGGCGACGATCGGGACAAAATGACTCCGCTGCTGGTCGGGCTGGCTGAACTGCGCCCCTGGGTGCACCAGTAGCACACCACCCCGGATGAGTACGGGCAAAGCCCTGCTGACTACCTGGATGAAGACCTCGCCGAGCTCAAAGACCGCACCGACATCACCGACAGCGACATGCAAGCATGGCGACCTAAAACCACCACCCGCAGCCGTAAGCGAAGAAGAAGTAACGTCCATTGAATGCGGCGTCGAGGGCTGGAGTTAGGCGCTAGCCCTCGACGCCGCTGCTGTTCACGGCCCCGATCTGGCAGACAGGGCGCCCCGTCCGGACTGTTTTCGAGGGCTGAACGTCCTTGGACTCATCTGGAAACGGCAGATGGGCTTTTGAAAAGGCATAAAGCACCGGAAAAGATGGTGTTTCCGCTCTAGGGTCTAGATGACAGTCCACACAGGAACGGATGGTCTGGGGAGACGACTGTTCACATAGTGGGATACTCGCGGGCTCCCACCGGGACAGAGCTCGCAGCTATTGCGTCTCTGGTCCCTGGGGGCAACTTCCGAATTGCCCAGAAGCCGCTGGGTCCGTGTCTCTTGCAGGTACCAGTGTTTGCCGGAACCTCGTGACCGGAGCACCGCCAACAGAGCTATTGATGAAATCGTCGTTAACACATAAACTGGGGTGCGTTTCCGCTGTCGGACTTGTTGACACGGCCACGACAGACCGCGGACACCGCCACCAGTGACAGTCGTACCCTTGAGAGAAGTGCTGAACGGGGTCGGCGGCTCCCACCGGTCACCTGCGGCATACATCCCCTGAAATGCGAGAAGGGTTTCATACGGCGATGACGACATCCCACCCTGCCGCCAGCGGCAAGCGGTTCATCGGCGACCTCATCGAAATCCCCGAAGCGATCCACGACGGCGACCTCGTCTTCAAGGTCTCCGAAGGGACCGGGGGGGTCGACGAGGAGAAACAAGCCCAAGCGATCCGCGACTACGTCGTCACCCCACAGCTCGCCCGCAACTTCGACGAAGCCCTCACCACCATCAAAGGTGCGCTCGCCAAAGGCCAGTCCCGCGCCACCTACCTCAACGGGTCCTTCGGCTCCGGTAAAAGCCACTTCATGGCGGTCCTCCACGCCATCCTCCGCCACGACCCTGTCGCCCGCGGCCTGCCGCGGATGCCCGACATCCTCGCCAAACACGACGACTGGCTGGCAGGCAAGAAATTCCTGCTCGTCGCCAGCCACCTCGTCGACGCCGAATCCATCGAAGCCGCCATCCTCGGCGGATACGTGCGCACCGTGCGCCGCCTCCACCCAGATGCCTCCGTCCCACCCGTCTACCGGGCCGACGGACTGCTCGCCGACGCACGGGAACTCCGCGCCCGACTCGGCGACGAAAAATTCATCGCAGACCTGCCGAACCCTAGAGGAGCCACGGCATCCAGTGGATGGGGCAACACGCCCTGGGCTGCTCACTCGTGGACTTCTGAAAAACTCGACGAAGCCTTCAACGTTCCCGCCGGAACCACCGACCCTGAACAGGCCCGGCTCCGCAACAACCTGATCAGCGCCCTCCTCGGCAGCCACTTCAAACGCTACGCCGACGTCGTCCACGGCAAAGGCGAAGCCTTCGTCACCCTCGACGAAGGCCTGTCCCTCATCAGCCGCCACGCTAAAGAAGAACTCGGCTACGACGCTGTCGTCCTCCTGCTTGACGAGCTGATCCTGCGCTTCACCCGATTCCTCGGCGGCGACGAGGCACGCATCAACGCCGAAGCGCAGAAAATGTCCAAGCTGGTGGAATCCTCCGAGTCCTACCGGCCCGCCCCCATCATCAGCTTCGTGCCCCGCCAGCGTGACCTGCGCGACCTCGTCGGCACCAACGTCACCGGCGCCACCGGCGGCCTGTTCGACACCCTCAAATACTGGGACGGCCGCTTCGGCCACATCAAACTCGACGACAGCAACCTCAGCGAAGTCGTACGGCACCGGCTGCTGCGCCCCAAGAACTCTGAGGCTGCCGCGGAAATCAGCGCCGCCTTCGAGCGCATGGTCAACACCCGCCCCGAAGTGCGCGACACCCTCCTCGACTCGTCCGGCGGGGAAGCCGACACCTGGGACGACTTCCGCGCCCTCTACCCGTTCAGCCCGGCACTGCTGCACGTCATGGTCGACCTGTCCGCGGCCCTGCAACGCCAGCGCAGCGCCCTCAAACTCATGCAGCAGCTGCTCATCGACCACCGCACCACCCTGCCCGTCGGCCAGCTCGTGCCGCTCGGCGCCATCCTCGACGTGCTCGTTGCGGGGGAAGACAAACCCTTCCACGACCGGCTCAGCGTCGAATACGAGAAAATCCGCAACTTCTACCGCGACAAGGTGCGGCCCTGGCTGCTCAGCCGCCACAAACTCACCGAAGAAACCGCAGCCAACCTCGACGTGCGCAACCCGTTCCGCGCCGAAGACCTGCTGGTCAAAACCATGCTGCTGGCGGCCCTCGTGCCCAACGTGCCCGCGCTCAAAGAAATCACCGTCAGCCGGATGATCGCCCTCAACCACGGCATCATCCCCGCGCGACGCACCGGACAAGACATCGCGCGGACCGCCGCGTTCTTCCGGGAACTCAGCGCCCAATTCGGTGAAGTCCGCGTCGGCCCCGGCGACAACCCCACCATCAGCCTCAACCTGCTGCGCGTCGACACCGAATCCCTCATGCGCAGCAGCTACCACGCCGCCAGCGACCAGGCCATGCGGCGGCTGTTCAAACGCCTCCTGTGGGAAGAACTGGGCCTCGAACCGGACGCCACCCGCACCCACATCCTGTGGCGCGGCACCCTGCGCACCGTGGAACTCGACTTCGGCAACGTCAGGTCCGAAGACTCCCTCATGCGTCAGCGGTTCGAACCGGAAGACCCCGCGGCGATCCGGATCGTCATCGACTACCCCTTCGACGAAGGCACCCACAGCCCGGCCGAAGACCGGCAGCGCGTCCAGGTGCTCCGCGAAGAATTCGACAACCCGCCCGCCACCCTCGTCTGGCTGCCGCACTTCCTCTCCGAAAGCCGGCAACAGGACGCGCGACGGCTCCTCATGATGGAATACCTGCTCCAAGACGGCGTTATTGAAGAAAAAGCGCCCGACTGGAGCTCCGACGACCGCCGCGAGGCCTACAACCAGATCGACAACCAGGCCACCCAGCTTCGGGAACGGCTCCGCGGCCTGCTGCGCAGCCTCTACGGGGCCACCGAACCCGACGACACCGAAGTCGGGGAACGGGTCACCCAACACGTTGAAGCGTTCCTGCCCAACGTGGACATCGCCATCGAAGCGGGTAGCCAGCTCCGCGACGCCCTCCAACGCCTCGCCGGGAAACTCCTCGACCACCTCTACCCCGAACACCCCGACTTCACTGCGACCAGCGGGGCCCGGCGGGAAGTGCGCCGCAGCGACCTCAACGCGGTCCTCCACGCTGTGGAGAAAGCCAAAGCCGACAGGTTGCAGCGCTACGAGCCGGAAAACAAAAACGAGATCCAGGCGCTGCGGCGCGTCGCGCAACCGCTGAACCTCGCCACAGTCAGCGAAGTATTCGTGCTCCGCGATACGTGGCTGACCGCGCTCGACGACGCGGCGCGCACCGAATACGCCGACATCACCGACATCAAAGTCCGCGACCTGAAGAAGTGGATCCGCGAACGCGGCGACGGCAAAGGACTCCCCGACGACATCGTCGACCTGCTCGTCCTCGTCTACGCGATCCAATCCGACCGGGCATGGATCCGTGCGGGCAGACGCTACACCCAGGTCGCGATCGGCAGCCTGGAAGGCGACATTGTGCTGCGCCGCCAGCCCTTGCCCTCGGAAGAGGACTTCGCGATCGCCAACCAGCGGGCCAAACTGCTGTTCGGCCTGGAACCCCAGCCTGTCCGCAACGCGCGGGCCGTGCAGCGGCTTGCTGAACAGCTCAAAGAAAAAAGCGTTGACTGGTTTGCCGCTACCGAGAGTCTGCTGAGCCAGCTCCAGCGGCACACCGAGATGCTCGAACTTGACGAAGAAGCCCCGCGGCTGCGCACCGCGAACATCACCTACGACCTGCTAGGACAGATCCGCGGCCAAACCGAAGACAGCACGCTGATCACCGCACTCGCCCGCGCCGACCTGCCCGGAGACGCTGCTGTCTACAAGGTCAGCATGGAAACCGCTGCCAACGTGGCGGCAGCACTCGACGGCGCGCACTGGAAGTTCCTTCGCACCCTGGAGAAAATCGCCAAAGGCGCAGGCGAGCACGCCCCGGAGGCTAGGAGACTACTGCAAGAGCTCAGAACAGTAGCGCGCCACAACGAGCAGCAAAAGAAGCTCGCCACCGCGCTCGACCAGATCACCGGCGAGGCGATCGCGCTTATCGAAAAAAGCGTTGACCCCTCCACTCCCGGCGGTGAAAAGAAGGACGACTTCTCTGGCCCCAGACCGGTCACGCCTCCTCCGCCGCCTTCCTACACCAACGCCGAAACCACCATCCGGGTGTCACCCGGCGAGGACCCGGCCGCGGCCGTCGCTAACCTGCGCAGCAGGCTCAACATCCCTGAAGACACCGAACTTGAGATCATCGTGCGGGTGGTGCGCCGATGACCACTGCCACGACAACCGTTCCGCCCGTCACCGTTGACGCGGTCCGCGGCGCGCTCCGGCGCGCCCTCAAACGCCAGCAGCGGCGCGCAGAACGCGACCCCGCCGCGGCCCACGCCCGCGCGGTCGCCCTGCGTGCCGCCCCCCAATGGGCGGGACCCGACGAAATCACCGTGGACCACGACGGGCGCCACGTGAACGCCCGCGTCGTCCCCGCACCCACCGTGCTGGCGCTGCTCGCCGAACTCAGCCGGCCCCGAGACGCCGAATACCTGGTGCTCCTCACCCCATGCACCACCCAAGAACTCGGCAACACCCTGCTCTCCCGGCTCGTCGGGCAAGAAGTCTTCACCGTCAACAACTGGGAACTAGTCCTCGACCAGCTCGACCTGCGCCACCTCGACCCGCGCCTCTACTCCCGGGAATGGGCGTGGCTCGCCAACGCCCTCTACGACATCAGCCTCGGAACCGAGTGGCGGAAAAGCAGCACCATCCTCAAACTCGACGACGCCCTCCACCGGGTCGCTGCGGCCCGCTTCGGCTACGAGGACGCTGACCGGCTTGACGCGGCCGCACTCCTCGACTGGACCCGCGACCCTGCCCGCATCACCCAATACACGTCCCTGCCCGAAGAAGAACGCGTCGGGCTCCGCCACGCCCTTGAACAGCACATCGGCGCGGTCGCCACCGTCGTCTTCCGCCTCCTCGACCGGCAGCAGATCTCCGACACGCTGCCGCTCGGACTCGTCTTCCGCGAACTCCTCGACCCCGCCAACAGCAGCCTGCCCGGTGTGACCGAGACACGCATCCGCATCGAAGAACGCTTCCTCGGCGCACCCCCGCCCAGCCTCGACGAACTGCGCCGATTCGCAGACAACTGCGAAGCCGCGCTGCTCCGCCTCATGGACGGTGCGGAACACGACACCGCCATCAGCGCCAGCAGGCGGGCCGAAGAAATCCTCGCCGCCGTCGGCGCGGACGCGGTCGCCAACAACAGCCAACTCCTCGCCAGCGGACTCCACGCCCGGCTCGCCACGCTCGGCGAACACATCAGCGAACTCCTCCACCCCGGCAAAGACGATCCGCAACCCCGCGACCTGGGGCACGTCGAAGAAGCATTCACCCGAGTCCGCGACCACCGGCGCTGCGACCCCACCGCCCCCGAATTCGTGGGCGCGCTCAACGCGGTCCGCCTGCTCCGCTGGCTCGCCACCGACCCAGCACCCCCCACCACCGTCGCCGACGGGGTCGCCTCCCACATGGCCGTCACCGCGTGGGTGGACCGTGCCGCCAGCGCCCTATACACCTCCGCCACCGACAACCCGGCGCTCAGCGAGGCCTACCAGCGGCTCTACACGCGCGTCCGGGAACGGCGCGCCCGCATCGACGAAGCATTCGCCCGCCGTGTCGCCGCGTGGACCGAAGTGTCCTCGCACACCGACGAACTGCTCCTCGCCGAAAACCTCCTCAAACGGATCGCTGTCCCCGTCGCGAAACAGCAAGCCCCGCTCATCATCCTGCTCGACGGGATGAGCGCCGAAGTCGCCGTGCAACTCGGGGAAGACATCGCCGCCAGCGGACAATTCATCGAAGTCGCCCGCAGCGACCGGGGACGGGAAGGAGCACTCGCCACCCTGCCGTCCATCACCACCTGCTCGCGGGCCTCCCTGCTGTGCGGCACCCTCACCACCGGCGGGCAGAGCGACGAACGCGCCGGATTCGCCGCCTTCTGGCGGAAAGCCGCCGCCGGAGCCCGCCCCAGCGCCCTCTTCTACCAGCGGGAACTCGCCACCGGCCCCGGGGACCGGCTGCCCGCCGACGTCGAGGCGGCCATCGACGACACCGAACAGGTCGTCGCCGTCGTCCTCAACATCGTCGACGACTCCCTCGCCACCGGCCGGGAAAGCGACACCGCGACCTGGCGGGTCCACCGCATCGGGAAACTCCGCACCCTCCTCGACACCGCGCACCGCGCCCACCGGCCCGTCATCCTCGTCTCCGACCACGGCCACGTGTGGGACCGCGACGAAAACCGCAAAACCAGTGACGGGGAAGCCGCCCGCTACCGCACCGGCACCCCCCACGACGGGGAAATCCTCGTCACCGGCGACCGAGTGCTCGCCGGAGGCGGCAGCATCGTCGTCCCCTGGGACGAACGCATCCGCTACACCTCCCGCCGGGCCGGATACCACGGCGGCATTTCCACCGCCGAAATGGTCATCCCTGTGCTCGTGTTCCTCCCCGGCAAAGAACTCCTCCCCGACAGGTGGGAAACCCTGCGGCCCACCCAGCACGAACCCGCCTGGTGGAACCAGTCCATCGCCACCCGCCTTCCCGACGACACCACACCCACCCCGAGACGGGCTACACGCGCCCCCGCCGTCGACGACGACAACGCGCTCATCAGCCGCGCCGAAGTCGTGCGCAGCCTCGGCCAGCGGATCGTCGACACGGCCGTGTTCGCCGACGTCCACCAGCAAATCCCCAAGAGTCCGCCCAAGGAAGAAATCGCGGCCGTCATCGACACGCTCGCCGAAGTCGGAGGCGACCGGCCCCGCCTGCCCGTCGAACGCGTCGCTGAAGCCGCTGGGAAAGAACCCTTCCGCGCGGCACGATTCCTGAAAATGGTGGCCAAAGTCCTCAACGTGGAAATGTTCCCGGTGCTCGTCCTCACCGACGCCGACCGAGCCGTGGAACTCAACATCCCGCTGCTTAAAGAACAATTCCCGGAAGGTGCCTCCTAGGTGAAAACCGTCAGCGCCGCCCGCCGCCGCGAAGTCCTCGACGCGCTCCGCCGCGGAACCGTGCCCCAAAACGGCCTCGACCTGTTCGCCGTCGGACTCGACCGGTACGAAACCGTGCTCGACGAGGAACTCGCCGCCGTAGGCGCGGGCAGCGCAAGCTTCAAAGCCGTCCGCGGCGAATACGGTTCCGGAAAAACCTTCTTCTCCCGCTGGCTCGCCGAACGCGCCAAACGCGCCGGCTTCGCCGTCACCGAAATCCAAATCTCCGAAACCGAAACCCCGCTGCACCGGCTCGAAACCGTCTACCGGCGGCTCACCGAACGCCTCGCCACCGCCACCCAGCCGCCCAGCGCCCTCCGAGAAATCGTCGACAACTGGGTCTACACCCTCGAAGAAGACGTCCTCGACCACGGCACTGTGCCCAGCGGCGACGAACACGCCCTCACCCAAGCCGTCGCGGAACTCCTCGAACAACGCCTCGCCGGAGTCGCCCGCAGCAGCCCCGCCGTCGCCCTTGCCCTCCGCGGCTACCACCGCGCCCAAGCCGAAGGGCAGCACGCCATCGCAGACGCGCTCGTCGCCTGGCTCGGCGGACAACCCAACGTGGCCGCCGCCGCGAAACGCTACGCCGGAATCAAAGGCGACCTCGACCACTCCGGGGCCCTCGCTGCCCTCCAAGGCCTCCTCACCCTGCTCCGCGACTGCGGCCACCCTGGGCTCCTCATCGTCCTCGACGAACTCGAAACCCTGCAACGCGCCCGCTCCGACACCCGCGACAAAGCCCTCAACGCGCTCCGCCAACTCATCGACGAAATCACCGCCGGCCGCTTCCCCGGCCTCTACCTCGTCATCACCGGCACCCCCGCCTTCTACGACGGGCCGCAAGGCGTGCAACGCCTCGCCCCCCTCGCCCAACGGCTCGCCACCGACTTCATGCCCGACCCGCGCCACGACAACCTGCGGGCCGTCCAAATCCGCCTCCCCAGCTTCGACCTCGACCGGCTCCACCAGCTCGGCACCACCGTCCGCGACCTGTACGCCAACGGAGCCGAAGCCCCCGACCGGATCCGCGCCCGCGTCGACAACACCTACATCCGCGACCTCGCCCAAGCCGTCGCCGGAGAACTCGGCGGCCGTGTCGGAGTAGCCCCCCGCCTCTTCCTCCGCAAACTCGTCGACGTCATCGACCGGGTCAACGACATCCCCGACTTCGACCCGCGCATCCACTACCAGCTGACCGTGCGCGCCAGCGACCTCACCGAAACCGAACGCAACACCTGGACCCCGCGCGCCGCATCCGCCGATGAGGTAGAACTCAGCCTGTGACCGCCCCCACCAGCTTCGACCTGCTCCACCCCACCCTCGCCTACCACGTCGCCAACACCCTCGGCTGGCCCACGCTGCGCCCCCTCCAGCGGGAAGCCCTCGCCCCCCTCATCAACGGCGACGACGCGGTCCTGCTCGCCCCCACCGCGGGCGGCAAAACCGAAGCCGCTGTGTTCCCCCTGCTCACCGCCATGGCCAACCAGCAGTGGGACCGCGTCTCCGTGCTCTACGTGTGCCCGCTCAAAGCCCTCCTCAACAACCTGCTGCCCCGCCTCCAGGGCTACACCGGCTGGCTCGGCCGCACCGCCGCCCTCTGGCACGGCGACGTCACCGCCGCGGCCCGGCAGCGCATCCTCCGCACCCCGCCCGACGTGCTGCTCACCACCCCCGAATCCATCGAAGCCATGCTGGTGAGCACCACCGTCGACCACCGCGCCCTCCTCGGCAACGTCCGCGCCGTCATCGTCGACGAAGTCCACGCATTCGCCTCCGACGACCGCGGCTGGCACCTGCTCGCCGTCCTCGAACGCCTCACCCGGCTGTCCCAACGGCCCCTGCAACGCGTCGGCCTCTCCGCCACCGTCGGCAACCCGCACGACCTCCTCACCTGGCTGCAAGGCAGCAACGCGGGCAACCGCCCCGGCCGCGTCATCGCCCCCGGTGTGCCCCGGGTCAGCCCAGCCGCAGCGAAAAACGGGCCACCACCCGGCGAAGTCGAACTCGACTACGTGGGCTCCCCCGAGAACGCCGCCACTGTCATCGCCGCCCTCCACCGCGGCGAAAAACGCCTCGTCTTCTGCGACTCGCGGCAACTCGTCGAACGCATCGGCGCGGCCCTCCGCGCCAAAGGCGTCACCGTGTTCCTCTCCCACGCCTCCCTGTCCGTCGACGAACGCCGCCGCGCCGAACAAGCCTTCGCGGAAGCCCGCGACTGCGTCATCGTCGCCACCAGCACCCTCGAACTCGGCATCGACGTCGGCGACCTCGACCGGGTCATCCAAATCAACGCGCCCGCCACCGTCGCATCCTTCCTGCAACGCATCGGCCGCACCGGGCGCCGCCCCGACACCACCCGCAACTGCCTGTTCCTCGCCCTCAACGACATGGGCTTGCTCGGCGCGGCCGGGCTCCTCCACCTGTGGGGACAGCATTGGGTGGAACCCGTGCACCCCACCCCCGAACCCCGGCACATCGTCGCCCAACAACTCCTCGCCCTCAGCCTCCAAGAACCCAAAGTCGGAGAACGGCTGTGGACGGAATGGTGGAACGGGCTCGCACCCTTCACTGAAGGGGAGCCGATCCTCGCCCACCTGCTCCGCGAAGGATTCCTCACCAGCGACAACGGCATGCTCATCGTCGGCCCCGAAGCGGAACGCCGCTTCGGGCACCGGCACTTCGCGGAACTCACCAGCGTGTTTACGGCCCCGCCCGAATTCACCGTGCTGCACGGCCGCACCGAAATCGGCCGCACCAACCCGGCGCTGCTGTCCGCAGCCGAACCCGGGGAAGGGCCGCGGCTGCTCCTGCTCGCCGGCCGCAGCTGGGCTGTGACCGGAGTCGACTGGAAACGGCGCCGCTGCTACGTGGAACCCGCAGACAGCGGGGAAGGACGAGCCCGCTGGGACTCTGGGACTGTGCTCGGCTGGTCGTTCGAACTAGCGCGGGCCGTGCGCGACGTGCTTCTCGGCACGGATCCACCCGTGAAACTGACCCGACGTGCCGTCGACGCTTTAACGCACGCCCGAGACCGGCACGCCGACCACGTGCACCCCGACGGCACCGTCATCACCCGCAGTAACGGGGAACTGCGCTGGTGGACGTGGGCGGGCACGCGCGCCAACCTCACCCTGCGCGCCACCCTCAGCGGGATTGTTGACCCGGGCCAGCAGGTCCGCGACACCCACCTGCGGTTGAGCGGGGACGTGGACCGGACCCGGTGGCGGGCCATCCGCACGGCTGCCGCCGAGCGCATCGTGCTGCCCGAAGTCGACGACAAAGCCCTGCACGGGCTGAAATTCACCGCAGCGCTCCCTCGCCACCTCGCCGAACGCACGCTGGCCGCCCGGCTCGCCGACGTTGCAGGGGCACGGACTGCGCTCACCGAACCCACTCGGTTCGTCGTGGGGGAGTAGGCCCTCAGGCTGTGCGATGGGTCCGTTCTTCGCCCGGCGCGACCAGGGGAGCGAGGGGCCTGCGGCTGTGCTCCTTTTCTCGAGCGTGGGTGGCTGCTGCGGAAGGCGAAGGCCGCAGCGAACCCCCGCTGGTCTGGTACCGCGTTGGGGTGATCACTCTTCCTGAGTGAGAAGCTGCGCTGTTTCCGGAGGCCCGTAACGTCCCGTACCGGGATGGAAGACGACGTCGTCGCGGAAACAGTAGTAGAGCTGGTGCCAGTTTTCCAGCTCCCGAGCGTGCTTCTCCCTGTTCTTATGCAAATAGTTTTTTCTTAGCACTACAAAAGCTACGAGAGAGGCTCCTGCCAAGAAGGTGGTGACGCCGTAGAAGGATCCCGCGAAAAGGAACATGATGGCAAGGCCGGAGAGAATGCTGGAGATCCATCCTTTGAGGCTAAAGAGGCTCTTCAAGATGCCTCTTTCCCACTCTTTGGCCATAATAAATATGCATACAACAAGAACGACGGGTACCCCTGTCAAGAATCGGATGAAATCCGGTCCGAAAGCTGCGAGGGCGTAGATGGCCCCTATGAATATGAGGCATCCGGGGGGATCCCAGGGGTGCTCGTAAGAAAGCTGGGAAGCAAGACTGTTCTGAGAGAAATGCCTCACAGAATAGGAGCTGTCCCCCACCCACCCGGTGGTGTACCCCGTCGTGCTTCCTGACCCTACAATCGACGACACTTTTCTTATCTGGTCGTTGTTCAAGCAGACCGGGCATTGGATCACGGCGGTCCTCCGCTGATCACTGCAGGTTGACTCGCGCTCGCAGACTTCTCTCAGAGCACATGATTCACCGCGGGTTTACAGCACCCGGACTCTGCGGATCAGTCCGGAAGGCGAAATAGAACTGAGGGCGCGGAAAATCAAAGAATCAAGCCGCGTATGAGTACTGAGCACGCGTCGACCATGCGAGACCCCCTCATCGCCGAGAGCGGACTGTCCCCCTGTGTCCTGCTGTCGCAGTGCTACCTGCTTTTTACCACACCGAAGACAAGAAATGCACGAGGAGAAAGAGATTGTAGGCCTATGGAAAAGGAAGCTAATGCCAAGTTGCCAACTTTTCTTTTCTGCTTTTCGTGGTGATCGGTAGAGGCCCTCGTGCCGCTGCCGCTGTTCAGGTCAGGGAAATATCCGCTTCGACGGGTTGCGTTCTTTTGTTTCTGGAAAATCCTTTCCTGGCGGGCTGTATGGTGGACACAGAAGGAGCATCCGCTTCGGTGTGCGGCGGGACCGGTGGCGTCTTCCCGCAGCCAGCAGAAGTACGCAGACACTGTCCGCTACGCCACCGCGGGCCCGGCATCCCGCAGGGGCACTCCCAGAGCAGTCAAGCCCGCCTCGAGCGCCAGGAGGA
The DNA here is from genome assembly GCF_001592045.1 of Thermobifida fusca NBRC 14071 = JCM 3263. GTDB lineage: Bacteria > Actinomycetota > Actinomycetes > Streptosporangiales > Streptosporangiaceae > Thermobifida > Thermobifida fusca. The sequence continues at coordinate 276,852 of NZ_BCWB01000017.1, read as the reverse complement.
GACGGCCACTTGGGGGAGCAGGCTCGAACAGCGGGCAGCCAGTCGAAGCCTCACGCCACAGACAGCGCAACCAGAAGAAGCGAGGATCGAGGGCGAGTGCACACAGGGGGAAAGGCCGCAAACCCGTCATGGAAACCGGTTAGTCACCCACGACCGCTGCGTTTGATCAACGACTCTCAACAGCGGTGGAAACCCCTGTTCGGAATATAAGAAAAAGCGCAACAACCGTTCCCTGATTCAGTGCGAATTCAGGCCAGAATGCTATCGGGCGCTGCAATCACCGTCCGAAGATAGAACAGATAATCCTTCATTATTACGCGCCCAGGAAAACAGGAGCAGAACCCCTATCCCAGGACCTTGCCTGAATCCACAGCCAGCACCCGCTCAAGACCTCGTCCAGCAAACAAGACGAACAGTATCCTGACCGACTCTGCTGCCACTACTGAAAGCTCACGCTACTGCACGCAGCGCAAAAGGAACAGGCGTTCGGGAATCAAATGCCCGCTCCACAAAATTAGGGAATTTCCGGCACTTCTCTTCAAAAATTCTGCGGTGTGGGACATCGTAGCGAAGGCATACAGTTCTCCGGAGGTTCCCCCATGGTGTTCCACTACGGGCGACTCACCCGACGCGGCGGACTCGACCCCCGCACGCTCACCTACGCGGTCCTCGACCTCGAAACCACCGGCCTCAACCCCAAGCGAGGAGCCCGCGTCTGCGAAATCGCCGTCGTACGCATGCGCGGCGACGGCACCGTCCTCGACGAATACTCCACCCTCGTCAACCCTGGATCCTCGATCCGCAACTCGGCATTCCACGGCATCACCGACACCTGGGTGAAAACCGCGCCCAGCTTCGACCAAGTCGCCGGCGACCTCCTCGCCTACCTCGACGGCGCCATCGTTGTCGGCCACAAACTCGACTTCGAAGAAAAATTCCTCGCCGCCGAATTCGCCCGCCTCGGTGTTCCCCTCACCGGCATCCCCGGACTCTGCACCCTCGTCGCCGCCCGCTACCAACTCGACCGCTATGGCTACCGCCTCGCCCACCTCCACCACCTCCTCACCGGCCGGTGGCCCACCGCGGAACACAGCGCACTCGGCGACGCCCGGTCCCTCGCCGCTGTCCTCACCGAACTCATCAACGCCGCTCCCCAACCCCTCCACTGGGACGGACCAACCCCCGCGCCCCTCCCGCAACTACCCCGCACCCGCATCATCGCCCCCCGCGCCGCCGCACTCCGCAAAGGCAGCGAAGGCTGGCTCGCCACCCTCACCGCACGGCTCCCCCTCATGGTCGACTCGCCTCCGCCCCGGTCCGAGGCTCTCGACGACTACCAGGCGATGCTCGCCCACGCCCTCTCCGACGGCCGCGTCGTCGGCGAAGAAGCCGAACAACTCGCCCTTCTCGCCTCCCACGCCGGACTCACCCAAGAAACCGCGCGCGGCGTCCACGGAGAATTCCTGCTCCGCGCCCGCGACCGGGCTGAAGCCGACGGCGTCGTCACCGCAGCAGAACTCCGCGAACTCCAACGCGCCGCGAAAAACCTCGCAGTCAGCCACCTCATCAGCGACCTCGAAGAAGCCGCTGCAGCCGAAAAAGCACGCCGCAACGGGCCCCTGAAAGGCTGGCGGATCCTCCCCGTCGGCGAAGGCAAAGAACTCACCGACGTCATGGACTACGCGGTTGACCACGGCGCGAAAGTCGCCGCGAACGTCACCAAGACCGTCCGGCTCGTCATCGCCCCCGACGGCGTAGAAACCACCAAAACCGCGCAGGCCAGGGAACGAGGAGTCCCCATCCTCACCCCCAAAGAAGCCTGGACCCTGCTCAGCGCCGAAGTCGAACAGAAGCAGCGCGGGGCAGCACTCGTCGCCGACACGCGGGCTGGGGACGTGGCTGCGCGCATCGCCGCCGAGCAAGCCCACGAACAGGCCGGGGAAACCACCAACGAATGGCACCAGTTCTGGCGCCCCCGCGAACTGACCGACGCCGAATACCGGGTCAAGTTCGTCGACCGGTTCGCCGACGAAACAGCACCGGTCTTCACCTCGAGCAAAACCACGCAAAACGGAGGATGCGCCGGGGCGATCCTGCTCCTCGCAACCCTCGCCGGTGCTGCGGGCACGGTGCCGGGCCTGGTCGGTTGAGCCTGGCTTCACACGTCCTCGCTGGCCGCACGTGGACGGCGTATGCGGCCAGCGAGGACCGCATAGCCGGGGGAGTCAGCGGTTCCGCTCACCGGAACAGCAGCATCAACCAGGCTGCTGGCCCTCCCACAGTGAAGGGAAAACGGCATGTCTCTGGTGGGAGCTATGTTCTCGCTGACATGGCTAGGACCACATTGGCGGAGTAAGCGGATGGGAGGGCGGTTCCGTGCCAGTCTCCGATCCTCAACAGGAACGCTCCCATCGAACCGCTATGCAGCAACGTGAAGAACGGGCCGCCCTGTTCGCTCTGCTCCTCGCCAAGCGCACCGCGTGGTCGAAGATCGTGGAGGAGATCCTCGACGCGGACAGCGTACGGGCCGTCCTAGAGAAGACTTTCCGGACGCGGAACATGCCCTGCGGCACCGAAGACAGTCCACTTGAGCGTGCGATCGCCAAAGCCCGAGCTTTGCTGGACCAGTGTGCCTCGCACGGAGTCGGTGTCCACGCCTTTTGGGAGGACCACTATCCAGCGGCGCTCCGCGAAATCCACGAAATGCCTCCAGTGGTCTTCACCAAAGGCGCAGTCGCCCATGACCGTCGTGCCGTCGCCGTTGTCGGACCGCGCAGACCGTCCCCGCGAGGCCGAGCAATCGTGAGCGGCGTCGCCGAAGCGCTCGTCGAGCGGAACATCACAGTCGTCAGCGGACTGACAGCGGGGGTCGACACGGTGGCGCACACTGCTGTCCTCCGCCGAGGAGGCAGGACTGTGACTGTGCTTGGAACTGGGATCAACCACTACCGCCCGCGGGGCAGCCGGAAGCTCCAGCAGGAAACCGCTGAGCGGGGGATGGTACTCAGCCCATTCCTCCCCGACACCCCTGCCGCACGGGAAAACCTCACACTGCGAACCGCGGTGATGAGCGGTTACGCGGCCGCCACCATTGTTGTAGAGGCTGGAGAACACAGCAGTGCGCGCGCCCAAGCGCACATCGCACTCCGCCACGGGAGGCCGGTGATCTTCACCCAGGAACTCCTGGCCAACCAGTGGGCCCGGGAGCACAGCGAACGTCCCGGAGTGTACGTGGCATCGGGGATAGCGGAACTGGTCGAAGTCGTGGACAGCATCCTCGCAGAGGCCACGATGACCGCCGATGAATTCATCGCTGCGCTGGAGACGTCGACATTTGACTGGTGAAGCTCGGTAATTCCAGATCTCATATGCAACAGGCCAGTTAAAGAAATGTGCATCAGAGTGGATAGAACTCTCTGTAACCTGTTGTCAAAAATCATTTGGATGTTCGGAGCGGGCTACTCCGCTGATCCATGATGCTTGAGAGCACGTGGCAGACTGGAGGCCGTATTTTTGAAGAAGGACATCCTGGACTTGCAGGATCATTAGAGTGCAAGATTTATTCGAAAGTTCTGGGTCGCGAGGTGGCTTTCCAGTTCTTGTGCTCTGATTCAAATATCTGGAACTAGGCCTCTCTCCTGGCGTCATGAGCCGGGGCTCGGAATTAACGAGAGCGAGAACCTTGTTCGCTCTCCTTGTTCCCGAAGGAAAGCACATGACAAACGCCAGGAAGACTTCTGTGCTCCAGAACTTCCCCTTAATTGGTCAATTGTGAGAACCATTCCTCGGGTAACCATCAATAGTAATCATTGGATTGATTCTAGATGAAGGGAGATGGGCCAGTGTACTGGCTTGCCAGGGTGCCCTGCTTCTCCTAAATGCCAAATAGGGCAAACCTATGGCAGCGGTCATAGTGCGCTTGGTAAAAAGGAGCGACAAACTCAGCCAGGCAGAAGTAGAGGACAGCGGTGGAGTCTTGGCAACGGTTTCTCGTGAGACCGATGGTGCGAGCAAAACTCAGCGAACTGCACGGCCAAGAGTTCGAGTCCTTTTTCCATGACTTGATGCAGCTTCGCTATCCCGACTTCGTGCCGGTTCGTACCCAGGGCCGTCTGGGAGACCGCAGCGCAGACGGGCTCACCATCAACGATCGGAAGCTCTACGCGTGCTACGCGCCGGAGACCTACAACGCGTCCGAGATCAGCAGGAAGTTCACCAAGGACCTCACCGGTGCTTTAGAGAAGCGCAGGGACGAGTTCGACACTTTCGTTTTCGTCCACAATGACCTCCGCGGCGTCGGGCCGGTGATCAGCTCAGAGATCAGCAAAGCCCGGAAGGACCACCCTTACCTCAAGTTCGAAGTGTTTGGAGCATGCCGTTTCATCCAGGAGGTCTGCAAACTCGACGTTTCGGACGTAGAGGACTTGCTTGGGCAGAGCCTTCCGGCGAAAGAGGTAGTCGTCGGCGTCGAGATGGAAGACCTCGCCCCGCTTCTCGCTGAACTAGGAAAACGGCGGATACAAGCAAGGCCGTCAGATGTGATCCTTCCCCCGCCGCGCAACAAGCTCGAATACAACGGATTCTCTCCGGACCTGCGGGACGAATTGATAAGCCGGATGAAGTACGTCCCCCTCGTCGAGGCCTACTACCAGCAACGGAACGACCCGTTTGAACGAGACAACACCGCTGCCGCCTTCCACGCCGAGTACCAGCGGATAAGCCAGGAATACTCGGATCCCGACGAGATCCTCTACCAGATGCAACAGTATGTTCTCGGCAATAAAGCTCCGACAAGAGAGGGGTACGTCAACGCACAGGTCATCTTGATGTACTTCTTCGGAGAGTGTGAGATCTTCGAAATCCCGCCGGAGGACTGGCAGCCGTCGAACGAGTACGCGGAGGTAGCAGGGTGATCACCCCGACAAAGGGCATCGCACCACAACGCGCTCTGCTTGCAGTCGGCGCGCAGATCCTGCTAGCCACGGAACACCAGCCCGTCACCGTCACCCAGGCGTGGCGGCGGCTCAAGAAGTGGCGAGCCGAGAACCGGCACACCTCCCCCATTCCCTTCTGGTGGTTCGTCCTGGCCCTCGACGTCCTCTACGCGTTGGGAGTGGTCGAACTCCGCAACGACATCCTTGTGTTCCGGGAGCGCCCCCATGCTGCGTGAACTCGGATCGGACGATCCCCGCTTCCGTACAGTCCGCTTCCGACCAGGGCTCAACCTGATCGTCGCGGATCGGACAGCAACCTCCACCCCTGACCAGAGCCGCAACGCCGTCGGCAAGACGAGCGTGGTGGAACTGCTGCACTTCCTGCTGGGGGCAGACAAAACCGGGATCAAGCTGATGGACGACAAAACCATCAGCCAAGCAACCTTCCGGCTCGACATGGACTGGCCGGGACAGGAAGACCCGATCCGAATCAGGCGGAGCGGCCGCAGCCCGAACGAGATCCTGCTGAACCCGGACATCACACAGGAGTCACACACCCTCTTCGAGGACGAAAAGCCCGTCACACTCAAAGAGTGGCGTGCTGCCATTGAACGAGACCTGTTCGGCATACGTCCCGAGGACAAAGGACTCAGCGGACGCATCCTGCTCAACCTCTACATGCGCCGTGAGGAGAAAGGCGGGTTCAAAGACGCCCTCAAACCTGCAGAGCGGACCTCCGCTCACCTGGTCACCACTAACCTGTCCTACTTGCTCGGCATGGACTGGAGGTTGGCCCGGCGTTACGTTGACCTTTCCGAGCGGGAGGCAACCAGAAGGAAACTCGTCGCTGCGCAGAAAGACCCTGTATGGGGCAAGATTGTCGGTTCGTCAGCGGAGCTGCGAGGACAGATTCGTACAGTCCAGCAGCGGGTCAACGAGCTGGAACAGCAGATCAACGAATTCAAGGTGGTTCCCGAATACGAAGAAATCCAACGGGAAGCCGACGAGGTCAACAGACGCATCCGCAAGCTCCGCAACGAGGAAGCCGTCCACCGCCGCAACCTGGAAGAACTGGAACAGGCCGTCACCGATGTCTACGAACCTGATGATCGCTACCTGGAGAGGGCCTACGCCGAACTCAACGTCATCCTCGGTGACCAGGTACGGGCACGCTTCGACCAGGTTAGGGAATTCCACCAAGCGGTAGTGCGTAACCGTCGGCACTACCTGCAAGAGGAGATCACCCAGCTCCGGGAGCGAATCAGGGCCAGTGAACAGGAGCGCGAAGAATTAGGTCGGCGACAGGCTGAACTCATGAGAATCCTGAACGAGGGCGGTGCTCTGGACACGCTCACCGTTTTGCAGAACGCTCTCGGCCAGGAACGCGCACGTCTTGAAGCGCTGCAACACCGGCTCGCCGCGGCGCAGGCCCTCGAGCAGAGCAAACGAGAGATCGACCGAGAAAAAGACCGGCTCGAAGAGGAGATGCAGATTGACATCGAAGAACGAGCCGAGGTCGAACAGCAGGCCCACGCCCTGTTCAGCTCATTCGTCCAAGAGCTCTACGGGAACGACCGCACGCCCTATCTCGCTTTCAAAGCACGCAAGAGCTCGCTGGACATCATCCTCCAGCTCGACAGTGACAGCAGCAGCGGCATCTCCAACATGAAGACCTTCTGCTTCGACCTGACCTGTGCGATCATCGCGCACCGAGAAGGACGCGGCCCAGACTTCTTGGTCCACGACAGTAAGCTCTACGACGGAGTCGATGAACGCCAGGTGTACCGGGCGTTGACGCTAGCCGCACGACTCATGGAAGACGAAGGCATGCAGTACGTCGTCACCATCAACTCCGACGACCTTGCCAAGGCCGAGAACCTCGGATTTGATCCGGATCCCTACGTCATCAAACCTCGCCTCAATGACACGCCCAGCGGTGGCCTCTTCGGTTTCCGGTTCTAGGGGATCTCCAAGCGGTCGCGGACCTACGACGGAGATCGATACCGCGGTGCATACGGCTGCTCTCTGCCGGGCGGGGCGATCGGACCGGACTCACCTCTGCTATCCGGGGAGCTGGTGTGCGTATCCATGCACGCCCTGCCTTTTGACCACGGACAACCGGTGATCTTCACCCGGGGGTTCCTGGCCAACCAGCGGGTCCGCGACTACAGCAAACTTCCCGAAGTGTTGTGGCATCATCGTGGCCAGCATTCCTGCGGTCCGATGAACGCCGCCGAGTTCATCCTCGTGGGTCAAACCCCCTCAGCGAGCAAAGCGCAATTCCTGCAGCTCCGGGCTCAAACAGGCAGAGTGGTTGATTCCCTGGGTTAGCACTCGGCGAGTGCCGCAGCACAGAAAAACGGGTCGTTGATCTACCGTGCTGTTCTTCCCTGCCGGGGCGGGAGAGCGGCTTCCCGATGCTGTAGCCGATACGACACGCACCGAGTCCGAAAAGTCCCCAAAAGTGATGATTTGTCACCGTTTCTGCTTATTTGGGGCGGTGTCTCGTTACTCTCACCCGACGGAACACACCACGAAACAAACGTGACAGGGTGAGGAGTCTGCATGGGCGCGGAGACTGCGCGACAGGACACCGAAATCGCACGCCGCATCTTCCGTTTCCTCGCGGAAGCAGAACAGACACGGCTCCGTCCGATCAGGACGCTCAGCTCCGCCCATCGAAAACTCTGGTTCAGCGAACTTCCCACAGGCAGCGACTACGTGGCCTCTGGCCTGCTCGACCCAGACCAGAAGGCGTGGCTCCGCATCAAGAGGATCCACCAGCAAGAACCACCAGCAGTCCCTGAGGTGCTCGAACCCTGGATCACCCTCAGTGACCTGTACTGCTACCAGAACACCGAACCGCCGAAACTGCGGGAACGGATCACCGACATCGACCTCGTCGACGACATCGACGACATCGACCTCGAAGCGCCTCGAGAAATCTTCCTTGACGACCACGAGGACCGCGACCAGATCCGGAAAGCCTACGCCTCGTGGAGCGCCCAGTGGATGAAATGGGCGGAACGTGAACGCGAAACCGCGGAAGCCGTCCGGCACTACGAGACTCTCTACCGCATGCGCGAGGAGATGGAAGACCTCGGAGAGTCGTACGAACTCGTGCTCGGCTTCGGCTACCTGACCTGGAAGTCCGACGGGAAACCAGTCGGCCGCCACCTGGTGACCCGGAAAATGGTCATCACCCTCGACGACACCGGCGCCCTCACCCTCGCACCCGACCCGGAAACCCCCGGACTCGTCCTCGAAGAAGACATGCTCGACCCCGACCAGCGGGTCAGCGAAGAAGTCCGGGAAAGCATCACCGCAGAACTCGACCAGGGCGCCGCCTACGAAGGGGTGGAAGGCCTCGAACACCTCCACACCGCCCTCCAAAAATGGAGCATCGAAGCGGCAGCGGACGCCCACTACAGCGACAGCCTCACCCGCCACGCCGACCAAGGCACCGAAGCTCCGCGCATCAGCTTCGCACCCGCCCTCATCCTGCGGGAACGCCCCCGGGACAACCAGCTCAAAGCCCTGCGGGAAATCACCAAGCGCCTAGAAACGTGCGAAGACCTCACCCCGCTGCTGCGGTTCCTCACCGGAGCTGACGACGACCGCAGCAGCCACTCCCTCGCAGACGTCGACGACGAAGACAAGCGCGCTACCCCGGCCCGCGAACCCTACTTCGCGCTTCCCTCCAACCAGGAGCAGCGCTCCATCGCGGAACGACTCGACCAGAGCCACCTCGTCGTCGTCCAAGGACCGCCCGGCACCGGGAAGACCCACACCATCGCCAACCTGGTCACTGACCTGCTCGCCCAGGGAAAGAAAGTGCTGATCACCAGCCACACCGCCCGGGCCCTGCGCGTCCTCAAAGAAAAACTCCCCGAAGAAATCCAAGCCCTGTGCGTGAGCAGGACCGGTGACGGGGTCGAAGCCCAGGAAGAACTCGAAAAATCCGTTCGCGCCATCCTGGAGCGGCGCTCCGACTTCTCCCCGAAACAGTCGAAGAAAGAAATCCGCCGCCTCGAAGAACACTTGGACAAGACACGCCGCGAACGGGCAGAAGTACTGCGGCGGCTCCGCGAAATCCGGGAACAAGAGACCTACCACTTCTCCCCGGAAATCGGCGACTACCAGGGCTCACTCCAAGACATCGCGGAGCGTCTCGCCGCAGAAGAACCCCGATACCGGTGGATCGGCACCGTCAGCCAACCGCAGCCCGCCCTGACCGCCGCCGACGCCCTCGCCCTGCTGCGCGCCGCCCGCAACTACACCCCCGAACAGCGGAAGCGGGCTGCTGACGTGCCTGCAGCCGACCAGCTTCCCACCCCCACCGAATTCCGCGACGCCGTCCACAAGATCACCGAAGCGGAGAAGGCCGCTCAGGCTGCCGAAGGCCTGTGGGAAGGCGAAGCCGACGCCGCCATCCGCAGCCTGTCCCCGGAACGCTGCGCGGACATTACTGCGGCAGTGGAAGCCTTCGTAGCATCCCGCGACATCACGGCACGGCTCAGCGACCGCTGGCAGCAGGCCAGAAACGACGTGCTTGCCGGTCGGGACCGCAGAATCCGGGAACAGCACGCGCAGATCGAACAAGCGATTGCAGCCGCGGAACAGAAAACCGCGGAAGTCGGTGACGCACGCATCACCGGCCTCGACACCTTCCCCCTCGACAAAGCCGCAGAATATGCGGTCCGCCTCCACGACGGGCTCGCCGCAGGCGAGCAATTGCGCGGCCTGTTCGGCATGCGCACCCGGCTCGGCAAAGAAGTCCGGGAATTCGTGGAAACCGTGCGCGTCGACGGCAAAGAACCCACCACCGCTGACACAGCGGCCCTCGTCCGCGCCCGCGTCGAAGCCGAACAACTCCTGGCGGAAACCGAAGAAGAATGGTTGCCCCAGCAGGCGGCCGGCAACGCGTGGAAGAACCCCCGCTCCCGGATCGCGGCCCTCCGCGACGACCTCGACGGGCTCGCCCAGCTCGTGCACCTGGCAGACACCCGCGCACGCGTCGCCACCGAGACCGCGACCGTTCCCGGACTCGCTGTGCTCGACTGGGCTGATCCCACCGCAGTCGACACTGTGCGCCTGCTGCTCACCGCAGCCACCGCGGAACACGCCGCCAGCCCTGCCCGCCAGCTCGTCGACCGCGCCCTCACGGAAATCCAGCACTGGGAAGAACGCGGAGTGGTGTCCGACGACCTCCGGCAGGCCCAGCTCGCCTTGGAAAAACTCGACCCGGACGCCTACGAACACGCCTGCGCGTCCCTCGCCGAGACCCGCGCTGCGGCACAAGCCCGCCAGGCCTACCAGGATGCGTACGCGACCGTTGACGAAGCCCACCCCACGCTGGCACGGGCCATCGCCGAAACCTACGACGACACCGTCTGGGACGAACGGCTCCCCGAACTAGAGAAAGCGTGGGCGTGGTCGGCGTGGAACACACGGCTCGCTGAACTCACCGACCCGGAAGCGGAAGACCGCTGCCGCGCCAAACTCAGCGAAGCCGACAGCGAGATCCGCACCACCATGCGGAGGCTCGCCGCTGCTCTCGCCTGGGACTCGTGCCTGCGGCGCCTCACCCAAGGCCAAGAAGTCGCGCTCCGCTCCTACCAGCAGAGCGTCCGCAAAATCGGCAAAGGAACCGGGAAATACGCTCCCCGCTACCAGCGGCAAGCCCAAGAAAGCCTCCGCGAATGCCGCCCCGCTGTCCCGGCCTGGATCATGCCCATGTACCAGGTCGTCGCCACCATCCCCATGGACACGCCCCGCATCTTCGATGTGGTGATCATCGACGAGGCGAGCCAGTCCGGGCCGGAGGCGATGCTGCTCGCCTGGATCGCCGACCGGATCGTCGTCGTCGGTGACGACAAGCAGGTCAGCCCGGCCAATGTGGGACTCGACCGGGAACAGTTGTTCCGGCTGCAGGAACGGCTGCTCGCCGACTTGTCGCCCTCGCGGCGCAACCTGTTCTCCCCCGACCGGAGCTTCTTCGACATCACCTCCGGGCTTGCGGGCGGCCCCGGGCAGCTCATGCTCAAAGAGCACTTCCGCTGCATGCCCGAAATCATCGGCTTCTCCAACGAACTGTGCTACCAGGGCCAGTTGCAGCCGCTGCGGCAATACGGCGCGGACCGTCTCCCCCCGCTCAAAACCGTCTACGTGCCGGGCGTCGTGGAAGGAAGCGGGCAGCGCCAGATCAACCGGCTCGAAGCGGAACGCCTCGTGGGGCAGATCATCGCCTGCTGCAACGACCCCGCCTACGAAGGGCGCAGCATGGGCGTCATCACCCTGCTCGGTCACGCCCAGCAGACCCTGATCGAAGACCTGCTCGCCGAACGGCTCCCCTTCGACGAACGCAGTGAACGGCGTATCCGCGTCGGCAGCCCGGCCGCGTTCCAAGGCGACGAACGAGACGTGATCTTCATCAGCATGGTCGTCAGCCGGGAAGGCACCGACGGGCCGCGCCGCCTGAGCCACTTCAGCGCGGAAGGGAACAAGCAGGCCATTAACGTCGCGGCGTCGCGGGCCCGAGACCAAGTGTGGGTGTTCCACAGTGTTTCCATCTCCGACCTGGGACAGAACGACCTGCGCCGCGCCTACCTGGAATACCTGAACCGTCCGCTCCACCTGCACGACGGCACCGGGATCGGGGACGTGTCCCCCGACGTCCGCCAAGAACCGTTCGACAGCCTCTTCGAACAGCGCGTGTTCCTCGCCCTGCGCGACCGGGGCTACCGCGTTTACCCCCAATACCAGGTCGGCCGCTACCGCATCGACTTGGTCGTTGAAGGCGGCAGCCGCCGCCTCGCGGTGGAATGCGACGGGGACGCCTACCACAACGAAGAAAACGCGGCTGAAGACGCCGCCCGGCAGCGGGAACTCGAAAGAGTCGGCTGGACTTTCGTGCGGATCCGCGGCAGCCGGTTCTTCCGCGACCCTGAAGCCGCGCTGCAACCCCTGTGGCAGCGGTTGGCGGAACTGGACATCCGGCCCATGACCCTGCCCGCGGAGACAGGCAGCGGAATGTAGCGGCCAGCGATTCTCGAAGCGGAATGTTGGTGGGGGTCGTGGCAGCCGAACACTGCCCGATCCCCACCAAAGATCGTTTTCTGTGTGAAGGTTTTGGGCCGGCTGCTCATGCCAAGAGTGGCACCTAGGCTGCGTTCCGCGTTGATGCAGAAGTCGCTTCTGAGGAATTGAGCCCTCTAGGGCGGGGATAGGGGGCACAAGGTTGGCCCGGGATGTGCACCGGAGATCAATCCCCTTCCGAGAGGTTGTTGCTGCGGTTCCTGGAAGAAGAGCAGAAGAACACTTCTAGGAAAGAACAGATCAGATGCACCGCTGAAAGTTGACCACAGCAATCAGCACCCGCTGCCCAGGTCCCCTTGCCTAAGAGAGAGGACGAGAAATGGGAAAAGTCTGGCAGCAGCCTCTGTGGTCCTACTACCGCTGTCGTGGTCGCAGAATGGTGGCAAGCGGCGCAAGAGCATACTCCGAAGCGTAGTGGTGAGACCTCATAAAGGCGGCTACCTGCGGCGACGTCTCGGTTTGGTCTTGGTGGAGAGGACCAGAGCCCTCCACTCTCCAGGTCTTAATCCTGGTCGACAATGCACTTTCGAGTAAAGATCAGGAATTGGGGTTGAAGATGTAATGATGTATGAAAAGAGGATAGATGAAACTATCGAATTAGATATCTCTTTATATGGAATCTCCTATACTTTGAGTATTTGAAACCGTTGGTTGTGTGATAGGTGGTGATCAAGTGAAGGAAGTTCGGAGGTTGGGGAAACCCCCGAAAGAACTCGGCAACACCATTGGTGTGAGCGGTTCGCCAGATATCTTGGAGCTTGACGACGGGAGCTTTGCGGTTATCGGTGTGGATGTGACCGAGGAGCTCGGCGAAATACCGCTGCCTGACGCCAGGTGTGCGTCAAATGAGCGTATTGTCCGCATACCGCGTAACACCCTACTAGCGGCACGGAACGATATCCCGGAGGAATAGGTGCACCCACCCGGTTGGGCAGTGGACCACGGAGAACGACTCGACCTCGACGCTTTCGCCGCAGCGTTCTCTCAAGCATGGACTCGGCTAGAGAAGAGATTCCTCAGGGTCGAGTGCTGGCAGTCCTACCGGGAAAACGTCAACAGCGCCTCCCAACACGCCTACGAGCGGGGCGAATACGAGCAAACTGTGCGGCTCTTGCGCGAAGAAGCCGAAGCCGATCGCGCGCTGTACGAAGATGTGCGCTCGCGGGGAATCGACTTCGCGCGTATCCGGGTAGTGCGAGAGCCGTGGACCGACTATCTCCGCTACGAGCTCCTGGCCTACCAGATCCGCGCCGACATGGGGGAGACCATCGAAGTGGTCCAGGTTACGCGAGATACCCCGCTCCCCAGCAACGACTACTTCGATTTCCTGCTCTTCGACCGAACTATCGCCCTCGTCCACGACTACGGGTCGGGACCGGTTGGCGAGCAGACCGGTGGGTGGCTGGTCCGCGACGCCGAGCCCCTGCGCCGGTTGGAGGCCAAAGCCCTAGAGCTGCGCAGCAGAGCAGTATCTTTGCGTAGTTTCCTCGCAGAGGCGGGGTTTTGAGTAAGAACTGCAGATGCTATGAAGTTTTCAACGGGAAGTTCGGGTGAAGCGGGAATTTCCGCGAGCTGTCTCGTTGGGCGCCACTAGTCATTCTCCGGACTGCTGCAGAACAAGCAATTTCCGATCTTCCCCGGCTGGTCATCAGCATCAAGGCAAAACAGTTGCCTGAAAGGGATCCCTCTCAGGTTAGCGCGATGCCCTGTTTTTCAGAAGACAAGAGAGAAGGCTTATAGCTCTGCGTTACCGATGTTCATTATCACTGATAGTCAGGATGAGGGATGGGGATGAGGATCTTTTCTTGATCTCGGCGGAAAAGAACTGAGATCGTTGCCTCCCCTGTCTAAAGTTCTCTTCGGTTTCCTTGGACTGGTATCCACTCTTTCTAAGGAATAGAAATATTCCAGGATAGAGAGGTCCATTTGTGTTGGGCGAGTTTCAAGGAATTCTTTGAAATATGACTTTGCAAGACAGGGGTTCTTCGGTGAATGAAAAGGTTGGATGTGCCGCTGCAGGATTAGTCTTCTTAGTCATCGTCGCTAGCTGCTTCCCATCGAAGGAAGACGAGGGGGAGCCCCGGGCGGAACCCACGCCTACCGTCACCGTTACCGCAACCGAAACCGTCGAGGTGGAGGCCACCGAGACCGTGGAGGTAGAAGTCACCGTAACCGCCACGGAGACAGTCCAGGAAACGGTCTCTTCAGGGTCAGGCTCCACCAACCGGGAACCTGCTCCGCCTGCGCCGCAGCCCGCACCAGCCGCCGAATACTACGAGAACTGCGCCGCTGCACGGGCCGCTGGAGCTACACCGATCTATGAAGGCCAGCCGGGCTATGGGGCCGCCACTTGGACCGCGACGGCGACGGTGTGGGATGCGAGTGGGGCTAACCCTCAGATAACTCCGAGAGCGCCGCGGCAATCCGTTCCCCGCGATCCCTGCCATGCTGCGGCGCTCCCACAACGATTCCACTGCGACAGCCAGGAGAGAGGCTGCCGGATCACGTGCAGTGGCGGGATCCTTTGCCCGGCGGCGGGTCGAGAACCGTCTGATAAGGATCATCGGCCTCGATGGCCTTCGCCATCGCGTCGTAAACCTCGAGGATCGTGTCCTTCGTGCGGTAAAAACCGTGCTGCTTGAGGTCCTTCCGCTTCACAAGAGGGAACATTTCCATGATGTAGGAAACGTCGTCGCGCGCGATCCCGTACAGGTGGAAGAAAGCGGCGTCGATCTCGCAGCGGAGGAGAAACCTGCGTTCCTCGTCCCAAACGAAAGGCGCTCCGAAGTCCCCGAGGTCACGCGCGAACAACTCCATGTCCCAGGTGGTGTAGCTGAGCTCGAGGACACGGGGGGTCAACCATTCATGCACGGTGAACCCGAAATCCCACGCTGCTTTCCTGCTGAAATCCTCCGGACTGATGACGGGGAGCTGTTCAAACTGGAAGAAGTTGAGGTTTGTTCCCCCGAGCTTCTGGCGCAGCGTGTAGTCGAGAATAAATGAAGTGATGTTCGCGTAGAGCGAAGACTTCTCTTCCTTGTCGGTGAGGAGGATGTTTCCTGAATCTGCCAGGGCGCGCAGCGGAAAAGCGAAAGAAACCAGCGTCCGCTCGTTGGTCACGTTGGAGATCTTTCGGAAGCCGATCAGCCAGCCGTTCTCCCGCCCTACCCGCTTCTCGACTTCCTGCCGGGGAACCCAGTACCGGGGAAGAGCGAACCCGTGGGGGTTGTTCTTCTCCTCCAGCGGGATGTCCCGGGCCGATCTGCCGGTTTTTCCGTACGTCGCCCACCTGTGGTCGTAGTGGTGCAGCATTTTCGCCTCGTACAAGGGGAGCATCTGCTCCTCCCCGCGGACGAAAATGTTGCCTTCCAGCCGCCAGCCGTCAGAAGCGAGCTCCGCATAGCTTCGGAAAAGCTGGGCGTCGTTCGACATGTCGAACATTCTCGTGAACGACACACCCCACGGATTCTCCGCTTCTTCGCCGTGGGTGACGAGGACAGGAGCCCTGTCGTAGATCTGCAGTGTGATCTCCGCGTCACGGCGGGAACGGAACACGGGGCAGGTCCCGGTGTTCGGGTTGAGTTTCAGGATCTCCTTCGTGCTCAACGTGAACACTTTGTCCGGCTCGTTCAGTTCAGCAGCGCTGTGCAGGAAGAAAGCGAACCTTGCGTGCTCGACAGTGTCCGCGTGGCCGGTCAACGTCACCAAAGAGAACTTGAGGCGGCTGTCAACGTCAGGAAACAGCCTTCTCCGGTTCTCGAAATCGAACACAGAGGCCAGCACCTGGCGTCCCACGACATCTTTGAAGAAATGCTGAGTCGTGGCGTCAGTGATGATGCCCGTCGGAACAATGACACCGAGCCTGCCGTGAGGATGCAGCAGGTCCTTCCCCTGCTCGGTGAACACGGAATACGTGTTGACGTCGCCGCGCCCGTTCAGCGGATACTTCCCTGACTCACGCAGGAAGAGGCTGAGCCCTTCCGACGTGTGCTTAGCCTCCTGGAACTCGCGCAGCAAGTGCGCGCCTTCTTCGCTCCCCGCCAACTCGCTGATCAGCGCCTTGCGTTGAGCTTTGTTCGCCGCTCCAGCGACTTCTGAATGCCGGGATTCGAAAAACTCCCTCTCTTGGAGCTTCACCCGCTCCCACGGCGGATTGCCGAGCACACACGTGAACCCGCCCCGCCAACCGGTCACCGGGTTGAAGTCCTCCGCTGGATCCCCGTCGCACCCGCGAAAAACCTCGGGAAACTCCACATGCCAATGGAAGAACCGGTACTTCCGGGCCAGCCGGTCGATCATCTCCTGCTGGTCTGGCGGCAGAGCCTGCCCCTGGCTGATGCGGAGAAGAGTGGCCGTCGTCACCCCGTCGGGAGCGCCGGGACGTTGCGGCCACACAAACGCGGCACACCACGCGTCAGCGGCACGCTTGCACCGCTGCTTGTCTAGGGGCGCGTCAAAAACCCGCACCTCCTGGGCTTGCCCGCGAACCTCTCTTCCCCTCTCCCGGTGGAGGGCCCGCACCTCCCGCCGGTTCCGGGCTCGCAGCCCTGCCGCGACCTTCCGGTCGTCACCTTTCAACGCTGTGAAAGCCCCGTCCGGGATCCCGGCCTCGAGCAGTCTCGGCGTGGCTCCGAACAGTGCGTTGCCCACTTTGATGTGGTCGTCGAGGAACGCCAGCGGCTTCCCCGGCTCCACAGACGCAAGCCACAGCGACACTTTGGTCAGCTCCACAGCCAGCGGGTTGAGGTCCACCCCGTAGATGCAGTGGCGCACCACCTTCGGCATCGCCCGGCTAATAGCGTCCGGAGTAGGCTCCTCGTCCCCGGCTTCCAAGACCGCGTAGGCGCGGGCGATACGACGGGCCGCAGCAACCAGGAAATGCCCGGAGCCGCACGCCGGATCGCACACCGTGATCTTCAACAGGTCGTCTGGGACCCCACGCTTGGCGTGCTCCTCGATAACCGGGTCGAGTGTGCTGTCCAACAGCGTCTCCACCAGAGAAGACGGTGTGTAATAGGAGCCGGTCGTCTTCCGGTCGTTCCCGGCAGCGCTCCGCAACTCGAAAACCCGGACAGCAGGGTCGGTGTAGGGCACCAAGTTCAGCAGCGACTCGTACACCAAACCCAACTCTTCGGCGTCAAGATGCTGGTAGTCGACCTGCTGCCAGCACCCGCCCTCGTCTTCGACCCGGGTGAGGTGACGCACCGCGGCCAGCAGACGCCGGTTGGACAAAGTGACGTCCCGGCCCCGCAACAGCCCCGGGTGCGAGCCGTCCCCTTCCACCGCGTTGGCCGGGACAAACAAGCCTCCTAAGGCAGGGAGCGCCAGCTCCGGGCAGCCCTCATCCGAGCCGAGCGCGTTGAGCACGATCAGCAGTGTCCGCCACAGGTCGTCGTGGCGGTCGCCTACCCGCTGCACAGCGATACGGCGCAGCCGCTGCGTAGAAAAATAGGTGCGGTACCGGTCCTGGGCAGCCTGGTCCGCATCCGGGGCGAGCAGCGCACCCTTGTCTTCGGCCACAAACAAGAACAGCAACTGGTAGGCCAGCCGGAGCAGCTCGTCACGGAATTCCCGGCGGGACACGTCCCCGCGGCGCAGCTTCTCCCTCAGCTCCGCGTTGCCTTCCAGAAACCCCGTGCCCAGTTCCTCCAGCGCCGCTTTCAACCCGTCGCGGAGCTTCGCGCGGAACCGGATTCCCGCACGGTCGCCCTCAACCCGCCAGCGTTCAATCCAACAGTTCGCCACGCTCGGCTGCTCCGCACTGTTCCCCGGCTTGTCGGAGGTCCGTGCCTCAAACCGGGAAGAATGGGCGAGCGCGAACAGCAGCACAAAGTCGGCGTACAGGGCGCCGTCGAACATCGACTCCAAGTCGAACTCGATGAACGCGGCCTCTGAGAGTGATGCGGCGTCACGCAGCAGGCGGAGCTTCTGCCCGTTGCTGAGCATCCCCCACACATGCTCGTCGCTCGAGTTCAAGAAGTCCTGGAGCATCGACTGGGGGGCACGTTCCCCGTTGGACCGCCGGTCGAGGTCGCGCCCCCACGCCACAAGGTGGATAGGCACATTGCGCCCCAGATGGCTGACCGGAAACGTGCGCCCGGCC
This sequence comes from Thermobifida fusca NBRC 14071 = JCM 3263, assembly GCF_001592045.1. Lineage (GTDB taxonomy): Bacteria > Actinomycetota > Actinomycetes > Streptosporangiales > Streptosporangiaceae > Thermobifida > Thermobifida fusca. The sequence continues at coordinate 258,717 of NZ_BCWB01000017.1, read as the reverse complement.
ACCGTCAACCCTTCGCGCTGGGGGTGGAGCCGACCGAAACCGAGCGCATCGAACAGCGGCAGCAGCCAGCGTTCCCGAGTGAGCGCTGCCCGCGACTCGCCAGAGCTGGCCTGGGTGAGTTGTTGCTGGAACTCCCGGTAGACGCCGAGCAGCTCCTCCCAGTGGCGGCTCGCAAACTCGCCTAGCCGCCGCCCCGGGGCAAGGCCGTAGTCTTCGGAGCGAAGCCCTGGCAACTGCGGGTCGCCGGAACCGATCCGGCCTATGAGGGCAGCGGTGAGCAGCGAGCCCGCTACGCGCACCGACGAGTAGCCGCGCGGGGCGGCAAAAACCGTCGACGATGCAGGTGGAGAAGACACGGCGGTCACGGGGCGTCCCCCAGCGGAAGGTAGACGTACACGCCAACCACGTCGGCACGGCCATGGGGGACGAGTGCCAGTCCTTGGCCACGGGACCCAGCAGACGCGCGGATGCCGTAGTGGGCGTGGCGGAGCTGTTCGGCGCGCACCACCCCCCACTCGGCGAGGTCGCCGCGGATTTCGTCAAGCTCCGCAACGGCGCGCCGAGCGTGGCACTGCACTAGTTCCGGTGGCAGATCAGCGTCAGGGGGAGTGTCTACGAGTGCCGCAGTCTCAGCGTCGGTAAGCCACTCGCGTCCGTGGGCCCCCGCCCGGTAGCCGCGAATACGAGCCTCCTCCACCACCACAGTGCGCGGCCCGTCCACCCCAGGCAGGGTGAGCAGAAACCGGTAGCGCACCAGCAGCAGCACGGTGCGGACAGTTACGCGGCCGGTCCACGTCACCCCGCAGCGTTGCACGACAGGACGCGTTCCCGGATCCGGTTCGAACGCGGTCTCCACCACGTAGCGGGCTAACGCGCGCACCGCTGGATCAGTGCGCACCAGCACGTGCTCGTGCGGCCCGGCAGGCAGGTCACGCCGGAACACCAGATCCTGGTGGGCGGTGTCAGCGACCCCCAGGGCAGCGCGCACCCCCGGCGGCAGCGACTGAGGGGGCACGGTGAGCTTCCCGGCATCGGCGTGGACTGGCACTCCCAGCCTCGTGAACACGCGTGCCACAAAGGAAGCGATATCGCGGGGACGGCCCAGTTCGTCGTCGATGGCGGGGATGAGACGCTCCAGATGTTCCACCACATCCGGGACGTCCCCGGTGGAGGGCGCGAACGTTGCGCCCTGGTGCGGTGCAGGCTCCGACACCAGTTCCCTTTCGCGGTGCAGCACAGCGCTGGCCTCAGCAAGACCGGGGGTGCGGCCGAGCTGGGGGTGTGGACCGCACAGCAGGAGGCTTTCCGCGAGCGCCTGCAGCACCGATTCGCTGGACGTCGGCACCGGGACCGCACCCCCCGCCTGCGCCGTGATTGTGCGGTGCTTCCGGAGCAGCACGTCCCGCACAGGGCCGTCGATACCGTTGTCAGCCCCGTAAAGCGTGACGACGCGCACCCGTTTCGCCCGCTGCCCGAACCGGTCTACCCGGCCTTCCCGCTGCTCGTGCCGGACCGGATTCCACGCCATGTCGTAGTGGACGACCGCGGGGAAAAGCTCGTGCAGGTTGACACCCTCGGACAGGCAGTCCGTGGCCACCAGCACGCGTCGGCGGTCCGTTGCCGCGAGGTGTGCGACACGGTCCTCCCGCTCGCGTGGGGGAAGCTCACTGGTGACCGCCTCCACTGCGCAGTTCTTCGGCAACGCCTGCCGCAACTCTTCAGCGACATAGTGGGCGGTGGGAATGTACCGGCAGAACACGACCGGGTCGCAGCCGTCGGCGAGCAGACCTTTGACTGTGGCGATCAGCGCCCGCAGCTTAGCGTCGTGCTCCACGCCCTGGAGTTTCTCGGCCCGTTCCGCTAGCGCGCGCAGGCGTCTCCGGGTGCTCTCCGGCAAGGTGTCGGGGTCGACTGCCGCGCCGGGGACCGCGTCCCCGCCCTCTGTGGCGGCACTGTCTGCGTCATACACCGACTCGCGGGCGAGCGCGTCGACGTCAGCCGCACTGCGCGCCGCCGAGAATGTTGTCGACCGGGTGCGGAGCGCTGCGGCTGCGGCCGCCGGGGACGAAACCACCGACCGGAGCAGCGCCAACGCCGACCACCAGCGCACCCGCTGCTGCAGCTTGGTGCCGCTGGGGTCAGCAGCCGCTTCCCGCGCATACGCCAGCACTTCGGCGTTGAACTCAGCGTAGGCCGGGCTCCACTCGTACTTTTCGTCCCGGAACTCGCGTCCTTGCGGGAAAACTGTCTCCTGGTCGAGGAACCGCTGGATGTCGCGGCGGTGACGCCGCACACAATGACGGGCCAGGAGTGCCCGCCCTCGCCGGCTTCGACAATCCGCCTCGGCGAGTTCTGGGGTGAGCATGTCCAGCAGGTCGTGGAACGCGTTCTCCCTCCCGCTGTGCGGGGTGGCGGTAACCAGGATCAGATGGCGGTCCTGCTGTGCGGCCACGTTCCGTAGCAGTTCCTGACGCTGCTGGCGCAGCCTCGTGGGCGAAGCATTCACCCACGTGTGCGCCTCGTCCACGATCACCAGGTCAGGGCAGTGGGTGAGGAACTGGGCGCGGCGCTGCTCAGAGGTGATGAAGTCGGTGGAGACGATCGTGTACGGGTACGTCTTGAACACCGATTGGTCGGCGCGCAGCGGACGTTCCAGGCAGCGCACAGTCGAGGGGAGAACCAGTTCGGCTTCGATACCGAACTTGTCCCGCAACTCTGCCTGCCACTGTTCGGCCAGCGCCGGGGGACACACCACCGCCATACGCCGTGCCTCCCCCCGCTCCACTAGTTCTTTAGCGATCAGCGCGGCCTCAACCGTTTTCCCGGTCCCGACATCGTCCGCGATGAGCAGCCGAACCGTCTCCATGCGCAACGCCAACAGCAGCGGCACGAACTGGTAGCGGCGCGGCTGCACGCGGATCGACCCTAAACACCGGAGCGGAAGCGCGGGGGACGTGCACCCCACCCGCATCGCGGTGCGCAGCAGAGACGCGGAAACATGGTCCCCGATCTGGGACAGTTCCGTGGACGGGGCGGGAAACTCTGCGGGCGTCACCTCGTCTCGGTACAGCAGCGTGGTGAAAGCCTCGTCCCCGTTGAGGGGACGGACCAGCACAAAGTCCTCCTCGGTAGAGGGCAGCACCACCCATTCCCGTCCGCGTCCTGCCACGAGAGAACCGGGTGCAAAAGCCGCGGCAGCGGCAGGACTCATGCAGCACCACCTCGCAGGGCAGCAGACACACCACACCTCGCAGGGACGGGAACACCACGCCAGCTTAGAAAAATCAGGGCAGCAAGGAGCCGTCCTTGCCCGGCGGGCGGATGGAGCTGGAGCGGAAGGAACGCTAGCCTTCAGCAGCACTATCCACGTGGGAAACAGCAGCCCTGTCGGAACCGAACACTTTCGGGCGGTTCACGGATCCGGTCTCGGAGTTTCTCCTCCTCTTCCTGTTTTCAGAGAGTCCACGGTGGTGGAACACGGATGCGGCTAAACGAACTCGTGCACCCGCGGTGATGGTGGATGAGTCCGCAGTGCACAGAGGAGGCGCCCACCGCCTCAAACCTTGGTGAACCAGGCCGGAAGCCCGTTGTGACCTCGGACAATGTGGGGAAGCCCGGGGAAGCGCAACGGGACAGCAAAAAGAAAAACAGTGCGCAAGTGTTTGCAAAAGGAAAACGTTCGGACAGGGGTCAAGAATTGTTGGTCCGGGCAGTGCCGAGACAGTTGCTACTGTTTCCCGTGGCTGTTTCGGAGATCAGCGGGCGCAGGGAGCGAATTCCGTGTTGCGGGACAGGGAAGCACTCGAAGAGTTCAAAGACCTGAAGAAGCGGCTGAACATCGAATTCGCCGCTCTCGACCAGCGGCTCACCGAGATCTCCCAGCAGATCAGCGAGTATTCGACGCAGATCAGCGACGACCTGGACGACTTCCACTACCCCAGACTCAAACGGTGCATCGGCGGCCTCGCCACCACCGTTCACTGCCTCGACGAAGCTCCGCTGCGGGTCTATGCGGCCCTGTCCCGGGTCGCCAAAGACGTGCTGCTCGACGACCGGGGCACCGACTTTTGGGCAATCCCCGGAAAAATCGGCTACACCCCTAGCGGAGAAATCCCGCGGTGGCAGGAAGAAGGACAAGACCCGCTCACAGCCGAAGACGACCTGGACGACCCCGCGGTCGATGAAGAGGAGGCAGAGGAAGAGCACGCGGCGGAGCTCCTCGACCAGATCTCCCGTACCGCCGACTACATCCGGGCCCTGTGCAGCAGCCTCGCGGAGATCTGGACTGCGGCCCGCTCGGCGGCAGAAATCGGCGACGACTCCGCGCTCACTTTCGAACTCGCTAAACTCCGCGCACTTCCCGCAGCACTCGATTCGGCTCTCGACGAGTGGGCGTACCAAGTCGACCTGCTCTACGAGGTCTCCCCGGAAAGCCTCGGCTACGTCAGAGCTGTGGTGCCACTCACCCCGGGACAATTGGAGCTTTTCTGAGCCTGGCGGCACCCGCCAGCTCAGCAGCAAGCCCATGAGAATCACCGAATCGCCTCGGGGCCCGCTCCGGAGTGCAGGCCCCGAGGCATGTGCCTGGAAAGAGCCGCCCACGGCAATGCGACGGCCAGCAGCACTCGCCGTCTGCTTCCTCACCGGGGGCATGGCCCAGCCTTTAAGGGCATGGAGAGCACGGACTATCGGCCCGCTGCGTCTTTCCCGGCCGCCGAAGCACGGCACGCCGACAAGCCTTCCCTGCTTGTCGGGCAGCCCTCGGCTTGGGGAAGCCGATCCGGGTCTCGCGCAGACCATGACCGGTGCGCGAGACCCGGACGCAGGATCACCAGTAGCCGTCGCGCGTGTACGGCTGGGACCACAGCGCGATCTGCATGGTGACCGACTTGAACCAGGCCTGGTACATGGCTTCCACCTGGTCGGCGCTGTGCCCCTTCTTCGCGAGGAAAGGCCGCAGCGTTGCTGTCACCGGATAGATGAACGCGATGACGTAGCGCAGCGGGATGTTGTCCACCGAGTTCGCGTTGTCGGTGACGTTCTTCTTCTCCGGCGTGTGGCGCAGCGCGATCTCCTGCTGGTAGTCGAGCCACTCCTGGTTGTAGGGGCGGCGGCAGGTGTCGAGGATCCACTGGCCGAACCGTTCCCGCACCCGGTCCAGGTACTCCTGGATCGGGTGCCCGTCGGGAGTGGAGAAGTAGGCCAGCAGGTGGGGATGGTCGGCCACGAACCCGTACCACACGTCGAGCACGTCCTCGACCTGGTCTTCAAGAACGTCCCCGGCCATCCGCAGCGCTTCCTCATCGGCGCTGGTGAACATCACCGTGGTTTTGAGCTTGTTCAGGTCTTCCAGCCCGATCGGTGACTTGGCGACCTGTTCGGTGCCGTACGTGTAGCCGGGAATCAGCGTCTTCGTCGCCATTCCTACCCTCCGTGCGGTTGAGGACTGCGCGAGCTGCACCGTACGACTGCCCGAAAAAGCCGGGAGAAGACATGCGCAAGGTCATTGAAAGGTCGATTTCTCCTGGTGGGAGGGGTAAGGACGGGGCTGGGTGCGCTCGGTCCGGGAACTCGTCAGGGCACTGCCTGGCCTCGTCTGCTTCCGTTCCGGTGGTTCGTCGAACGGTTGCGCCGCGGGGAGAGATCCCGCCGGAGGCTGGGGTTGAACGGGTGCCGGGGAAGCACAGTGCCGGGTCGGGAGACCTGGTTGTGCACGCCGCTGCTGGGCTGGTAGCAGCCCACGGGGGCGTACTCCCGGAGATGAAGGGGACAGCGGGCGGCCCAGCAGGGCAGCGAAGGACAGCCCGAGAGGACCGAGGCCGTCCACTAGCGGTGGCTGCGCACCGGTTGAACCTCTGGAATAGAAGCATGCCGTGGAGCGGTCTGCGCCTGGATGCTGCCCTGGAAAGGGAGGCTCGGCACTGTCCGGCAGAAGAAGCGGGAGTAAGGACGGGACCGGTGACACCATTACTAAAAACGTAATCAGCATTCCGGTTCGAAGTGTCGTTTCCTCTTGGTGCTAACAGCAAGCGGAAGGTCGAGCGCCGCAGACAAGGAAATCTGAACACCTTGAGTTTTTATTCGCCTTTGTGGTGTGCCGTGTCAAGAGTGCAAAGAGAATCCGGAAAACGCTCCGGGTAGCGGCACGAAGCATGAGAAACGGCGATGTGTGCAGGTCGCAGGGTGGTCTGTGCTCCCTGATCCCGTCGAGAGGGGATCGTGCAACTCCCATCCACTCAGCTCGGAGTGAAAAGGGAAACCATTGTCTTCTCGCTGGGAAGAAAAGCCGGAAAAGGGGATTTTTGGGACGTTTCCTGTTGTCTGTTGGGTGAGGCAAAGGGAAACTTTCTGGTTTCCGACCCCTTTGAGAGAAGTCTTCGGAAAAATGGCTCCTGTTCCAACTGCCCCTCGCAGAGACAAAAGACCCGGACAACCCGAGGCCGGGGGGTTTGGGTGTCCGGCGCTGGGAGGAGCCCTTCATGCCACTTGTCTTCGTCAACTACCGCAACAATGACGAAGAAGCCACAGCCACCCTGCTCGACCAGCATCTCTCCAAACGGTTCGGCAGCAACGCGGTCTTCAGAGCCAGCAAGTCCATCCAGCCTGGAGACGACTACCGCGAACGCCTGCTCAACGCGGTACGGCGCAGCGAAGTGCTGCTCGCCGTCATCGGCTCCCGCTGGCTGGACGCCACAGCCGAACGAGGCGGACGCAAACTCGACGACCCGCACGACTGGGTCCGCCAAGAGATTCTCGAAGCCCTCGCCTACCAGGTGCGGGTCATCCCCGTACTGGTCGGTGACGTGCGGCCCTTGTCTCCTGCGAGCTTGCCTCAGCCGTTGGAGCCCCTCGCCCACTGCCAGTACCTGAGGTTCAGTCACCGCAACGCGGACGCGGATCTGGCACGCGTTGCTGAGGAGGTCGCCAAAGTGACGGGAAATGCGGCGCAGGCTCAATGGGATTCCCGCTCGCATGGGGATCAGGTGAACAGCACGGTCAGAGACGTGCACCAAGGCAATGTCGTCCAAGGGCGTGACCGGTTCACGCACAACCCCGGCGGGGTGGGGGACGTCGTCGGCGGTGCAGGGACGGTCATCGGTACCGCGTACGGGCCGCTGCACACCGGAAGCGGAGCCCAGTACAACGCGCCCCAGTTCCACGGGGATGCCGTGAACTACGTCGCCGGAGACAACCACGGGAGCCAGCACCAGCGCCACGGCAGCGTTCCGCGGGAGGACGACTCGTGACTGTGGAACTTCCACTGGATGGGGGGAGAAGCGGGAGGAGCGAGTGGGACGAACCGCCCGCTCCTCCCGCGGTAGACGAGCCCGACGCAGTCCTCGACGAGCCTGCTGCCACGGGGGGAGACAGTGTGGACGGGGATTCAGCGGCCCCCGTCCACACCCCTCCCGCCGCTGACACTCCCCGTGAAGAAGACCGCGACCTTCCGGACACGCCCCGCTCCCACACGGAGCTGGGAACCGTTTACGGACTCATCCACACCGGGGACGGGGACCAGCACATCTACCTGTCCAGCGCCGCGTTCACGATCGACGACCGAGGCCGGCTCCACCACCGCGTCCCCCTTCTCGTCGGTGAAGACCAGGTAGCACACCTCCGGAAATGTTTCTTCGCCCCCGACGGCTACCGGGACGCCCTGCAAATGCTCGCCGAACGGCGGACGGTGATCATCACGGGGGAAGCAGGAAGCGGACGGACGACCGCGGCGAAAATCCTGCTCGCTACAGCCGGCGGTGGTGAGATCCGGCTACGGGAGCTTCCCGAGGACGACTATGACGTGGGGGACGGGCCGACCGGCATGCTCCTCCCGGAGCGGTTGAGCCGCGGGGAACAGCTCCTGCTCGACCTGTCCGGCCCCAACCGGGAGCTGCTCGCTCCAGCCCAGGCGGTGCTGGAGGGCTACCGGAACGCGGTACGCGCACACGACTCCTACCTGGTCGTCGTCATCGACCCGGACCAGCGGATCGAGCTGCGCGACGAGTTCCGGGACCTGATCGTCCCGCTCGGCCGCCCCGATGGGGAACAGGTGCTGCGGCGCCACCTCGCAGCACAAGGCATCGCCTGGGAAGGCGAGTTCCCCGACCAGATCAAAGCCTGGATCCCCAAGGCGCGGATGGGGGAGATCGCTGAGCTGGTCCGGATCGCTGGGGAGGGACGCCGCAGCGCCCCCGAGGCAGGACCAGCGGAATGGCTCGCCCAGGCATTGGACGCCCTCACCGCGTACGGGGCCGAGGTCGAAAAACAAGTCGAGGGACTGGACAGTTGGCAGCGGGCACTGCTGTTGACGGTCGCCATGTTCGAAGGGGCCCGCTCCAATGTGGTGGCTGCGGCCGCCGGGATGCTCGCGGAGCAGGTGAAGACACCGGAGCCCGAAGAGCCGCGGCTCCAACGTCCCACGTTCACCTCCCGTCTGAAGGACATTGAGGCACGGCTGGAGCCAGACCACAGTGTCCGGTTCGGACGGGTGGGCTACGCTGCCGCGGTCCGCAACTGGTTCTGGGACAACTATCCCGAGCTGGGCAGGGACCTGTGCGTCTGGATCGACCAGTGTGTGCGGCTGCGCGGGCTGACTGGCCGCGACCGGGACCAGGCTGTTGCGCACTTCACCCGCGAGATGCTGCGGGTCGGCCGGATTGAAGAGCTGTTCGTCTACATCACCCACTGGGCTCGGGGAAGACTCGATCTTTCCGCCCAGATCGCCTATGCCCTGAGCGAAGCCCTAGCCCACGATGGCTTTTCCCGCAAGGTGCGTCGCCAGGTCCTTCTCTGGGCGCGCAACCACAATCTGTCCCCTCGCCTTGCCCGAGTGCTCGTCACCGTGTCCGCCCAGGTCATCGCGGACGCCTGGCCGGATGAGGCGATGGTCCGCCTCCACCAGTTGACCCGTCACACCGCGAGGAAGGTGCAGGAAGAGGCGACGGAGGCGCTGCTTGCGCTGGTGGAGCAGCCGCAGTTGTGCCTCAGGCTGATGCTGCGGATCGCCGACGCGCTGAGCCAGCGGTACAGGGCCACCGATGTGGAGCTGTTGGAGCGGCTCGCCGCCACGGAACCCGGAGCGTCCCTTGTCGACGATCCGCAGGTGCGTCCCGTCCTAGTGCAGGCGTTGGCCACGGTTTGTGCGCAGGAGACCGTGCTCGTCCAGTACGCCTACCGTTGGGCGCTCGCCACGGGGGCGGCGTCATCCTTGGTGGATCTCCTTGTCGAGGCAGCGGAACGCGCCGGGCAGGGGGTGGTGCTCTACGCGGCGGCGCTGCGGTGGGCCATGGGCACGCAGCACGGCGGTTCCGCGGAGAGAGCGCGGCGGGTGCGCGCTGCCAGGTTGGTCACCCGACGGATCGATGAACTCCACGAAGCGTGGCGGCAGCGGCCGGGGCAGGAGGAAGAGGCGTGAAATTCTTCGAGGAGAAGAAAAAGGCCAAGGCCATCCTTGGCGCGGTTGGGGCGGGAACGTTCCTCTGGGTGCTGATTCTCTACCCCGGCCTGTGGTGGGTCCTCGTGCTGCTGGTAGGCGCAGCGCTGGGCCTGGGGTTTTTCCTGGGTGAGGGGTTCCTCCGCCGTGGACTCGCTGAAATCCCGCAGCCCAGCGTCCCAGAGCCCCCTGTCGCGCTGATCCAGAGCGCTGAAGTGGTAGGGGTGGAACTGCCCAGCGCGGAAGAAGGGTATTTGTTCCGTTTCTCCGCGAACGTGCGCTACCAGGGCACGCCGACCGGGCAGCACGGGAACCCCGCCCAGGTGGCGGCGCTCGCGCTCCTGGAACGTGCTCGGGAGCTCACTAGGGACTACCGTCCGGAAGAGCACACGATCGCCCAATACCGGCTCGCTGCTGTCCTCGGGGAACCCGTGGTTGACGCCGCCACAGGGTTGACCGTGTGGGCGAACAACGTCGTCTTGACACTGGTGGAAGAGGACATTCAGCGGCTGCAGCGGCTCTCCTCGTTCCGCAAGGACTTGCGGATATGGGAGCGGGAGCAGGAGGTGGAGCAGGTCCGGCGGGATGCTCTCGGGACGACGCTCTCCTCCCCCGCACAGGCCTTGCTGTGGTGGCTGGCCCGGGACAGCAAGGCACGTCCTCGACCAGAGGAACTGCGGGAGGCCGCCCGGCTGGTGGAGGCTTTCAGCCGCATGTCGGAGACGATCTCCGGACGTGAAGAGGCAGCGTTCTCCCCGTGGTGGATCGGCTCGGACTGGCAGGACCGTGCGGACCGGCCGGATGCGGTCACCGGATCGATCTCCTACCAGCAGGCGTGCGCGCTCGTCGACAGCCTGCCGGAAGGACGCCACGTGTTCGCGGACCGGCTCGCGAACCTGCTCGAATGGCAGGGGCACGAAGACACCGCGCGGTATTTGCGGGAGCGCTACCTTCTTCCGGAACAGGACTGGGACGAGCCGGTTGCCGAGAAAAGGGACGGCTCGGACCCCCAGGAAACGGTGAGCATGTCCGAGCCGTCTCGGCTCAACGGCGCCTCACCGTTCACACCGGGGCCCGACGCAGCGCCAGGACCAGCCGGGGGTTGAGGTTCCGGACTGCCGGGTCGTTGTGCCAGCGGGAGAGGGTGCGCGCGAGTTGGCGGACGTCGTGGGCGACGGTCGCGGAGTCCACGGCGGCGAACTTCTCCAACAGGCCGTGTGCGAGGGTGCAGGCGCGTTCCAGGTTGCCTGCGGCGGCGTGCGCGAGCGCACGCCGCATCCCGAACCGGACCCGGGCGCGCACCGCGGTGTGGGGGATCGCGGAAAGCTCCCGGTCAAGGATCTCGGCCGCCTCAGCAGGGCGGCCGAGATCGTACATGCACCATCCCGTGACGACAGCGAGCCGGTTCGGCACTGTCGAACTCCCCAGAAGGGGACGGTCTGACGGTTCCGCGGTCTCGTGCGCTGCTTCCTTCTCGGCCCGGTCCAGGGCACGGCGGCATTGGTCGTAGTCGCCGGTCAGGGCGTGTCCTTGGGCTTCGCGTTCGCTTGCCATAGCGCGGAGCCGGGGCGAGGGAGCGATCGCGTACGCCTGCTGGGCCAAGGCGACGGTGTGCAGGCCGTCGTGGGCGTACATGGCTACACAGGCCCGGCGGATCAGAGCCTGGGCCCGCATTTCCTGGTCCCCGGCCTGGGCAGCAAGGTCCACGGCGTGTTTGGTCCACCACAGGGCGCCGTGGCTGTTGCCTGCTTCTTGGGCAAGCCAGCCGCCGTATTCGGCGAACCGGGAAGCGAGGAGGAGCGCGGGAACCGCTAGTTTCGGTTTGGCGCCACGGGCCAGCCGGGTGAGTGCGTGGGCTTGCGCGGCCACGGTCGGCAGGACCAGGGTGGGGCCGGTGCGCTGGCCGAGGACCCGAGCCTGGTCGAACATCGAGCGGAACGCGGTGAGCACGTCCGCGGACCCCAGGAAAGCGGGCGGTTCTTTACCGGAAGGCCCTAAACCGAGCAGTGCCCCCGCTCCGAGGGCGAACGCGTGGGGCGGCGACAGGGGAGGGCCTGCGGCGGGCAGCGGCGGCCCCGAGGCACCGGATCGGGTGGTGGGCCGACGTCCGCGGACCAGCGCAGCAAGGCGGCCTTCGGCGCCGAGCGCGGTGTCGCAGGCACGGGCTAGGTCAGCGGAGGGGGATTTGCGGCCCGTCTCCACTTTGGACAGGTGGCTTTTGCTGTAGTGCACTGCTTCCGCGAGGTCCGCGAGGCTCCATCCGGCTTCCGTGCGCAGCCGGCGGAGTTCAGCCCCGAACGAAACGTTCTCCTCGCCCATTCCACTCCTTTTCTGTCAGGAGAACAGCGTTTTTCGGCGCGTCCGAAACAGGGAGTATTGCGTGGGAAATGGAAAGAATGCCCCCTAGTGCGTGAGAAGGGAAAGGGTGCGGGACGCTGCGCCTTCCGTGCCGGACACGGCGGATTCGGTGATCTGGTGAGAAGCCCGGCGCGGTCAGACATCGAGCACTGACCATAATTAATGGTTCGAAAAAACGCCATGGAACGGCTGTTGTCTCCTCGTTGCCTCTTGGGACTGACGTGGGTGAAAGGCTGGGGGAGGACTGTCGAGGAAAAATTTTCCCGACAGGGGAGTCCGTCCGGAGAGAACCGCAACACCCAGGAAAACACGTTTTCCCGGAGGACGGAACACTACGGGCCTAGGAAACGAGAACTCTGAAGAATCCCGTCCTGAACTGGGCGGATTTCGAGGAAACGGCGCGTTGGACCGAGAGAAGTGTGCGGAAAAGGATTTCCGTACCGTTATGTATTGATTGCTCAGAGTTTTCGGGCCTGCCATCCGACCGGGAGCACACCACCGAAACCCCACTTCGGAGGAGGTCCCGTGCGTTCCGCAGCACGTCGCCGTCTCGGGCAGTGCGCGCTCGTCGTAGCCGCAACAGCCGCACCGCTGCTCTCCACCCTCACGGTCGGCACCGCGTCCGCCCACGGCCCCACCATCAACCCGCTCTCCCGCCCCTACAGCTGCTGGGAACAGTGAAGACCCCGTGTGCTGGCAAGCATGGCAAGCCGACACCACCGCCAGGGGAACTGGAACGGGTGATACCGGGGAGCACCTCGCAGACAACCACCAGGCGGCAATCCCGACAGGCAACTGTGCAGCGCGGGCCGCACCGGAAACAGCCGCTACGCCGCCATGGACGTCCCCGGTGAAGGGCACGCCACCGAAGTCAACCACCACTCCACCGTCCACGACCGAGCCCACCACGGAGCCGACGACATCCGCATCGACGCCACCACACAGGACTACAACCCGGTCACCGACCCGCTCCGGTCCGACCTGGAACTCGTCGCCGACACCGGAGTCCTCACCGCCGGTGAAGACCGACCCGACAACCAGTACCCCCTCAACGGAGTGTCCATCGACATCGACGTGCACGCCCCGGACGCCCGGGACGCCACATCGTCTCCATGAACTGGAAGGCCAGCCACGACGACCGGACGTTCTACGCCTGCAGCGACGTGGTCTTCCCCGGCTGATCCAGCAGACCCCGCGCGGTTCCGTTCGGATCCCATCCCCATGGCGAATGGGACCGCGCGGCCTCCCACTCCACAACCATGGCGTCCCGAGCCACGACCATGCTGACAGCCCACGCGGCCGTCAGCGGCTAGCCCTTTGCAAGGCTGCACCTACGGTTCCTGCCTGGCCAGACAGGAAGACCCGCTGCGCTGCGCTGGATCCGGCACCGCCAACGATTCCGCCACCAGCTCGTCGAGAAGCGCGTGCAGATCAGGGCAGGTGAGGAAGTCGTCAGCAGTGCACTTCAACGTGTGCTCCACCAAGGCCCGAGCCCGCTGCAACTGGGCGATCTTGGCGTCAAGCGCAGCCAAATGGTCGGTCAACAGTGCGCGCCGCGTCTCCCCGTCCGGCGCGACGAGCAAATCCCGCATCTGTTCCAAGCTGAACCCGGCGTCCTTGCCGCGCAAGATCAACGCGACCAGCCCTACATGCTCGGCGGTGTAGCGGCGGCGCCCGTTGACTCGGCGCGCGGGGCGCAGCAGCCCTATCGACTCCCAGTGGCGCAGCACGTGCGGGGCAAGCCCGAACCGAGCGGCGAGCTCCCCGATAGACAATTCCACGGAGCTTGACTTCATGTTGACATTAACTTTCACACTGGGGGCAGAGGTCAACTACGGGTCTACCAACCGCAGGGCGAACAATGAACACACAGATCAGCAGGGAACGCCAAGATCGCGCCGTCGCCCACACCCGACAGATCTGGGACCGCAGGGCCCCCAGATACGACGACGGGGCGTGGCTGGAACGGAAGATCCTCAAAGACACCCGGCAGCGGCTGTGCGCTCAAGCATCCGGCCGGGTCCTCGACGTGGCCGTAGGAACCGGCCGCAACCTTGCCCACTATTCCGCCGACGTGACCGAGGTGGTCGGCATCGACCTGAGCCCCGGCATGCTGAGCCAAGCCCGCACCGCAGCCAGCCGGGCCAGCTTCCCCGTCGAACTGCACGAAGGGGACGCCCGCCACCTGCCGTTCTCCGACGCCGACTTCGACACGGTCGTGTGCTTCCTCGCCTTGTGCGAAATCCCCGGGCAGGCCGCCGCACTCAACGAAATGCGCCGCGTCCTCCGCACCGGCGGCCGACTGCTCCTCCTCGACCACGTCGAATACACGCGCGCACCGATGCGCTGGATCGAACCGCTGCGAGCCCGACGGCGCGGCACCGCACCCCGCCGCCGCCCCGTAGACGTCGCCCGGGACCAAGGATTCGTGATCGACCAGCACCACTCGCTCGCCTGGGGATTCTTCGACGGGGCCGTCGCCCACCGGCCGCACTCTTGACCCACAGTCCCCTCTTCCCCCGCACAGCAGCCCAGAAGAAGGAGACGTCGTACGAAGCCCTTCGGTGCTCCTGCGATATCGCGCACTGCCCGAGCCTTTCACCCCGCACATTACGCCGCAGCCGAAACCGCACCACGCGCGCCCCGCACAGCCATGCACGCAGACAACTGCCGTGTTCGTGGGCGTGGCATCCCGCTATTCGTCGGTGTTCGCTGCTTCACTAAGGGCGGCCCTGGCCTGGTATCGACAGGAATACGATCTATGAGCTTCTACGAACACCTCACCGACTTTGCTGGGCTGCCCGTCGTGGAGTTCCTCTCTCCCGCGATCGAACAGCAGAAGCTCCTCGACGCCCAATGGCGCGCCCGCCGTGCCGAGCAGCCGGTCCCCGACCGCTGGGAGCCGGGGGACATCTACGCGGAGGCGCTCGCCCAGCCGGGCACCGCGGCGTGGCGGCTCCGCGTCGTCGCGGACTCAGACGAGACTTTCGAAGACCACTTCACCCGGTTTATTTCCAGCGTGGACACCACACAGGTCACCGCGCTGATCATCGGCTGCTGGGGTGAAAGCTACGAAATCGCGGGGGACATGCCCCGCGACCTGCTCACCGCCCACGCCGACCGGTTCCCCGCACTGCGCTCCCTGTTTTTCGGCGAATTCATCGTGGAGGAAGCGGAAATCTCCTGGATTGAGCAGACTGACCTGGCGCCGCTGCTCGCCGCCTTCCCCGGTATGGAGGAGCTCGTGGTGCGCGGCGGGAACGGCCTGAGGTTGTCCGCCACCCAACACCGGTCGCTGCGCAAACTCACCGCGCAGACGGGGGGACTGCCGCGGCAGGCCACCGCAGGGATTCTGGCTTCCGAGCTTCCCGCGCTGGAACACCTGGAACTGTGGTTCGGGGTGGAAGGCTACGGCGGCACCACCACCCTGGACGACCTGACCCCGCTGCTCGCTGGGGAACTGTTCCCCTCTTTGCGTTCCCTGGGATTGCGGAACTCAGAGTGGGGCGACGACTTGGTGCGTGCTCTCGCTGAGGCGCCCGTCCTGGAACGGGTGCGTGTCCTCAACCTGTCGGATCATGTGCTGACCGACGCGGGCGGCGAGGTGCTCGCCACCGCCCCCACGTTCCGGACTTTGGAGCGGCTGGTGATCCGCCACCACTTCCTCACCGAGGGGATGCAGGAGCGGGTGCGTGCAGCCCTGGCCGGGGTGGACCTCGAGCTGAGCGACGCCCGCAAACCCGAGGTGTACCAGGGGAAGACCTACTACTACCCGTCTGTCACCGAGTAGCCGTAACAGCAGAGACAGGCTCCCGGCCCCGGGCAGCTCACCTCCCCGGGGCCGCTATCGAAGATTCCTTGGGCGCTGATGCAGGGGGTCGTCCCCGCATGCGCGGGGAGTACGCAGCCTGTCTGTGACCCGAGGGACCACCCAGAGGACCATCCCCGCATACGCGGAAAGCACACTAAACGACCTGCGAGTTTACCAGCGGGTGGCGCTGATTTCATTCACTTCCCAAAAGCGGAAAAGGACTCGTGGGTGGGTCTGGTCCTCGTGTGGGCACTATCGGTGGCTGCCACGCTCTGCGTGGAGCGGATAGGGCAATGCCTCTGACCGGGGTATAGCGCATCCAGCTCTGCTGGGCCATTCTCTTCACCCGTGGTGAGCGCGACCGTTGATGCGACAGCGCTGTTGTGCTCGAGCGGGGAAGGGGAGTTTGCGACCTCTTCGTCTCATGCACAGCAAACTGCAAGGCTTCCCGTGGCCGCATGCCGCGGAGCTGTCTTGACGCGAGGTCGACCACTGTGCCGCCGAACCCGAGGCTGCATCGCGGTCACTGCCCGCTTGTAAGGTCGCCGAGTGGACGTCTCTCCTCTTGCTGTCGTCGCTGTCCCCGGCAGTCGCAGGCTGCACCTGTTCACCCAGGCGGCCCGCGCCGCCGGGCTTCCCGACCCGGTTGTCCTGCCCTGGGCGGAATTAGCTGCCGGGCGGGTGCGGGTGCCGCCCGGGGCCCTGGTCCGGGTTGACTCCCCCGGGGAAGACGCTGAGACAGCACGGCTGCTCCGCGGACTCAGCCGTGCTCCGGACCTCCACCGGGTGGAAGGCAGCGCGGCCTTCCACACGGGTTTGTGTTCTGCGCTAGAGCGGCTCGCCGCGGCTGTGGGCGCTGCTCCCGGGGCCCGGCTGCTCCAAGACCCCGCTGATCTTGTCGTCATGTGCGACAAACGGCGCTGCCATGCCCGCTTGAGTGCCGCCGGAGTCCCGGTTCCGCCTGCCTTGGACCGTCGAGTCACCAGTTACGCGGACCTGCGCGCGCAGCTAGCGGAGCGCGGCTGGGCTCGGGTGTTCGTCAAACCCGTGCACGGCTCCTCCGCGTCCGGGGTGGTGGCGTTGACCGTGCACCGCGACCGGGTCCACGCGGTCACCTCCGCTGACCTGGTGCACGCCAGCACCGGGGTCGCGCTCTACAACAGTCTGCGTATCCGCACCTACACCGATGAGGCCGAAGTGGCGGCCCTCATCGACACGCTGTGCGCTGACGGGGTGCACGTGGAACGCTGGCTGCCGAAAGCGGGACTCCACGGTCGCACTATCGACCTGCGGGTGCTGGTCGTGGCGGGCCGCGCCACCCACGTGGTGGTGCGCTCATCGACCTCGCCCATGACCAACCTGCATTTGGGGAACGCGCGCGGGGACCTGGCCGCGTTGCGCGCCCGGATGGGGGAAGCCGCCTGGCACACCGCGATGCAGACCGCGGAGGCCGCTGCCGCGTGTTTTCCCCGCACGCTGCACGCCGGTGTCGACCTGCTGCTGGCACCCGGCTGGCACCGCAGCGTCGTGTGCGAGGTCAACGCGTTCGGGGACCTCCTCCCCGGGGTCCTGCATGAAGGGCGCGACACCTACGCCGAACAGTTGCACGCTGTGCGCACCGGACGGTTCACCCCGCTGCCGCCCCGGACAGTGCGGGAGCAGTCCAGTGGAAGCGCGGGAAAGGAAACGGTGGTGGCCGCGGACTGAGCCGTGCCTGCGACCCGACACGCCCCAACCGAGACCGGACTTGCCTGGACCCCTCTCTAACGGAGCCGCCGATGGACACCCGCCCCAACATGAACGACGTGGTCGGCACCCACGACATCCTGCTGATCACCTTGGACACGCTGCGCTACGACGTGGCGGACCGTCTCGCCCGGGAGGGACGCACCCCGAACCTCGCTGCCGTGCTCCCCGACGGGAGGTGGGAGCGGCGGCACGCCCCCGCGAGTTTCACCTACGCCTCCCACCTGGCCATGCTCGCCGGGTTCCTGCCCACCCCCGCCGCGCCTGGCCCGCATCCCCGACTGTTTGCTGCCGCTTTTCCCGGGAGTGCCACCACAGACGAGTACACGTGGACTTTTACGGCCCCGGACCTGCCGACCGCGTTAGCTGAAGTCGGCTACCACACGGCGTGCGTGGGCGGCACAGGGTTCTTCAACCGGCGTTCCGCGCTCGGCTCAGTCCTGCCGGACCTGTTCGCGGAAAGCCGCTGGGAGCCGTCGTTCGGAGTGACCGAGCCTGCCTCTTTTGAACACCAGGTGGCGTGCGCGACCGGCATCATCGCGGCCACCCCGGCGCAGCAGCCCCTGTTTCTGCTGGTGAACGTGGCCGCGCTCCACCAGCCCAACTGGTTCTACCTGCCTGGGGCGACCCGAGAGGACGGGGACTCGCCTGCCAGCCACGCCGCCGCCCTTGAATACGTCGACCGGCACATTCCCGCGCTGTTCGAAGCGGCTGCGTCCCGGCGCCCGTGCTTCACCATCATCTGCTCCGACCACGGCACCGCCTACGGCGAGGACGGTTACACCGGGCACAGGATCGGCCACGAAACAGTGTGGACGGTCCCCTACGCCCACTTTGTCCTCGGCCACTGACTCGTGGCGGGCCTGCCCGTATCCGACACCGCAGAAAGACTGGCATCCCTGTGACCACACTGCACAGCTATCCCGTTGCCGCGCCCCCCGCGGACACGCCGTACCGCACCTACGTCTACGGCTATCCGCACAAGACCGCCTACCGTCCGCTCATCCCGGCCCCGCGGCTGGCCGACGTGTGGCGGGACGAGCCCACCGATGCCCTGTTCCTGTACTTCCACATTCCGTTCTGTGAAGTGCGCTGCGGGTTCTGCAACCTGTTCACCCGCGCGGTACCGCCTGCCGAGCAGGTCACTGCCTACCTGGATGCGCTTGCCCGGCAGGCTGAGGCGGTCGCGGACGCGCTCGGCGGCACAGCGCGGTTCGCCCGTGCTGCTTTCGGCGGCGGCACTCCCACCTATCTGACCGCTGACGAACTCCACCGGCTCTACGACCTGGCCGACCGGGTTCTTGGCGTGGATTTGGCGGCCATTCCCACGTCGGTGGAGACTTCTCCGGCAACCGCCACCCCGGAGCGTCTCGATGTGGTGGCGGCCCGCGGGGCCAGCCGGATCAGTATCGGGGTGCAGAGTTTCCTGGACGCCGAGGCGCACGCGGTGGGGCGGCCGCAGCGCCGCGCCGACGTGGACCGGGCGCTTGCCGCGATCCGCAGCCACGCCCCGCGCGCCCGGCTCAACATCGACCTCATCTACGGCATTGCCGGGCAGACCCCGGACAGTTGGCGCTATTCGCTGGACGCTGCCGTGGCGTACCGGCCGGAGGAGATCTACCTGTACCCGCTGTATGTGCGCCCGCTGACCGGGTTGGGGAAGCGCGGCCGGGCGTGGGACGACCAGCGCCGCACCCTCTACCAGCAGGGCCGCGACTATCTGCTGGAGCGCGGCTATCGGCAGGTGTCGATGCGCATGTTCGAGCGGGTTGATGCGCCGTCGGAGACGGGGCCCGCCTACTGCTGTCAGACTGACGGCATGGTCGGTTTGGGCTGCGGGGCCCGCTCCTACACCCGCGGGCTGCACTATTCCTTCGATTACGCGGTCGGTGTGCGTCAGGTGCGGGCGATCCTCGACGACTACATTTCCCGTGGTCCGGGCGGGTTCGACTGTGCCGAAGTGGGGTTCCGGCTTGACGAGGACGAGCGGCGGCGGCGCCACCTGCTGCAGTCGCTGCTGCAAGCCGACGGTCTCGACCTTGACTGGTACCGGTCGCGGTTCGCTTCTGATCCGCGCACCGACTTTCCCGCGGAGTTCGCGGTTTTGACCCAGCGTGGCTGGGTGACGGAAACCTCCCGGGTGGTGCGGCTCACCGACGAAGGGCTCGCCTACTCCGACACGGTGGGTCCGCTGTTCTTCTCACCCAGGGTGACCAGGCTGATGGCGGAGTACGACGCGCGATGACTCTTCCCCACGACATAACCATCTTGTATCGGGGGCCGCTGGCCAGTTGCGACTACGACTGCTCGTACTGTCCGTTCGCTAAGCGGCGCGACACCCCGGAGCAGTTGCGCGCCGACCGTGCCGCCGTGGAACGGTTCGTGGACTGGGTGGCCAGCCAGGCTACGCAAAGCCCGGGAAAACGTATCTCCGTCCTGTTCACCCCGTGGGGGGAAGGACTTGTCCGGTCGTGGTACCGCGCCGCGATGGTGCGGCTCAGCCACCTGCCGCATGTGGAGCGGGTCGCTATCCAGACCAATTTGAGCTGTCGTGTTGAATGGTTGGCCGAATGCGACCGGGAGACCGCGGCGTTGTGGGCGACTTTCCATCCCTCGCAGACCCGGTATGAGCGGTTCCTCGCCAAATGCTTCCGGTTGCGGGAGCTCGGGGTGCGGTTCAGTGTGGGCATTGTCGGGCTGCCGGAGCATTTGGCTGCGGCCTGCCGCCTCCGCGCTGACCTGCCGGACGACGTCTACCTGTGGGTGAATGCTGTGGGAGGCCGCTCGTACACGGATGCCGAGGCAGCACCCTGGCAGGAGATTGATCCGCTGTTCCCCTACAGCCGGGATCCGCATCCCAGTCGGGGGCGGCTGTGCCGGACAGGGAACACGGTGGTCTCCGTGTTCGGGGACGGCACGGTGCGCCGCTGCCATTTCCTGCCCACGGAACTCGGCAACTTGTACGACGGGTCTTTCGTGGCGCGGCTCCGTCCCCGCCCGTGCCCGGCAGCCAGTTGCGACTGCCATATCGGCTACGTCCACTTGGAGTCCCTCGACTTGTATGACGTGTTCCGCGGCGGCGTGCTGGAACGGATTCCCGCGGGTTGGGGGCGCGGGGAGCTCAGCCCGCAGTCGTCGCGGTGCCGGTGAGGCCGGTCGCACTCTGAAAAACGAAGGGGCGGGGACCCCGTGGGGTAGGTCCCCGCCGGTCGTGGAACCCTTCAGGTCAGAGCTTTCCGGCGCCGGTGCGCACGATGCTTGGAGTGCTGCTGGGGGTGTCGAGGGCGGAGGGGAGGGCGCCCACTGCCGTTGGGGCGCTCACTACCAGGGTGCGGACCGCGGTGGTCGCGGCGTCTGCCAGCGCTCCGGGGGTCGTCGAGCCGGAGCGGCCGCTGGGTGCGCTCGCATAGGCAGCCTTTCGTCGGGTGTGCTGCCGGCACCGATGGCGGCCGCGGGGCGGTCCGCCGTGGGGATATCGGTGACGACGGCAGGACGTGAAGGGAAGGCACGGCTTGGGCCGTGCCTTCGATCGGTGGAGGAGCCACCTTGACGGACACCGCGCTGTTAAGAAAGCGCTTTCCGTAAAGGAATTGTTACGGAGGGAATGCGATCGTGTCAATAGTTGACGTTGATTCACGGGTTTCCGCAGGACACGAAGGCTGCCCGTGGTCTGCGAGCAACGCTACGACGCGGCCGCAGGGGAACGCTCCACCCCCAGCATCGCGATCACAGCCAAAAGCCGGTCCCGCAGTACCTGCCCGCGTTCGCTGAACTCCCGCTGCGCCGCGGTGAACTCCGCCTTGCCCTCCGGGGTTTCAATGCACACCGGGGCATACCCGTGGTCGGACAGGTCGTAGGGGGAGGCGCGCATGTCCAGCTCCCGGATGTCCCGCGCCAACGCGAAGCAGTCCAACAGCAGCTCGCCGGGGACCGCGGGGGAGAGCTTGTACGCCCACTTGTAGCAGTCCATGGTGGCGTGCAGGCAGCCCGGCTGGTCGAGGGCGATCTGGCTTTCCCGGGTGGGCTGCAACTGGTTGAGCGGACGCGCCTCGGCCGTGAAGAACCGGAACGCGTCAAAATGCGAGCAGCGGATCCGATGCGACTCCACGACCCGGTCGGTGCCCTCGGCACCGAGCCGCAACGGCAGCGCATGCCGCCGCTCCTCAGAGGACTGCCGGTAGACCATCGCCCACTCGTGCAGGGCGAAACAGCTGAAGTTCGCGCTGCGCGCCCGAACCGCGGACAGCAGGTCGGCGATGAACCGCACCGCTTTGCCCCGGTCGGCGAGGAAAGCCGCGACGTCCAACTCCACACCCGTCACCGGGTCGCCGGAAGGCCCCGGGACCGTGGTCGTGCGGTACCAGCGGCGGAACACGTTCCGCGCGGACTCGCCGAGCAGCACCACTCCCGGTCCGGGATGCCAGCGACGCAATTGGGCGGGACGGTAGCTGTAGTAGGTGAACAGGAAGCTCTCCACCGGCCGCGCCTCCGGGCGCTGGGCGCTGCGGATGAACTCTTCGGCACGCGCGGCATGCCGGGCGGCGCGTTCCTGCCATTCCCGCTCGGTGAGAACGGTGCGGGGGTGAGCTGTCGCGAAAGGGGAAGAGCTGTCCATGACCACTCCAGGGTAGGACGTCGGGCAGGTCGGATGTATCCCGCTTCGTGGCGACGTTACCCGCCCCACAGGCAGAGTGATCTGCGTCACTTATTTCGCGGGAAGTTTTCAGCGGAGAAGTCGGACACGCCTGCCGCGCCCAACCGGGCAAATGGCGAGAAAACCGCGGCTCTGCATCCTGGGAAAGGCGTCGGGAAACCCTTTGCTGTCCTGCACTGAATCCCGTCCTGGACTGGGGTTTTCTACTCTCAGTCGCGTGACGGAACGACACTATGGGCAATGGCGGATCGCAGCGGTCCGGAACACGAGGACCGTGGGCTGGGCTCGAGAGCCACGGAAAGGACCGTGGTCCGGCTACGTCACCCTCCCCCTTGTCGGTGTCCTCGCCCTCGGCTTGTTCGCGTTCTCGGCCGTCCTGTTCCCGCCGGCAGCGCCTGAACAAGACACGATTGCTGTGGACACGCCAGAAGAGTCCGCGAACCCCGCAACGCCCCCGACCACCGCGGAGCCGCAGGAGCGGACCGCGGACGCCGACGTCTCCCCGCCCCAGGAAGACGCGGCACCCCTCCCCGAAGACCACCGGGCGCAGGCAGACGAGAACCACGAGCCCCAGGCAGACCCGCCCCGCACCATTACCGCGGTCGTCCACTTCTCCCACAACGGCACCGAACTCACCTACGAGGGGATCGTGGAACTGCAGCGCTTCGCGGAGGAAGCTGCCGCAGCCGACGCCTCCTGGGTGCGGATCGACGGGTACGGGGACGACACCGGCACCCCGGAAGCCAACCTGCAGGTGTCCTTGCAGCGCTCGGAAGAAGCCGCGGCATTCCTCCAAGAGATGATGCCGGTCGACGGGGTCGCCTTCATCACCGCCGGGCATGGCGCCGCCAACCCGATCGCCGACAACAGCACCGTGGAAGGCCGGGCCCGCAATCGGCGGATCGAGGCGGTCGCGGGCACCGACGCCGACTTCGCCCGCCTCTTCGATGCGGGCAGCACGCCCGCTATGCGGATGACCGAACCCGACAGCGACCCCGAACACGAGCCTGCGGCCGAACAGTCGCCGTTGCATCCAGGCCCCTAACCTGGTTTTCTCCGGGTGCGGCGGCCATGCCAGGCGCCGACAGCGGGCAGTAGAGTGCAGCGCGTGCCGATGCAGTCTTCGGGCCGCGGGCGTCGACCCGCCACGAGAGGCGGCAGCAAAAACAGGCACGGGCCACCGGCCTGTCCCGCGGCCCGAAGACCGGCCCGGCACGCTCCCGTCAATTCGTGCTGTGCACGGGCAGGTGACGGCCGAGATACCCGATGTAGATCCGGTTGGTCCGCCCGGGACCCAAGTCCGGGTAGTAGTACAGGCGCGGGCAGACCCCGTACTCGGTGTCCAGTTTGATGTGCGCGAACATGGGGACCACCCCGTCCGGGTGCACTTCGGTAGGCACCCGGAAGATGCGTTTGCCGCTGAACTTCGCCCGGTTCTGCACGGTGTCGCTCTCGTGGGCGGCCATCCGCTTCACCGGGATGGTGAAGAAGCCGTCAGGCTGGTCCCGCAGATAGTCGTGGAGCGGTTTGCTGTTCTCCGGGTGGGTCAACTGGTAGCGCACGTAGTCGTTGAGGGCCCGCAGCGCCTCCCACGCTTTCGTCACCCACAGCCGTTCTTTCTTGTGGCCGCTGAGCTCCCGCATGTCGTCGAGCGCGTCGTCGATCGTCACCCGCAGATAGGGGAAGGAGGTCTCATCGGTCATCCGCTCCCACAGTTCTTCGAAGTCCTCGGGCGGGACTTCGCTCGGCGGGATCGGAGGGTGGGTGGCAGCCGTCTCGTAGTGGCCGAAGTTGCGGAGCTGGTCGCGCAGCCACGTGTTCTCGTAGCGGGCTTTGCGTAACTGCTCCCGGTACTGGTTGCGTTCCCGCACCGTCTCCCTAAGTTCGGAGCGCAACTGCTCGTAGTCCCGTTCCAGCTCGGCGAGGCGCGCATTGCGCCGTTTCAGTTCGGCGGCCAACGCCAGGGTGCGTTCCCGTTCCGCGTCCGTGGGGTCGGGGGCGGGGGAGCGTGCCGCGGTCGCAGACTCGGTGCGGTAGACGACAGTCGCTTTGGAGACGCGCGGCGCCACAGGGGAGGCGGGAAGGTCCGCTTCCTCCTCGTCCAGCAGCGCGTCCACGTGGAGCAGCGCGTCAGGCAGCGCAAGGTTCAGTGCGGTGGTGTGCAGTGCGGGCATGAGTTTTCTGCCGACCCGGGCGCGGATCATCCTGCCGGTGCGGGACTCGTCCATGCTGCGCGCGCTGAGCATGGGGTGGCGCAGGTGGTCGGTGAGGTCGGTCAACTGCACCCCGGGCAGGAAGGTGCGGACCCCGCCCATGGGGATGCTGAAGTCTTTGGGGAGGCGGGCAGCCACCCGCTGCTGGGCTGCCCGGTCGAGCACATAGCCGGAGTACATGCCGCACGCGAACTTGAGCACTTGCCCTATCGCGTTCTGCCAGGTGAGGACGGTGAGGTCTGCGGGGACCCCGGTGGCGACCAGCGCGAGCCTGCGGGAGCTGTCGCAGATCGCGGTCAGCAGCGCCTCGACGGCCTGCTCGTCGCGGCCGCGGACGATGACCGGGGTTTCGGTGAGCATGGCCGCGCCGTCGAAGCACCGTGCCGAGTTCAGAAACGACCGCACGAGTTTGGGCCGGACCACTTCGAAGACCCCTTCACCGCCCACACCGATCCTCTCCCGGGGGGATGTCGCGGTCATCTCGATCCAGACGGTGCGATCGGCTTCGCGCCCCGGGTCGGACACGGCAGTCAGCACGGTCTGCCAGACGGTTCCGCTGCGCTCGTGCAAGGACTCGGTTTTGAGCCGGACAAAACGCAGGTTTTCGTCGGGGTTGTCGTGCCGGATGACTTTCACGGTGTAGCGGTGGTCCACCACGTAGTGCCCGGACCGGCTCATGTCCGGGGTCCAGCCGTCGGACTTCTGCGCAAGCCAGGCCGAAAACGTGTCGAGGCTCAGGTCGACGACGTCGCACGGCGGTGGAACGGTGAAAAGAGTGCGGTAAACGAGTGGCAAGCGGTGATCTCCAAATAACGGTTCTCGTCGCGGTCTCCTTGATGCAAGGCTCGGGCAGAAGGATTCCTACCCTGAACACGCGGAACAGCGGGGGAGGACCGTCGCGCGCTCTGACACCAGAGTGGCTGACCGGCATCGGCTGCGCCACCGAATGGAGACAACTGTGCACAACACTCGCACAGGCCCGCGGGAAAGGCGCGGGAACAGTGCAGAAATCGCCAGGATGGAGTGAAGGCCTGCGTTGTTGGGCCCGAATGGATGAGGAAGACGACACTGCGAAGCAGTAGCGTCACGAACATGTCTCAACGTCCGTTCTGGCTGGCCGGGTCAGCAACTACCGGCGACAACGAACTCACTGTCACCAACCCCTACACGGGGCAGACCGTGGCAACGGTCGCCGTCCCCTCCCCGGAACAGGTCGACCAGGCTGTGGCTGCCGCGCACGGTGCCCTCGACGCCACCGCGGCGCTCCCCGCCCACGTGCGCGCTACGGCCCTCGCCCACGTGGCACGGCGGCTCCAGGAGCGCTCCGAAGAGATCGCCCAGCTCATCACTGCGGAGAGCGGGAAGCCGATCTTGTGGGCGCGTGCCGAGGTGGGGCGGGCTGTCTCCGTGTTCACCTGGGCTGCAGAAGAGGTCCGCCGCGACAGCGGGCGGGTGCAGCGCTTGGACACCGACAGTGCGGGGGAGGGTCGGATCGCGTTGATCCGCCGCGTCCCCAAGGGTGCAGTGCTGGCAATCTCCCCGTTCAATTTCCCCCTCAACTTGGTCGCGCACAAGGTCGCTCCGGCGATCGCGGTGGGCGCGCCTATCGTGGTTAAGCCCGCTCCCGCGACGCCTCTTTCTGCATTGGTGCTCGGCGAGATCCTCGCTGAAACCGATCTGCCGGCCGGGGCGTTCTCCGTGCTGCCGATGCCGAACGAACTGGCGCAGCCGCTCATCACCGACGAACGGCTGCCGGTTATCTCGTTCACCGGCGGCCAGTTCGGCTGGGAGCTGCGCAAGATGGCCCCGAACAAGCACGTCACCCTCGAACTGGGTGGGAATGCTGCGGCCGTGGTGCTGGCCGACGCCGACTTGGACTGGGCGGCCCGGCGGATCGCCCTGTTCGGCAACAACCAGGCCGGCCAGGTCTGTATCGGCGTGCAGCGGGTCATCGTGGAGGACGCCGTCTACGACGAGTTCGCCGCGAAGCTGGTCCAGCGGGTCGAAGAGCTGGTGACCGGGGACCCCGCCGACGAGGCCACCCAGGTGGGGCCGCTCATCAACGAGGCTGCCGCGGCCCGCGTCGAGCAGTGGGTGAACGAGGCGGTGGCGGGTGGGGCCACGGTTCTCACCGGCGGCACCCGGGACGGGGTGACCATGGCTCCGACCGTGCTGGCGGACGTCCCCGACGACGCGAAGGTGGTGTGCGAGGAGGTCTTCGGCCCGGTGATGGTGCTGCGCCGGGTCAGCGGCGTGGATGAGGCGTTCGCCGAGGTCAACAACAGCAAGTACGGCTTGCAGGCGGGGGTGTTCACCCGGGATCTGGCGACGGCGTTCCGGGCGCACCGCGAGCTGAAGGTGGGCGGGGTCATCATCGGTGACGTGCCCACGTACCGCGCCGACCAGATGCCCTACGGCGGCGTGAAGAAGTCCGGGGTCGGCAAGGAGGGGGTGCGTTCCGCGATGGACGACCTGACCGACGAACGGGTGATGGTGCTCACCGGGGTGCTGTAACCCGCATGCGAAGCGCGGCCTCGGAGCTGGTCTTCCGGTCCCGGCTCCGGGGCTGCGGGTGGTGCCGCCCGACGCGTGCCCGGGCGGCCGGGGCCGGGCTGGACGCCGCCTCCACGTTACTCGTCCGGCTCGGCCCTTCCCTTGTCTCTACGGGTGGTGGGTGCGGGGCTGTGCTGCGAGTGGGCGGCAGCCGCACGGTCTGCGGCATGCCTGTGTGCCCGGCGGACCCTGCGGGTGGGCCCGCCGGGCGGTGTGTGCAGCCGGCACTCGGGTGCCGGTGGTCCGGTTACAGGATCTGCGCGGCCTCGTAGACGCGCCGGGCTTCGTCGCCGAGCCGGGGACCGTATTGGACAGCGGCGTTGTCGGTGTACTTGAAGCTGGTCAGCGAGGTGATGGTTCCGGTTCCGGTGGTGGTGTCGAAGTCGGCGAACCACGGTCCGCCGCTGGAGCCTTGGGTCATGGCGCAGTCCATGCCAGAGCCTAGGGTGCCCTGCCGGTCGGGGTGGGTGGCGCCCGCGCAGTAGTACAGGTGGCGTCCCGAATAGGGCGGGGACGACGGGTAGCCGAAGGCGTGCACGTAGGGGGCGATGCGTCCGCTGAAGGAGACTTTCTGGGCCCCGGTGCGGTCGGCGACGTGCCGTCCCCGAAGGTCGGTGTTGAGGACGACGAAACCGAAGTCGTAGCTGTCGTCCCCTTGCCGGGACCACTTGGGGGAGACGAGCATGTCGCGGGCGGTGTACCGGCCGTAGGGGGCGCGACCGTCCGCGTAACCGGGGACGAAGATCCAGTTCTCCGCCCACGAGCCGGTCTTGTTCTTCAGGCAGTGCCCTGCGGTGAGGACAGTGTCGCGGTTCTGCGCGTTGATCACCGAGGCAGTGCAGGTGTAGTCCACGCCGTCCAAGGTGAGGTACACCCGTCCGGTGGTGGCGGCGACCAGGCCTCCCCCGGTCCAGCGGCGGACCGAGGAGTCGGACAGGCTAGTCGTGTCGGTGTCGGTGTCGGAGGCGCGGCGGCCGCCGAGGAGGGACAGGGAGACGGGCAGGTCGTCGAGGGCGGAGGGAAGGGGGAGGGCGGCAGCCATGCGGTCGGGGGTCCAGTAGGCCGCGACGGCGCGCTGCTGCTCGGGGGTGGTCGCCGCGGACTGGTGCACCACCTCTGGGGCCGGGTCCAGGGGGACCGGGTGGGAGGGTTCAACAGCCGAGGCGGGGGCTATCCCGGCTGCGACAAGCGTGAGTGAGGCGAGGAACGCATACATGATTGACCGGTTCATGTCCCCGAAGCATGCCACACTCTCCGTGTTCAAGTGACTTCTTTTAGTTATCTTTGCTGGCTGTGCGGGGACGAACCGCGGAAAAGGCACGGCCTCCCCGGCGCGGAGGGAGGCCGTGGTCCAGGGGTCAGCCGTTAGGCCGTGGGAATGCGCAGCCAGGACGGGTCGCCGGCGGGGGAGCTCACCGTGACGGTGCTGCCCACGCCGTTCTCGCTGCCGTAACGCAGGTCCTGGCCGTCGATGACGAGGGCGAGGCGGTGTCCGGAGGGGACGCGCCATACCACGGGTTCCAGGGCGATCTCCACGGTCTGCGCCTGGCCGGGGGTGGCTCCGCGCAGGGTGTAGGGCTTGTGCGTGATGAGCGCTCCCGTGCCCGAGGAGTTCACCGCGTACAGGTAGACGAACAGGCTGGCCTCAGACCGGTTGGGGGTGACCGTCAACCGCAGGCGCGGGGTGCCGCTGACGGTGACGTTGGTGAGGGCCGGACCGGTCCACACCCCCGCGTAGACCCGGCTGACCAGGGGCAGCGCCACCCCGGTGGGGATCTGGGCGAGCTGCTGGATTGCGCCGCTGAGCATGAGGGCTCCGCTGTTGGCGGTGGTGCCCAGCGCGGTGCGGATCTGGTAGTTCCAGCCGGTGGCGGGGTCGGGGGAGAGGCCGCCCGTGCTGAGCCAGTTGGTCCAACTGGCCGCGGGCTTGGTCAGGTGGTAGACGAGCTCCCCGGAGGAGACCGACTCCCAGTCGGGGTATCCGGTCCACGGTCCGCTGCCGCTGTTCGGCTTCACCTGGACGGGGGGTTCGGTGTTGATGCCGTTGTCGATGCCGCGCAGGTGGTGGTCGAACCAGCGGTTCAGCGACTCCCACGTCTCGTTGGGCAGGCCGAACGCGCCGAACGCCTCTTGGGTGGCGTGGTCGCCTGGGGCCAGCATCAGCCGCTTGGGGGTGGTCAGCGCGCTGTAGAAGTCGATGATCTGGCCGGGCGGGAAGATGCCGTCGTTCCAGGCGTGCGCGATCATGACCGCGGTGCCGTGCGCGTTGATGGCGTCGACTTTGGTCGCGGGGGAGCGCACGGGGGCGGCGTCCAGGGCGGGCTGCACGTCGCCTCGGCGGTAGCCCTGCTCCATCTCCTGGAGGGTGGTGCCGGGCCGCCCGGTCAGGTGGGCGGAGGAGAGCAGGAGTTCGACGGCCTGGGTGCTGAAGGTTTCGTTGGGGTAGATGGAGGCGGTGAGGTCAGCCCAGCCGCTCATGGCGCCGACGGCTTTGATCCGCGCGTCTTCGGCGGCGGTGAGCAGGCTGATGCCTGCGCCGTAGGAGATGCCGGCCATGCCGATACGGTCCGGGTCGGCGTCGGTGTTGGCGAGCGCCCAGTCGATGATGGCGCGGGCGTCGGCGACGTCCCGTGGTCCGGCGACTTCGATCCGGCCCCCGGATTCGTGGAAGCCGCGGGAGGTGTAGCTGATCACCTGGTAGCCGGATTCGCGGGCGAGTTTCCAGGCCGCGCCCACGTAGAGCAGTTTGTTCGTGGACCAGGCCGAAGGCATGACGAGGAGGGGGTGGGGGCCTTCGGTGCCGGTCGGGGTGATGACGAGTGCGCTGAGTTCCGTCCCGTCGTCGACGGGGATGCGGACTTTCTGGGTGGTGGACCCGACAGTAGCGTGAGCGGGGGGTGACAGTACTGCTGCGCTGAGTAGCGCAGCAAGGGTGACGCTGATGACTGCGGACAGTCGTTTCATAAGACCTCGTTCCGGAATGAGCGGGAGATACCGACGGCCGCGCCTGCCGTCGCATCCCGGGTGGGCCGTAGGGGGCCTTTGGGGAGGCCCCCGCTACTGTGAAGTAAGTTACTTCGTCGTTAAGTTAAAGCCGGGATAAGTCTTTTGTAAAGGCCTTCTTGTGAAGGCACTCACTCTTCCTGGTGGGGAAGGCCACTGGGCTGCGTGTCTCCTGGCTTCACCGGTACCGCGCCCTCGAAGCCGCCGATCCAGGACAAACGAAGCGGACGCTACGCCACAATGGGGGTGTGACCACTGCTGTTCCACCCCAAGAGGTGTTCGACCCGACCCCCGCACCGGCTGCCCGCATGCCACGCAGAGTCGTCATCCTCGGCTCCACCGGATCGATCGGCACCCAAGCCATCGAGGTGGTCCGGCAAGAACCCCACCGCTTCGACGTGGTCGGACTCGCCGCTGGCGGCGGACGCCTCGACCTGCTCGCCGACCAAGCCTGCGCCCTCGACGTCCAAGCCGTCGCGGTCGCCGACGCCGTCAAAGCCGCTGAACTGCGCGACAAGCTCTCCGCACGGGGCAGTGCCGCCAAAGTCCTAGCCGGACCCGAAGGAGTCGCGGAGCTCGCCGCCTGGGACTGCGACGTGGTGCTCAACGGCATCACCGGGGCGCTCGGCCTGGAATCCACCCTCGCTGCGCTGCGCGCCGGACGGCTGCTCGCCCTTGCCAACAAAGAATCGCTGATCATCGGCGGCCCGCTCGTCCGGGAGCTCGCCGTCCCCGGACAGATCGTGCCCGTGGACTCCGAGCACTACGCGATCGCCCAGTGCTTCCCCCGCCTGCCCGCCGACCAGCTCACCAGCCTGGCGCAAGGCAACCTCGCCGCCCGCCGCGACCACGTGCGCCGCCTCGTCATCACCGCCAGCGGCGGACCGTTCCGCGGCCGCTCCTCCGCCGAGCTCGCCGACGTCACCCCCGAGCAGGCGCTCGCCCACCCCACGTGGCGCATGGGCCCGGTCATCACCATCAACTCCGCGACCCTGGTCAACAAAGGGCTGGAAGTCATCGAAGCGCACCTGCTCTTCGACATCCCCTTCGAACAGATCGAGGTCGTCGTCCACCCGCAGTCGGTCATCCACTCGATGGTGGAGTACGTCGACGGCTCCACCATCGCCCAGGCGAGCCCGCCCAGCATGCGCATCCCCATCGCCTACGGCATCGCCTGGCCGGACCGGGTCCCGGAAGCCGCTCCCGCCATCGACTGGACCCGGGCCCACCAGTGGACCTTCGAACCCCTCGACCACGAGGCGTTCCCCGCCGTGCGGCTGGCCTGCGAAGTCGGATCTGTGGGCGGGACCGCGCCGGCCGTGTACAACGCCGCCAACGAGGAGGCCGTCGCCGCTTTCCTCGCCGGGCGTCTGGCATTTCCGGCGATCCTGGACACCGTGGCGCGGGTAGTCTCAGAACACCGGGGAGAGAGCCGAGGGACTGTGCCGCGGCTCGAAGATGTCTACGAAGCCGACGACTGGGCCCGACAACGGGCCAAGGAGCTCATCTCCCGGCAGGGATGAGGAGACGTACATGGTGGCGTTGCTGACCGTGCTGGGGATCGTCCTCATGATCCTCGGCCTGCTGTTCTCAATCGCCTGGCATGAGCTGGGACACCTGGTACCGGCCAAGCTGTTCGGTATCCGCTGCACCCAGTACATGGTCGGCTTCGGAAAAACGCTGTGGTCGGTCAAACGCGGCGACACCGAGTACGGCCTCAAAGCGATCCCGCTCGGCGGATACGTGCGCATGGTCGGGATGATCCCGCCCGCCGCGCCCGCCGACCCCGACAAGCCCATGTCGCGGTGGCGCGCCATGATCGAGGACGCGCGTGAAGCGTCCTACGTGGAAGTCGAACCCGGCGACGAAGACCGGCAGTTCTACCAGCGGCCGCCGTGGAAACGGCTCATCGTCATGTTCGGCGGGCCGTTCATGAACCTCGTCCTGGCCGTGGTCCTGTTCGCGGTCCTGCTCATGGGGATCGGCGTCTACCAGCCCACCACCGTGGTCGGCGCCGTCCACGAATGCGTGGTGCCCGCCACCGCGGCGACCAGCGAATGCCCGGAGGACGCCGACCCGTCCCCCGCTGCCGCGGCCGGGCTGCAAGTCGGCGACCGGATCGTCGCGGTCAACGGCCAGCCCACCCCCGACTGGGAGGCCGTGCAGTCCGCGATCCGCGCGCACATCGGTCCCGGCACGGTCGACGTGATCCGGGACGGCGAGAAGATCACCCTGCACGCCGACTTCATCGAAAACCAGGTGGTGAAACGGGACGAGGACGGCAACACGGTCGTCCGCCGGGACGCCGACGGCGATCCGATCCTCGACGAGGAAGGACGGCAGATCCCGGAGACGGTCACCGCCGGCTTCCTCGGTTTCGCGCCGCAAGAGCAGCGGCAGACGCTCAGCGCCGCAGAGACCGCTGCGTTCTTCGGTGACACCGTGGTCTCCGTCGGCAAGGCGATCATCACGCTGCCGTCGAAGATCCCCGACGTGTTCGCGGCGGCGTTCCTCGGCGCGGAACGCACCCCCGACTCCCCCGTCGGCGTGGTCGGCGCCTCCCGCATCAGCGGCGAGATCCTCGCGATGCCCGCCCCCGTCCTGGACCGGGTCGCGATGCTGATCAACCTGCTGGCCGGGATCAACCTGTTCCTCTTCGCCTTCAACATGCTGCCGATCCTGCCGCTGGACGGCGGGCATATCGTCGGCGCGCTGTGGGAGTCGGTCCGCCGCTGGACCGCCCGGATCTTCAAACGCCCCGACCCCGGACCTTTCGATGTGGCCCAGCTCATGCCCGTGGCCTACATCATGGTCGCCTGCTTCGTGGGCTTCAGTCTGATGCTGCTGGTCGCCGACATCGTCAACCCGGTCCGCCTGATCTACTAGCAGCCCGGGGAGTACCTTCGGTGATACGTCGGCAACACACAGGTGAACCAGCGGGAATGCCTGGGCGAAGTCCGAGGCGTTCCCAGCCCGACCATGGCAGGGAACGGTGCCCGATCCGGGTAGCCTTGTGACACATCGACTCACGGCGAGGTCTCCATCCCCCGTGCCCTGCCGCGACGCAGGTCTGCGCCGCGGCGACGTTCCCCGGTAACCAAGTAAGTCGAGCGATGCCGTCGGCCACCCCGGCGGCCAGCGAGGTGAAATCGCGTGTCCGTCGATCTCGGAATGCCCGTTGCTCCTCCGCAGCCGCTGGCGCCGCGCCGCAAAACGCGGCAGGTCATGGTCGGCAACGTCCCCGTGGGCGGCGACGCTCCTATCTCGGTGCAGTCGATGACCACCACGGTCACCGCGGACATCAACGCCACGCTGCAGCAGATCGCCGAGCTGACCGCGGCGGGGTGCCAGATCGTGCGGGTCGCGGTGCCGAGCGCCGACGACGCTGAAGCGCTGCCGATCATCGCGAAGAAATCGCAGATCCCGGTGATCGCCGACATCCACTTCCAGCCCAAGTACGTGTTCGCCGCGATCGACGCGGGCTGCGCGGCGGTACGCGTCAACCCGGGCAACATCAAGAAGTTCGACGACAAGGTCGGGGAGATCGCCAAGGCCGCCTCTGAAGCGGGGATCCCGATCCGGATCGGCGTCAACGCCGGGTCGCTGGACAAGCGGCTGCTCGCCAAGTACGGCAAGGCCACGGCCGAAGCGCTCGTGGAATCAGCCCTGTGGGAGTGCTCCCTGTTCGAAGAGCACGGCTTCCACGACATCAAGATCTCGGTCAAGCACCACGACCCGGTCGTCATGATCCGCGCCTACCGGATGCTCGCCGAACGCTGCGACTACCCGCTGCACCTGGGGGTCACCGAAGCGGGCCCGGCCTTCCAAGGCACGATCAAGTCCGCGGTGGCTTTCGGTGCACTGCTGGCCGAAGGTATCGGCGACACGATCCGGGTCTCCCTGTCGGCTCCCCCCGCGGAAGAGGTCAAGGTCGGCATCCAGATCCTGGAGTCGCTCGGGCTGCGGCAGCGCGGCCTGGAGATCGTCTCCTGCCCGAGCTGCGGACGGGCCCAAGTCGACGTCTACACCCTCGCCAACCGGGTCACCGCGGGCCTGGAAGGGCTGGACGTGCCGCTGCGCGTGGCGGTCATGGGATGCGTGGTCAACGGCCCCGGTGAGGCCCGTGAAGCGGACCTGGGCGTGGCCTCCGGCAACGGCAAGGGCCAGATCTTCGTCAAGGGCAAGGTCATCAAGACGGTGCCGGAGTCGCAGATCGTGGAAACCCTGATCGAGGAGGCTCTGCGGATCGCTGAGGAGATGCGCGCCGAAGGCGTGCCCTCGGGCCAGCCCAGCGTGGACGTGGCGGGCTAGACCGCACAGTCTTCGCGCGGGGGCCGGACCGGCCCCCCTTTTTTTTGGTGGGACACCGGTCCTGAAACACCGGAGACCCCAGCCCTGCCCGCGGGGAGGGGAGTGTCGTTTCCTGACTCTGCGGCCCCGCCTCGGCAGAATGCCCCCGGAACTGCTGTCACTCACAGAGGCGGGATCAATGCGGTACGTGGTGGCGAAGCTGGTCGGGGCTGTGGTGGCGGGCGTGCTGGCCGCCTCCGGGACGGCTGTGCCCGCGGCAGCGGACGACATCCTGGACTGGTCTGAGTGCGCCGACCTGGAACCCCCCGACGACGAGATCCTGCTGGAGTGCGCGGAACTCAGCGTCCCCCTCGACCACGGGCGCGGCCCGTCCGCTGGCGAGACCGTGGTGCTCGCCCTCTCCCGGGTGCCGGCGAGCGGGCAGCGGCGCGGGGTGCTGGTCGTCAACCCGGGAGGCCCAGGCAGTCCCGGCCGTGCCTGGGCGGGCATTGTCGCTATGCGGCTCCCTGACGACCTGCGCGCCGCCTACGACGTCGTGGGCTTCGACCCGCGGGGGACAGGCGCGTCCCGGCCCGCTGTCGTCTGCGATCCCGCCTACTTCGCCCCGGTGCGCCCCGACACGGTTCCCGCGGACGAGCAGGCCGAGCAAGAGCTCGTGGACCGGGCCGCCGCCTATGCGCGCGCCTGCGCGGAGCATTCAGGGCCCCTCCTGCACCACATGACCACCGTGGACCACGCCACCGACCTGGACGCTCTCCGGCGGGCGCTCGGCGTGGCGCAGATCGACTACCTCGGCTACTCGTACGGCACCTACCTGGGCGCGGTCTATGCCACCCGCTACCCCGAGCGGGTGCGCCGCCTCGTGCTGGACAGCATCGTCCACCCTGGTCGGCCCTGGTATGAGGGGAACGTGGCGCAGAGCCGCTCCCTGGACGCCACTGCCCGCCACTTCTTCGCCTGGGCTGCCCGCCACCACGACACCTACGGGCTGGGAACCACGGGGGACCAGGTCGCCGACCGCTACTTTGCGCTGCGGGACGAACTGGCCCGGCAGCCGCTCGCCGGTCTCCTCGGCCCCACCGAGCTGGAGACCCTCGTCCTCTACGTCGCCTACACCAGCGCGGCCTGGCCGCCGATCGCCCAAGCCCTGTCCGCGCAGGTCGTCCACGACGACAGCACCCTGCTGCTGGACCTCCACGAGAGGTTGGGGGAAGACGCCGCCAGCGACCCCGAGTACGGGGCCTACCTGGCCACCGAGTGCACGGATGCGCCGTGGCCTGCCGACTGGGGGAGGTGGCGGGAGGACGCGGTGAAAACCCACCGCGACGCACCCTTCATCGCGTGGAACAACGTCTGGTACAACGCGCCGTGTCGATTCTGGTCCGCCCCGGCCCGTCCCTGGTTCGACGTGGACGGCACCGCGGTGGACAGCGCCCTGCTCCTGCACGCCACCGCGGACGGGCCGACCCCGGTGGACGGGGCCTATGCGATGCGGGCCCGGTTCCCGCACGGGCGGCTCGTCATCGAAGACGGGGGAGTGGACCACGGTATTTCGCTCAGCGGCAACCCGTGCATCGACGACACGCTCACCGCCTATCTGCGCGACGGTACCCTGCCCGCCGCGCAGGGCGGAGCTGACGGCGCCGACCTGACCTGCGCGGCCCGGCCCTTGCCGGAACCGTCCCCTGTACAGAAGGACAGTGAAGACGCCCGGACAGTCCTCCGATACGCCCAAGAAAGGTGATCTTGCGGTAAATCATGGTCGGCAAACCGTCAAACCGGTAAGAAAAGAGCGCAGCAGTGCGTTTCCCGTACCGGTACCGCGGCTACGATTGCCCTGAGGCGGAAGCCGATCCCGCCCTGGAAACGCGCAGGTGAGGTGATACGGATGCTACGGACCTCGCCGATCCGGGTGCTTGGGGAACGGGACTATCCCGAGGTGTGCGCGCTGCTTGACCGGGATCCGGTCGGGAACGTGTTC
The DNA here is from genome assembly GCF_001592045.1 of Thermobifida fusca NBRC 14071 = JCM 3263. Lineage (GTDB taxonomy): Bacteria > Actinomycetota > Actinomycetes > Streptosporangiales > Streptosporangiaceae > Thermobifida > Thermobifida fusca. The sequence goes on along the minus strand of NZ_BCWB01000017.1, from coordinate 222,657 downwards.
GTCGCCTCCCGGCTGCGCGTCGCGGGCCTGGATCCTGCGCGGCTCGGCGCGGAAGTGTGGGGGTACATCGAAGACGAAGCCATTACCGCGCTGTGCTACGCGGGTGCGAACCTGATCCCCGTCAACGCGGGTCCCGAAGCGATCCGACACTTCGCCAACCGCGCTCGCTGGCAGGGGCGGCGCTGCTCGTCGATCGTGGGGCCGATCCCGGCCGTGACCGACCTGTGGCGCAGGCTGCGGCCCTACTGGGGGCCTGCCCGGGCAATCCGGGCCCGGCAACCGGTGATGGCCACCTCCCAGGAGCCTGCGGTGCCCGCCGACCCGCTCGTGCGGCGGGTCCGGCTCGACGAGCTGGGCATCCTGCTGCCTGCCAGTATCGCCATGTTCACCGAAGAAGTCGGGCTGCCCCCGGATGTCGGGGACGGCGGCCTGCTGTATCGGGCCCGGGTGGAGGAACTGATCCGGATGGGCCGCGCATTCGCCCGGATCGAGGACGGCCGGGTGGTGTTCAAAGCGGAGATCGGCGCGGTCACCCCGCGGGCCTGCCAAATACAGGGGGTCTGGGTGCATCCGGAGCTGCGGGGCCGCGGCCACGCGGTGGCCGGGATGGCTGCCGTGGTGCGGTATGCGCTCGCGGAATTCGCCCCTGTCGTCACCCTCTACGTCAACGACTTCAACGCTCCGGCCCGCGCCGTCTACCGCAAAGTGGGTTTTGAAGAGATCGGCGAAGTCATGTCGATCCTGTTCTAGCCGGCCGCCGCCCCCTCGACCGGGGGGCTTTCTGCCACCGCGAATCTCCGTAGGCCGGGGTGGAGGCGTGCCCGCGCTCCACTGGCAGGCTGCTGCACGGAATTCGTTCCGATCTGATGAGCGGAATGATTACGACCCATGGTGACGGAATAGCGGTTCTGTATTACGCATCGGAATTCCGTGAAAACAGAGCGTGGTCGAGTGTTTTGGTGGGTCGCGACGACGTTGGAAAATGTCGCGAAAGGTGAAGAGGGTTATGTATGGCCACGTCACGGGTAAAGTCTGACCAATTGGAGCAACCACACATAGGGTGGAAAATGTGATTGACGACGCATATCCTGGAGTGCCTAAAGGAGGTGGCGTAGGCGGTCCCGGCCAGTCACCTTTGTGGCTTTGGAGTCCGCCCTGACATGACCCAGACCGACCAGCGCGGTACGACAAAAAAGTCCAAATCTTTCATATTCGTCGCCGCCACAGTTCTCTCCTCGTTCTTCATCGCCCTGTGGCAGGAGTTCTTGGGGCAGACCCTCGGCGCGCTGCTGGGAGACCTCCTCTGGGTCGGCTCGCTCCTCCTCTTCTCCGGGTCCCTCATCTTGCTCCTCGCGCACGCACAGCGGGACAGCCCGCACGAAGGACTCCGCCTCGTCGCTAAAACGCTGCCTGACTCGCCCGTCACCGGATACGTCCTCACCGTGCTGGCCGGGATCGCCGCGGCCGCTTTCCTCGCCCCCTGGATCTGGCCGATACTGCGGCCCGCGTGCCCGATCCCCACCCAGATCGTCGTCGCCACCGCGACAGACAGTGAAGCGGTGCTGCGAGCCGCCGCCGACAAATACGAGATCATGCGCCGTGACGAAAACGGCGGATGCCGACCGGCAGACGTGGTGGTCTACTCGGCGGGAACGACAGAAGTCGTCCAGAAGACTTTGCAGAACAACTGGCAGCTTCCCACCACCGCGGAACCCGGATCCGGATCAACAGGGCCTAGTTATCTCATCGACCGCTCTTTAGGAGCCAAACCCCATTACTGGATTCCTGAATCCACTGTTGAATACCTCGATTTAGTGAACCCGGTTGATAAGCGGATCATCAAGAGCGCGGAACTCGACCACAACGAAGAGGCAGGAGGGCTCGAATACCTGGGGGCCACGCGGCTGACCCCGCTGGTCTGGGCGGTTCCCACGACATTTCCCCACGACGTGGAACCGGGAATTCCCTACGACGACCCGGACGTGAACTGGGCGCGCCCCGGACTGCGGTGGACCTCGGTGGGACGGCTGCACGGCGCCCACCAGACCCGCCTGCTGGTGGAAGACGACCGGATACTCGACGTGGAAGAAGCCGAGGCCCGTTTCGTTGGGGACGAGGGGGCGGACAGCAGCGCGGCGCTTCTATGCCGCCTCGACACAGGGTCCGACACGGTCGCGCTGGTCAGTGAAGCGGCCCTGTACCGGGCCTACCACGCCAGCGACAGCGTCTCCCCTGACTGCCCGGAGGGGATCAGAACCGACCTGGTCCCCCGCTACAGTCCGGACCTTCCCTTCCTCGACCATCCGCTCATCCGGGTGAACTGGGAGACGGTAGAGCCCGACGACATCACCAAGGAACGCCGGAAGTTCGAAGACTTCCTCCTCGACCTCGCCGACGACGAGGAGGCGTACCGCAGCTCCGGCGTCTACGCCGGATACCGGTCGGTGACCGGGCAGGGTGCTGCGGCCGCCGAGCTGGCGGCCGGCCACGGCGTCTCGCGGGAAGGGGAAATCCCCCAGTGGGCGGCCCAGTTCGACGCCGTGGAATGGTTCTCCTGGGCGACCCGGGCGAAGACCGCGCACGAGAAAGCCGCCGAACCCGCGACCGTGCTGCTCGCCTTCGACCGTTCCACGTCGATGGCTTCGCTCCCGCAGCAGTTCGACGCTGCCCGCACCGCTGCGACCACGATCATCCGGGACCTGCGGGAACAGGACCGCTTCGGACTGTGGTCCTATCCGGCGGGCGACACCGGGGCAGCCGCGACCACCGCCGCCACCCTCGTGGACATGGTGCACCGCGACGAACTCCCTCAAGGGTTGATCTCCGCAGTGGAAGGGCTCACCCCCATCTACCGGCCCACCCCGCTGCGCGAAGTGATCCGCGACGGGGTGCTCGCCCTGGAAAAAGAGCAGGCCCCCCAAGCGGTCCTCGTGGTCATCACCGACGGGGTGCGCATCCAGGACGACCCCGGGCTGGGCCAGGAGGAACTGGAGCGGGTGCTCGACGAGAGCGACGTACGCGTGCGGATCATCGCGGTCGGCGGGGGAGCCCAGCAGGCCGAGGAGCAGAACGCGTGCGAGGTGGGACTCCTGCCCCAGCTCACCGAGCACCCGAATGTCGAATGCCGCGCCGCTGACGAGGGCAGGGCGGACGAGAGTGCGCGCGGCGTAGCCGAGGAAGCACGTGGCGGGAGGTAGTGCGGGAAGTGCGGAGGATAGCGGCCGCGGCGGCAGCGCTGGCCGTACTGGCGGCGGCCGCATGCGAGGTGGAGGAGGACCGGATCATCTACCTGGCGACCGGCCGGGACGTCAGCGGCAACAACCTCTACCTCAGTCTCATCCAGGAGTGGAACAGAGCCCACCAGAAGGAGGGCTACCGCGCCTACCTCGTGGAACTGCCGGGGAGCGCCGATGAGCAGTACGCGGAGATGGTCCGCGACGCCCAGAGCGGCAGCCCCGAGTACGACATCATCAACATTGACAACCAGTTCATCGCCATGTTCGCCGAGGCCGGGTGGATCAAAGAGATCGGCCCTGGCTGGGCAGAGGCCAACGGGTTCCCTGACGCGGACGGCACCGCCCTGCTGGAAGGGACGTTCCGGGAGAAGCTGATCCGGTCGGTGACCTACGAGGATGAGGCCTACGCGGTCCCCTTCACCGCGGACGTGGGCATGCTCTACTACCGCCGGGACCTGGTCGGCCAGGGGTCGCTGACCGCGGGGCGCACGTTCCACGAGATCCTCGCAGAGCTCGCGGACGCCGCGGAAGGCACCGACGTCGACCACCTCTACATCGGGCAGTTCGCCCAGTACGAGGGGTTCACGGTCAACACGATGGAGATCGTCGCCGGGGAGCAGGGGAGGCTCATCGTCCCCGGTGAGCAGCGCCTCGCCGACATCCACCGCAACGGGGCGGAACACCAGGCGCTCAACCTCATCGCAGCCAGTTTCGAGGACGGCACCTTCCACCCTGCCGCGTTGGACAGCAACGAAGAGGAGGCATACGTCCGCTTCCTCAGCGGGGAGACGGTGGCGATGCGCAACTGGCCGATCTGGTACCGCCGACTGCTCATCGCGTCCACGGAGAACGACTCCGGGCATGCCTCCGAGTACGCGGTGGAGGCCCTGCCCGGAGCGGTCCTAGGCGGGCAGAGTCTCGCGCTGGCAGCGGAAACCCCCCACGAGGAAGCCGCGCTCGACCTCATCCGCTTCCTCACCGGGGAGGAACAGCAGCAGCTTCTGTTCTACTGCGGCGGGTACGCCCCCACCCGCCAGGACATCTACGTGAACAAGCTGTCCCCGGAACAGGCCGCGCAGTTGTGCGCCTCCTACGAGATCACAGGGGAGGACGCCTGGCACAACCAGGCCAACCAGCTCTTGGACACGATCCGACTGGCGATCGACGACGCCCAGCTCCGGCCGGTCACCCCCTACTATTCGCAGTTCAGCGAGGAGGTCTTCTCCGGTCTGCACCCGATGTTCGCGGACGCGCTCCACGGCGCGGTCCCGCTCGATGCCAAGCGGTTGGCGCAGGTGTATACGGCGGCGGACAGGGCGCTTGACGGGAGCTGATCAGCACCACTGCCGGGACGCGGCCAGCGCCTCAGGCCCCATGGTGAACTCGGGGTCCACCTGGGCGGCCAGGTCGACCCCGGTTGCGGCGTTGGCCCATTTCTCAGCGTTGCGCAGGTGGAACTCGACGGTCTGGCGGGTGAACTTCTCCCAGTCCTGTTCGGCCGCGTCCACGAGGTCGCGCATGCGGGCGAGCGCTTTGAGGTTGTCCTCTTCCAGTTCGGCGAGGTCGAGGAACCGTCCTTTCTCCATGGCGCGCACGAAGCCGGAGTGGGTGAGGCAGACGGTGAGGGCGTCGCCGACGTGGTCGCGGAGGAACTCCACGTCGTCCGGTCCGTGCACTTTGTTGCCGATGACGTGCACGGTCACGTCGTAGTCGCGGGCGTAGTCGACGTACTGGCGGTAGACGCCGACTCCGCGCACCGTGGGCTCAGCGACGAGGAAGGTGACGTCGAAGCGGGTGAACAGGCCTGAGGCGAAGGAGTCCGCTCCGGCGGTCATGTCCACGACGACGTACTCGCCGGGGCCGTCCACCAGGTGGTTGAGGTACATCTCGACCGCGCCCACTTTGGAGTGGTAGCAGGAGACGCCCAGGTCGTCTTCGCTGAACGGTCCGGTGAGCATGAGGAGCACTCCGCCGATGTCGCGGCCGAAGCGCTGGTGCACCGGGTTGTCTGCGGAGAGGTCGAGGAGCCGGGAACCCCGCCCGGGCGGGGTGGTTTTCACCATCTGCTCCGCGGAGGCGATCCGCGGGTTGCGGCCGCGGAGGATCTCTTTGAGGTCGGTGAGGTGGCTGCCGAGCGGGGGGATCGTGCTGAGCTCGGCGGGTGAGGCGCCCAGCGCGGTGCCGAGGTGTTGGTTGATGTCGGCGTCGATCGCGACCACGGGGACGCCGCAGTGCGCGAGATAGCGGGAGAAGAGGGCGGACAGGGTGGTTTTCCCGCTGCCGCCTTTGCCGACGAATGCGATCTTCATGCGGACTCCCTCTGCTGGTCTTGAGATGGTGGCGTACCGGCCATCGGTGGTCACCGTGCGTGTCCACCATGCTATTGGAAACGATTATCGTTTTCTTTCCAGAGTAGAGAAAGGATTGAATAACGATTCAGTCGCTTATTGAATAAGGGGTGGTATCGAATCTGTGGAGGGGGTCGCTGTTGCCGGAACGTTGCCGCGCGAAAGGGATATCCATGCCCCTGACGTGGAATTCTTTGTGCTACCTCTGCGGGACACGTGACCGTGTTTTGCGGGGCTGCTGTATCCGGAAAACCGTTGGTGTGCTGTCCTGTTATTGAGTTCCGCCATGACGGCTTCGCGGGCGTGCGATCCTGGCGGTCCCACCGAAGAGCGATGGGAGTGACATGGGGACGACCGATTCACAGGAGGTGCGCACCTTCGCTTCCGCTGATACCTCCAGTGCGCCCGTGGTCGACCCCGTGGAGTACACCGGTTCGACCACTGACCACACGGTGTGGAGCTGCGTCGGCAACCTCACCGCGGTCCGCTCCATCCGATCCCGGGTCCGCGAGTTCCTCGGCCGCACCGGATGCGCTGAGCACGTCCGGGACGACGCCGAGCTCGCGGTCAGTGAACTGGCTACGAACGCCCTGCTGCACTCCCGGTCAGGTCAGATCGGCGGAGTGATGACCCTGTTCATCAGGGTCGATTCCCGGACCGTGCGCGTGGCAGTCGCCGACCAGGGCCGCAAAGACCCCCACGTGAGCGACGTGATCAGTCGGGAAGACCAGAACGAGTACGGGCGGGGCAAGCTCATCGTCGAGAACTGCTCCTCCCGCAGCGGCGAGTACTGGACTGAGGCCACCCATGTCGCCTGGTTCGAGATCGACCTGCGATGAGTGCGGGGACACGGCCGGGGCCGCGGCCAGCCCAACGCGGCCCCGGCCGTGTCATGCGGGGCGGAGGCTCATGCGAGACGGCAGCGGGACTCCCCGGACCACGGCCTGGTGAGCGCGGAGAGCCGTAGCTGCGACCGTCGCGTTCTCATCCGCCAAGGAAAGCACCGAGGCGCCGTTCCACAGCGCGACCGCAGCCAGGATGTACCGGTCGCACTCGGTCATCCCGTTCTCCAGCACCACGGTATCCCCCCGAGAAAGACGCAACCCGGTATTCAGACGCAGGAAGTGGGCGATCAGCTCCCAAGGGGAGTGGCAGACCGTGCGAGGAGAAGCGTCCGGAAGCACCGTGTAGTCCATGAGACCGCTGCCGTGCGGACCGGGCACGGTCCCAGAGCTGCTGTGCCGCGGACCCGGGCGGAGCAGGTCAGCGAAGGGTGTCGTCTCCGGGGCGCCGCCGAACGAGACCACCTGGCGCACCCGGGAGCAGTCCGCCAGCCTGACCGCCAGGGGAGCGAGTTCCCCCGTGGCCAGGATCATCCGGGCATCCGTGTCGACCAGCACCTTGATGAGAATGTCAACGTCTGAGGACGGCTGCAAGGGGAGGGCCACGCACCCCACCGCCAGGGCAGTGCAGACGGAGACGAGCCGGGCGGTGGACACCGGGGCGAGTACGGCAACCACATCTTCCGGGTGGAGCCCGCGACTGCGCAACCCCGCGGCAGCGCGGTAGACCACGCCGGCGAACTCGGCGCCGCTCATCCGCATCCCCTTGTGGTCGGCGACCATGCCGGAGTCCACGCAGTAGCGCAACCGGTCCAGCAGGCCGTGGATGAGCGACCCGTTCTGGAGTCCTCCGCGCGACGGGTGCACGGAGGACTCGCTGCCGGTGCAGGGCCGTCGCTCGACCCTCATGTGCCTCCCCCGGTTTCCCAGTGCTCCTCCCCGGTGGACGCGCCCCGGGTTCGCCACGCCCCCTCCACGTGGCGAACCCGGGGAGTCCCGCGGTCAATGCCGCGGGTCGCTTCCCCTCACAGCAACCCGCGGCGGTCGACGCCCTCAGTAGAGCCACGGCCGTCCTCCCACCGCGTGCCGTGGTCTCCGTAGCGTGCCCAAGGGCGTGATGAGGTGACCGGGGACACCGTGACGGGTGCGCCCCAACGGCGTGCGGGCCGACCGCGGTACTCTGCGCGTCACAACCGCACGGAAGAAAGACTACCCCCACAGAAATCGTCTGCACATGCATTTTCCCGTGCATATGCATATGTAGATTCCGGGTTTGGGGGTATGTAGACAGCTTTTCCGCAGTTCAAAGAAGGGGCCACCGGTGAAGGCATAACGTACCCGCTGCAGCCGTGCCGCAAAAGAACGCACTCCCTCCGCAGGCCACTCTTCACAAAACGGACATCAACGGTTGATCCACGCAGCGATCTGGTTTCGGGAGTTGAACCCCAGTTTCGTGTTGATATTGGCCACGTGCCGGGCCACTGTTGCCGGACTGATGAACAGCCGTTCCGCAATCGACCGGTTGCTCATCCCCTGGCCAATCAGCTCGGCCACCTCGCGCTCCCGCGGGGTGAGCACCGCCTCGTCCGCGTCGAGCAGCGGAGCAGCATCCGACGCCGCCCCCGCTTCCGCCACCTGCACAGCGGCACAGACCGCCTCGTCAGAGTCCATGCGGCGGCCCTCCTCCCACCGCAGCGTGAACGTCCCGCCCTGCAGCGGCCACTTCTTCCGCGGGGCGGGATGCCCAGAACGCTCCCGGAGCGCATCCGCCGCCCCCGCCAACCGGGTGGCCTCGTCCGCACGCCCCTCGGCCAGCGCCACCTTGGCGATCGCAAGCAGTCCGCGGGCCGTCCCCAGCCGCTGCCCGGTGTTGTGGCAGAGCGTCAGACTCTCCTGCAGGCAGCGGTAGGCTTCCGCGACCTTGCCCTGACTGGCCAAGACCCGGCCCACCCCGGCCAGGCAGCGGGCCAGCTCCGGGGGACCGCCGATCATCCGCTGAATGTCCAAAGCCTCCCGGAAGCACCGCTCTGCCCCGCGGAGATCCCCGCTCGCTTCCGCGACCCGGCCCCGGCCGATGAGCGTGATCCCCACCCCCCACCAGTGGTCGATCGTGCGCAGCAGGGTCAGCGCCTCCTCGTAGCGGTCCCGGGCCTCCTCCCACCGGCCCTGCCGGGCCGCCAACGCCCCCTGGGTGCTGCGGGCAATCCCCTCGTTCCACGGGTCGTCGGTGGCGCGCGTCAACGTGACCGACTCGGCAAGCCGCTGCTCAGCCCGGTCAAACCGTCCCGCGCGGATATCGCTCATCGCCAGAATGTTCAACCCCAGCGCCACCGACCCGTGGTCCCCCGCCTGCTGGCAGAGCCGGAGCCCTTCCTCGCCGATCGTGACCGCGTGAGACGGGTCAGCGCGGTCCCACGCCAGTTCAGCCCGGCGCACCATCGCCTGCCCGCGCAGCGTCTCATCGGCGCAGTCCATGGCCAAGAAACGGTCGGTCCAATAGGCCCCCTCCGCGAGCAGACCGTTGACCATCCAATACGGGCGCAGCGCCACACACAGCCGCAGCCCTTCAACAACGTCCCCGCGCTCCGCCGACCAGGTGAGCGCGGTCCGCACATTGTCGCGCTCCGCGCACACCCGCTGGAACGCGGAGAACCGCTGCTCCCACGAGACGCCGTACCCGGCGACGGCATAGTGCGCCAGCTCTTCAGCGAGCGCCAGGACCTGCTCCCGGTGGCGCAGCCGCAGCCGCGTCTCCTCCCCGCTCTCCGCCAGCCGGGCTAACGCGTACTGCCGGATCGTGTCCAGCATCCGGTACCGCATCCGGCCCTGGACTTCCCCGACCACGGTGACTAAGGAACGGTCCACCAGCGAGACCATCAAGTCCAACAGGCAGTGCGCGGGCAGGCTCTCATCCGCGCAGACCCGTTCAGCCAAGTCCAGATCCCAGTCGGAGAACACGGACAGCCGGCGCAACAGCCGCCGCTCCGGCTCGTCCAGCATGTCGTAGCTCCAGTCGAGGACTGCACGCAGCGTCCGCTGGCGCACCGGAGCATTCCGGTCGCCGTACGTCAGCATGGTGAACCGGTCGCGGAGCCGTTCGGCGATCTGCGCGACCGACAGCAGCCGCACCCGGGCGGCAGCCAGTTCGATCCCCAAGGGGATGCCGTCGAGGCGGCGGCAGATCGTCGCGATCGCCTCCAACCGCTCGGGTGTCACGGTGAAATCGTGGGCATGCGCGCGGGCCCGGTCCACGAACAACTGGACGGATTCCGCTTCGAGCGGGTCCCCGTGGCCGGGGTCAGGCACGGTCAACGGCGGGACCCGCCACAGCGCCTCCCCTTCGATATGCAGCGGTTCCCGGCTGGTCACCAGGAAAGAGACGTTCGGGCAGCGGGGCAGCAGCTGCTCGATCACGGAAGCGACGTGCTGGACCGCGTGCTCGCAGTTGTCCAACACCAGCAGCAGGCGGCGGGAACGCAGCAGGTCGACGAGGACCTGGTCGGGAGCGCACTCGTGGTCGCTCCGCACCCCGAGGACGCACGCAATCCGCGCCGCCACCGCCTCGCGGGTCGTGGTCTCGGACATTTCGCACAGCCACACGCCGTCGGAGAACCGGTCCACTGCCTGCGCCGCGGCCCGCAGAGCCAGCCGAGTCTTTCCGATCCCTCCCATCCCGCACAGGGTGACGACCCGGTGGACCCCCAGCAGACGGAGGATGGCATCGAGGTCGCGGGCACGGCCGACGAAACTGTCGAGTTCCAGGGGAAGGTTCTGCTGCACCTGCGTCGTATTCGTTGCCATGGACTCCGGTGAGATCAGGCGGTGGGGAAACGCGACATTATGCTCAGTCGAGGACGGGTGGGGGGAATGACAGACTGAAACGGAAGAAACGAACGTCACATTCTGTCTTAGTGGTTATTGACTCCCAGTGCAACCAAAACAGATATTTTCACTGTTCGGAATGGTTGTTTTGACAATACGGGTGGAAGATCACGACCGGCACGGGGAAGTGTCCGCCGATTGCGGGTGTCCGTCTGTCTGAGTTTTCCGGAGTGCGGCAAGCCGAGCGGGCAATTCAGCGCGTTTGGAGATGTTCAGTTTGGCGAAGATGTTGGCGATATGCCGCGCCACGGTTGCCTGGCTGATCACCAGCCGGGCTGCGATCTCCCGGTTGGACAGTCCCGAACCCGCGAGTCGGGCGATCTGACGCTCCCGCGGGGTGAGTGTGCGCACATCTCCGAAATGGGGGGCGGCGAGCGCGGCATCCAGCGCTTCTTCGAGGGGCAGGGTGCGGGCCCGGGTCCAGGCTGCGGCTGCGGACGCGTCCCCCCACTGTCGGGCAACGTGCTCGCGCAACCGCTGACTGCCTGGGGAAGGGGCGTGGGCCCACTGGCGCAGCATTTCCGCCTGCGCGCCGAGGAGCACAACCCGGTCGGTCATGTTCTTTGAGGCCGCGAACCAGGCCAGGTCCTCCATTGCGCGGGCCAGAGTCAGCCGCCGCCCCGACAGCCTGCTGCGGCGGACAGCCCCGCTCAAGTGCTCCCAGGCGGTCTGCGACTGCCCGCGCTGCGCGGCGAGACGGCCCAGCGCTGAGAGGCACCGCGCAGCACCCAGCGCCGATCCCAGCTCGGAGAACAGGGTGAGGGCACGGTGCAGGTGCTCTTCAGCCTGCTGAGAGGCGCCTTCCCGGAGCGCCTGGGCGCTCAGCGACTCGTGGCAGTAGGCCAGGGCCCAGCCGCAGCCGGTCTGCTCGCTCAACGCCAAGGTCCGCGACAGCCACTGCTGGGCGTCGTCGACATCGCCTGCCGCCTCAGCCAGGCGGCTCCGCACCCCCATGACGTGGACTTCGAGGAGCCGGTCGCCGAGGCGTCGCGCCAACTCCAGGGATTCCGTGGCGTGGGCGATGCCCGTCGAGAACTCTTCCTGGCGGAGCGCGAGGACCGCCAGGGCAGCCAGGGCGTGGGCGCGGGCAGTGTCGTCGCCGAGCGACTCCGCCAAGCGGAGCCCGGTGGTGAGCCGTTCGTGGACGATCTGGTCGCCGTCGAGGTCCAAGGTCAGTTCGCCGTACAGGACCAGGGCGCGGGTCCGGAGCGGCGTGGGCAGCTGGTCGGGGGCCGCGGCCAGCAGGGCGGACAGGAAGGCGGCGCCTTCCGCGCACCGGTCGAATGCGAGCCAGTAGGACCGCAGGAGGACGCAGACCTGCAGTCCGGGCTCTACGAGGTCGCCAGTGGCGGCCCGGTGCAGGAAGGAGCGCATGTTGTCCAGGTTGCGCTCCACCCGGTTCAGGAGTTTCAGCCGCTCCTGCCAGGGCAGGTCTTCGCCCATCGCGGACGCGAACTCCCCGGCCCAGTACACCCCCTGTTCGAGGGCGCGCCGCAGATAGTGCTCGGTTTCCCCCGCGGCCTGCAGTTTCTCGGCGGCGTAGACGCGGACGCTGTCGAGGATGCGGTAGTAGGCGATGCCCTCTACCTCGTCTTCCAGCACGATCAGCGACTTGTCCAGCAGCGAGGCGTGCAGTTGCAGCAGGTTGTCCCCGAAGTCGGCGGTAAAGAGGGCCTCCGCCATGTCGAGCGACCAGTTCGTGAAGATCGACAGGCGGCGGAGCAGGGCTTTCTCCGCGTCGGTGAGCAGGGCGTGGCTCCACTCCACCACGGCCCGCATGGTGCGCTGCCGTTCCGGGAGCTGCTGGTCCGTGCTGTTGAGCAGGGTGAAACGGTCGTCGAGGCGTTGCAGGATCTGTTCGACTGACAGCACCTGGACGCGGGCCGCGGCCAGTTCGATAGCGAGGGGCACCCCGTCGAGGATGCGGCAGATCTGCACGACTGTGTCGACGGTTTCGGGGGTGATGGTGAACCCCGGGCGTGCCTGGTGGGCACGCGCGGCGAACAAGCGGACCGCTGGGGAGCGCATCGCTTCGTGGACGCTCAACCGTCCCGGGGAAGGGGGGGACCAAGGGACGCTGACCGGTGCTTTTGGGGGAGCGGGGGGAAGGTCGAGCGGAGGAACCCGCCAGACGTTCTCCCCGGGGATGCGCAGCGGCTCCCGGCTGGTGGCGAGCAGCCGCAGCCGGGGGCAGGTGCGCAGGAGGCTGCGGCAGAGGTCAGCCAGCGGGGCCACGATGCGGTCGCAGGTGTCCAAGACCAGCAGCAGTTCACAGGAGCGGAGGGCCAGCAGCACGGCTTCGTGGAGTGACTGGCCGCGAGCGGTCTCGATGCCCAGAGCCTGGGCGATCGAGTACAGCACGTGGTCGCCGGCGGTGGCCGCACTCAGGTCGACGAAGAGCATTCCGTCGGCGAACCGGCTGCGCTCCTGTTCGGCGACGCGTAGCGCCAGGCGGGTCTTGCCGATACCGCCGGAGCCGGTGAGCGTCACCATGCGCACGGTGTGCAGCAGGCTGATCAGATCGGCGACGTCGCGTTCTCGGCCGATGAACGGGGTGCGGGGAGCGGGCAGGTGCTGTCGTGGCGCTGGCATGGTCTTGTCTCTGCAACCGTGGTGTCGCCCCCTTCCGTCTCCTTCCCCCGACGGATATGTGAGAGATCCGGCGATCCGGGAGAAAACGAGAGGTCGCGGCCTGAGACGCGGCCACCCGCACGGCGTGGGATTGCACCGAGGCCTGCCTTGGCCGGGGCAATCCCACGCCTCGGAGGCTCATCCGTTCCAGGAAGCGGGATCGGCTTCCACCTGCTCCCCAGTGGCCAGGTTCTTGACCTCATGGGGCCGACCGTCGTCGAAGGGCGGGAACCACACGAAGGGAATGTCCTTCTTCACGGCGTATTGGATCTGCTTACCGATTTTGGCTGCCTGGTGGTAGACCTCGGTGTTGAAGCCGCGTTCGCGCAGCTGCGCCGCGACGGCCAAGGCGGCGCTGCGCCGCTCGTCGCTGGGGAGGACGACGAGCACATCGGTGGGGCAGAAGCGGCCGCCGGTGATGCGGCCTTCGGACACGAGTTTGGCGAAGATCCGGGTCAGCCCGATGGAGATCCCCACGCCAGGCAGGGAGCGGCGGATGAACTGTCCGGCAAGGTTCTCGTAGCGGCCTCCCGCGCAGATGCTTCCGTAGCCGGGATCGTCGTTGAACGTCGCCTCGTAGACGGTTCCCGTGTAGTAGTCCAGGCCGCGCGCGATGGACAGGTCCGCGACGACGCTTCCGGAGGGCAGGTCCGACAGTTCGTCCAACACCTCGCCCAGTTCGTCCAGACCGGCGGTGAGCGTGGGGTGGGAGACACCCAGTTTGGCGACCGCGTCGACCACCGTGGTGTCGGAGCCGCGGATTTCCGCCAGCTCCAGGCAGGCCGCTGCCTGGTCGGAGCTGAGGCCGGCCTGGTCGATGAGGATCTCGCGGACCGCGTCAGCGCCGATCTTGTGCAGCTTGTCCACCGCGCGGATCACCGCGAGCGGGTCGGTGATGCCGAGGCCCTCGTAGAAGCCCTGGAGCACCTTGCGGTTGTTGATGTTGAGGGTCCACGCAGGGATGTCCAGGCCGGTGAGGACTTCGTGCACGATGCGCGGCAGTTCGGCGTCGAAGTGCAGCGGGATGCGGTCGACGTTGATGACGTCGATGTCGCACTGGGTGAACTCGCGGAACCGGCCTTCCTGGGGGCGCTCACCGCGCCAGACCCGCTGGATCTGGTAGCGCTTGAACGGGAAGACCAGGTCGTTGAAGTGCTGGGCCACATACCGGGCGAACGGCACGGTCAAGTCGAAGTGCAGGCCGAGCCGTGCGTCACTGCTGTCGTCGGCGTCCGCTTGGAGCCGCTGCAGCGTGTAGATCTCCTGGGAGGTCTCGCCCTTGGACAGCAGGACGTCGAGCACCTCCACCGACGGGGTCTCCACCGAGGAGAACCCGTACCGTTCGAAACCGCGGCGGATATGGTCCAGCCAGCGCAGCTCCACGGACCGGATGCGGGGCGTCCACTCGGGGAATCCGCTGATGGGCGTGGGTCGGATGATGCGCTGTTCGGACATGGGTGCGGTTGGCTCCTTAGCCAGGGACCGTTCGGGTACGGCCTAATCGTAGGCCCTGAAGCGGGGAAGGGCTCACACCTGGGCTCTCGCCGGCCCGGCCGGGCGGGCACGCTGCTGCTGTCCGGCCGGTTGCACGGGCAGCGGGGAGGTGGCCCGGTGCAGCGGTGGCCGCGGACCGGGAGCTGCCGGGTGCGAGCAGGAAAGAAGGAAGAAATACGGGGTGCGGACTGAATTCAGTGATGGATAAGGAGAATTCGGAAAAATCCCCCGCAGGATCGAGAGTTTTGGCATTTTCTTGACCTCGGGTGGTAGAAAGCCTAAGCTTGGTTTTGGAGATGACGAGAGGCGGTGACTGTCCCCCCTCGTGAGGTTTCTCTCCAAAACCCACGGTGTTACCGCCCTTGTCTTCCTGCCCCCGGAGCAGCCGTTCCGGGGGTTTCTTTGTGGCCAGTCCCCGACAGAAAAACGGCAGCGTTTTCTCTGGAGAAAACGCTTCGCATAAATTCTTGAGGAGGTGCCTGGAACGGTGGTGGCGGATCTGTTGCTGCCGATCCAGTCCGCCGTGGAGAAAGGACGAAAACCGCGACGGTTGCGCACTGCGCCGTGCCGAAACAAAGGACTTTCTTCCCTTGCAAACTGGACGGATGTGGGCTAGAAGCTGACCGGTGGCGGCCCGGCGCTGCCCCGGACGCGGAGAATACGCATCCGGGCCCTTCCAGGGAACAGCTCACTTGTCCGGCTGAGACCCCTATACCCCGCGATAGGCGGGCACCGCGGCACGCTACACGGAGCGCCCGCTCCGCCTTCGCCTGCAGAATCGGTGGAGAACGCCGCGGCTACCCCGAGACGGTGCTAGGTTCACCTGTGATGATCATGTCCGTCGGCCGCTCCCACCCCCAGCGGACCTTCCGGAGCGGGGCCGCGCACGCGCTCCCTCAGTGTCTCGAGGTAACGAACCCGTGAACGATTCCCCGAAACTCACCACGAAGATCATCGTCGCCGGGGGCTTCGGCGTCGGAAAGACCACGTTCATCGGCTCGATTTCCGAAATCCCTCCCGTGCGCACCGAGGCGGCGATCACGAATGCCAGTGCCGGGGTGGACGACCTGTCCATGACCCCGGAGAAGCGGAGCACCACGGTGGCCATGGACTTCGGCCGGATCTCCCTCCCCACCGACCTGGTGCTCTACCTGTTCGGCACCCCCGGCCAGCAGCGGTTCTGGTTCATGTGGGATGACCTGGTGCGAGGCGCCCTGGGTGCGGTCATCCTCGTGGACACCCGGCGGCTGGAGGACTGCTTTCCTGCCATCGAGTACTTCGAACAGCAGCACCCCATACCGTTCATCATCGCGGTGAACTCCTTTGAAACCGAGGAGGAGTACTACCACTACCCGGAGGACGAGCTGCGCGAGGCGCTCGCGCTCCCGCCCGACGTGCCGATCGTGACGACGGACGCCCGCAAGCGGGAAGCGGTGCGGGAGACACTGATCAGCCTGGTCAAGCACGCGATGGTGGTGGAGGAGCGGCGGAGCCGCCAGCTCGTCCACTAACCCCCATGGTCGGTACCGCAAGCAGCGGCGCAGCCCCGGCCTGCCGGAGGAACCGCGGTCCACAATCCGTGGTGGACGAGTAACAGCAGGTCAGAAGAGAGGTTCCGGTAGCAGGGTGCCGCGGAGCCGGTCCTACGGCGTGATCTCGCACTTTACGCAGGGAACTCGGACGGTGTGAACAGCGTTACTCTGCTGTGGTGTTCGCACGAATGGCAGAGGGCGTACGACGCCTCCTGGGGAAACCGGGATCGGTGTCACTCCAGCCCTACATCAAGCTGCTCAAGACGATTGAGGAACGCGAAGAGGCGCTGCGTAAGCTGAGCGACGCCGAGCTGACCGAGGTCGCGACCGAACTCGGGAACGCAGAACTGCCCTACGACCGCGACGACCTCGCCGAGCTGTGCGCGCTGGGCCGGGAAGCCGCCCGCCGTACGCTGGGGGAACGCCCCTTCGACACCCAGCTCATCGGCATGATGGCGCTGCTGGACGGGCACGTCGCGGAGATGGCTACAGGTGAGGGCAAGACCCTCACCGGTGCACTTGCCGCTGTCGGATTCGCCTTGCGCGGACAGCGGGTGCATGTGCTCAGCGTCAACGACTACCTGGCTCGACGCGACGCCGAGTGGATGCGGCCGCTGTACACGCTGCTCGGTGTCGAAGTCGGCTGGATCAGCCAGGAGTCCACTACGGAGGAACGGCGCGCCGCTTACGCCGCTGACATCACCTACGCTTCCGTGAGCGAGCTCGGTTTCGACGTGCTGCGGGACCGGCTCGCCACCGACGTGTCCGAACTGGTGGTTCCCGAACCGAACGTGGCGATCATCGACGAGGCCGACTCCGTGCTCGTCGATGAAGCCCGGGTCCCCCTCGTGCTGGCGGGAGCCGCCGAACCGGCCGAATCCGACGCGGCCATGGCCGAGCTGGTGCGCCGGCTGCGTCCCGGCATCGACTACAAGGTCGACGACGACGGGCGCAACGTCCACCTCACCGACACCGGGATCAACGTGGTGGAGAAGGCCCTGGGCGGGGTCGACCTGTTCTCCGCGGAGGACACGACGCTGCTCTCCCGGGTCAACCTGGCGCTCCACGCCCACGCCCTGCTCCACCGCGACGTGCACTACGTGGTGCGGGACGGCAAGGTGCGGCTCATCAACGAGTCGCGCGGCCGTATCGCGCTGCTCCAGCGCTGGCCCGACGGCCTGCAGGCCGCGGTGGAAGCCAAGGAGCACCTGACGCCCAGTGAGACCGGCGAGGTGCTGGACTCCATCACGGTGCAGTCGCTGGTGCTGCGCTATCCGATCCGCTGCGGGATGACCGGTACCGCGATGGCCGTCGCCGAACAGCTCCGCGAGTTCTACGAACTCGAGGTCGCGGTCATCGCGCCCAACAAGCCCAACATCCGCATCGATGAGGAGGACCGGCTCTACGCCACGGCCGAGGAGAAGGAAGAGGCCGTGGTGGAGAAGGTCAAGGAAGTGCACGCCACGGGTCGGCCGATCCTCATCGGCACGCAGGACGTTGCGGAGTCCGAGCGGCTCGCGAAGCGCCTCCGGCGGGCCGGGCTCGAGTGCGTCGTCCTCAACGCGAAGAACGACGCCGAAGAGGCCGCGGTGATCGCGGAGGCCGGAACCTACGGCCGGATCACCGTGTCCACCCAGATGGCGGGCCGGGGCACCGACATCCGTCTGGGCGGCAGCGACATGCGGGACCGGGACCGGGTGGTGAAGACCGGCGGCCTCTATGTCATCGGCTACGGCCGCTACCCCAGCAGCCGGCTCGACGACCAGTTGCGCGGCCGTGCCGGACGCCAAGGGGACCCCGGCGGCTCGGTGTTCTACGTCAGCGTGGAAGACGACCTGATCACCACCAACCTTCCCGAGGCGAAGGGCTACCGGGTCTCCTCGGCTGACGGGGAGATCACCGACCCGGCCTGGAAGGAGATGGTCAACCACGCGCAGCGCATCGCGGAAGGGCAGCTGCTGGAACTCCACCGCAACACCTGGCGGTACAACCAGATCATCGACGTCCAGCGTTCGGTGGTGCTCGAGCAGCGCCGGGCGGTGCTCCACGAGGACCTGGGCAGCCGCCAGCTCGCCGTGGACTGCCCCGAAACCTACCAGCGGCTGGTGGAAGAGGTAGGCGAGGAGGAGGTCGCCCGGGCGGCGCGCCTCGTCACCCTCTACCACCTGGACCGGGGGTGGGCTGACCACAACGCCTTCCTCGCCGACCTGCGTGAGGGCATCCACCTGCGCTTCCTGGGCCGCCGCGACCCGTTGGACGAGTTCAACCGCGACGCGGTCCCCGCGTTCAAGGGCTTCCTGGACGAGGCCCGGGCCCGTGCCGCGGAGATGTTCGAGAAGTTGGAGGTGGTGGACGGTCGGCTCGACGTGGCCGCAGCCGGGGTCAAACGGCCTTCCACCACGTGGACCTACATGGTGCAAGACCAGCCGTTCAGCACGGATTTGGAGAACATTGTCGGCCGGGTGAAGAACCTCATGGGCCGAGACTGACCGACTGGAGCATTCCAGTATCCCCTCCGTGGGCCCGGTGATCTCCCTCACCGGGCCCACCTATTTTTCCGGAATGACGGTTAAAGGGCTTTACGCCTCATGTGGGAACTCTGAGAAGCGAGATAAGGTCACGGAGAATCCCCGCTCACAGCGTGAAAACCGTTGTCGCGTGTGCTATCCGAAAAAGTTTCGCATCAGAGAGGACGTACTACCGTGCCCCACGAAGTCGGCGCTCAAGAGAAGATCACCTACGGCCGCAACGACCGTTTCGCCGGAGGTCCTGTCGGGGGAGGCGCGTTCTGGATTGACGACGAGGGAAGACCCGTAGCCAAACTCGGCGGCCCAGCACAATGGGGAGGGCTCCTCGAAGTCCGGGTCGGAGAAACGTTCACCGTCGACGACCAGGTGTGGCGGGTCGACGAGATCGTCAACCCGGAAACCCCGGACGCCTACCTGCTCGCCACCCGTATCGGCTGACCCCTGCTTCCCCCGGGAGCAACGAGCCCGCACCGGGCACTAGGTTGCTCCGTATGGGAATTCGGCATATCGCACTGTTCCGCTGGAACGACACTGTCACCCCTGACCAGGTCGAGCAGGTCATAACGGCCCTGAGCAAGCTGCCCGCGGCGATCCCGGAGCTGAAAAACTACGCCTTCGGTGCAGACCTCGGGCTTGCAGCAGGGAACTACGACTTCGCAGTCGTCGCCGACCTCGACGGGGAAGACGGCTTCCGGGCCTACCAGGACCATCCTGACCACCGGGCGGCGCTGGCGATCATCGCTCCGATGCTGGCAGACCGCGTCGCGGTGCAGTTCGCCCTCTGACCCGGTTCAGCACGCGCGCTGCCTTACGGAAACGCGGCCCGCCCCGCGAAGCCCGCACGGGGCGGGCCTGCCGCGGCACAGCGATCCCACCCTCATGTGTCAAGAGTGATTCTCTGGTTACATAGGGTAGTGTTTCGTTGATCTGGCGAGACACATCGTCGGCGCAACCTCCCCGCACGGCAGGGCGGACGAGGGCCGGGTGCGCACGCCGAGCAGGGACCACCAGTCGGGACAGTGACATGGCGCGAACACACTCTTCGGTGACCGACTACCGCCGCAGCGCCGCCAGCCGACGACAACGCTGGTACGGGACGAAGAAGCACATCAAAAAAGTGCTGGGCTGGCGGCTGCCCCACGTGGCGATGCGTGCCGCCGTGCGGGTCCTCGCCCCGCAGATCCGCGCCACGGGACGGCTGCCCGCCCCCGCTGCCCTCCCCGAAGTCGTCGGCCGAGTAGACGGCGTCGAATACGTGATGCGGGACCCGGCCCGCTGCGTGATCGCCAAAGAACTGTACTGGGGTGGAGGCCGCCGCCCGCAGCCCGCAGACGACCTCGCGGTCCGCGTCTTCGCCGCCGCGGCCCGCCAGGCCACCACCCTGTTCGACATCGGGGCCTACACCGGCCTGTTCACCCTGGTCGGCACCGCGGTCAACCCGATGCTCCGGGCCCACGCCTTCGAAATCGTGCCCGACGTCTACCAGGCCCTCGTGGACAACTGCGTGCGCAACCGCGTCCTGCACCGCGTCACCCTCCACCACACCGGGGTCGGCGACCCGGCGGCCACCGTCATGATGCCCGCACGCACGGCAGACTCCGCCCTCCCCTGCTTCTACTCCAGCAGGCTCGGCTTCCCCGACGGGGTGCCGGTGGAGATCGTCGCCTTGGACACGTTCACCGACCAGATCCCGCCGAATAGCTCCGTGCTGCTCAAAGTCGACGTGGAAGGCACTGAAACCGCGGTCTTCGAACACGGCCAGAAATTCCTGGCCGCCCACCGCCCCGACATCCTGTGCGAAGTGCTGGCCGACGCCGACACAGAACGACTGGCGGACCTGCTCGACCCGCACGGCTACCGCTACCACCTGGTCGGGGAGCAGGCTCTTGCACCCGCGTCCCGGCTCGTCGCCCATCCGCGGTTCCGGGACTGGTTCTTCACCACCCGCAGCCCCGCGGAACTCGCCGCGCTCGGCATCCCCGTGGGCTAGCAGCGCCGGGACGGCCGTGCATGCCTCCGCGCAGCACAGACTGCGGGCCGCCCCGGTCCGGGACGGCCCGCAGTGGAGAGTGGCGACCACTCCGCGAGAGGAGAAGAACAGGTCAGCAGCTACCGCCGCACGAGCAAGGGCCCCCGTTTTGGCAGCCGCAGCCGCAATTGGGACCGCAACTGCAGCCTCCCCTGGCCTCGGTCCTGAGATCACCCATGGGATCCCTCCTCCGTTTGGCTCGGTGTCCCGGTATCGGGATGTCTTCCGGCAACCACTCTTCCCGGGAAGCCCTGCAGCTCAACCCGTGTGGCCAGTTTCGGCAAATCCCCGCCCAGCAGGTTTAAAAACCGGCAACCGGTGCCATTCCCCTGTTACGCGAAAAATCCCGAACCGACTATCGGGCGGCGCGAAATTCGGTACAGCCACACCTGGCCCGCAACCATGACCGGAACCAGCGGGCCCGCCGCCGCGACCAGCAGCAGCAAAGAGTTCCGCTCGACAGCGGGCGCGGGAAGTTCGGCTCCGACCGCGAGCACCACCGGCAGCACGGCCATGCCCAGCGCCGACAGCACGCGCGCCCACCCTCGACCCGCGTCCACCGCGGCTGCGGCAAGCACCACCTCGGCTCCGGCCACCACGACCGCCGGCGCCGCCCCCGCCGACACCCAGAGCACGCCGGCGGCCACCGGAACCACCACCAGCCCGGCCCGCACGAGCACCCGGAAGGCCCGGGCCGCCCGCTCTCCCGGCTCAGCACCCCCGACACCTTCCGCGGCAGCGAGCCGCTCCGCCCCGAACGCGGCCCCCCGTACCGCAAACAAGAGCACGACCAGTGCCACGCACACGAGGGTGACCCCGGGCCGCAGCGTTCCCCCGCCCACCAGGGCAGCGACGACGAATCCCCACGCCACCGCGAGCAGCCAGCTGCCTGCCGCCACTGCCCCGTCCCACACGGCACGCCACCTCGCGGCGGGCAGCCGCCCGCGCAGCCACAGCCCCGCATCGCGTCCCAGCCACGCGGCGAGCAGGAGCACGAAGACCGGCCACTGCGCGGTCACCACCGCGGCCTCCCACACCGGGACCAGGCCCGCCACCACACCGATGGTGGCCACCAGCCACACTTCGCTCCCCAGAAAGTAGGGGGCGATCACGGCGATGAGACGGCGGCGCTCCGCCGGGGAACGCGCCGCATACGGCAGCAGCATGCCCAGCCCGATGTCGCTGCCCGCGAAGACGAAATAGCCTCCCAGCAGGACGAGCAGCAAGACGACAGCCACGGATTCCACAACGACTCCCTCACCTGGAAACGCCGACAGCTAGTAGGTGTGGACGGGGACGGCGGGCGCGTCGTCCCCCGACGGGGCAGGGGCCAGCGGACCCCCGTGCGGGCCGCGGCGCGCATAGCGGACCAGCAGCCACCATGTGA
This sequence comes from Thermobifida fusca NBRC 14071 = JCM 3263, assembly GCF_001592045.1. Classification (GTDB taxonomy): domain Bacteria; phylum Actinomycetota; class Actinomycetes; order Streptosporangiales; family Streptosporangiaceae; genus Thermobifida; species Thermobifida fusca. The sequence goes on along the minus strand of NZ_BCWB01000017.1, from coordinate 200,748 downwards.
TCCCCGCCAGCACTGCGAACGCCCCGGTGAACACCACGAACGAGGCCACTGCGTGCGGTACTGACAGCGGAGTGATCGCCTCCGCGGTCGTCATGTGGTGCCAAACCGCCCACGGTTGGCGTCCCAGCTCCCGGTAGAGCCAGCCAGCGACCCCGGCGAGCAGCGCCAGCACCGGCATCACCGAGAGCAGCCAATGCAGCCAGCGCCAGCGGTCCAACCTGCGCACCAGCCAGGCCAGCAAGGCCACGGGGAGAACGAGGAAGAACACCGTCCAGCACAGGGTCATCACGCCGTTGCCTACCTCGGCAAGCACCATGGTGGACTCCGGCCGCGCCGCTTCGATCTCTGCGATCTCGGCTGAGCTGAGCGTCAGCCCGCTCGTCGGGGGCGCGCCCGCCAAGGAGTATTGGGCACCCCCGGCCGCCGGGGTCGGGAACAAGGCGAGCGACGCCACCGCCACCCCGCGCCGCACCCCGCGGCGGAACATCCCGTCCGGATCGTTGCCGCGGCGCAGGTGGTAGGCGCTCACCCCGGCCATCACCAGGCCGCCCACCAGCAGCGCGCTCGTGGCCACGTGCGCGAAAGCCAGCAGCGCCGCCGGATTGGTGACCAGGGCCACAGGGTCGGTGAGCACGGCCACACCGTCGCGCAGCGCAAAACCCACCGGGTTCTTCAGGAAGCCGTTCGCGACCAGCACCCAGAACGCCGACAGGTAGGCGGTCAAAGTCACCACGCCGAAGCACGCCAAGTGCAGCCAGCGGTTCATGCGGTCCCAGCCGAAGATCCACAGCCCCAAGAACGTGGACTCGGTGAAGAACGCGGCGACCGTCTCCACCGCGAGCGGAGCGCTGAACACGTGGCCGAACACGTCGTTCAACCCGCTCCAGTTCAGCGCCAACTGCAGCTCCATCACCAGGCCGGACAGCACTCCCATGCCGTAGTTCACGACGTAGAGGCCGCCCCAGAACCGCACCGCGGCCAGCCGCGCCTCGTCCCGGCGCAGCAGCGCGCTGCCCTGGGCGACGAGGATGAGCGGCGCCATGCCCAAGGTGAAGGCCACGAACATGTAGTGGACACCTGAGGTCAGCGCGAACTGCAGCCGTGCCCACAGCAACGGATCAGTGAACATGGGAAGGCGAGCTCCTCGACCGGATCGTCCTCGGAACACTCTGATGCTCTCCGGTTGCCAGGGCACGCCACATCCCCCACAGGGAGGCAGTTGCGCTACGCCGTAGCGTGCGGATCAGCGCGGTCAGCCACCACCCCAGGACTACGGGGGTCGTCTGCGGGGAGTACAGGACAACCCTGAGCCGCCGTCGGGGGAAAACCCTTACCCGAAAAGCGGGGCCCTATCCGCCCGTCACTGCATCCACCCCGGAGCCACCAGGCCGGTCTCGTAGGCGACCACCACCAGTTGGGCCCGGTCACGGACCCGCAGTTTGGCCATGGCCCGGCTGACATGGGTTTTCACCGTGGCTGGGCTCAGCACCAGGCGGGCAGCGATCTCCTCGTTGGACAGCCCTTCCCCCACCAGGGCCACCACTTCGCGTTCCCGGTCGGTCAGGTCGCGCAGCCGCCGGTCCGGGGCGGGGCGGCGCGGCCGTCCCGCGTACTCGGCGATGACGCGGCGGGTGACGCTCGGAGACAGCAGCGCCTCGCCCCGGGCCACGACCCGCACCCCGTTGATCAAGTCCTCCGGCTCGGTGTCTTTGACAAGGAATCCGCTCGCCCCCAGGCGGAGCGCCTCAAAGATGTACTCGTCGAGGTCGAACGTGGTGAGGATGACCACCCGGGTCGACGACAGCCGGGGGTCGGCGAGGATGCGTTCCGCGGCAGCCAACCCGTCCAGCTCCGGCATGCGGATGTCCAGCAGGGCGATATCGGGGCGCTCCGCCACGGCCAACCGGACTGCTTCGGCCCCCGTCGCAGCCTCAGCTACCACGCTGATGTCCGGGGCACTGTCGAGCAGGGCCCGGAACCCTGCCCGCACGAGCGCCTGGTCGTCGGCGAGGAGTACGCGGATCACAGATCCTCCCAAGAAGTCGCACCTGAACGGGACGGCCGGTCAGCCGGGCAGCCACGCCTCCACCGTGAACCCGCCCTCCGGATCGGGCCCTGCCCGTAGTTCGCCGCCCAGCGCGGCAGCGCGGTCCCGCATGCCGGCAATTCCGTGCCCGGCTGCCCAATCCGCAGCGGCGCCCTGGCCGTCGTCCGACACCCGGAGGGACACCCCGTCGGGGGTGTATCTGACAGACACGGTGACCGTATCCGCCTGCGCGTGCCGTACCACGTTCGTCAGCGACTCCTGCACGATCCGGTAAGCGGCCGAGTCCACGGCGGCCGACAGGGGACGGGGGCGTCCGGCGACGTCGACGTGCACGTCGACCCCCGAGGACCGCACCCCGGCGACCAGTTCGTCCAAGCGGTCCAGCCCGGGGGCGGGAGAGCGGGGCGCTGTCTCGTCGACCGCGCGGAGCACCCCGAGGATCGCCCGCAGCTCCTGCAGGGTCTCCCGGCTGGCCTGCTTGATCGCGGCAAGCGCCTCGGCGGCCCGCTCCGGTTGGGTGTCGATGAGGTAGAGGGCACTCCCCGCCTGCACGTTAATCAACGAAATATTGTGGGCGATCACATCGTGCACTTCGCGAGCGAACTTCAACCGCTCCTCGGAGATCCGGCGGCGAGTCTCCTCCTCCCGGGTGCGTTCCGCCTCCGCGGAATGCTTGCGCGCCATGTCCAGGTACGCGCGATGCTTGCGTACCACCTCTCCGCTGATGAACACCACGAGCACCCAGGCGAGCATGCCCAGCGCATACACCGTGCGTGGTGCCCCGAAGTACAGCGTCTCCGCGACGTGGACGACAAGGTACTGGGAGAACCCGAGCAGCCAGCCGGTCAGCCGGAACCCGCGGGCGACCAGGGTGAACAGTGCTACCGCACCCGCCAGGATGACGAAGTTGTCGGGATAGCCCAGCGGATAGTAGGCGGTGGTGGCCAGCACGGTCACCACGGCCACGGGAATGGGGAACGCGCTCAGCCACAGCAGCGGCACCACCGCCACCACCAGCAGCGCCAGCCCCCACGGCAGCAGCACCTGCAGGGAGGCGAGGCCGCCAGGGGAGTCCACTGCGGGAAGCACCGTGGACACCGCGGTGATCCCCGCCACGGCCAAGGTAATTCCCGCGTCGAGGAAAGTGATCCGCCACAGCCGTTCTCTCACAGGTCGACCGTACGGCGCAACGACGTCCAGCTCCATAAGCCGCAGGGAGGATCTCTTCGGTCGCGCCTCCACCGTACGGAGCAGGCGAGGGCCCTGGTCACCGGCGGGGCGGGCGGACGTATTCCAGCAGGATCGCCCCGAACAGTAGGACCGCTCCCACCGTTCCCGTCGGGGTGAGCACCTCCCCGAGGAGGAGCAGCGACAGCACGGTCGCAGTCAACGGTTCCAAGATCACGGCGAGGGCCGCGACCGGAGCCGGGGTGGTGCGCATCCCCCCGAAATAGGCCAGGTAGGCCAAGGCTGTGGGCGCCAGACCCAGGTACAGCAGCACCCCCACCGCGGGAAGCGTCGGCGTGAACGTCATTCCCGTGGCCGCGGCGAGTGGCACGAGCAGGGTGCCGCCGAGCAGGCACCCCAAAGCGGTCACCCGCAGCGGGTCCAGGCCCGGAACGGGACGGCGGTTGACCAGCGTCAGCGCAGCGAACGCCGCGCCCGCCCCCAGGGCACAGCCCACGCCGAGCGCCACCCGCCCCGGCGGCACGTCCCCGCCCGGGTCGCCGCTGAGCAGCACCAGGCCCAGCACCCCGCAGCAGACCGCGGCCAGCAGCGTAGGCCGGGGCAGCCGCCGCTCCAGCACCGCCGCGGCGCATGTGACGAACACGGGAACACTGCCGATCGCGATCAGGGTGGCGAGGCTCACCGACGAGACCGCGATCGCCGCAAAATAGCAGGCTTGGAACGCGGCCAGCAGCACCCCCGCCGCTGCGACCCGCCGCAGGACCGCCGGACTGCGGGGCAGCCCGCGCAGCTGCCCGCTGACCCCCAGCGCCACGATCGCCAGTACCCCGCCTGCGAGCAGCCGGTAGCAGGCGGTGGCGATGGGGTGGATTCCTGTCAACTGCTGCAGGAAAGCGCCGGCGAACCCTCCGGTTCCCCACAGCACTCCCGCCAGGGCGAGCAGCAGCGGCCCCCGCCAGCGGGGCAGGGCAGACGGAGGGGAAGAACGGGGCAGAGACACGGTGGAACTCCACACACGGGCAGGGGGCACGCCAGGGGAGCGGAGAACAGGCGTCCGCTGTCCCCTGTATGGGAGGAATCTAGCCCAGCGGCACGGCGGGGCAGCCGCCGCGGGCTGTCAGCGGCCAGCGATACCGTACAGAAGCAGCAGAGACCCGTAGACCGTGGACAAGACCACAAGGAAATACCAGACCCCATGCACTTTCCCCACCCCGGACGCTACTCCACCCCCCAGGACAACCTGCACGAAGAGCTGCTGCGCGTCCCCTTCGACGTGGCGGCCCCGTGGCTGCGCGTCCTGATGATCGGGGACCCTGCCGCGGCAGGTCCCTACGACAAGCTCGCCTACTCCATCAACCCTGAGCTGACGGCGCTCCTGGTGTACCGGACCGACCCCGGCAACTACAGCGGCGTAGTCCTCGACAAACGCCACACCCAGGCCTGGGGGCGCACCAAACAGGACCTGTGGTTCACCGCCTTGGGCAACATGGCCTACGACCAGTACCAGGAGTACACGGTGTCGTCCGGGGGCGACACCGACGTGCACGTGGTGCAGGGGATCGGCTGGGCCGGGTCCGCCCACGTGATGCGGCTCTCCGACGTCATGCAGCAGCCCGCCCCCTACGGCGCCCTGGTGATGCTCCCCGACACCAACGTCCTGGCCTATACGGTGCTGCGGAGCCGCCGCTCCCTCCCGGCGATCTCCACCCTCTACTCCGTGTTCCAGCAGCTCAACGAAGGGAACGCGGTCACCGACCAGATGCTGTGGTGGCGGGACGGCCGCCTCCAGGGCATGGCCACCCGGCCTGCCGGCAACGGCGGAGTTCAGGTCAGGCACTCCCCGGAGTTCGACGCGGTGATCGACCGGGAACTTCCCGCCTGACACCGCGGGACGGGTTAAAACAGGCTCTCCGGCGGTGCGGGGGAGTCCTGCGCTTCGGCGTCGTGCACCACGGCCGCACCCGCAGCCCACCGGCGGAGCTCGTCCCCGGCCAGGACCCGCGCCATCGCCGGATCCCGGTGGGCCCGCCTGGCCAGCTCGTCCACGGGCAGTGCCTCGTGCCCAGCCACCAGCACCAGGTTCCCGAACCGCCGCCCGCGCAGCACTCCCGGCTCCGCGACCAGCGCCACATGCTGGAAGACCTGGGCCACCGTCGCAACCTGGGAGCGGGTGTAGCGCAGCCCGCGGCCGTCGCTCACATTCACCGCGTACATGCCGCTGAGCCGCACCACCCGGGCCGCCTCCGCGGCGAACTCCACGGACGTGAGATGGGCAGGTGTGCGCGCCCCCACGAAAACGTCGCAGATGACGAGGTCGGCACTGGCTGCGCGGCGCGCCGCCAGCCAGGCCCGGGCATCCCCGGTAGCGACCCGCAGATCCGCCCGACGGTCCCAGGGGAGCTGCTGGCGGACCAGCGCCACCAGGTCCGGGTCGATGTCCACGGCCCGCTGCCGGGACCGGGGCCGGGTCGCCGCCACGTAGCGGGCCAGGGTGAGCGCCCCCGCCCCCAGGTGGTAGGCGTCGATCGGGGCGCGCTCCGGTGCGACCAGGTCCACGACGTGGCCGAGGCGGCGCACATATTCGAAGTCGAGATAGGTGGGGTCGGCGAGGTCCACGTGCGACTGCGGGATGCCGTCGACCAGCAGCATCCACGAGTCGGGACGGTCCGCGTCCCGCAGCAGCTCCATCCGCTCCCGTTTCGCCGTCGTCGCCCCGCGCCTGCCCATCCGTCCTCGTCTCCTCACGTCACGGTCGTGCCGGTCCTACGGTAGGCGCCCGGAGCCGGGACGGCACACCGCGCCTGGGGTGGAAACCGGGAAGCAGCGCTGTGCAGGAGTCCACGGCGCCCGCCCAATACCGCTAGCCTGGAAACCCCTTCCGGGCGAGGCCACCGACCCGCCCAGTCCAGTGTCCAAAAGTCCCAGCGGAATACCTCCGCGCTCTCACCGAGGAGTGGTGGTCGTGCTACTGCGGATGTCGAACCTGTTCCTGCGCACCCTGCGTGAGGACCCGGCGGATGCCGAGGTACCGAGTCACAAGCTTCTGGTGCGCGGCGGGTTCGTACGCCGTACCGCGCCCGGCGTCTACTCCTGGTTGCCCCTCGGCAAGATCGTGTTAGAGAACGTCGCCGCGGTGGTCCGCGAGGAGATGAACCGCATCGGCGCGCAGGAAGTGCTGCTGCCCGCGCTGCTGCCCCGCGAATACTACGAGGCCACCGGGCGGTGGACCGAGTACGGCGACACCCTGTTCCGACTCAAGGACCGTAAGGGCGCCGACTATCTGCTGGGCCCCACCCACGAAGAACTGTTCACCCTGCTCGTCAAGGGCGAGTACACCTCGTACAAGGACTACCCGGTCATCCTCTACCAGATCCAGGAGAAGTTCCGCGACGAGGCGCGGCCGCGCGCCGGGATCCTGCGGGGCCGGGAGTTCCACATGAAGGACTCCTACTCCTTCGACCTCGACGACGAAGGGCTGCAGCGCTCCTATGAGGCGCACCGCCAGGCCTACATCCGCATCTTCGACCGGCTCGGCCTGGAGTACGTGATCGTCAAGGCCACGTCCGGCGCGATGGGCGGCTCCGCTTCCGAAGAGTTCCTGGCGATCGCCCCCACCGGGGAAGACACGTTCGTGCGCAGCACCGGCTCCGACTACGCCGCCAACGTGGAAGCCGTGGTCACCCCGGCGCCGCCCGAGCGGCCCATCGACGGCCTGCCGGAGGCGCGGGTGCACCACACCCCGAACACCCCCACCATCGAGTCCTTGGTGGAGTTCCTCAACAACGCAGGCCTGGGCCGTACGTTCACCGCCGCCGACACCCTCAAGAACGTCATGGTCAAGACGCGGGCCCCGGGTGAAAAGGAGTGGGAGCTCCTCGGGATCGGCGTTCCCGGCGACCGCGAAGTGGACATGAAGCGCCTGGAAGCCTCGCTGGCCCCGGCGGAAGTGGCCCTGCTGGACGAGGAGGACTTCGCCAAGCACCCCTTCCTGGTGCGGGGCTACATCGGCCCGGGCGCGCTGCAGGCCAACAAGGTCCGCTACCTGGTCGATCCCCGCGTCGTGACTGGCACCGCCTGGGTCACCGGTGCGGACAAGGCCGACCACCACGTGGTGGACCTCGTCTGCGGTCGTGACTTCACCCCCGACGGCACAATCGAGGCCGCGGAGGTCCGCGACGGAGACCCCGCCCCCGACGGCAAGGGCACCCTCTACACGGCGCGCGGTATCGAGATCGGGCACGTCTTCCAGCTCGGCCGCAAGTACACGGACGCGTTCTCCCTGGACGCGCTCGGCCCCGACGGCAAGCCGGTGCGCATCACCATGGGCTCCTACGGCATCGGGGTGTCCCGCGTGGTCGCCGCGATCGTCGAGCAGTCGCACGACGAGCGGGGCATCATCTGGCCGCGGGAAGTCGCCCCCGCGGACGTGCACGTGGTCGGCACCGGCAAGGGCGACCAGGTCGAGGTGGCGCTGCGGATCAGCCAGGAGCTGGTGGACCGCGGGGTGCGGGTGCTCGTGGACGACCGCAAAGGGGTCTCCCCGGGCGTGAAGTTCACCGACGCGGAACTGCTCGGCGTGCCCACCGTGCTCATCGTGGGCCGTGGCCTGGCCAACGGGGTCGTGGAGTTGCGCGACCGTGCCAGCGGGGACCGTAGCGAAGTCTCCGTGGACACCGTGGTCGACACGATCGTCAACCTGGTGCGGGGCTAGTGCCACCCGGTAGGGGCGTTCCGTACGGAATGCCCCTACCGGTTTCGGTGCTAGAGCTCTCCGCCGGGGAAGCCGGGGAACGCGCTCAACTGGCCGCCCAGCGCCAGCATCCGCAGGGTGGCCTCGCCCAGGGCACGGCCCGCCAGGTCGCGCAGCCCCGCATCGGGGACGGCAGCCAACTCCAGGTAGGCCTGCGCGGTAGTCTCCTCAAGCCCTGCGGCGAAGCTCCGCAGCTCTTCAGGCCCGGTGTGCTCCGGCAGCTGGTAGGCGTCCTCCCCGCCCGGCGGCACCGCGTCCCGGGCCACGAGCGCGCTGTGCAGCGTGTCCCGCCACGCGCGGTGCTTTTCCAGATGGGACAGGCACAGGCTGCGCAGGTCCGCGTCAGTGTGGGCAGCGGCGAAACTGTACCCGTACACGGCCGCATGCTCGGCCAGCAGCGCGTCCCGCAGCGCGGCGGTTGCGGCTCCTGCCTCCCCGCTGGGGGTGGGGTCAAGAGTCCCGGTCAACTATGCCTCCGAAAGTAGGTGGACGTGTCCCGCCTCACAGGCGCCGACGCTGGCGAGGAGCTGGGCCAGCGCCGGGTCGGTGACCTCGCTGAGCTGGCGGAGCCGGTTGGCGACGGCCCCTTCCTCCGCCATCCGGAGCCCTGCCCGGTCGGTGGCCGCGGGGGGAGGCGTCTCAGGGAGGGCGGAGACCTCCGGTTCTGGGCCGTCCCGTTCCGGAAGCCGGTCCCGCAGCACCGCCAGGTGGCGTTCGTGGTGGCCGCGCAGCTCCTCGTAGAGCCCGGGGTCGTCGGCGGTGCCGCTGTTGAGCGTCGCCGTGTAGCGCGCCACCAGCCGCTCCTTTTCCGCGATGACCGAGCGCAGCAGATACTCGTCGGGGGTGACTTCGCTGGGGTACCAGTCGGACCCCCGGCAGCCGCTCAGCCCCATCACGGCCGCAGCCAGCGCGCCGCCCGCCAAGACCGCGCGGCGGGAGGGAGCGTGGTGGCGCAACGGTACCTCCTGAAAACGTGACGGAAGGGGAACCGAACGCGCCCTATCTTCGCACGCCGCAGCCGGTCTGCAGAGCCTGGTGCTGCCCGCGTTGACGGGCGGGGAGTAGCGTGCTGCTGGCGCACGCAATGGTCAAACGATGCCGGAGAGGCACAGACTGCGGATACCCTTGAACCTGAAATGGTCGCCGTAAAGGCGATCAGTAACCGAGTGGACAACTGGACCGCCCCGCGACCGTCGGACCGGGACGGGAATCGCCGAGGAGGATCATGATGGGCGCGCAGGCCCGCCGCGAGCGTCTCGCGCAGCTAGTGGCCCCCATTCTGGCCGAGGCGGGACTCGACTTGGAGGGACTGGACATCACCCCGGTGGGGAAGCGCCGTCTGGTCCGGGTGGTGGTGGACTCCGATGACGGTGTCGACCTGGAGCGGATCGGCGAGGTCAGCCAGAAGATTTCCACCGCGCTTGACGAGGTCGACGTCATGGGGCAGTCTCCGTACGTACTGGAGGTGACCTCGCCTGGCGTGGACCGGCCACTCACCGAGCCACGGCACTGGAGGCGCGCCCGGGGACGCCTGGTGCACGCGCCGCTGGTCGCCGGCGGCCAGGTGAAGGGGCGTGTCATTGACGCTGACGAGACGGGCGTCACCTTTGATGTTGACGGTCAAAGCCAGGTGTACGCCTTCTCCGACCTGGGACGAGGCAAGGTCCAGGTGGAATTCCGCCACGACGACGCGGCGGATTAGAGGGGGAGCCCCGTGGATATCGACATGAGTGTCCTGCGCAGTCTGGAACGCGAGAAGGACATCTCGGTGGACCTCGTCGTCAAAGCCATCGAGGACGCGCTCCTGATTGCGTACCGCCGCCAGGAGGGGCCCGACACCAACGCCAGGGTGGAATTGGACCGCGCTACGGGACACGTCACGGTGTGGGCCGAAGAGCGCGACGAAGAGGGGCGGCTGATCCGGGAATACGACGCCACCCCCTCCGGGTTCGGGCGGATCGCCGCGTCCACGGCGAAGCAGGTCATCCTGCAGCGGCTGCGGGACGCCGAGGACGAGATCACCCTGGGCGAGTTCGCCGGGCGGGAGTCCCAGATCGTCTCCGGTGTCGTCCAGCAGGGCAAGGACCCGCGCAACGTGCTGGTCGACCTGGGACGGGTCGAGGCGATCCTGCCGCCGCAAGAGCAGGTACCCACCGAGACCTACACCCACGGTGAGCGGCTGCGGGCCTATGTCGTGCAGGTCCGCCGGGGGCACCGCGGCCCTTCGATCACCCTGTCGCGCACCCATCCCAACTTGGTGCGCAAGCTCTTCGAGCTCGAGGTTCCCGAGATCGCCGACGGCACGGTCGAGATCGCAGCGATCGCGCGGGAAGCGGGCCACCGCACCAAGATGGCGGTCAAGTCCAACAAGCCCGGCGTCAACGCGAAGGGCGCGTGCATCGGACCGCTTGGCAGCCGTGTCCGCAATGTGATGAACGAGCTGCGCGGGGAGAAGATCGACATTGTCGACTACTCGGACGACCCGGCGCAGTTCGTCGCGAACGCCCTGTCGCCGGCCCAGGTGACGCACGTGGAAGTGCTTGACGCTGCGGCGCGGGTGGCGCGGGTCATCGTGCCCGACTACCAGCAGTCGCTGGCGATCGGCAAAGAGGGGCAGAACGCGCGGCTGGCTGCCCGCCTGACCGGGTGGCGCATCGACATCCGCTCGGACACGGAGATGGCCGAACAGCACGGCGAGGAATAGCACGAGCGGAAGAACGGTTCGCATAGGTCGATGAGCCCACGGGGTAGAATGGGTGACAACTCAGCGGCTCCCGTGCGCACGTGCGTGGGCTGCAAGTCAAAAGCAGCCCAGTCAGACCTCATTAGGCTGGCGCTGGACGGAGATGCGGTCGTTTGCGACCACGCCCGGCGGCTGCCGGGGCGGGGAGCCTATCTCCACCCCGACCGACGGTGTTGGGAGGCCGCGCAGCGGCGCCAGGTCTGGCCGCGGGTGTTCCGCGTCAAGCGGGCCCTCGATATCTCACCCGCTGCCGAGTGGTTTGCCGCGGTCTGATTTCGAGTTGGCCGAGGTTCTGGATTAGGGTTGGAATGATCACGCCGCCCGCTCGGTTGTACTAACCGGGTACGCGGCGGGTCTTGTCATGCCGGAAGATCCGGCGTCACCCACCCATTGTTGTGTAGCAAACGAGTCGGAAGCGGGTCGAGATTGCGATGAGCGCTCGATGAGTACGCAGCGATGAGTACGTCAAGCTAGCGACGGTCCGGCACAGGCTCATGTCCCGGACCGAGATAAAGGAGAGCAGTGGCGAAGGTCCGGGTATACGAGCTCGCTAAAGAGTTTGGTGTGGAGAGCAAGGCTGTCCTGGCCAAACTCCAGGAGATGGGCGAATTCGTACGTTCGGCGTCCTCGACGGTAGAGGCGCCTGTGGTACGTCGACTCAAGGAAGCTTTCAGCCAGAGCAGCGAGAGCACTGAGGGCGCGAAGGGCGGACAGGAGAAGAAGAAGCCCAGCCCCAAACCGCAGCCCAGCCCGCAGCAGCAGACTAAGGCCTCGGCCCCGTCGGCCGGTGGTGAGACGCCACGTCCGGCGGTGCCTAAGCCCGGCCCCGGCCTCAAGCCGGGACCGCGTCCGGTGCCCAAGCCGGGACCGCGCCCCGGTCCCCGGCCTGAGGGCGGTGCGGGCAAGGCCGGCCAGCAGCCTTCCGGTGCCCAAGGTCCCGCACGTCCTGAATCTGGGAAGACGCCGCGTCCGGTGCCCAAGCCGGGACCGCGTCCGGGCAACAACCCCTTCAGTTCGACCGCCAGCGGTATGGGCACGCGGCCTACGCCGCGTCCGCCGGCGTCCGGCGGTACGGGTGCGCCTCGTCCGGGGCCGCGTCCGCACCCCGGCATGATGCCGCCCCGCCCCGGTGCGAGTGCAGGCGGACCGCCGCGTCCCCAGGCACCGCGCCCCCAGGCGCCGCGTCCTGGTCCTGGCACGGCTGGCGGACGTCCCGGCTCGAGCGCAGGCGGGCCGCCGCGCCCTGTCCCGCGTCCCGGTCCGCGGCCCAGCCCGATGAACATGCCTGCGTCGCGGCCCACCCCGCCTGGTGGGGCCCGTCCGAGCACGTCGAGCCGTAGCGGCGGCGGTCGCGGCCGCGGTGGTGGCGGCGGCGCTGGACCGCGCGGTGGCGGAGCGGGCGGCGGCGCGCCGCGCACCGGTTTCGGCGGCCGCCCCGGTGGTGGTCGCGGTCGCGGCGGAACCGCTGGAGCGTTCGGCCGTCCCGGTGGCCGTCCGAGCCGTTCCCGCAAGTCGAAGAAGCAGCGGCGTCAAGAACTCAAGGACATGCAGGCGCCGTCGTTCGGCGGTGTCAAGATCCCCAGCGGTAACGGCAAGGTGATCCGGCTGTCCCGTGGGGCGTCGCTGGCCGACTTCGGTGAGCGCATCGACGTCAACCCGGCCTCGCTGGTGCAGGTCGTCATGACGCAACTGGGCGAGATGGTCACGGCCACCCAGTCGCTGCCGGACGAGACCCTGCAACTGCTGGGCGAGGAGCTCAACTACACGGTTGAGGTCGTCAGCCCCGAGGACGAGGACCGCGAGCTGCTGGAGTCGTTCTCCATCGAGTTCGGTGAGGACATCGGCAGCGAGGAGGACCTCAAGCCGCGTGCGCCCGTGGTGACCGTCATGGGTCACGTCGACCACGGTAAGACCCGGCTGCTTGACGCGATCCGCAACACCAACGTGGCCAGCGGTGAGGCCGGCGGCATCACCCAGCACATCGGCGCCTACCAGGTCACCACCACGGTGGACGGGGAAGAGCGCAAGATCACCTTCATTGACACCCCGGGTCACGAGGCGTTCACCGCGATGCGTGCCCGCGGTGCGCAGGCCACCGACATCGCGGTGCTGGTGGTCGCGGCCGACGACGGTGTCAAGCCGCAGACGGCGGAGGCGATCGATCACGCCAAGGCGGCCGACGTGCCGATCGTGGTGGCGGTCAACAAGATCGACCTGCCTACCGCTGACCCGCAGAAGGTGCGCGCCCAGCTCACCGAGTACGGCCTGGTGGCTGAGGAGTACGGCGGTAACGTCCAGTTCGTGGACATCTCCGCGAAGGAGAACCTCAACATCGACCAGCTCCTCGAGGCCATCATCCTGACGGCGGACGCCGAGCTGGACCTGAAGGCCAACCCGGACATGCCGGCCCAGGGCCTGGCGATCGAGGCCTACCTGGACCGCGGTCGGGGCTCCATGGCCACCGTGCTGGTCCAGCGCGGCACGCTGCGCGTCGGCGACTCGATCGTCTGCGGTGACGCCTACGGCCGGGTCCGCGCGATGCTTGACGAGAACGGCAACCGGGTCAAGGAAGCCGAGCCGTCCCGTCCGGTCCAGGTGCTGGGTCTCACCAACGTGCCCAGCGCGGGCGACAGCTTCCTGGTGGTCAAGGACGACCGGGTGGCGCGCCAGATCGCGCAGCAGCGCGAGGCCCGCGAGCGGTTCGCCCAGCAGGCCAAGGCCAGCCGCCGGGTCACCCTCGACAACTGGCAGAAGACCCTGGAGGAGGGCCAGCGCGAAGAGCTGCTCCTCATCATCAAGGGCGACATGTCTGGTTCTGTCGAGGCGCTTGAGGAGTCCCTCCTCAAGATCGACCCGGGCACCGATGAGGTCGCGATTCGGGTGATCGGCCGCGGTGTCGGTGCGATCACGCAGAACGACATCAACCTGGCTGCCTCGTCCGGCGCGGTCATCATCGGCTTCAACGTCCGGCCCGAGGGCAAGAACAGCGAGCTGGCCGAGCGCATGGGCGTGGACATCCGCTACTACTCGGTCATCTACCAGGCCATCGAAGAGGTCGAGGCTGCCCTCAAGGGCATGCTCAAGCCCGAGTACGAGGAAGTCCAGCTCGGTACCGCGGAGATCCGCGAGATCTTCAAGGTGCCGCGGGTCGGCAACGTCGCCGGTGCGGTGGTCCGCAGCGGTGTCATCAAGCGGAACGCCAAGGCCCGGCTTATCCGCGACGGGGTGGTCGTCTCCGACAACCTCACCGTCGAGTCGCTGCGCCGGTTCAAGGACGACGTCACCGAGGTCCGCGAGGGCTTCGAGTGCGGTATCGGAATCGGCTACAACGACATCCGCGTCGAGGACATCATCGAGACGTTCGAGATGCGGGAGAAGCCGCGCGACTGACCTTCCAGGGCTGCTTTCGGGCCCCGACGCCCTCCGTCGGGGCCCGAAGCCCGGTGGCCACGGTGGGTCGCACCGGGAAATCGGCACCCATAACTCCAAATCCTTCCCCGGGGTGAGTGCGTGTACGTCGGAGCCCTGACGCTGGACCTGCTGTTGGGCGACGTCCGTTCATTGAAGCAGAAGCGTTCCGTTATTCGACCCATCGTGGCCGAACTCCAGCGCAAATACAGCGTCTCGGTTGCGGAGACCGGCAACCACGACCTGTACCGGCGGTGCGAGATCGGAATCGCGGTGGTCGCGTCCACGGCAGCGCACTGCACCGCGTTGATGAACTCCTGTGAACGCCTAGTCGCCGACCGCCCCGAAGTCGAGCTGCTGTCTGCCCGGCAGCGGCTCTTCAACGATGAGGAATAGACCGATGGTTGACGCCGCACGTGCGAGCAAACTCGCCGACCGCATCCAGCGGATCGTGGCCGAGATGCTGGAACGCCGGATCAAGGATCCGCGCCTGGGTTTTGTGACCGTCACCGATGCGCGGCTCACCAATGACCTGCGTGACGCCACCGTCTACTACACGGTGTTCGGCAGTGATGCGGAGAAAGCCGCGACGGCGGCTGCGTTGGAGAGCGCGAAAGGCTTGATCCGCTCCGAGGTCGGCCGCCGCACCGGGCTCCGGCACACTCCCACCATCACGTTCGTCATCGACGAGGTTCCCGACAACGCCCGGCACATCGAAGAGCTGCTCGCCAAAGCCAAGCAGGCCGACGCGGAGGTGGCTCGGGCCGCGGCCAACGCCCGTCCGGCCGGGGACCCCGACCCTTACCGGGAGCCGCGTCCGGCCGATGACGACGACGAGGACGACGAGGACGAGTGATTCATGGCCGACGGCGTTGTCATCGTCGACAAGCCCGCAGGCTGGACTTCCCACGACGTGGTGGCCCGGGTGCGGCGCCTTGCCGGCACTCGTCGGGTCGGCCACGCCGGCACCCTTGACCCGATGGCGACGGGGGTGCTGGTCGTCGGAGTCGGCAAAGCGACCCGGCTGCTGGGGTATCTCGCGTTGACGGAGAAGGTCTACGAGGCGACAATCCGCCTCGGCCAGTCCACCACCACCGACGACGCGGAGGGAGAGCTGCTGGAGCGCCGCCCCGCCGACCACATCGACGAGGCCGCGGTCCACGCGGGGACCCGCGCGCTCACCGGCGTGATCCACCAGGTTCCGCCGCAGGTCAGTGCGGTCAAAGTGCGGGGGCAGCGCGCCTACCGCCGTGCCCGGGCAGGCGAGACGGTGGAACTGAAAGCGCGCGAGGTGACCGTGCACGAGTTCACCGTCACCGGGTTCCGCCGCGTCGACAGCCCGGACGGCGCCTTCGTCGACGTTGACGCCCGCGTGACCTGCTCCAGCGGCACCTACATCCGTTCCCTGGCACGCGACCTGGGGGCGGACCTCGGCGTGGGCGGGCACCTGACCGCGCTGCGCCGCACCCGGGTAGGGCCCTACACCGTGGAGCAGGCCGCCACCCTGGACGAGCTGGCCGCCGAGTTCACCGTGATGCCGCTGGCGGAAGCGGTGGCTGCGGCGTTCCCGGTCCGTCGGCTCAGCGCGGGCGAAGCCCGCCGTGTGGTCCACGGCCACCGGATCTCCCCGAGCGGGCATTCCGGTCCGGTGGGGTTGTTCGCCCCCGACGGCCGGGTGCTGGCCCTGGCGGAGAACCGGTCGGGCAGCAGCCAGCCCGTGGTGGTCTTCGCGGGAAGCTGAGGCGGGCGGGCTCCGCGGCGTGCTGCAGAGGGCTGCGGACCGTCCTTCCCGGAAGCGGAACCGCGGCGAGTACCATGACGCGGGGCGGCCGCTCGGCTGCCGTCCCGTGCTGGTGAGCATGGCGGATGGGAGAACGGTGAGCGTGCGGCTTTGGCGCGGACTCGGCGAGGTACCCGCGGACTGGAAGCGTTCCGCGGTGATAGTCGGCACTTTCGACGGGGTCCACCGCGGCCACCAGAGGCTCCTCCACCAGGCACGGGAGCACGCTGACCGGCTTGGCCTGCCTCTCGTGGCCGTCACCTTCGACCCGCCCCTCGGTCTGGTGGCGGGCACGCTCGACCCCCCTGTGGTGCTCACCGGTGCGGAGTACCGGGCCGGACTGCTCGCCCAGCACGGGGTGGACGCGGTGTGCGTCCTCGAAGCCACCCCGGATCTTGCCGCCCTGCCCAGCCGGGACCTCGCCCACCGCATCCTGGTCGACGGGGTGCCTGCGGCGGTAGCGCTCCTTGCTGAGGAGGACGACGACGGCGTGGTTTTCGACCTCGCGGCCGTGCACGCCCTCGGCAAAGAGCACGACTTCTCCGTGGTGGGCCTGGCTGCGGGCAGCGGCCCCGAGGCGGTGACCGCAGCGCAGGTGCGTTCCCTGGTGCTGGCCGGGGATGTCGCCGGCGCGCACACGGCACTGGGCCGCCCGCACCGGGTCGAAGGGGTCGTGGTCCACGGCGCGGCGCGGGGACGGGAACTGCTGGGTTTTCCCACCGCGAACCTGGACTGCCCGCCGCGCAGCGCGGTGCCCGCCGACGGGGTGTATGCGGGCTGGCTGCTCCGGCTCGACACCCCGCCAGAAGGGACGGAGGCCCGTTGGCCGGCTGCGGTGTCCGTAGGCACCAATCCGACGTTCGACGGCCAGGTGCGCACGGTGGAGGCCTACGCGCTCGACCGGGACGACCTCGAACTCTACGGGCTGCCGATGGCGGTGGAGTTCACCCACCACATCCGACCCATGCTGCGTTTCGACAGCATCGACGAGCTGATCGAGGCGATGCAGCGCGACGTCGACCGGTGCCGGGAACTG
This sequence comes from Thermobifida fusca NBRC 14071 = JCM 3263, assembly GCF_001592045.1. Taxonomy (GTDB): domain Bacteria; phylum Actinomycetota; class Actinomycetes; order Streptosporangiales; family Streptosporangiaceae; genus Thermobifida; species Thermobifida fusca. The sequence continues at coordinate 183,796 of NZ_BCWB01000017.1, read as the reverse complement.
CTGGCAGGCCGCTGACCGGGGCGGCTCTGGTCCTGGACGGTGCGCATCGGTAGTAAGCTTTGTTTTCTGGGAGCCGTTCGTGTCTGCTCTGCTGCGCTAGTGATTCCGCGACACGTCCGGCTGGGTATTCCCCTCCGACGACTGTGGGCGCGCACGGTTGTCGGCTTTCGACGGCCCGCTCGGGCCACTGTCTTCGAAAGAATCCCGCAGTACGGTTCGCGCGCCACGTATGGGAAAAGGAGCGTCGTGCCGATCGACACCGCTACCAAGCAGAAGATCATTGCCGAGTACGCCACGAAGGAAGGCGACACCGGTTCTCCCGAGGTGCAGGTCGCGCTGCTGACGCACCGCATCAACCAGCTCACGGAGCACCTCAAGGAGCACAAGCACGACCACCACAGCCGTCGTGGTCTGCTGCTGCTGGTCGGTCGTCGGCGCCGTCTTCTGCAGTACGTCGCGAAGAAGGACATCAACCGCTACCGTCGGCTGATCGAACGCCTCGGTCTGCGGCGCTAGCGGCGTGCTCGAAAAAGGGAGTGGCCTCCGCCGCTCCCTTTTTCTTAGTAGTGTGGACTCGTTACCGGCCGCCGAGACAGGGTAGATACTCTGCCGCGGTGTGTCGGATGACAACTGAACAGTCAGGCATTCCCGCGCTCCCACCCTCGGCCGTCTCTAGCCACGGTGGCATCTTCCGGTAGGCGAGGAGAACACCCTCGCCACGGTGTCGAGAAAGGCCGGTCTTCGGTAGTGGTTCTCCGACACGCCCGCACCAGGGGTCTCGGGGAACTTCGATCGATGGCCGGCCGTCGGGGCCATCGCGGTACGGCTGCGGCGGTCCGCCCGGCCTACCGCGGAGTCCTCACGACTCTCGAGACGGACACCTACGGGGCACGGACGCGGGATCTTCGTTATCCGTGTAGGAGGTCGCCCATGGAGGGCGTGTATTCTGCCGAGGCCGTCATCGACAACGGCCGTTTCGGCACCCGTACGATCCGCTTCGAGACCGGTCGCCTGGCCCGCCAGGCCACAGGGTCGGCTACGGCCTACCTTGACGACGAGACGATGGTCCTGTCGGCGACGACCGTGTCGAAGCGCCCCAAGGAGGCCCTGGACTTCTTCCCGCTCACGGTCGACGTTGAAGAACGCATGTACGCCGCGGGGCGCATCCCCGGCTCGTTCTTCCGCCGGGAGGGGCGTCCCTCGGAGGACGCGATCCTCACCTGCCGGCTCATCGACCGGCCGCTGCGTCCGTCCTTCCAGAAAGGGCTGCGCAACGAGATCCAAATCGTTGCGACCGTGCTGGCCCTGCACCCGGACCATCTCTACGACGTCATCGCGATCAACGCCGCGTCGATGTCCACCCAGCTTGCCGGACTGCCGTTCTCCGGCCCGATCGGCGGCGTGCGGGTGGCCCTGGTCGAAGGCCAGTGGGTGGCGTTTCCCACGCACTCGGAGCTGGCCAACGCCACGTTCGACATGGTCGTGGCCGGCCGGGTGCTGGACAACGGCGACGTCGCGATCATGATGGTGGAGGCCGAGTCCACCCCGCACACCCTGCGACTGGTGGCGGAGGGAGCGATCGGCCCCAACGAGCAGACCGTCGCGGAAGGCTTGGAAGCCGCCAAGCCGTTCATCAAGGTGCTGTGCCGCGCCCAGCAGACCGTGGCTGAGGCCGCGGGCAAGCCGCCCGGCGAGTACCCGATCTTCATCGACTACCAGGACGACGCGTACGCCGCCGTCGAGGAAGCGATCCATGACGAGCTCGCCGCCGCGCTCACGATCGCGGACAAGCAGGAGCGGGAAGCCGAACTCGACCGGGTCAAGGCGCTGGTCGCCGAGAAGCTCGCCGAGGACTTCGAAGGCCGCGAAAAGGAGCTGGCCGCAGCGTTCCGCGCGCTCACCCGGAAGCTGGTGCGGGAGCGGATCGTCAAGGACGGGGTCCGTATCGACGGCCGCGGTGTGAAGGACATCCGGTCTCTCACCGCCGAAGTCAACGTCATTCCGCGCGTGCACGGGTCGGCCTTGTTCGAGCGCGGGGAAACCCAGATCCTGGGGATCACCACGCTGAACATGCTCCGCATGGAGCAGACCATCGACACGCTCAACCCGGAGCGCACCAAGCGCTACATGCACAACTACAACTTCCCGCCGTACTCCACGGGGGAGACCGGGCGGGTCGGCGCGCCGAAGCGCCGCGAGATCGGGCACGGGGCGCTCGCCGAACGCGCTCTCGTCCCGGTGCTGCCGTCGCGGGAAGAGTTCCCCTACGCGATCCGGCAGGTGTCGGAGGCGATCGGCTCCAACGGCTCCACGTCGATGGGGTCGGTGTGCGCCTCCACCATGTCGCTGATGGCGGCGGGTGTGCCGCTCAAGGACATGGTGGCCGGTATCGCCATGGGCTTGATCTACGAGGACGGCAAGTACGTCACCCTTACCGACATCCTCGGTGCGGAAGACGCCTACGGTGACATGGACTTCAAGGTCGCGGGCACGCGCGACCTCATCACCGCGCTGCAGTTGGACACCAAGCTCGACGGGATCCCCGCCGAGGTGCTGGCGTCCGCGCTGCAGCAGGCCCGCGGGGCGCGGCTGGCCATCCTCGACGTCATGTCGGAGGCCATCAACCGGCCCGCTGAGATCAGTCCGCACGCGCCGCGTATCCTTACGGTCAAGGTGCCGATCGACAAGATCGGCGAGGTCATCGGCCCCAAGGGCAAGATGATCAACTCGATCCAGGACGAGACCGGCGCCGAAATCACCATCGAGGACGACGGCACCATCTACATCGGCGCCACCGACGGGCCGTCCGCGGAGGCCGCCCGCGACGCCATCAACAGCATCGCCAACCCGACCATGCCCGAGGTCGGGGAACGCTACCTCGGCACGGTCGTGAAGACCACCGCGTTCGGGGCCTTCGTGTCGCTGCTGCCCGGCAAGGACGGGCTGCTGCACATCTCGCAGATCCGCAAGATGCACGGCGGCCAGCGGATTGAGAACGTCGAAGATGTCATCGGCATCGGGGAGAAAATCCACGTCGAAGTCCGGGACATCGACGAACGGGGCAAGCTCTCCCTGGTGCCCGTCGAAGTCATCGAAGCTGAAGCTGTTGCCGCCCCCAACGGCGGGGAGAGCCCGAACGGGGCGAAGAAGACCGACGCCAGCGGCAACGGCGCCAAGCAGCCGCGCCGCCGTCGCCGCACCCGGTCGTCCAGCCGTTCCAGTGAGAACACCTGACCGGCTCTCCCACCCCGTCTGAGGGCTCCTCGGGAGGGGTGAGAAAACCGTCGGGCGGCCGTACCGTGAAGGGGCGGCCGCCCTCCGTTATGTGCTGGGGGGGAGGACCCGCAATCGTTTTCGCTTTCGCTGAAGAAGGACCCATGACGACAGTTCCGATCGCGGCCGAGCAGGAAGTCGGCACCACTGTCACCCTCCTCGAACCCGGGGACGGCACTGGCCTGGTGCGCCGTACCGTACTGCCGGGTGGTCTGCGGGTAGTGACCGAGACCATGCAGGGGGTGCGTTCCGTAGCTTTTGGGATTTCGGCGACCACCGGGTCCCGTGATGAGGACGCGGAGCACGCGGGGGCCGCGCACTTCCTGGAACACCTGCTGTTCAAGGGGACGGAACGGCGGAGCGCTCTGGACATCTCCGCGCTGCTCGACGGGGTGGGCGCCGACTACAACGCCTACACCACCAAGGAGCAGACCACGTACTATGCCAAGGTCCTCGACCGCGACCTGCCGTTGGCGATCGACGTCATCAGCGACATGGTCGCCAATTCGGTCGTCGACCCTGCCGAAGTGGAAACTGAGCGCGGGGTGATCCTCGAAGAGATCGCCATGTATGAGGACGAGCCTGCCGACGTGGTCGACGACGTGTTCGCCGCGCACTTTTTCAAAGGCTCGCCCCTGGGCCGCCCCATCCTGGGCACCAACGACACGATCCGCGCGTTGACCCGCGAGCGGATCCTCGAACAGTACCGGAGCGCCTACGTGCCCTCCGAGCTCATCGTCGCCGCCGCGGGCAACCTGGACCATGACACGGTGGTGCGCCAGGTCGCGGAAGCGTTCCGGGACAAGCTCGACGCGGCCGGGGACGCCCGCCCTGCTGCGCCGCGGATCGGCACCGAGCCTCCCGCCACCAATCCGGGAACGGTCCTCGTCAGCCGGGACAGTGAGCAGGCCCACCTGATCCTGGGGCGTGAAGGGGTCAAACGCACCGACCCGCGCTGGTATGCGCTGCGGGTGCTCAGCGCCATCCTCGGCGGGGGCATGTCGTCCCGCCTCTTCCAGGAGGTGCGGGAGAAACGCGGGCTGGCTTACGCCGTCCACGGCTACACGTGCAGCTATTCCGACACGGGACTGTTCCAGGTGTACGTGGGCTGCCTGCCCGACAAGATCGACGAAGTCCTCGACGTCTGCCGCACCGAACTGGAGCGGGCAGCGGCTCACGGGGTGGACGCTGCGGAACTGGCCCGAGCCAAGGGGCAGATCCGCGGCTCCTGGGTGCTGGGTACCGAGGGGACCAATGCGCGGATGAGCCGGCTGACCAGCCACGAACTCGGCTACCGCCGCCACCTGTCACTGAGCGAGGACCTCGCCCTCTTCGACGCGGTCACTTCTGAGGACGTCAGCGAGGTCGCCGCGGAGATCCTCACCCGCCCTGAAGCGCTGGCGGTGGTCGGCCCGTACGAGGAGGGGCGTTCGTTCGTCTGAGCTGTTGAACCAGCCCGGCGTGCTGCGGGGAGGGCCGGCCGGACGCGCCGGTCTCCCGCAGCCGCCGCGCCCTCGGGTGCCGCACGCTTTCCGGTACGGTGAGACCCGTGATTAAGGTAGGAGTGTTCGGCGCTCTCGGGCGCATGGGATCAGAAGTCGTCAAGGCCGTGGAAGCGGCCGACGACACCGAACTGGTAGCCGGAATCGACGTCGGGGACGACCGCGGCAAGGTGCTCGGCGCCGACGTGGTCGTCGATTTCACCCACCCCGATGCGGTGATGGACAACCTGCGCTGGCTCATCGAGCACGGGATCCACGCCGTGGTGGGCACCACCGGGTTCGACGACGCCAGACTCGCCGAAGTCCGCCGCATGCTGGACGCGAAGCCGGGCGTCAACGTGCTCATCGCCCCCAACTTCGGGATCGCCGCCGTACTCATGATGCACTTTGCGGCGAAGGCGGCCCCCTACTTCGAGTCGGCGGAGATCATCGAACTGCACCACCCGAACAAGGCTGACGCGCCCAGCGGAACCGCCTACCGCACCGCCGAACTGATCGGCGCGGCCCGCGCCCACGCTGGTTTGGGCGACGCCCCGGACGCCACCACGTCGGAGCTGCCTGGTGCGCGCGGCGCCCAGGTGGACGGGGTGCGGGTCCACGCGCTGCGGATCACCGGCATGATCGCCCACCAGGAGGTCGTGTTCGGCACCCACGGGGAGACGCTGCGGATCCGCCACGATTCGATGAACCGCGAATCGTTCATGCCGGGCGTGCTCTTGGGGGTCCGCAAGGTCGCGTCCCTGCCGGATCGGCTCACCGTGGGTTTGGAGTCCCTGCTCGGCCTGTAGGAAGGCAGCGGTCGCTGTCCCGCTGCGGCGTACGTGGCGGGAGCCCCGGGCCGAGGAACGCCGGAAGGCCGCGGACGCTGCCGGATGTGCAGCGGGGAGCCGCCCGCGGCCTGTCGGCCAGCCCGCGTCAGGGCCCCGGCCCGGTCCACCGGTCCAGGGCAGGCTGCCGCCGGGGAGGGCCGGGCCCAAGGCAACCGGAAGCCGCAGAAGCGCCGTACCCGCGGCACCGGCTGCGCTCCCGGCGGCCATGCCGGGGCACGCGTCAGGACGCGTCCTCCTCGGATTCCACCCAGCCGAAGGTGCGGCGTACCGCTTTCGTCCAGTTGCGGTATTCGCGGTCCCGCACCTGCGCGTCGATCTGCGGCGTCCACGTGGCGTCGTGCTGCCAGTTGGCGCGCAGACTGTCCAAGTCCGGCCAGTAGCCCACGGCGAGGCCCGCCGCGTAGGCAGCCCCGAGGCAGGTCGTCTCCGCCACTTTGGGCCGCACCACTTCCACGTCCAGCACGTCGGCGAGGATCTGGTTCAGTAGCCGGTTGGCGACCATGCCGCCGTCCACTTTCAGCGAGGCTAGCGGGATCCCTGAGTCGCTGTTCATCGCGTCCACCACTTCGCGGGTCTGCCACGCTGTCGCTTCCAGCACTGCGCGGGCCAGGTGCGCTTTGGTCACATAGGAGGTCAGGCCGGCGATGATGCCGCGGGCGTCGCTCCGCCAGTGCGGCGCGAACAGCCCGGAGAACGCGGGCACGATGTAGCAGCCGCCGTTGTCTGCGACCTGCGAAGCGAGTTCTTCGATCTCCGCGGCGTGCGTGATCATCCCCAGGTTGTCGCGGAGCCACTGCACGAGCGAGCCCGCCATCGCGATCGACCCTTCGAGCGCGTACACCGCGGGCTGGCCGCCGATCTGGTAGCCCACCGTGGTGAGCAGCCCGTTGGTGGAGACGACCGGCTCGGTACCCGTGTTGAGCACCAGGAACGCCCCCGTCCCGTAGGTGCCTTTCACATCGCCGGGGTCGAAGCAGGTCTGCCCGAACAAGGCGGCATGCTGGTCGCCCAGAGCTGCGGCCACGGGCACTCCCGCCAAGGGGCCGGTGGCTGTGCCGTACACCTCCGCACTGGACCGGATCTCCGGGAGCATCGCTGCGGGGATCCCCATCGCGTCCAGGGTTTCGGCATCCCAGTCCAGGGTGCGCAGGTTCATCAGCATGGTACGGCTGGCATTGGTGACGTCGGTGACGTGCCGCCCGGTGAGCTGCCACACCAGCCAGGTGTCCATGGTGCCGAACAGCACTTCGCCGCGCTGCGCCCGCTCCCGCAGCCCGGGGATTTCGTCGAGCAGCCAGCGCAGTTTCGGCCCGGAGAAGTAGGTGGCGAGCGGGAGTCCGCACCGCTGCCGGAACCGGTCCTGGCCTTCCGTCCCGCCCAGGACTCGCAGCAGGCGGTCGGTGCGGGTGTCCTGCCACACGATCGCGTGGTGGACGGGTTGACCGGTCTGCCGGTCCCACACCACGGTCGTCTCCCGCTGGTTGGTGATCCCGACCGCGGCCAACTGGTGGCGGCGCAGCCCGCCCGCGGCGAGCGCCTCCTCCACGACGGCGACGACGTTCGCCCAGATCTCTTCCGCGTCGTGCTCGACCCAGCCCGGGCGGGGGAAGATCTGGCGGTGCTCCCGCTGCCCGAGGGCGACCACGTCGCCGTGGCGGTTGAAGATGATGCAGCGACTCGACGTGGTGCCCTGGTCAATTGCCGCTACGTACTGTTCGGTCACCGGCCCTGCTCCTCTTCGTGTGCCGCGTCTACCGATTTTTCCTGACGTTAGCGGCCCATCCCCCTGTCGTGGGGAGAACAGGAAACCGGTGCCTCCCGCCCCGCCCCGGCGTCTGAAGGCGATTATCCCAGGGCCAGGCCCGCGGTGAACAGGATCCCGAACGCCAACTGCAGCTGCCCGGTCTCCGCCAGTCCGCGGATCAGGCCGGGACCGGTGTCGCCGCCCAGCACCCGGCGGCAGGGGCGCACCGCAAGCGGCGCGGCCAGCAGCACGAGCAGCACCCACCACGACCACGCCACGGCCGCCAGGGCGGCCACGAACGCGCCCGCCACACATCCGGTGAACAGCAGCCGCGCCCCCCGGTCGCCGAGCACCACGGCCAGCGTCCGCTTCCCACTCGCCGCATCAGTGGGCAGGTCGCGCAGATTGTTGATGACCAGCATCGAACACGACAGCAGCCCCACGGCCACGGCTGCCGCCCACCCCTGCCACGGCACCGAACCGGCTTGGACGAACACGGTGCCGGCCACCGCCACCAGGCCGAAGAACACGAACACCGACACTTCGCCGAGCGCCCGGTAGCCGTACGGGTTCTTCCCCCCGGTGTAGAACCAGGCGGCGGCGATCGCCGCCGCACCCACGAGCAGCAGCCACCACGAGGACGTCGCTACCAGCACGAGACCGACGAGCGCAGCCGCCGCAAAGCACACCCACGCGGCGGTGAACACCTGCCGGGGCGCGGCCAACCGGGTCGCGGTCAACCGCACCGGCCCCACCCGGTTGTCGTCGGTGCCGCGGATCCCGTCGCTGTAGTCGTTGGCGTAGTTCACTCCCACCTGCAGCGCTACCGCCACGACTAGCGCAAGCAGTGCCTTCCACCACACGGCGGCGCCCAGGCCGAAGGCGAGCCCGGTGCCTACCGCCACTGGAACCACCGAATTCGGCAGGGTCCGCGGCCGGGCCCCCGCCACCCACTGGCTCACCGTGGCCACGTGTCGGCCTCACTTCCTCCGTCCCGCCTGCGCGGGCGGGACACGCCTGTCCGGATTCTCCGCTTTTCCACGGTAGCGCTGTCTGCGACCAGCACGGTCAGCGGATCGCTGCGTGCAGCCGCACCATGGGCACGACAGTGCCCGGGTCCAGTTCCCGGCGCGCCCCGTCCGGGGCCCACCCTGCCTGTTCCAGGAACGAGCGCACCGGGTTCGCCTGCTCCAGCGTCCACACGTACACGGCGTGGAAACCGTCGTCGACGAGGTGGTCGACGACGGCGTGCAGGAGGCGGCTGCCGTGCCCCCGCCGGGTCAGCCCCGGGGCGATGTGGAACGCGAAGATCTCCGCGTCCGTGCCGGGCCACCGGTCCGGGTCCTGGGCCGGGCCGAACGCCGCGAACCCTGCCACTGCCCCCTCGTCCACGGCGACCAGCAGCCGGTGCCGGGATGTGGGCGGGGAGGACACCGCGGAACGCCACTGGGCGGTGAACGCTGCCCGGGCCTCAGCGCCCGCCATTTCCGCCAGCACGGGCTCCGGGAGGAGCGCGTGGTACATCTCCTGCCACGCCGCGACTTGCACGTCCACGATCGCTTCGACGTCCTCGGCCCGGGCAGGACGGACAAAACGCTGTGTCGACACGGCAGGGCCCCTCACTCGTTCACCGGCTCCAGATACCGTGCCCATCGTCCCAGGAACACCCGGGCACCGGGAAACCGCGGGTGCGGCCGAACCCCGAAAAACCCCTGAATCGTCCATTGGGGACTGCAAAGAGACCGCTGCGGCGTGGGAGTATCAAGGTGTGAGCATCATTCTGAGAGTCATCGTCAACGCTATCGCGCTCTGGGCCGCGGTGCTCCTCGTTGACGGGATCGAGGTGTCCGCCGACACCACGGTCTCCACGATCGCCACCTACCTCGGTATCGGAGCACTGTTCGGTATCGTCAACGCTGTCATCAAACCGATCGTCAAGACGGTCGGCTGCATCTTCTACTACGTCACCCTGGGGCTTGTCGCTCTCGTCGTCAACGCTCTTCTGCTGTGGCTCACCGCCTGGCTGGCTGGGGTGCTGGGCATCCCCTTCGAGATCGACGGCTTCTGGGCGGCGTTCTGGGGAGCCATCATCGTGGCGATCGTGAGCTGGCTCCTGAGCCTGTTCGTCGGCAAGGACGACGACTGACCGACCGTCCTCGTGCGGATCGGAGCGCGCCACAGACCTTCCCAAACGGGGAGGTTGGCGCGCTCTGTCCAGCTTTCGCGGTACCGTTTGCAACATGGTAGGCAGTACGACGCCGAACGCGCCCTTCGGCCAGATGTTGACCGCGATGATCACCCCCATGCTCGACAATGGGGAGGTGGACTACGACGGGGTGGCCCGCCTCGCGACCTACCTCGTCGATGAGCAGCGCAACGACGGCCTCATCGTCAACGGAACCACCGGAGAGTCCGCCACCACCAGCGATGAGGAGAAGGAGCGCATCCTCCGCACCGTGATCGACGCGGTCGGCGACCGCGCCACCATCGTTGCCGGAGCGGGCAGCAACGACACCAGGCACAGTATTGAACTCGCGCGGACCGCGGAACGCGCCGGAGCAGACGGCCTGCTGCTCGTCACCCCCTACTACAACCGGCCGCCCCAAGAAGGCCTGCTGCGGCACTTCACGGCCATTGCCGACGCCACAGGGCTGCCGATCATGCTCTACGACATTCCTGGCCGCACAGGCACGCCGATCGACTCCGAAACCCTGGTCCGGCTCGCCGAGCACCCCCGCATCGTCGCCAACAAGGACGCCAAAGACGACCTCGGCGCCAGCTCGTGGGTGATGTCCCGCACCGACCTCGCCTACTACAGCGGCAGCGACATGCTCAACCTGCCGCTGCTGTCCATCGGCGCCGCGGGCTTCGTCAGCGTGGTCGGCCATGTCGTCGGCTCCGAACTGCACGACATGATCGACGCCTACCGGGCCGGGGACGTGGCCCGGGCTTTGGACATCCACCGCCGCCTGATCCCCGTCTACCGGGGCATGTTCCGCACCCAGGGAGTCATCACCACTAAGGCGGTGCTCGCCATGTTCGGGCTGCCCGCCGGAGTGGTCCGCGCCCCCCTGCTCGACGCGTCCCCCGAACTCAAAGAGCTGCTCCGCGAAGACCTCGCCATGGCCGGGGTGAAGGGCCCCACTGGCCTTGCCTCCGCTCACGAGGACGCGGCCAGCGGGAGGGAAGCGGAACGACTCACGGAGGGGACCGCATGAGCCACCCGCACCCCGAGCTCGGGCCCCCGCCGCCACTGCCCCGCAACACCCTGCGGATCATCCCCTTGGGCGGGCTGGGTGAGATCGGCCGCAACATGGCCGTCCTCGAATACGAGGGGAAAATGCTCATCATCGACTGCGGTGTGCTCTTTCCCGCGGAAGAGCAGCCCGGAGTCGACCTGATCCTCCCCGACTTCGAATACCTGCGGGGGCGCCTCGACGACGTCGAGGCGATCGTGCTCACGCACGGCCACGAAGACCACATTGGCGGCGTCCCCTTCCTGCTGCGGGAACGCACCGATATCCCGCTGGTAGGCTCCCGCCTCACCCTGGCCCTGCTCACCGCCAAACTCGGGGAACACCGCATCAAACCGACCCTGATCCAGGTCGCCGAAGGCGAACAGCACACCTTCGGCTCCTTCAACCTCGAGTTCTTCGCGGTCAACCACTCCATCCCGGATGCGCTCGCGGTCGGTGTGCGCACCCCGGCCGGCAACGTGCTGCACACCGGCGACTTCAAAATGGACCAGTTGCCGCTGGACAACCGCATCACCGACCTCGGCGGGTTCGCGCGGTTCGGCGCGGAAGGCGTCGACCTGCTGATGTCGGACTCCACCAACGCGGAAGTCCCCGGCTTCGTCACCAGCGAACGCGACATCGCCGGCGTCCTCGACACGGTCTTCGCGAAAGCCGAGAAGCGCATCATCGTCGCCTGTTTTGCGTCCCACATCCACCGGGTCCAGCAGGTCCTCGACGCGTCCCAGGCCCACGGCCGCAAAGTCGCCTTCGTGGGCCGCACCATGATCCGCAACATGAACATCGCCCGGGAGCTCGGCTACCTCAAAGTCCCCGGCGACCTGCTCGTGGACGCGCGCGACCTCGAGGCGCTGCCCTCCGACGAAGTCGTCCTGGTGTGCACCGGCTCCCAGGGCGAGCCCATGGCCGCCCTGAGCCGCATGGCCAACCGGGACCACCAGATCCACATCGAACCCGGGGACACGGTCATCCTGGCTTCCTCGCTCATCCCCGGAAACGAGAACTCCGTCAACCGGGTCATCAACGGCCTGACCCGCTGGGGCGCCAAAGTCGTCCACAAGGGCAACGCCCTGGTCCACGTCTCCGGGCACGCACCCGCGGGAGAGCTGCTGTACGTGCTCAACATGGTGCGGCCGCGGAACTTCATGCCGATCCACGGGGAATGGCGTCACCTGCGCGCCCATGCCCAGCTCGCCATGCTCAGCGGGATCCCCGAGGACCGGGTCGTCATCGCCGAGGACGGCGTCGTCGTCGACCTCCACGACGGCAAGGCCCGCATCAGCGGCGTGGTCCAGGCCGGCTACGTGTACGTGGACGGCACCTCGGTCGGCGACGTCACCGAGGCCGCGCTCAAGGACCGCCGCATCCTCGGGGAGGAAGGCTTCATCTCCGTGGTCATCGTGGTGGAGTCCACCACCGGCAAACTCATCGGGGAACCGCAGATCCACACCCGGGGCGCGGGGATCGACCTGGAAGCCTACGACGACGTCATCCCCAAGATCCAAGAAGTCTTGGAGCAGGCCGCAGCCGAGGGTGTCAACGACCCGGCGCAACTCCGGCAACTGGTCCGGCGCAGCATCGGCCGGTGGGTCAACGAAAGCTACCGGCGACGGCCCATGCTGGTCCCCGTCGTCATCGAGATCTGACCGCACAGGCACCGACCGCGACACACCCGGCCGGTGCCTGAAACCGTTCCGCCACCCTTAGTAGGCTGCTGGGCATGGCCACCCGTGCGCCCAAGTCCTCCCAGCGTTCGGGCGGTGGAACCGGCAGGAAGTCCCCGGCCCGCCGTCCTACCTCTGCGCAGTCTCGCCCCCGCCGCCCCACCGCGAAGCGGAGTCCTCGGCCGCACACTGCTTCCGAAGGGCCGATCGCACTGCTGTTCGTGTGGCTCGGACGCGCGCTGCTGCTGGTGTGGCGGCTGCTCGCGCACACGGTAGGGTTCCTGGTTCGCGCGGCCGGCCGCAGCGCACGCGACCTCGACCCGGACCTGCGCCGCGACGGGTTGGGCATGATCCTGCTCGCCGTGGGCCTCCTCATCGCCGCGGCCGTGTGGTGGGACAGTGAAGGCCCGCTGCTGGACCTCACCCGTACCGTCGTCGTCGGCGCTGTGGGCACCTTCTCCCCGGTCATCCCCCTGCTGTGCCTACCGTTCGCGTGGCGGCTCATGCGTACTCCCGCGGACCGGCCCACCGACAACGGCCGGATCGTCATCGGTTCGGCCGCGCTGCTGACCGGGCTTCTCGGCCTTATCCACATCAGCCACGGCATCCCCTGGCCGGCCGAGGGGATGGAGAAGGTCCAGAAAGCCGGCGGACTCGTCGGGTTCGCCGCTTCCGGTCCGCTCAGCCTGCTCATCACCCCCTGGCTCACCGGGGTCCTGCTGTTCCTCCTCATGGTGTTCGGCCTGCTCGTTGTCACCGCGACCCCGATCAGCCGCATCCCCGACCGGCTCCGGCAGCTCTGGGACAACGTCGTGGTCTCCGAGAACAGCCCGTCGGTCGGCCTCGACATCCTCGACCAGGCCGAGGAGAAGACCCCCCGCCCCAAGCGGCGCACCACCAAGCCCAAACCCAAGCCTGCCCCCGAACCCGAGCCCAAGACCACCCACGCAGGAGACCACGGACGCCCCTACGACACGCCGGTCGTGGACGCTGCGCCGCCGCCCGCAGCAGTCGAACCGGAGCCGGAGCCCGCTCCCGAGCCGGCCCCCACCCTCACCGTGGAGCAGTTGTCCATCCCCACTCGCGTGGTCGACGGCGACTACGAGCTGCCGCCTCCCACCCTCCTCAAACCCGGCACCCCGCCCAAGCAGCGCACCAAAGCCAACGAGGAAGTGGTGCAGGCGCTCACCGGCGTCCTCGACCAGTTCTCCGTGGACGCCCGGGTCACCGGGTTCACCCGCGGGCCCACAGTCACCCGCTACGAGATCGAACTCGGCCCTGCCGTCAAAGTGGAGAAGGTCACCGCACTGACCAAGAACATCTCCCTGGCCGTGAAAAGCGCCGACGTGCGCATCCTTTCGCCGATCCCCGGCAAGTCCGCGATCGGCGTGGAGATCCCTAACACGGACAAAGACCTGGTCAGCCTCGGTGACGTGCTGCGCTCCCCGGCCGCCACCTCAGACGACCACCCCATGCTGGTCGGCCTCGGCAAGGATGTGGAGGGGAACGACGTCGTCGCCAACCTCGCCCGCATGCCGCACGTCCTCATCGCCGGAGCCACCGGCGCGGGCAAGTCCACCTGCATCAACGGGCTCATCACGTCGATCATGATGCGGGCCCTGCCCGACGAGGTCCGCCTCATCCTCATCGACCCGAAACGGGTCGAGCTCACCATGTACGAGGGCATCCCGCACCTCATCACCCCCATCATCACCGACCCCAAGAAGGCCGCGGACGCCCTGCAGTGGGTCGTGGGGGAGATGGACCGCCGGTACGACGACCTGGCCGCCTCCGGGTTCCGGCACATTGACGACTTCAACGCTGCAGTGCGGTCCGGGGAGCTCACCGCGCCCCCGGGCAGCGACCGCAGCTACGAGCCCTACCCCTACCTGCTCGTCGTCGTCGACGAGCTCGCCGACCTCATGATGGTCGCTCCCCGCGACGTGGAGGACGCTATCGTCCGCATCACCCAACTGGCCCGCGCCGCCGGGATCCACCTGGTGCTGGCGACCCAGCGTCCCAGCGTGGACGTGGTCACCGGCCTCATCAAAGCCAACGTGCCCTCCCGGCTCGCTTTCGCCACGTCCAGCCTCTCCGACAGCCGGGTCATCCTCGACCAGCCCGGGGCGGAGAAACTGGTCGGCAAAGGGGACGCCCTGTTCCTGCCCATGGGCTCTTCCAAGCCCATCCGCCTGCAGAACGCGTGGGTGTCGGAGAAGGAGATCCGCGCCGTCGTCGACCACTGCAAGAAGCAGGCCAAGCCCGCCTACCGGGACGACGTGGGGGTGGCGGAAACCAAGAAGAAGCAGATCGACGAGGAGATCGGCGACGACCTCGACCTGCTCCTGCAAGCCGTCGAGCTCGTGGTCACCACCCAGTTCGGCTCCACGTCCATGCTGCAACGCAAGCTCCGCGTCGGCTTCGCTAAGGCGGGGCGTCTCATGGACCTCATGGAAAGTCGCGGCATCGTCGGGCCCAGCGAAGGCTCGAAAGCCCGCGAAGTCCTTGTCAAACCCGACGAGCTGCCCGAGGTCCTTGCCGCGCTGCGTGCCGCGTGAACCATGCCGGACACCCCCTTAAGGGGGCGAGCCACCGTTTTCTGACCTTTTCTTGACACCGGCACAGGCGCGTCTCCGCCCGGTGCGGGGCGCGGCAAGGTCACAGTAGGCAGAGTGCGACAGGAATGCTCCAACGAGGAACAGGACCAGTCGGCGGCCCCCGTCGGGCGGGAGCTCGCGGCCGCCCGGGCCCGCCGCGGTTACACCCTGCGCCAGCTCAGCGAGCTCACCCGCATCCCCGAAAGCGTGCTGCATGCCTGGGAGCACGGCGACACCGCGTGCGGACCTGCCGAGCGGTACCGGGCCCAGGTGCGGACCCTCTGCGCGGTGCTGGACCTCGACCCGGCCGCTCTGCTGTGCCGTGGAGACCCCGGTCAGGCCCCTGTACGGAGGAGAACCGCCCCCAGCCGTGGGGGACAGTGGGGGTGGGCGGCCGTGGTGATCGCTGCCGCCCTCACCCTGGCCGTCCTCGCGTGGCCGGGACGCCCGTTCACCCCCGACCATCCGGAAGCATTTCCCGCCGCCGGGCAGAGCCCTGCTGGCTCACCGAGTGCGCCCGACCCCGCCTCGTCCGCCGCCCCGGCCGTCCCGCCCACGGCCGGGCAGGTCACGCTCCGCGTCACCGCGCACCGCCCCACCTGGGTGAGTGTGACCGACGGCACGGACATGCTCTTCACCGGGGTCCTCGCCGCGGGCCAGACCCGTGATTGGACCGCTGACGAGGTGATCCACCTGCGGCTCGCCGACGCCGGCGGCGTCCACCTGTGGGTCAACGGCCACGCGTACGGCGTCCCCGGAGCAGACGGAGAAGTGACTCATCTCACCTACACTGCGCAGAGCGGTTCTCCGCACTGACCCGATGCCCGGGCCACCCCGGAGACGACCTACTCTGGGAGCGGACGAAACCACCGCACTCACAAATTCCCCTAACCTTGGAAGCTATGTCACCGCGCCGTACTGTCTCGCTGATCACCCTCGGGTGTGCGCGTAACGAGGTCGACTCCGAAGAGCTCGCCGGACGGCTCGCCGCCGACGGCTGGACCCTCGTCGACGCAGACGACGGAGAGAAAGCCGACGTCGTCATCGTCAACACGTGCGGCTTCATCCAAGCAGCCAAAGAGGACTCCATCGAGACCCTGCTGAACGCGGCCGAGGGCGGCGCCAGAGTGGTCGCTGCGGGCTGCCTCGCGGAACGGTACGGGGCGGAACTGGCCGAGGCTATGCCGGAAGCCCAGGTCATCAGCTTCGACGACTATGCGCACATCAGCGAGCGTCTCGAGGATGTTCTCGCGGGACGCCCCCTCACCCCGCACACCCCGCGGGACCGTCGCACCCTGCTGCCCATCACCCCGGTCGACCGCTCCCAAGCGGCCAAGAACCACGTGCCCGGACACCTCACCTTCGGGGAGGAGATCACCCCGCTGCCGGACGGGGTCGCCCCCGCTTCCGGGCCCACGATTCCGCGCCTGCGGCTCACCGGCGGTCCCGTCGCCAACCTCAAAATCGCCTCGGGGTGCGACCGCCGCTGCTCGTTCTGCGCCATCCCCTCCTTCCGGGGCGCCTACCTCTCCCGCAAGCCTGAGGACGTCCTCCGCGAAGCCGAATGGCTCGCTGGACAGGGCGTCCGCGAACTCTTCCTGGTCAGCGAAAACTCCACCTCCTACGGCAAGGACCTGGGTGATGTGCGGGCATTGGAGAAGCTCCTGCCCCGGCTCGCCGCAATCCCCGGGATCGAACGGGTCCGTGTCAGCTACCTGCAGCCCGCGGAAGTCCGCCCCGGACTCATCGACGTCCTCACCGGCACCCCCGGCGTGGTGCCCTACTTCGACTTGTCCTTCCAGCACGCCAGCGGCCCCCTGCTGCGCCGCATGCGCCGCTTCGGCGACCGCGAACGCTTCCTGGAGCTCGTGGCACGCATCCGCGCCAAAGCCCCCGAAGCGGGCATCCGTTCGAACTTCATCGTGGGATTCCCCGGCGAGACCGACGAGGACTTCGCGGAACTCGTCGCCTTCCTCGAACAGGCCCGCCTGGATGCCATCGGGATCTTCGGCTACTCCGACGAGGACGGCACCGAAGCCGCCGGATTCGATGGCAAACTCCCTGAAGAGACCATCAAGGAGCGGGTTGACCAGCTCAACCAGCTCGCCGAGGAGCTGATGGCCCAGCGGGCCGAAGAGCGCATCGGATCCACGATCGACGTCCTCGTCGAAGACGTGCTGGACGACGGCGCCTACGAAGGACGCGCCGCACACCAGGCTCCCGAAGTGGACGGCAGCACCATCCTCTACGCCGACACCGCGCTGCACGTGGGCGACATTGTGCCCGCTACGGTGCTGACTGCCATGGGAGTCGACCTCGTCGCCGAACACCAGGAAGACGCTGATACCACGTGAGCACCCCGGATCCTGCCGCACCCACCGGTTCCGTTCCGGTGCTGAACATCGCCAACATCCTGACGGTCAGCCGGATCGTCATGGTGCCCCTCTTCATCGTCCTGCTCCTCCAGGACGGCTTCTGGTGGCGCCTGGCGGCCTTCGCGGTCTTTGTCGGCGCCGCAATCACCGACCGGGTCGACGGGGAGCTGGCCCGCCGCCACAACCTCGTCACCGACTTCGGTAAGATCGCGGACCCTATCGCCGACAAGGCCCTGACCGGTGCTGCCCTCATTCTGCTGTCGTGGATCGGGGAACTGTGGTGGTGGGTCACCGCAGTCATCCTCATCCGCGAATGGGGGGTCACCGCGCTGCGGTTCGCCGTCATCAAGTACGGCGTGATCCCCGCCAGCCCGGGCGGCAAACTCAAAACCGCGTTGCAGATCGTGGCCATCTGCGTCTACCTGTTCCCGCTGCCGAGCGAGTGGTATCTGCAACTGCCCGCGCACACCATCATGGCGGCCGCGGTCGCCGTCACCCTGTGGACCGGGGTCGACTACGTGTTCAAAGCGTTCCGGCTCTACCAGCGGGCCCGGCACAAGCAGCCCAGCCGCGAAGGGGGGAGGGACTAGCGCGTGCCCAGTACTGCTGAGCTGGTAGCCCGCGTCCACGCGCTGCTCGCGGAGCGCGGTGCGACGCTCGCTGTGGCCGAGTCCCTCACCGGCGGCATGATCGGTGCTGCTTTCACCGCGCTGCCCGGGGCTTCCGCGGTTTTCCGCGGGGGAGCTGTCGCCTACGCCACAGAGACCAAAAACACGGTTCTGGGCGTTCCCCAGTCCCTGCTCGCCGAGCACGGGGCCGTCCATCCGGAAGTCGCCGTGGCGATGGCCCGCGGCGCCCGCCGGATTTTTGCGGCCACTTTCGGTCTCGCGGTCACCGGGGTCGCCGGACCCCGGCCGCAGGACGGACAGCCCGTCGGAACCGTCTACGCCGCTGTGTCCTGCCCGGAAAACCGTGATAACCTGCGAAAACTTCAGCTCGCGGGGGATCGGGCAGCGATTAGGGAGCAGACTGTCGCCGCGGCGGCGGCCCTCCTGCGCGATACCCTCGTAGACGACGTGGCACAAAACACCGTGAAATAACGTCCGAGGACCCGTTCAAGACCCCGGAGTCGGGGAACAAAACCTCACCAAGATCGTGTTATCCCTCCAGCGAACAAGGAAGCTATGAGGTGCGACGATCGGGCTTCGGGCGGGTACGGTGTTTTTATGAAGGTCGCTACCGGTAGGAGGGAGCGCGAATGATGGTCCTGCTTCGTCACCTGCTCGGTGACGTGCTACGGCAGCTTCGTCAGCGGCAGGGCCGCACTCTCCGCGAGGTGTCGGCCGATGCCCGAGTGTCGTTGGGGTACCTGTCAGAGGTCGAACGCGGACAGAAGGAGGCTTCCTCTGAACTGCTCGCCTCGATCTGTGGCGCGCTGGGAGTCCCCCTCTCCCAGGTTCTTCGAGAGGTTTCCGACCAGCTCGCTCTCGCTGAACTCCAGGAGGCGGCGCTCAGCGGTTCGGTCCCGGCGGATTCCGCTGCCGGTCCCGACAGGCTCGGCATCGACTCCACCATCCCCGATCGCGTTCCGGAGGTTGTCGACATGGTGGGGGTGTAGGCCCGCCCCCGCGAAGCCGAACGGGTCGACCGCGGTGCACACGGTCGACCCGTTCGCGCTCCCTCCCCGGAGTGCTTTTCCTGGGTTTTCCTCGGCAGATCTGGGGCAGTGGACTCCCCGTTGTCACTGCTATCGCACATCGGGGGTTGAACCATGGCCAAGATCCACAGCGCGCTGAGCGAAGAAGCCCGCAAGTCTGTCGGACAGACGCTCCAAGCCGCGATCGTCGATCTGATCGACCTCACGCTGCTGGGCAAGCAGGCGCACTGGAACGTGATCGGCCGCAACTTCCGTTCCATCCACCTGCAGCTCGACGAGCTCGTGGAAGCGGCACGCAAGCACACGGACACTCTCGCGGAGCGCGCCATCGCGCTCGGGGTGAACCCGGACGGG
The DNA here is from genome assembly GCF_001592045.1 of Thermobifida fusca NBRC 14071 = JCM 3263. GTDB lineage: Bacteria > Actinomycetota > Actinomycetes > Streptosporangiales > Streptosporangiaceae > Thermobifida > Thermobifida fusca. The sequence continues at coordinate 164,546 of NZ_BCWB01000017.1, read as the reverse complement.
CGGGTGAGCCGGATCGCCCAGGACACCCGTCTTCCCCAGCTCGACCCCGGCTACATCCAGGACGACAAGGTGGTCGCGTTCGTGGTGGAAGCGCTCAGCGGCGCAGTCGACCGCTTCCGGGAGCACGTCAAAGCCACGGAGGAAACCGACCCGATCACGCAGGACCTGCTCATCGCGGCAGCCCAGGACCTTGAACAGCAGCACTGGATGTTCCAGGCCATGAGCTAGCCCTGGTCGGGCGGCGCTGACTTCCTGTGCTGCAGGGGCCGCAGCGCGGCCGGGGGATGAGGGGTCAGCTCGTCCAGGCCTCGGGGTTCTCGGCCAGTGAGCGGACGGATTCCGGAAGCTGCGAGGTGGCCACGTGCTCGAGGGTCACCGATTCGAGGATGGCCCGCTCACTGGCCCGCAGGGCGATCCACACCTGTTGCAGGCTGCGCGCCGCACCGTCGTATTCGAGGTGCTCGGGGCGTTCTCCACGCACGTTTGCCAGCGGGCCGTCCACGGCGCGGATGATGTCGGCCAGCGAGATCTCCGAGGCCGGGCGTGCCAGCCAGTATCCGCCGACCGGCCCACGCTGACTGCGCACCAGGCCGGCACGGCGCAGTTGCGTCAGGATGTTCTCCAGGAACTTGCCAGGAATGGCTTGGGCACGTGCGAGCTGCTCGGCCGTGACGGGACCGCCACCGACGGCCGCAAGTTCGGCAGCGGCACGGAGTGCGTAATCAACCCGGGCGGAAAGGCGCATGCTGCGATTATGCCTTGGAATCCGAAGAGGTCCGGCCAGTGGGGCGGCCGAGGAGCAGTCGAGGAATGCTGCCGTAGTGTCTCATCCGCTGGTTCTCCTCCAGGGACTGTCCGGTGGGCGCGCCTGCTCCCCGCTGCCGGGAAGTCCCGGCGGGCAAGGCCGCACGTCACACTTGTCCCTTCCAGGCTACCTACCGGTCGCGGTGGTGCGGTCCGGAGTGAGACGGCGCCGCATCACGACGCGGGGGAGGACCGCGATTCCGGCTGCAATCTCTTCGCGCCACTGCCGGGCTAACTGCGGTCCCCACTCCGGTTCCGGGAGCACCGTGAAACCGTGCCGTGCGTACCAGGGCGCGTTCCAGGGCAGGTCGCGGAAGGTCGTCAGGGTAATCCACGGGGAGCCGTGCTCTTGCGCGTACGCGCAGGCTGCCGTGAGCAGGGCGGTTCCGATGCCGCGGCGCCCGTAGTCGGGGTGGACGGAGAGCTGCTCCAGATGGGCGGCGCCGTCGAGGACGGTCAGCGCGGCGAAGCCTACGGGCGGCCTGCCGGCCACGAGCACGGCAGCAGCCTGGTCGAAGAGGTCGTCCGGGTCGTCGTCCGGCAGGTGCACTCCGGCGCGGGCGAACAGTGTGTCGGCGGCCCGGCTCACTTCGACGAGTCGCGGCCGGTCCGCTGCGGTCATGGGGCGTATCGTGTGGTCCATTGCTGTGGATGGGCGCGGTTCTCAGACGGGACGCCGGATGCGGCAGGTGTTCCGGGGCCGTGCGCCAACCTATCCGTTTCAGAAGCGTCGGTGTGCCCGGGGCAGTATCGGCTGGACGGTCTGGAGGATTGTGCAGCGCACCCGTCAGCATTGAATGTGATCTAGTTCATAGAAGCCGGGTGGTGGGGTGGATTCTTCCGGTACCGGGCGGGCGCCCCTGCCAGCACACTCCGCGGCCGTGCGGGGAGCGTTCGCCAGCGGGGCGCGCAGACCGCCCCGCGCCTCCCCGGAGCGCTGGGGGACATGCCGCGGCATGCCGGAGTGGCAGAGCGGAACGGGGCCGATACTGGAGGAGAGATGAGACTGTCCCACTTCTGGCAACGCATGGAAGAACACTTCGGCGCCGCCTACGCCGAAAGCCTCTCCCGCGACTACGTGTTCGAAGAACTCGGCTCCCGGACCATCCGCCAGGCCCTCGACGACGGGTTCGACGCCAAAGAGGTCTGGCACGCCGTCTGTCAGGCTTTCGACCTGCCCGCACACGTCTACTGAGGCGGGCCGCGAGCACCAGTCAATCGAACAAAGGTTCGGGTAGGATGGGGCGCGCCTGAGCCTAGAGTGGCTTCAGAGTGGCCCGCCTTTGGGCGCCGCAGCCGACCGGGGGACGGCCCGGAGGTTGTCCACAGCGGGGGAGCACACGTCGCGGGATGTCACTGGCGCGGCGTAGCGTCACCCCCATCATGAAGAAGAAGGCATCGACCCAACAGGGGTTTCCCGTGGCAGCTTCTGATCGAGACAAGGCTCTTGAAACCGCACTCGCGCAGATCGAGCGCCAGTTCGGCAAGGGCACCATCATGCGCCTCGGCGACGACAACCGCCCGCCCATCGAGTCGATCCCCACCGGGTCTATCTCCCTGGACGTGGCGTTGGGAATCGGGGGCATCCCACGCGGCCGGATCGTCGAGATCTACGGTCCGGAGTCGTCAGGGAAGTGCCTTACCGCAGACACCTACGTCTGGACCGACCGCGGTCTGGAGACGGTGGCCGAGGTCTTCGGCCGAGCCGGGCTGCCGCTCTCCAGCACCAGCCGTGTCACCGACGTCCGGGACCGGGACATCCGGGTCGTCAACGAGAAAGGCGAGCTCGAACAGGTCGCCGCGCTCACCCACAACGGCCGCCAGCCGGTGGTGCGGATCACGGTTGCTTCGGGACGCCAGGTCACGGTCACCCGCAACCACCCGCTGCGCGTCATGAACGACGACGGGTTCATCGTCTGGCGCGAAGCGGGACAGCTCCGCGAAGGAGACGTGCTCGTCTCTGCGGCGTTCGGCGCGGTGCAGGCCGCCAGTGGTGGGGGCCTCAGCGAGGATGAGGCCGTCCTCCTCGGCTACCTGACTGCGGCGGGCTCCCTCGACCCTGCGGGGCACGTCCGCTTCACCACCACCGACATCGAGACCGGTGCGGAGTTCGCTGCTCTCGCCGAATGGCTGCTCGACACCACGGTCACCGCTGTCCCCGGCGACGGCCAGGTTGCCTACGTGCTGTCCGACCCGGCGGCCCGGCACACCCTCGCCGAACGGTACGGCGTCGACTACGCCGCTGCCGCCCGGATCCCGCAGTGCGTGCGGACCGCGGGCGACAAGATGCAGCGTGCATTCCTCGCCGCCCTCTACACGGCCGCTGGCTGGACCGACACCTCGGCGGCTGTCGGACTGCGCACTGCCTCCGCGCCACTGGCCCGTGAAGTCCAGTACCTGCTCTACGGTTTGGGAATCCCCGCCGATCTCGACCGCAGCCACGGGAATGGGCAGCACCCGTGGGCCGTCACCATCAGCCCTGCCGCAGCACCCCGCTTCCACACCGAGGTCGGTTTCCGCACCGCCCAGCAGAGCCCCCAGACTGGGCTGCACGAGCCCACCCCGCAGGTGGAAGCCATCCCGAACCTCACCGGGCTGATCCACGCGCTGCGGGACAGCATCGGCGACCGCGCGGAGAGCACCGACGACCCGTTCCCCGCGGCCAGCGGCGGAGCCTACGACCGGGACCAGGTGCGCCGCGTCATCGACTGGGCGAAGCGCCGCACAGACGAGGCCCCGGCGACTGCCAACGCGATCCTCGGCTACCTCACACAACTGACGGACGCCCGCTACACCTACGAGCCGATCACCGCCGTCGAGGACGCGGGGCAGCAGCCCACCTTCGACCTCATGGTGCCGCGCACCCACAGCTTCCTCGCCAACGGCATCCTGTCGCACAACACCACGGTCGCCCTGCACGCCGTCGCCAACGCGCAGCGGGCCGGCGGGATCGCCGCCTTCATCGACGCCGAACACGCGCTCGACCCCTCGTATGCGGAGAAGATCGGCGTCAACATCGACGACTTGCTGCTGTCCCAGCCGGACACGGGAGAACAGGCGCTGGAGATCGTCGACATGCTCGTCCGCTCCGGCGCGATCTCCATCATCGTCATCGACTCGGTGGCCGCCCTCGTGCCGCGCGCCGAGATCGAAGGCGAGATGGGCGACAGCCACGTCGGCCTGCAGGCCCGCCTCATGTCCCAGGCCCTGCGCAAGATCGCCGGAGCCCTCAACCAGACGAAGACCACCGCGATCTTCATCAACCAGCTCCGCGAGAAGGTCGGCGTGATGTTCGGCTGCATGCACTACGACACCCTGGTCACACTGGCCGACGGTACACAGGAGAAGATCGGCACTATCGTCGACCGCAAACTGGACGTCGAAGTCCTCTCCTACGACCCGGAGACGGACCGGATCGTCCCCCGGCGGGTCGTCAACTGGTTCGACAACGGGGCCGCCGACCACTTCCTGCAGTTCACGGTCGGCCGATCCGGCAAGCCCGGCGGGGCGCAGTTCACGGCCACCCCCAACCACCTGATCCGCACCCCGGGAGGCTGGCGGGAAGCCGGTGAGCTGATCGCCGGGGACCGGGTCCTCGTGCACGAACCGCACTACCTGAACGAGCAGCAGCGCCAGGTGGTCTACGGCTCCCTGATGGGTCGCGGCACCCTCGTGCCGGACCGGCACGGCGGCCCTGGCGTGCACTTCTGCATGGCGCACACCGCCGAGCAGGCGGCCTACCTCGACTGGAAGGTCTCCCTGCTGGGGAACATCGCCCACTCCCGGACCGCCGAGGCGTCGGCCACGGTGGGCGTCGAGTTCACCCCGATGCCGGAACTGAGCGAACTGCACCGGGTCGTCGACTTCGGCGACGGGCACACCCACCTCACCTGGGAGTTCCTCAAGCAGCTCACCCCGCTGGCGCTGGCCGTGTGGTACCTGGACGCCGGCACTCTCACCATCCCGCAGTCCGGGACGGACGACGACGCCCGGGTCCAGATCGACGTTGAGACGCTCAGCCCCGGCTCCCGGCAGCGGCTGGTGGAGTACCTGCGCGACACCCACGAACTGGACGCTGCGGTGGTCCAGCAGGGCGCGGACGCGCGGAGCCTCCTCGAGTTCACGCCTGCGGCCACGGTGCGATTCCTGGAATTGGTCGCCCCCTACGTGCCCGAGTCCATGAGCAGCATGCTGCTCGCCCAGTTCCGCGGACGCTGCTCCGTCACCCCGGAGTACAGCGACCCGGTGCAGCGTCTCGTGGCCGCCCCGGTGCTGGACATCCAGGTCAAGCCCGGAAGCACGCGCAAGTTCGACATCGAAGTCGAGGGGAACCACAACTACTTTGTGGACGGGGTCATGGTGCACAACAGCCCGGAGACTACGTCGGGTGGCCGGGCGTTGAAGTTCTACGCCTCCGTCCGCATGGACGTGCGCCGGATCGAGACCTTGAAGGACGGCACGGAAGCCGTCGGAAACCGGACCCGGGTCAAGGTCGTCAAGAACAAGCTGGCTCCGCCGTTCAAGCAGGCCGAGTTCGACATCCTCTACGGGGTCGGCATCTCTCGGGAAGGCGGCCTGCTCGACCTCGGCGTGGAGCACGGGATCGTGCGCAAGTCGGGAGCCTGGTACACCTACGAAGGCACCCAGCTCGGCCAAGGCAAGGAGAACGCCCGGAACTTCCTGCGGGCCAACCCGGACATGGCCGACGAGATCGAAAAGCGCATCAAGCAGAAGCTGGGCATCCCCACGGGCGACGACAGCGCCCCCGCCGAGGAGGCTGCCAAGGACGAGGCGAAGGCCGCGTCCACGACCAAGCGCACCACCCGCAAGACCACGGCGTCGACCTCCGCGTCGAAGTCGGCGGCGCCGAGCACGGATGCCTGACCGCGCCGCAGACGGCAGGGACGGTCCTCCGGGCGGCTCCGCCGCCCCGGAGGACCTCTACGCCCGGGCCCGTGCCATCTGCTTGCGGCTGCTCACCCGTGCCCCGCGCACCCGGGCGCAGCTCACCGACGCGCTGCGGCGGCGGGAGATCCCCGACGAGGTCATCGAAGCGGTGCTGGACCGGTTCGGGGAAGTCGGGATCGTCGACGACGCGGTTTTCGCTGAAGCGTGGGTGGACTCCCGGCACGCGGGACGCGGGCTGGCGCGTCGGGCGCTCGCCGCGGAGCTCCGGCAGCGCGGCGTGGACGAGGACACGGTGCGCGCGGCGGTCGATGGGCTCAGCCCGGCACAGGAGGAGGCCACGGCACGCCAGTTGGTGCGCCGCAGACTCGCCGCGACCCGGGGGAAACCCACTGAGGTGCGGGTGCGGCGGCTCATGGGCATGCTGGCGCGCCGCGGATACTCCGCTGGTCTGGCCTATCGGCTCGTCCGCGAAGAGCTGGAAGCGGAAGGCGTCGAAGTGGACTTCCCGTCCCCTGAGGAGGGATGAGCCCGCTGCGACGCGTATCGGTGTGATGTCCCCAGGGTCACTGTTCTCTTTAATCTCGTTTGAGCAAGCATTAACCCGAGAGTCCGCGGGGTAACCCCTATCCCGACAGAGGACGCGCACGAGCGCGCGGCAGAACCGTCCAGCCAGCCACGCACAGTGGTCGGACCAGGGCGGAGTGCGGTGGGGGGAGCTCCATGGACGGAGTGGCCGACCTTGTGGTCATCGCACTTCTCGGAGCGTTGACGCTGCTGACCGCGGGTCATGTGCTTGCGCTCCGCTCGCGCAGCCGAGCCGTCGCCGCGCAGGCGCAGCAGTGGGCCGACCGCATCCGGGCCGACGCGGAGAACGCCGCCCGCAGCCACCAGGACCGCCTGCTCGCGGAAGCCGCCGCATACCGGGCAGAACTCGACCGGCGGGAGCAGCGGATCGCCGCCCAGGAGCAGCGCATCGAGAGGGAGCTGCGCCGGTTGGATGCGGCGCGCCGCCAGCTTGACGAGCGGACCGCCCAGCTCGACCAGCGCGCAGCCGAACTGGCCCGCCTAGCAGAAGAACGGCGGGCTGTTTTAGAGCAGGCTGCGGCGCTCACCGCGGAGGAGGCGAAAGCCGCGCTCGTTGCAGACATCGTGGACCAGGCGAAACGGGAAGCCGCTGTCCTCGTCCGCGCGATCGAGCGGGACGCCCGCACGAACGGGGAGGCCCGGGCCCGCAGAATCATCTCCCTGGCGATCCAGCGGCTGGCGGGCGAGCAGACCAGTGAATCGGTGGTCCGCGCCGTGCCCCTGCCCGAGGAGGCGATGAAGGGGCGAATCATCGGCAGGGAAGGGCGGAATATCCGGGCGTTCGAAACAGTGACGGGGGTCGATCTCATCGTCGACGACACCCCGGGGGTGGTGCTGCTGTCGTGCTTTCACCCGCTGCGGCGGGAAACAGCGCGGCTCACCTTGGAGAAACTCGTGGCCGACGGCCGGATCAACCCCCACCGGATCGAAGAAGCCTACGAAGCCAGCCGGCGCGAAGTGGAGCAGCAGTGCGTGCGCGCCGGAGAAGACGCCCTCCTTGAAGTGGGGATCTCCGACATGCACCCGGAGTTGGTGGCGCTGCTCGGACAGTTGCGGTACCGCACCTCGTATGGGCAGAACGTGCTCGCCCACCTTGTGGAAAGCGCCCACTTGGCGGGGATGATGGCCGCTGAACTGGGCGCGGACGTGCCTCTCGCGAAACGGTGCGCGCTCCTCCACGACATCGGCAAGGCGCTCACCCACGAAGTGGAGGGCAGCCACGCGGTGATCGGCGCGCAGCTCGCCCGCCGCTACGGGGAGTGCGAGGAAGTGGCGCACGCGATCGAAGCCCACCACAACGAGGTGGAAGCGCGCACGGTCGAAGCGGTGCTGACCCAGGCCGCGGACGCAATCAGCGGGGGACGGCCGGGGGCGCGGCGCGCCTCCATGGAGTCGTATGTGAAACGGCTGCAGCGGATGGAGGAGATCGCCTACGCCGTCAGTGACGGGGTGGAGAAGGTGTTCGTGATGCAGGCGGGGCGGGAGATCCGGGTGATGGTTCAACCGGAGGCGGTGGACGACGTGCAGGCCCAGGTGATCGCCCGGGACATCGCGAAACGGGTGGAGGAGGAGCTCACCTATCCGGGACAGGTCCGGGTGACGGTGATTCGGGAGTCCCGCGCGGTGGAAACCGCCCGCTGAACGAGGGCGGCCCCGGCCGTCGACCGGCCGGGGCCCGAGAGGCTATTCGGTGGGGGCGGACAGGTCGAGGTCGATCGGGGGCACCCCCGGCGGTGTGAACCCGAAGAACACTTTGCAGTAGAAGGCAAGCTCCTTCTCCAACGCGGTGGCGACAGTGTCGGGCTTGCGGAAACCGTGGCTTTCGTTCTCGAACTCCACGAGGACGTGGGGGACACCGCGTTCCTTGAGGACAGCGGCGAATTCCCGGGCCTGCTCCGGTGGGACGACAGGGTCGTCCGCGCCTTGCAGGAGCAGCACGGGAACGTTGATCTCCGCGACCCGGTTGATCGGGGAGCGCTCCTGGTAGGTGGCGCTGTAACCGGAGAGGACACCGATGAGGGTGTCGAGGTAGCGGGATTCGAAGTCGTGGGTTTCCTGCACGAGCCGAAGCAGGTCGGTGACGCCGTAGTAGGAGACGCCGCAGGCGAACACGTCTTGGGTGAGTGCGAGCAGAGTGGTGAACCCTCCTGCGCTTCCCCCGCGGATCGCCAGCCGGTCGGGGTCGGCGAGGCCCTGGTCGACGAGGCTCTGGGCTGCGGCGACCACGTCTTCCACGTCGACGACCCCCCACTGGCCGTCGAGGCGTTCCCGGTAGGCGCGGCCGTACCCGGTGGATCCGCCGTAGTTGACGTCGATGATGCCGATCCCGCGGCTGGTGAAGTAGGCCTTGTGCAGGTCGAGCCCGGTGGTGGCAGCTCCGGTGGGGCCGCCGTGCACCCAGACGACGTAGGGGGCGGGCCCTTCCCCTTCCATTTCGGGGTTGGTGGGCGGGTAGACGTTGGCGTGCACGGTGGTGCCGTAGCGGCCGGACAGGGACGTGGTACGGGGTTTGGGCAGGTACCCGATGGTGGGGGTTTCGGTGAGCGAGCGGCGGAGCACGGTCGTCGCCCCGTTCTCCGGGTTGAGCCGCACGAGACTGGTCGGCTCGGTGGGGGAGGCGGCGATACCGACCACGGTTTTCCCGTCACTGGCCAGGGTGTGCCAGCTTGTGAACGACGAAGCGAGCGGGGTGAGGTCGGCGGTGTGGGGATCGTAGCGGCCGACCCCCAGGTCCGCGTGGCCGTAGAGCGTGATGAGCTGCCCGTCGTCGAGCACGCAGTAGGGGGTGATCCCCAACTGCCATGGCGGCGGCGTGAACTCGGCTTCGTCCGGGAAGAGCGCCATCGCCTGCCCGTAGAGCCGCGTCTCGTACAGGTTCCACCAGCCGGACCAGTCGGACACGAAGTAGAGGGTCTCGTTGTCCCGCCACTGCGGGTGCAGCACGGACTCTTTCAACCCGCCGCGCAGCGGATGCGAAGTAGTGATCGGCCCGGTCTCCGGAATGTCGGCGACCCGCAACTGGGTGCCCTGCCACGGCATGCGTGGGTGGCTCCAGGAGATCCAGGCGAGTTTGGTCCCGTCCGGTGACGGCACCGGGGAGGCGAAGAAGTCGGCCCCGGTCACCAGGACGCGGACCGCCGACGGGTTGGTGGCGGCCCGCCCCGACAGGGGCACGGAGACGATGGCGCGGGTGACGGTGGTGCCGTCGTGGCTTTCCCGCACACAGATGAGGTGCTTGCGGTCGGGGGAGAGCACGAAGTCGGCGTAGCGGAGCGCACCCGGGCTCTCCGGTTCCGGGGTGAGCGGGCGGGGCTCGCGGGAGCCTTTCTCCAACAGGTAGAGGCGCTGGTCGGAGAAGTTGGCGAAGACGATGCCCCAGCGGGTGATCGCCTTGTCGTCGCGGCGGGGCACAGGCAGGTAGGAGCGGCCTCCATACTCGTGGACCCGGGTCCGCGCATTCCACGGGGCGGGCAGGAGTTCGGTAACGGTGCCGTCAGCAGCGCGGTGCATGACGGTGGTGCGGCCGCCTTCCTCGGGTCGGGATTCCTCCCACCACATCTCATCGGCGACGACAGAGGGGAAACCGAGACGGAGAGCACCTTTGGCGATGTCGGCCGCGGTGATGGGTGAGGACCAGCTCCCGTAGGGCAGGATCACGCGTTCGTTCATAATGCGCTTTCCCTGGCATTGAGTGGGGTGGTGAGGATCAAGAGAGACATTAGCCGCTGGTGAGACGGAATGGGGGAGCCTCACCGCCTGTGCCGGAAGGTGAGGCTCCCCCAGGGGAGTCATGCCAGGTGGGTTACGTGGTTGATCCGGGTGCCCCGAACGTGCCGGAGGCGGCCGTGGTGGGAAGGGCCGTGCCTTTGGTGCCGCCCTTGCTGCTGCGGGCGTTGCGCTTCTCCAGCCAGATCGCCAGACGGCTCAGGGAGATGTTGATGGCGATGTAGATGACCGCGCAGATGAGGGCCGCGGGAATGACGTTGCCGTAGCGGGTGCCGATCAGGGAGAAGCTGCGGAGCAGCTCGGGGAAGGCGATGATGTAGCCGAGCGCGGTGTCCTTGAGCAGGATCACGAGCTGGGCGACGATCGCGGGCATCATGGACCGGACCGCCTGGGGGATGAGGATCCACCACATGACCTGGACCTTGTTCATACCCAGCGAGTAGGCGGCTTCGGACTGGCCTTTGGGTACGGCGTTGATCCCGGCACGGAACACTTCAGCCAGCACCGAGCCGTTGTAGAGGGTGAGCCCGATGACAACGGCGGCGAGCGCGGAGACTTGGAAAGTGCCGGGCTGCAGCGGGGGCAGGCCGAGGAGCGGGCGCACCTGGTTGACGGCCAGCGGCAGCGCCATCGCGAAGAAGATCAGCATGAGCAGCGGGATGCCGCGGAAGAACTCGACGACTGCTCCCGCCGGGATGCGGATCCACGCGTGGTCGGAGAGCCGGGCGATCCCGAACACCAGGCCGAACACGAGGGCGAGCACGGCAGCCCACAGCGCTGCGGTCAGCGTGTTGAGCAGACCCGGGATGACGTAGTCGGTCCACGTGGCCGGGTCGATGAACGGCTGCCAGCGGACTGCCGCCCACTGGCCGTTGGGGTTGACCGCCCACGCCTCAGCGCTGAACAGGGGCGGCGCGCCCTCGCCGAGCGACCGGTTGAACCCCAGGTAGATGATGGCCAGGACGACGAAGAAGCCCACGAGGGTGAGCACAGTGTAGACGGCGTGGCGGATCCGGGCTTTGGGCCCGGGAATGTCGAAGAGAACCTGCTGTGCGCTCACCGGACCACCGCCATTCGCTTGCTCAGCCAGCTAAAGAAGTACCCCACCGGCAGGGTCAGGACGAGGAAACCGATCGCGAAGCCGACGAAGGTCGGCAGGACGGGAGCGATCCCCTGGTCGAACATGAGCTTCATCTGCCGGGATGCTTCTTGGACGCCGAGCCCGGCGACCGACGCGACCGTGGTGTTCTTGATCAGGGCGATGAGGACGCTGCCGAGCGGGCCGATGACGGTGCGCAGTGCCTGCGGGATGATGATGAGGCGCAGGATCTGGGTGAAGGTGAGTCCTAGGGAGCGGGCCGCTTCGGCCTGGCCGACGGGGATGGTGTTGATCCCGGAGCGCAGGGTTTCGGAGACGAAGCACGCCGTGTAGGCGGACAGGCCGATCACCGCCCACCAGAACACGTCCCAGGCCACGCTGTCCGCAAGGCTCAACCCGAGGGCGCTGTTGAGGCCCAGGCCGCAGAAGAGCAGTACCAGGGTGAGGGGGGAGTTGCGGACCGTCTCCACGTAGACGGTGGACACGCCGCGTAGCAGGCCGATGGGGGAGACCCGCATCGCGGTGAGGATGACGCCCAGGATGAAGGAGAACAGGGCGCTGAACAAGGCGAGCCGGACGGTCCAGGAGAAACCGTCGATGACCTTGTCGATGTTGGTGAAGAAGGCTTCCATCAGTCCCAGTCGATAGGAGTGGCCGACGGGGCGGGGCGCCCCGCCGGCCTTGGACGGGTAGCGGGGCTACGCGCAGCCTTCGAGCGGCGGCTGCTCCGTGGCGTACTCAAATCCGGTCTCACCGAAGGCCGCTTCGAGGAATTCGAGGGCCTTGCCCTCCTCCCACATCTTTGTGATGGCCTCGTTGACCTTCTCGCACATCTCCGTGGAGCCCTTCGGCAGGCCGACGCCGTACTTCTCTTCCCCGAAGGGGTTGTTCACCATCCGGTAGGCGTCGGGGTTCTGTGCGGCGAACCCGGCGAGGATGGTGTTGTCGGTGGTGACAGCGTCCACCGTGCCGTTGGCGAGCAGCTCCATGCATTCGGAGTAGTTGCCGGCTTCCCGGAGCTCCGCGCCGATGCCCAGGCCGCCGTTTTCTTCGCTGTCGACGATGTTGTTGGCGGAACGCGACCCGGAAGCAGAGCAGAGCACCTTGCCTTCGAGGTCTTCCGGACCTTGGATGTCCGTGTTGTCGGCGGAGACGATGATGTCCTGCTGGGCGATGTAGTAGGGGCCGGCGAAGTCGACGACGTTCTTGCGTTCGTCGGTGATGGAGTAGGTGGCGACGATCATGTCGACGGTGCCCTGCTGGAGGAACGTCTCCCGGTTGGCGGAGGCGGCTTCCGTCCACTCGATCTGGTCAGGCGAGTAGCCGAGTTCGCCGGCGATGTAGGTGGCGACGTCCACGTCGAAGCCGACCGGCTTGTTGCCTTCGAGGAGGCCGAGGCCGGGCTGGTCGTATTTGACCCCGATGGTGATGGTGTCACCGTTGCCGCTGTCCCCTCCGTTGCCTCCGCCGCCGACTTCGGCGGTACCGCAGGAGGCGAGAGTCAGGGCGAGTGCGGACGCCCCGGCCAGGGCGGCGCTGGTACGGCGGATGCGCATAGTAGTCAACCTTGTCCTCTCTCGTGGTGCGGAGAATCTGGGATGGTGGGTTAGTGGGTGAGGATCTTGGAGAGGAAGTCGCGGGCGCGGTCGGTGCGGGGGTTGGTGAAGAACTCGTTCGGGGTGTTCTCCTCGACGATCTGGCCGTCAGCCATGAACACGACCCTGTCGGCGGCGCGCCGCGCGAAGCCCATCTCGTGGGTGACCACGATCATGGTCATTCCCTCGCGCGCCAGGTCGGTCATGACGTCGAGGACTTCCTGCACCATCTCGGGGTCGAGGGCAGAGGTGGGCTCGTCGAAGAGGAGGACTTTGGGGTTCATCGCCAGGGCACGGGCGATGGCAACCCGCTGCTGCTGACCGCCGGAAAGCTGGGCCGGGTACTTGTGGGCCTGGTCGGCGATGCGGACGCGTTCCAGGAGTTCCAGGCCGCGCAGGGTGGCTTGGGCCCGCGGGATTTTGAGGACTTTGGTGGGCCCGAGCGTGATGTTCTCCAGCACGGTCATGTGGGAGAACAGGTTGAACGACTGGAACACCATGCCGACGTCGCTCCGCAGCCGGGCCAGGGCACGCCCTTCCGCGGGCAAGGGCTGGCCGTTGACCAGGATGCGGCCGCTGTCGATGGTCTCCAGCCGGTTGATCGTGCGGCACAGGGTGGATTTTCCTGATCCCGAGGGGCCGATGATGACGACCACCTCGCCGGCGTTGACGGAGAGGTTGATGTCGCGGAGGACGTGAAGCTCCCCGAAGTGCTTGTTGACGTTCTCCAGGACGACGAGTGGAGTGGCGGTCATGGGATCGGAAACTAGCTTGTGCCGGGGCGTTTGTCACCAGGGGTAGTGCCGTGAATCAGGCAAAGTGGCAGACTTGTTATTCCTAGATTTGTAGAATTGTTAAGTTTGAACCGGAAAAACTAGTCGCTCTGTCTCGTTGAGCGGGGGGTCGACCACCGAAGATGGCCGATTCTGGCCGTTGAGGGGAGAACCGCGGTTCAGAAGGGTAAGAGAAACGTTTAGCCTGGATGGGTGAGCCAGAGTCGTACCTACCAAGTGCGGACCTACGGCTGCCAGATGAACGTCCACGACTCCGAACGGCTCTCCGGACTGCTGGAGGCCGCGGGGTACCAGCGGGCAGCCGAAGGCACCACGCCGGATGTCGTTGTTTTCAACACCTGTGCGGTGCGTGAGAACGCGGATAACCGCCTCTACGGCAACCTAGGCCAGTTGCGGCCGGTCAAGGATGCCAACCCGGACATGCAGATCGCGGTGGGCGGGTGCCTGGCGCAGAAGGACCGCGGGGAGATCATTCGCCGCGCCCCCTGGGTCGACGTGGTCTTCGGGACGCACAACATCGGCTCGCTGCCCGCATTGCTGGAACGCGCCCGCGTGCAGCGGGAAGCCCAAGTGGAGATCGTCGAGTCGTTGGAGCGGTTCCCCTCCACGCTGCCCACCCGGCGCGAGTCGGTGTACGCGGCGTGGGTGGCGATCTCGGTGGGCTGCAACAACACGTGCACGTTCTGTATCGTTCCGGCGCTGCGCGGCAAGGAGAAGGACCGCCGCCCCGGCGACATTTTGGCGGAGATCCGCGCGGTCGTGGCCGAAGGGGCGATCGAGGTCACCCTGCTGGGGCAGAACGTCAACGCCTACGGTTCGGAGTTCGGCGACCGGCAGGCGTTCTCCAAACTGCTGCGGGCCTGCGGTGAGATCGAAGGATTGGAGCGGGTGCGGTTCACCTCCCCCCACCCGCGTGATTTCACCGACGACGTGATTGCAGCGATGGCGGAGACCCCCAATGTGATGCCGCAGTTGCACATGCCGCTGCAGTCGGGTTCTGACCGGATTCTGCGGGCGATGCGCCGCTCCTACCGGGCCGAGCGGTTCCTGCGGATCGTGGAGAAGGTGCGGGAAGCGATCCCGGACGCGGCGATCACCACCGACGTGATCGTCGGGTTCCCCGGGGAGACCGAGGAGGACTTCGCCGAGACCTTGCGGGTGATGGAGGAGGTGCGGTTCGCGCACGCCTTCACCTTCCAGTACTCCAAGCGCCCGGGCACTCCGGCGGCGTCGATGGACAACCAGGTGCCCCGAGAAGTGGTGAAAGAGCGCTACCAGCGGCTCTTGGAGCTGCAGGAGCGTATCTCCGAGGAGGAGAACGCCAAGTTCGTGGGCCGCGAAGTGGAGGTTCTGGTCGCCGAGGGCGAGGGCCGCAAGGACGATGTGCACCGTCGCATGTCGGGCCGGGCCCGTGACAACCGCCTCGTGCATTTCGCGGTGGACGAGGGTGTGACGGTACGCCCCGGCGACATGGTCACGGTGGAGGTGACGTACGCGGCGCCCCACCACCTGGTGGCGGATTCGGGGATTCGGAACCTGCGGCGCACCCGCGCCGGCGACGCGTGGGAGGCGCGCAACGCCCCAGAGCGGCGGCCTACCGGGGTGCTGCTGGGCATGCCGAAGGTGGGGGCGCCGGAGCCGCAGCCGAGCGTGGTGGGCGGCTGCTGCGATTCTTGACGCGGATTCGTTGTGTTGCGGGGACGGGCCCGGTGACGCCGGACCGTCCCCGTCTGCTTCGGTCACAGTTCCCGCTGTTCGTGGACGTCGAAGACGAGGTCGCAGGCGTCGCGCACACCGTCGTTGTGGGTGGCGATGACGACCGCGCAGCCTTGTTCGCTCATCTCACGGAGCACGTTCACCACCATTGCGCTGTTGGCGCTGTCTAGGGCCCCGGTGGGTTCGTCGGCTAGCACCAGGGTGGGCTGTTTGACCATGAGTCGGGCGAGAGCGACGCGCTGCTGTTCTCCACCGGATAGGTAGTGCACTTTCTCGTTTTCGCGTCCTGCGAGGCCGACGCGTTCGAGGATGCGCGCGTAGTCGGGGCGGGTGCCGCGTCTGCGAGCAACATCAAGGTTGGCTTTGACGGTGGCGTTGTCGATGAGCGCGTAGTCCTGGAAGAGGTAGCCGAGTTTGTCGCGGCGGAATCGGCGTCGTCCGCCGGGGCCGAGCCGGGTCAGGTCGGTGTTGTCGAACAGGATGTGGCCGCTGCTCGGCCGTTCGAGGAGGCCGATGCAGTTGAGCAGCGTGGTTTTTCCTGACCCGCTGGCGCCGACGAGGGCGAGCATCCGTCCTGCGGGGACGGTGAGGTTGAGGTTGCGCCAGAGGGTGCGTGTGCCGAAGGACTTGGTGAGGTTTTTGACGGTGATCATGGGCTTTCTGGGTGGTTAGGCCTGTGAGGCGCCTTCGCGGACGATTCGGCGGTGGAAAAGGGCCAGCGCTGCGACGGTGATGGCCAGGGAGGCGGCGGCGATCCCGAGAGCGTAGAACGGTTCGATGCCGCTGACCTCTGTTCTTCCCAGGGTTCCGAGAAGAGGATCGTTTTGGGCAGCCAATTGCATCTGCAAGGTGTCAAGGGTGTCCCAGGTGATCCAGCCGACGAACCCTGCGGCGATGGCGAGTTCGGCGGCGAGGAGGCGCCGGTGGGTGGCGAGGAAGGTCCAGCCGCTGATGTGGCGGGCGAAGATGGTTTGGGCCCGGGCTCGCGCATAGACCACGCAGGCGGCCACCGCGGTCAGTAGGAGCACAGCGCTCACACCGGCAAGGTTGAAGAGCTGACTGCGGAGAGCGATCAAGGTAGTTGCGTGGTCCTGTGCGGCATTCGCGGTAAGGGTTTCGACCATGGAGATATACCGCGCAGCTTCTGGATTGGTCTCGCGGAACGCGGTGACGACGTCCGGGTCAGGGAAGATCGTCGACCCTCTGGTCATGTAGGTGACATAGGCCCTTTCCGACAGGACTTTCCCGTTGGGGAGCACAACGACGATCGGCTCATACACCAAGGGGAGGTAGGAGGGGGCCGCAGAGTTCTGGACGCCGTAGGTGAACAGGGTCTGGCCATTGGCAGCAGGAAGCACTTCGACCGTCCCCTCCGCCTCGGGCGTCTGATGGGGTGCGAGCCACCGCTCCAATCCCGCGACGAGCCGGTCGGTGGAGATGCCGGAGGATTCCGGAACGATCACGCGAATGGTTTCATTCGGACCGTAGCGTTCCCCGCTGGGGGAGAGGAGTTCCTGCTCAGCGAGATAGGTGTCGTTGACGAGCAGGACGGAAGCGTCCTCAGCGGGCTGATCAGTGCCGGTGGACGGGTCGAAGAGGAGTTGGGAGAGAGGGATGTGGATTGTCAGCACCATGGAGCCTTCGGCATCCATCTGCTGCAGCCATGGACCGAGGAGGCTGTCGACGGCCTGTTCGTCTTCCTCTGTTGCCCAGCCGTAGTCGGAGCTCAACGAGATCAGTGAGGTATCGCCCTGCTGTTCGTACAACTGCAGGCCTACCTGCTGGTCCCGGGCCTCCTGGGCGTGGAGCACCACCGCGCTAAGGATCACGAAGGCCATCGCTAGGACGGGGATACGCACCAGGTAGATAGCGACAGTGGTGCTGCGCACCGGCAGCCGGCCTTTGAGTGCGGGCAGGATCTCGGTGGTGTGGACGAGGCCGAGGACCGCGGCGTGGGCGATGAGGCAGGAAAGCGCGAGGACCGCCAGGAATGTCAGTGCGAAGAGCGTGTAGTGGCCGAGCTGGTTCCACCCGTTGTAGAAGCCGAGGAACGCCAGGGTGACGCCAGCCACCGAGGGGAGGGCAATAGCCCAAAGCCGGACGACTTTGCCGAGGTCGCTGAGGAGGATGCGGGTATAGGAGTGCCCTTGCAGGCGCATGACGGCGTAGTCACGCGCGGACAGCAGGACCCCGGCACCGACCGCGGTGACGGTGGCGAGCAGGGAAACAGCGAGGAGATTGAAGAGGTGGCCACCCAGGAAGTAGTGCCAGATCTGAGAAACCTGCATCCCGGAGGATTCGTGCAGGCCGTGGTCGGCGAGCGCCTCGAGGAGAGCAGGACGGGCTTCCGGGGCGCCGAAGATGTGGTAAGAGCCGTTGGGGCCGACATCCCGGAATTCGGTGATGGGATGGGTTTCCAGGGTGTAATTGCGGCTGAAGGCAGGGTACCCGTCGGCTAACCAGCGGGCGTAGCGGGAATCTGGGTCAGAGACCGCCAGGTACATGTGGGCCCGTGTCCCGGGCTCGTGCACGTCGGGGACGGTGTAGCCGATCGCGGCATCGTAGTCGTCGGCAACCTGCTGCACCGTACGCGCGACTTCGTCAATGTCATGGATCCCCTCATTCTCGGTGATCCATACCAGTTCGAAGCTTTCGAGGGTGATAAAAGTCCGTTCGGCTGTGACCGCGAGGAGAAAAGCGATGAGCGCGGCAAGAGCAGCGCACGCGGTGTAGGCGAAGGAGAGTGTTCGGTTCGGCACCTGGTGGTCCTGTCAACAATGGCTGCGGCGGGCCCGCCGATGCAGGGTGTTCCGGCGGGCCCGCACGATGAAGAGAAGAGAGGTCAGCAGGTGGTCCGCCAGTACGCCTGGTTGTTGGCGATGGCGCGCGGAGCGTCCGCCAGAGACCAGTAGCCGGCAGGGGCGGAAGCGCGGACCGTCTTCGTGCCGACGGCGGTGGAGCCGTGGCAGACGGAGCCGTGGTAGTAGTCCGAGTAGACGATGCTGCTGGTGAGACCGTGGTCCCAGATGCCGCCCCCGACGTACTCCACTGCCGCCGCAGCGACGCCGACGGCTCCTGCGGTGAGACCAGCGGAGATGAGGAGGGTGGCGCAGGTGCGCTTGAGTGCGTTCATGGAAACTCCTCGTGACCGGAAATTGCGCGGTAGTGAATGGAAAGTCCATGGACCATGAGGTCCGTTCGGCGGCTATTTCCCTGATGCTCTGTACTAGGGATGCGGCATTTCGGGGAGATGCCGATGGTGCACGTGTCCCCAGGGGTGAAACCGTGGTGGAGGTTGTGCGGCTGCCGTCCGAGTGGCCGCGGACACTCGGAATCCCTCGATTCCGCCGGCCGCCGATCGTTCGATCACAACGGAAACGGTTTCTGCGGTCCGAATGTGAAACCAGAGGTGATCATTGAGGGAGTTTTAGTGTGGTTTCCCTATCCGATAATCCGTCCTCCTTGAAGGGGTTTTGGAAAGATTTCTTTGGATTGTGCGGCCACACAGTAGGCGAGACTAACAGCCCAGGTTTGGGGATTTCAATGGTTTTCTCTTGGTGATTTTTCGAATCTCATCCCCCTTGTGGATGGTTCCTGAGCTGGGGTTTCCCTGTGTGTGTCCGCGGTGTCGGTAAAAGTGTGCAGCTCAGAGCCGTGGATGCGCAATAAAGAAGGAATAGAGTGTGATGGATGACACATTTCGTGTGATGGGATAGTTCCTGTAGGGGAGAGTGTGAAGACTGAAACTGTGCTCATATTTTTAATTGACTGAAAGGTTGGCAATGTGTGGATTTGTCCCTAAAGTGGCAAATGGATGAAAGTTGAATTTTGTCGAAATAATGTGAAGGATAATTCTCTGTATTTCAGAAAAGAAGGCGTCCTGCTGTAGCGTCCGGGGCAGCGGTTCTCCGCCGATGCGGGAAGCAGGCGCCGCAGCTCAAGTCGCGGAGTGCAAGCGGCGGGTCGCGGGAATCCACGCCAGGCGTGCCCCGCGGGCCTGGTACGGGATCGCCTAGCCGCCGCCCGCCGAGGCCCGGCCACACTTGCGAGCGTGGAGAAAACGCGGGTGCCGGGAAGCTCGTCTCAGGACTGCTCGTCGCGCGTGGCTGACCGGAAGCAGAGGTCAGAGTGCTCGCAGACCAGCGCGAACGCCCGATCCACCAGGTCGGGGGCGTCGTAGGGCAGCCAGTGCACCCGCGGATCACGGCGGAACCACGATTCCTGGCGGCGGGCGAACCGCCGGGTAGCCCGTACGGTCTCCTCCTTGGCCTCCTCTTCCGTGCACTCCCCGGCCAGGAAGCGGAGAATCTGGGCGTAGCCCAGGGCCCGGGAGGCGGTGAACCCGTCGCGCAGCCCCGCCTTCTCCAGGGCACGCACCTCGTCCACCAGGCCCGCCTCCCACATGCGGTCCACGCGGAGTGCGATCCGCTCGTCCAGTTCCGGGCGGGGCGCAGTCAACCCGATCTGCACGCACGGGTAGCGGGAGACGTGGTCGGGCAAGGTCGCGGTGAACGGTCCCCCGGTGATCTCGATGACTTCCAGGGCGCGCACGATACGCCGTCCGTTGGTGGGCAGGATCGCCCGGGCCGCCTCAGGGTCGAGGCGCGCCAGCCGGGCATGCAGGGCGAGCGGCCCCTGTTCGGCGAGTTCAGCCTCCAAACGGGCCCGGACCTTCGGGTCGGTGCCGGGGAAGTCGAGTTCGTCCAAGGCGGCCCGCACGTACAGTCCAGAGCCGCCCACGAGGACGGGCACCCGGCCTGCGGCGTGGAGGTCGTCGATGACCGCGCGGGCCATGCGCTGGTAGTCGGCCACGTTCGCGGTCTGGGTCACCTCCCAGACGTCGAGCAAGTGGTGGGGGACGCCGCGCCGTTCCTCCGGGGTGAGCTTGGCCGTGCCGATGTCCATGCCCTGGTAGAGCTGCATGGAGTCGGCGTTGATGATTTCGGCGGGGAGGCCGTGCTCGGTCAGGCGCAGCGCCAGGGCGACGCTGAGGTCAGACTTGCCCACTGCGGTCGGTCCGACGACCGCGATCACTGTGCTCATGCCTTAAGTGTGGCAGTGGACGGCGTGTGGCGGGCGGGTTCGCAGCGGGAAACGCGGACGCGGCGTGAGCCAGGAATCTAGGATGAACCCATGCGTTTCGCCAAGGGCCACGGCACAGAGAACGATTTCGTCATTCTTCCCGACCCGGACGGGGAGCTCGACCTCGATGCAGCGACGGTTGCCGCACTGTGCGACCGGCGCGCCGGTCTGGGAGCGGACGGGGTGCTGCGAGTGGTCCGGACCAAAGCATTGGACGAGCCGTTGACGGGGGAGGCGGCGACCGCGCAGCGCTGCGAGTGGTTCATGGACTACCGCAACGCTGACGGCAGTGTGGCGGAGATGTGCGGCAACGGGGTGCGGGTGTTCGCCCGCTATCTTCAGGAGGCCGGCCTGGTCGGCGCCGCAGCCTTCGAAGTGGGCACGCGGGCCGGGGCACGCCACGTGGTGCTGGAGCCCGACGGGAACATCACCGTCGACATGGGGCCGGTGCGGATCCTGGGGCCGGGGAGTGCCCGGTTGGCCGACGGCCCGGTGCACGGGACGCGGATCTCGGTGGGGAACCCGCATTTGGCGTGCCGGGTGGCGCGGCCTGTCGCCGAAGTCGACTTGAGCGCTCCTCCGCTGCTGCGGGCTGAGGAGTTCCCGCAGGGCGCCAACGTGGAAGTGTTCCGCGAAGTCGCCTCGGGCGTATTGGAGATGCGCGTCTACGAGCGCGGGGCCGCTGAGACCCGGTCCTGCGGTACGGGGATTGTGGCTGCCGCGGCCGCCGCGACTCCCCCGGGCGAGGATGCCCGGTGGACGGTGCGGGTGCCGGGCGGGGAGTGCACGGTGGTGCTCGAGTCTGGAGCAGCTCGGCTGAGCGGCCCCGCGGTGATCGTCGCCGAGGGGGACGTCCGGCTGTCTGCGCTCCGGTGAGCGGTAGCGCGGTGGGCCGCCGGGTCGTGGTCCCGCTGCTGCGGCGGGTGCTGCGGCGGGCGGTGCTGCTGTTCACCGCGGTGAGCTGTGTCTACTTTCTGGCGGCCGCCACGCTGCATCCCCGGGAGAACTTCGAGGCGCAGCGGCCGCCCCCGCCTCCTGCCGCGGTGGATGCCGCTTTGGACGCCGCTAATCTCAACGACCGCACGCCCCTGTTCCAGCGGTATGCGGTGTGGATTTCGGGGATAGCGGTCGGCGACTTCGGACGCACGTGGGACGGGGCTTCGGTCAACGAGGAGCTGTCCCGGCGGATCGGGGTGAGTGTGCGGCTGCTGGCGGCCGGGGCCGTGCTCGGCTGTATCGGCGGGGTGGCGCTGGGCACGTGGACGGGCAGCCGGGTGCGGGGGAGCGCAGACCGGGCCGTGACTGCGCTGTCGCTGCTGGTGATCTCCGTGCCGGTAGTGGTGCTCGCCGTGGCGCTCCAGCACGTGGGGGTGTGGGCCAACCAGGTGGCGGGGATGGATCTGGTGCGGGTCACCGGGGAGGCTACGCCCGGGTTCTCCGGCGGGGTGGGGGAGCAGGCGCTCGACCGGCTGCGCCACCTGGTACTGCCGACACTGGCGGTGGCGCTCCCGCAGATCGCCTTGTACAGCCGGTACCAGCGTTCGCTGATCGCCGATCAGGTGGGCGCCGAGTATCTGCGCACGGCGCGGGCTAAGGGGATGACCCGGTCGCAGGCGGTGGTGCGGCACGCGCTGCGGGTCACGCTGATTCCGGCGGCCGCGTATTTCAGCTATTCCCTGGCTGTGCTGCTGACCAGTACGGTTTTCACCGAGCAAGTGTTCGGATGGCACGGGGTCGGCGAGTACCTGTTCGAAGCGGTAGGGCAGGGGGATGTGAACGCGGTTGCGGCGGTCTGCTGTTTCGGGGCGGTGTGCGTGACCGCGGCAGGAGTGGTCTCTGATCTGGTGCGTGCGGTGGTGGATCCGCGGAGCCAGGCGGGATAACGCCTGGGAAATACCGGGTTCCCCGTTCCCAAGCGGAGTACTATTTTCCCCAATTGTTCCATTGGTGCCTTTTGTCAAGGCGATCATGGCGCGTCGGCCCGGCGGAGCACCGGAGTCTGCCCCGGACTCCGCAGCGGAACGGCCCAGGGCATTTGGGGGACAAGTGCGAACAGGGAAACGGCGTGCGATTTCGGTGGGAGCATTCGTGCTCACCCTGACCGCCGCGCTGGCAGGCTGCCAGGCGGAAGTGGACCACAGGCAGGCAGCCCCGGAACCCGCAACAGCCGCAATCAACGCCGTAGACCGCGCGCTCGTAGCCGACGGCGGCACCTTGACCTGGGGGATCAACGAGTTCCCCACCCAGTGGAACCCCCACCATCAGGCCGGAAACCTCGCCGCCGTGCACACGGTCCTCGAAGCGCTGCTGCCCATCCCGTTCCGGGTCGATGAACGGGGTGAAGCCCACCCCAACCCCGACTATGTGATCGACGTGTCGGTCACCACCGAACCCGAACAGGTCGTCACCCTCACCCTCAACCCGGAGGCTGCCTGGTCCACCGGGGACCCCATCACCTGGCGCGACTACGCGGCCATGGCCGAAGCCTTGTCGGGAAGCAACCCGGAGTATCAGGCGCTCGGCACTGTCGGCTACGACCGGATCGCTGAAGTACGCAAGGGGAAGAACAAGTACCAGGTCGTCATCGTCTTCGAACAGCCGTTCTCCGAGTATCCGGCGCTGTTCTCGCCCCTGCTCCCCGAGGAGTACACCGCGGACCCGGAATCCTTCAACACCGGATACCTCGAGCAGATCCCGGTCACCGCGGGACCGTTCGACGTGGCGGAGCTCGACCTCGTCGCCCAGACCATCACCCTGGAGCGCAACGCGGACTGGTGGGGTGACCCGGCCCGGCTCGAGGCGATCATCTTCCGCACGCTGGCCCCCGACGCGCTGGACGCGGCCTTCCTCGACGGCAGCATCGACCTGTACGCGCTCTCCCTCGACTCCGGGTCCTATGAGCGGATCCGCTCCGCACCGGGCACGGAGATCCGGGCTGCACTGGGCGCCGACTACCGGCACATCACCCTCAACGGGCAGACCCCGATCCTCAAGGACGTGGACGTCCGCCACGCGATCTTCCTGGGGATCAACCGCGAAGTGCTCGCCACAGCGGCGCTGGGCACCCTGGGATGGGAGCCGCGGGTGCTCAACAACCGGTTCCTCATGCCCGAACAGCCCGGCTATGCCGACAACAGCGGCGAGTGGGGGAAGTACGACCCCGACCGGGCCGCGCAACTGCTGGAGGAAGCAGGCTGGACCGCGGCCCAGCCCGGCGAGGTGCGCACTCGTGACGGCAAGCCGCTGACGCTGCGGTTCATCGTCCCGCAGGGGTATGCGCCGGCGTGGGAGGAAGCCGAACTGGTGCAGTCGATGCTCGCCGAGATCGGGGTGGACATCAAGATCACGAGTGTGCCGGGCAACCAGTTGTTCAGCAAATACGTCCAGCCCGGCAACTACGACCTGGTCGCTTTCGTCAACAGCGGCAGGGGGTTCCCGGTCTTCGACTCGCTGCACCAGTGGCTCGACGCGGTCGACGACGCCGACGGGAAGCCGCAGTGGCGGACCAATGTCGGCCGGATCGGCTCCCCCGAGGTGGACCAGGCCCTGTACGGCGCGCTCGAGGCCCTCGACCGCGGCACCGCAATCGAACAGCTCAACAAAGCCGACCGGCTGCTGTGGGAGCTCGGCCACACCCTGCCCCTCTACCAGCGGCCGCAGATCTACGCGGTCCGCGACACCCTGGCCAATGTGGGGGCTCCCGGGCTGGGCACGCTGGACTACGCCGACATCGGCTACGTGGTGCAGGAATGAGCAGGCGCCCCTGCACCGCGGCCGAGCCGGGTGGGGGCGCCGAGGCGATGCGGCCGAGTGTTACGGCATCCGCTCGTAGGCCGGAAGCGTGAGGAACTCCGCGTAGTCCTCGGCCAGGGCGACCTCCTTGAACAGCGCAGTGGCGCGGTCCAGCAGGTCGGCGTCGAGGGACGTGGTCTCGCGGATCGTCGCCAGCTCCTCGGAGATGAGGCGCTCCACGAGCTCGGTGGTGACCTTGGCGCCGTCGTCCAAGGTGACGTCGTTGTGGAGCCACTGCCAGATCTGGGAGCGGGAGATCTCCGCGGTCGCGGCGTCCTCCATCAGGTTGTGGATGGCCACCGCGCCGCTGCCGCCCAGCCACGCGGCCAGGTACTGGATGGCGACGTTGATGTTGTTGCGCAGGCCCGCCTCGGTGATGCCGCCTTCGGCGCTGGAGATGTCCAGCAGGTCAGCGGCGGTCACCGACACGTCGTCGCGCTGCCGGTCGATCTGGTTGGGGCGGTCGCCCAGCACACCGTCGAAGACCTCCATAGCGACGGGGACCAGGTCGGGGTGGGCCACCCACGAGCCGTCGAAGCCGTCGTTGGCTTCGCGGGTCTTGTCGTCACGGACCTTGGCCAACGCCACCTTGTTGATCTCGGGGTCGCGCCGGTTGGGGATGAACGCGGACATGCCGCCGATAGCATGCGCGCCGCGCTTGTGGCAGGTCTTGACCAGCAGCTCGGTGTAGGCGCGCATGAACGGCGCGGTCATGGTCACCGCGTTGCGCTCAGGCATGAGGAACTGGCGGCCGCGCGTGCGGTGCGTCTTGATGATGCTGAACAGGTAGTCCCACCGGCCGGCATTGAGCCCTGCGGAGTGCTCCCGCAGCTCGTAGAGGATCTCCTCCATTTCGAAGGCGGCGGGGATGGTCTCGATGAGCACGGTGGCGCGGATGGTGCCCCGTTCGATGCCCAGCGCCTCCTGGGCCCGGATGAAGATGTCGTTCCACAGCCGGGCTTCCAGGTGGCTCTGCATCTTCGGCAGGTAGAAGTAGGGGCCTTTGCCCTTGGCGATCTGGCGGCGGGCGCAGTGGAAGAAGTACAGCGCGAAGTCGACGATGCCGCCGGAGGTGCGCTGTCCGTCGACGAGGATGTGCTTCTCGTCCAGGTGCCAGCCGCGCGGGCGGACCACGATGGTGGCCAGCTCGGAGTCGTCCTTGAGCGCGTAGCGCTTGCCTTCCGGGCTGGTGAAGTCGATGGTGCGGTCGAGGGCGTCCCGCAGGTTGAGCTGGCCTTCGATCATGTTCTCCCATAGGGGGGTGTTGGCGTCTTCAAAGTCGGCCAGCCACACTTTCGCACCCGAGTTGAGCGCGTTGATGGTCATCTTGCGGTCGGTGGGGCCAGTGATCTCGACACGGCGGTCGACCAGCCCCGGGGCAGGCGGGGCGACGCGCCAGTCCGGATCTTCGCGGATGGCCTTGGTCTCCGGCAGGAAGTCCAGGTTGGCGCCCGCGGAGATCTCTTCCTGACGGCGCTTGCGTGCGGCGAGGAGCTCCTGACGGCGCGGCTCGAACCGGCGGTGCAGGTCAGCGAGGAATTCGAGCGCTTCCGTGGTCAGGATCTCGTCGTACCTGTCCTTCATCGGACCGGTGATCTCGACTCCGTGGGGAGTACCCATGGCACCAAACCTTCCGCATGGCGAAACTTGCTTTTGTTATGTGGAATTGACGCTACTCTGCCCGTCCTGGCAGGTCAACGCAGTCTCCGTGCTACGAGGCGCAAATTTTTCGCTCATGCGGAAATATTGAAGTTTTTTCTGGGTTAAACATGGGTAAAGAACACCTGTTCTTTGCTTAAGGGGGATGTTCTGGGGCTGCTGGGACGGCGGAGCGCCTCAAAAACCACCTGACTTCTGGCGGTACCCGTGGGACGATCGGGGGAGGAACCACGGTGACGCCGTGTTAGCACTCACCAGATGGATATGACGCGTACTTCTCTCAACCTCAACGACCACACACTCCGCACCGGATCAAGCGTCGACACGGAAGACTCTGTGCCAGCCCATTTCGACGGAATCGACACGACCACCCCGGGAGAGGCCGAGCTGCAGGACCGCCTCGCGCTGCGCCGGGTCAACGGACTGTCCACCGAACTCCACGACATCACCGAAGTCGAGTACCGGTCGCTGCGGTTGGAGCGCGTGGTACTCATCGGCGTGTGGACCAGCGGCACTCAGGAGGATGCCGACAACTCCCTGTTCGAACTCAAACAGCTTGCGGAAACCGCGGGCGCCGTGGTTCTCGCCGGACTCACCCAGCGCCGGTCCAAACCGGACCCGGCTACCTACATCGGCAGCGGCAAGGCCGCTGAACTCCGCGACATCGTGGAGGCCACCGGAGCTGACACCGTCATCTGCGACGGGGAGCTCACCCCCGGCCAGCTGCGCCAACTGGAAGAAGCGGTCAAGGTCAAGGTGATCGACCGGACCGCGCTCATCCTCGACATCTTCGCCCAGCACGCCCGCAGCCGCGAAGGTAAAGCCCAAGTGGAACTGGCGCAGCTCACCTACCTGCTGCCGCGGCTCCGCGGATGGGGTGAGGCCCTGTCCCGCCAGACGGGCACGTCCGGCGGCGGCAACGGCGGAGTGGGGCTGCGCGGTCCCGGTGAGACCAAGCTGGAAACCGACCGGCGCCGCATCCACCGGCGGATGGCCAAGCTCCGTCGCGAACTGGCGCACATGGCGGTGGCCCGCGAAGTGAAACGCGACCGGCGCCGCAGCCGCAAAGTGCCTGCCGTCGCCATCGCCGGGTACACCAACGCGGGCAAGTCCAGCCTGCTCAACCGGATCACCGGTGCCGGGGTCCTCGTGGAGGACGCGCTGTTCGCCACCCTGGACCCGACCGTGCGCCGGGCACGCACCCCGGACGGTCGCCTCTTCACCCTGAGCGACACCGTCGGATTCGTGCGGCACCTGCCGCACCAGCTCGTGGAAGCGTTCCGCTCCACCTTGGAGGAGGTCACCGAAGCCGACCTCATCCTCCACGTCGTGGACGGCTCCCACCCTGACCCCGAGCAGCAGATCGCCTCGGTACGGCAGGTTTTCGCGGAGATCGACGCCACGGACATCCCCGAGCTGATCGTCATCAACAAGATCGACGCCGCCGACGAGACACAGCTCAGGCAGTTGCGCACCAAGTACCCCGGCATGGTCGAAGTCTCCGCACGCACCGGGGAAGGCATCGGCGAGCTGCTCCAAGCGATCGCCGAAGCCCTGCCCGAATCGGAGCACGAGGTCACCGTGCTGCTGCCCTACGAGCGGGGCGACCTGGTCTCCCGCATCCACCAGGAAGGCCGGATCCTTAGCGAGGAGCACACCGCCTCCGGCACGGTCCTCCACGCCTGGGTGTCCCCGGAACTCGCCGGTCAACTGGACCGATACGCCACCGTGGCCTCATAGCTAGAGCCTAACCGAACAAAAACGGCGGAACCTCTTGTGAGGTTCCGCCGTTTACTGTTCAGCCGCAAAGGTGTACATCTCAGCGCTCTATGAACTACGGTTGCCTTCACCCGAAGTTGACGGATGCTGCTGCCCGGCCTCGTTCCGGCCGCGTTGACCCCCCAGCTACGGCAAGGCATCGATATGAAGTCGTGTGAAGACTGTTCGTGTGACGTGGTCGTCTTCCGGGTCCGGGGGACGGCCGTGGCAGCGCGGACGGGCGAGCGGTGAAACAATGACGGTACGGCTGTTGACGAACATCGGACGACTATGGACCGGCGTCGAACTGATCAGCAACGCCGCCATCGTCATGCGCGATGGGATCATTGCCTGGGTTGGCCCAGCCGCCAGCCTGCCCCAGAGCATTCCCGGAGTGATTGACCACATCGCCGACGCCCAGATCGACAACGCGGGCGGCGCGCTCGTCACCCCCGGGCTCATCGACGCCCACGCCCACCCCGTCTACGCGGGGAACCGGTACGCCGAAATCTCCGCGCGCAGCGAGGGAGCCTCCCAGAGCGACATCGTCGCCGCGGGCGGCGGTGTCTCCTCCACCGTCACCGTGACCCGGGGCACCGACCCGTGGACCCTCTGCAACGACGTGCGAGACCGGCTCCGCCACTGGCTGCTGTGGGGCACCACCACCGTAGAAGCGAAAACCGGCTACCACCTGACCCGCGACGGGGAGCTCGCCGATGTGCGCCTGCTGCGCTCCCTCGAAGAAGAACCCGGAATGCCGCGGCTGCACGTCACCTTCTTCGCTGCGCACGCGATACCGCCCGAATACTTCGGCCGCCACCGCGACTACGTGCAGGCGGTCGGCTCCTGGCTGGGGGACGCCGCCCAGGCCGGGGCGGACGGGGTCGACGTCTACTGCGACAACCGCCAGTTCACCACAGAAGACGCGCGCTGGATCCTCACCCTAGGGCGCGCTGCCGGCCTCAAAACACGGATCCACGCCTGCTCCAAACCCCGGCACGGCGCGGTGCGCATGGCCGCGGAAATGCAGTGCAACTCGGTGGACCTGCTCCACGAGACCGACGAGGAAGACCTGGTGGCGCTCGCCCGGACGAAGACACCGGTCGTGGTCTGCCCCACCGCGTCCCTCAACGAGTGCCGCACCCCGCCGGTCCGCGCCCTCCTCGACCACGGAGTCCCTGTAGCACTGGGCACCGACCACAACCCGGCGCACTGCGGTACCACCATGATGTCGCTGGTCGTGTGCATGGCGATCGGGCTGTACGGGCTCAGCGTGCAAGAAGCCCTGCGCGCCGCCACCGTCGGCGGGGCCCAGGCACTGGGCACGCTGGACCGCGGCGTGATCGCCGTGGGGAAGGTCGCGGACGTCGTCCAGTGGGACGCCGAGCACGAAGGCGCTTTCGCCTGGTCCTACGGGCTCAAAGCGATGCGGGTGTGGCGCGGCGGAGAGCCCCTCCGCTGACCCTGCGGCACACGCCACGGTGCGGGCCGGAGCCGATGCCCACGATCAGCCCCGAAGCGCCGCGGCATGGGCGCGCAGGTAGGCGAGGTCCGTGCGGTAGATGGCGTCGTGCCCCTCGGCACAATGCCGGGCGAACGCTGCATCCCCTGCCGCTGCCCGCTCCCTCATGAACTCCACCAAGGCCACCAAGCGTTCCTGAGCGACTGCGAGGAGCATCGCACGGTCCGCCGCGCTCGTGAGCCCGTAGGCGGCCGTGAACAGTTCCAACCGCCGTGCCTGCTCCGCCACAGGCACGTCCTCACCGATCGTGCCGGGCGCGCTCAACGGCACGAACCGGTAGGCGGCCAACGCGAGATCCCAGAGACGCGGCCCCGGATGCGCCGCGTCGAAGTCGATGAACGCCACCGGCAGCCCGGTGCGGAACACGGTGTTGTAGGGCGCCACGTCACCGTGGCAGATCACCTCGCGGGGAGCGCGTTCCGGCAACTGCCACACCGCGTCGCGCGGCGGAACGAACCCCACGGTCGCGTCGTGGTAGCGTCGCAGCAGCCAGCCGCCCCGCAGCGGCCAGGGCCGCATCCCGGCGCGCATACGCGGGCACCGGATCGGTGGCCACTGCCCCCGCCACAAAGTCGAGAATCTCCCGCCCCTGATCGTCGACACCGTGCACGCGGGGCGCCCCGGAAAACCCTGCCGCCGCCACATGCCGCAGCAGTGCGTGCACCGCAGGAGTCCACGGGCCGGTAGGGCGGAGTACGACGGCCCCGACCCGGACCACCTGGTTGACCCCGCCGCGGAATACCTCGCTGTCCACAGGACGACGACCCTAAGCCACCCGCGGCACGGCCGCCGCTCCGGACCGTCTACCGCCGGCCACGGGCCGCCACGATTTCGATCACCGCCCGCTCCAGGGCATAGGCCGGGTCCCGGCCCGCGCCTTTCACGAGGGCGTCGGTTTCCGCCACCACCCGCATCGCCTGCGCCACCCCCCGCGGAGTCCAGCCGCGCGCCTGCTGGCGAAGCGTACGCAGCTTCCACGGCGGCACCTTGGCCTGTTTCGCGAGTTCCGACTCGGACAGGCCGCGCGAGGACTGCACCACCACCGCGAGACCGCGCACCGCGCTCGCCAACGCGCTGGTGATCAGCACCGGTGCCATGCCCACCGCCAACGACCAGCGCAACTGCTCCAACGCTTCAGCGAGCCGCCCCTCCACGGCACGGTCCGCCACGGTGAACCCGGACGCTTCCGCCTTCCCCCGGTGGTAGCGGGCCACCGCCTCGGCGTCGACCCGACCCTCGGTGTCGGCGATGAGCTGGGTGCAGGCCGCCGCGATCTCCCGCAGGTCCGTGCCGACCGCGTCCAAGAGCGCCTGCGCGGCGTCCGCGGTGATCTTCCGTCCCGCGCGGTCGAACTCGCCTTTGATGAACGCGATCCGCTCCGACGCCTTCGTTGGCTTGGCGCAGTCGATCCGGTGGGCTCCGGCCTGCAGCGCAGCCTGCAGCAGCGCCTTGCCTTTCGCGCCGCCCGCATGGACGAGCACCAGCACCACGTCGTCGACGGGATCTTTCACGTAGTCGGTGATCACCCCGGCGGGCTCCTTGGTGAGGTCCTGCGCTGAGCGCAACACCACCACCCGGCGGTCCCCGAACAGCGACGGCGAGGTGACTTCGACCAATTTCCCGGCGCTCACCTGGGACGGCATCAGGTCGTGCACGTCGACTTCCGGATCGGTGGCGCGCACCGCGGCCACCACTTCAGCGACGGCGCGGTCGACGAGCAGCTCCTCGTCGCCGACGATGACGGTCAGCGGCGGAACGGAGGTGGAGTCCATGGACGTCAGCATGCCATGCTGCGGTGACCTCCGGGCCTCCCCTGCGGGTGGGCCCGGAGGGGAGGCCGTCAAGAACGCTGCCGGGCCCGCGCCGCGGCGGCAGGCCGCCGCCCGCGGGGACGGTGGTACAACCGGTTCTGCGCCGCCCGGCGGCGGATATCCCACAGGAAACCGTCCCGCACCGCGGTGCGGAGCCGGAGCGGAAGCCGCGGATACACCGCCCGCACCACCGTGCACAACCGGTGGAAGCGGCGGTGGCGGCGCGCATCCCAGGCCAGGCCGAACTCGTCGCGCAGTCGGGACGGCAGCAGCCCGGCAGCCACAAACCCTTGGAAGCGGGCCGCGGGACGCAGCAGACGAGCAGAAGGGTGCAGCAGGTCGCGGGCCACGGCCCGGGCTGCTGGGGTGACCCGCAGCGTAGCGAGCGTCTCCTCCCAGTAGCGGGCGAACTCGGCGCGGGAGGCCGGCCAGTACTCCTCCGGACATCCCAAGGCCGTGGCGAACACTGCCGAACGCGCATACACCTCGTCTTTCTCCGCGTCCGTGAGGTTCCCCACGAACCGCTCGTAGGCGGTCTCCGCGGACTGGTACAAGGTGGCGGCCACCCAGCGGAGCAGTTCCGGGTCGAGCGCCCGGTATCCGGGACCGGTGACCTTGGTGTGCATTGCGCGCACGATCGCGCTGATCCGCTCCGCTTCGTCCGGGGAGCCGAACATGACCCCGTAGACGAAGGTGAGAGTGCCGTGGAGCCGACTGAGCGGCCGGTGCGCGAAATCGCTGTAGTCGTGCACGCCCTGCCCCACCGCGGGGTGGGCGATCTGCAGCAGGATCGCGTACCCGGCCCCGGCCAGCAGGGCAGCCTCGCGGAAGACACGGTCGAGGACAGGAGCATCAGAGGGGGAGGAGGGGACCATAACTTTCAGCTTACGTTCCGGCTGGACCGAGGGCTGGGGCCGTCGGTCCTGGGATTAGCGCACGTCAGGGCCGCGCCAGTACACCACGGGGCCGTCCCCGGTCGGCACCACCGCCACATCGCCGTGCTGGTCTGTGCGGTACGAGGCGGAGGTCAGCGCGGTCAACTGCGCCCACGTGTCCGCAGCCGGGTGCCCGTAGGGGTTGCCGGCGCCCACCGAGGTGAGCGTCACCCGGGGCCGGGTGGCTTCGAGGAACACGGCCTCCTGCGTGCCCGCCCCATGGTGCGGGGTCTTGAGCACGTCAACACCGCGGATCCCCGGATGGGTGAGGAGAGCGCGCTGGGCCGACTCTTCGATATCCCCGGTGAGCAGCACCGACAACCCGCCTTCGGCGGGCGGGGCAGCGGACCGGTGGGCGAGCACGACCACGCTGCCCTCATTGGCGTCCCCGCCCGCGAAGTCGGCGGGCGGCCACAGCACGGACAGTCGCCAGCGTCCCACAGCCAGCTCCTCCCCGGCATGCACGGTGCGCAGCCGCGCCCCGGCCCGCTCCAAGGCTGCGGCAGCGTCCGGTGCGTCGAACCCCGGAGGCACCACCGCCTCCGCCACGGTCCGGCCCCGCAGCACCCCGCTTGTGCCGCCCGCATGGTCCAGGTCGTGGTGGGTGAGCACCAGCAGCGCAACCCGGCGCACCCGCAGCCGGTCCAAGCAGCGGTCCACTGCCCCTGGACGCGGCCCGGTGTCGACCACCACCGCCTCCCCGCGGTCCACCGCCAACACGAGCGCGTCCCCTTGGCCGACGTCGCAGGCGACCACCGCCCACCCCGGCGGGGGCCAGCTAGGAGCCAGGCAGGCGAGAGCCAGCGCCGCCACCGCGGACGCGGCAATCCCCGCAGCCACCACCCTCCGTGCCCAGCCCCGCAGCACCAGCAGCGCGGCGAGCAGGACAGCCAGCAGCAACGCCCCCACCACGTCGGACCGCCACGGCACCGCGCCGTGCGGCACGCGGGCACCCCATTCCGCGATGCGGTGGATCCAGGCCACGGCGACCCCCGGAACCCACACCGCCACCTGTGCCGCGGGAGGCGCCACCAGTCCCAGGGCGGCGACCACGAAACCGCCGACGGTGGCGACCGGCACGAACGGCCCAGCCGCCACGTTCGTCGGCACGGACACCCAACTGACCTCGGCGGACAGCACCACGAGCAGCGGCGCACACGCCACTTGGGCGGCGAGCGTGACCGCGACCGGCTCCGCCAGCCACGCCGGCACCCGGCGTGCCCATGCGTCCCGCCACGGGGGCGCGAGTACCATGATGCCGCCGGTAGCCAGCACGGACAGGGCGAACCCGAACGAGGCAGCCAGCGCCGGATGGAACAGCAGCAGCCCGATCACTGCGGCAGCTAGCGCTGCCACCCCGATCCGGGGACGCCCCACGACCAGGGAGACGAGGGCGACCGCGCCCATGAAAGCCGCACGCAGCACACTCGGTTCCGGCCGTGCCAACAGCACAAACCCGGCGATTGTGGCCGCACCGGTGAGTGCGGAAGCCCACACAGGCAGCCGGAGCCAGCGGGTGACCGCCAGCACCGCGCCGGTCATCACCGCGAGATTCGCCCCGGAGACGGTCAACAGGTGCGTCATGCCGGTGGCGCGGAAGATCTCCGCGGTCTCCGCGTCCAACAGGGACGTGTCCCCCACGACCAGCGCGGGCAGCAGACCCCGCTCCGGCTGGGGCAGGACCGCGCACGCCCGCCGCAGCCCGCCGCGGACCCGGTCCGCCCACGCATGGGCGGCCGACGGCGGGCCCACGTGACGGGGCGGACCGCGGACCAAGAGCAGCGCAGCATCCAGGCGGGTGCCCGCGGGCACCGCGGTGCCCGCTACGCGCACCGGCTGGCTGGGCACCAGGTGCCGCCACTGTTCGCCGTGGACGAGGAGGACCACCGGGACCCGGCTCCGGACCCGGGTCCCGTCCGGCAGCGTCACCCACTCGGTGTGGGCCGTCACCACGAACTCGGCCCGCCCCGGGACCGCGGGGTTCTCCCGAGGCCGCGGGTCCAAGGCGAGCACCACGCTCGCCTCCGTGAACTGCTGGGCCGCGGCCAGCTCAGCCATCGGACTGGCCGCTACCGCGGCGGTGCGCCCGGCCACCGCCACCGCCCCGCCCGCAGCGCAGACCAGGGTCGCACCGCACAGGGCGGCTACGGTCCCCCAGCGCGGGTGGCGCAGCAGGAGCAGCCCTGCCCACGCGGCCGTGCCGAGCACCGCCGCGGTGAGGAACGCGGTGCGTGGCGCAGCGTGGAGCAGTGCGAGGACCGTCAGCCACAGTCCCACGGCCGGGACCGCCAGGCTCACGTCGAGCCGGACACCTGCCCCGGGCAGGGGACCGGAACCTGCCGCAGTCACGGGGCACCGCCGACGTAGACCAGGTCGCGCAGCTCCGCGAACCGGCGGTCCCCGATACCGGTGACGTCGTGGAGCTGCTCCACCGAGGTGAAACCGCCGATGGACGCGCGGTGGTCGATGATGCGCTGGGCCAGCACCGGGCCGATTCCCGGCAGGGTCTGCAACTGGTCGGCGGTAGCGGTGTTGAGGTCGATCCGCCCGTCCCCGGCGGGCAGGCCCGGACCCTCGCCTTCCCCGGCCATGGGCGACGGGGTGACCCCAACGAGGATCTGCTCGCCGTCGACGAGGGGACGGGCCAGGTTGAGGAACCCTAGATCCGCATCCGGGCGCGGGCCGCCCGCCGCGTCGAGAGCATCGGCCACCCGGGACCCGGCGGGCAGGGTCACGATCCCCGGGGAGACCACGTCACCGCCCACGTGGACCACGACCGTGCCGGCAGGACTCGCTTCCGCCGCCGGGGACGGATGAGGACCGGACGGGACGGCCTCCTGCGGCGGCGCGGGCGCGGACTCGGGACGGGCGTTGAGCATGAACCAGCCGGTGACCCCCGCGGCCAGCAGGCACACGAGGGCGAGCGCCGCCACCCCGGACAGGGTCACGCGGGGCCGCAGCTCCACTGAGACACCCCTCCAGCGGTCCACAAGGGCCGCCAGCGGGGCAGGCAGCCGCCGCTCCGCCGGGTCGGGGAGCGGCGGGATGCGCACATACCCGGGCGGGGGAGCGGGAGCCGAACCGTCGTTCCGACCCGTGCCGCGGTCCGGCTGAGGTGCGGCGGGCGGGGCCGGACGGGCACCGCGGCCCGCCCGGGCAGGGCGCTCTGCCGCATCCTCGTCCCTCCCCACCTCGGGAGCCGGGGGACGCCGTGGCGCGGGAAGCACGGGCACCGGGGAGCGGACCGTGTCGGCTACGGCATAGGGCGGGGGAGGAACAGTGAAGTCCAGTGGGGTCGGGTCCCCGTCGTCCGCTGCCCGCCACTCGGCAGGCAAGGCGGCCTCAGACGACGGCAGGGGAGACGGCTGCTGCGCTGCCGGGGCAGCGGGCTCAGGAGCAGTGTGTCGTGCCATACCGGGGACGGTAGGTCCCCGCCACGGGAGCGCTAGAGAGGAAGGTTCCGCCTGTGGACAACTGCGCGGAGCGCTCACCGGTACGGCCCGCAACCGGCAGCGGACCGGCCCCGACAACGCGAAAGGCCAGACACCGTCACGATGCCTGGCCGTGGGCGCGTGTCAGGAACGAACCTGCTGCAGACGCTTAGGCAGCCTGAGACTGCTGCAGCTGGTGGAGCCGCTTGGCGATCGCGCTCTTGCGGTTCGCAGCCTGGTTCTTGTGGATCACGCCCTTGCTGACGGCCTTGTCCAGCTGGCGTGCCGCGGCGCGCTGGAGAATGATGGCCTCTTCGACGTTCCCGGCCTCGGCAGCTTCACGGAACTTGCGGATAGCGGTCTTCAGCGACGACTTGACCGCCTTGTTGCGCAGACGAGCCTTCTCGTTCTGCCGGATGCGCTTCTTCTGCGACTTGATGTTCGCCATGCGAAACCCTGCTCCAGTTACGTCAGGATGTGCGTCGTCACCACCCGGACCGCGCCTGTGGGCAGCCGCGCCACGAGGAGATCCGCGGAGATCGACGCGAGGATTGAGACCAAGGGCTCAAAAGTGAACGTGGAACGTCTGAGACACGGACTTCCATTATGCCCTGGGAAGGGGAATGCTCGCACCGCGGCACCGCTTTACCGCTGGATGTGCAGCCAATCTTCCTCGAGCTCCGTCCACGCGTCGTCGGCCAGCTCCTCCGGGGCGTGGACCGCGATCCCGAAACTGTCCCGCTGGCCGTGCGCGGTCAACGCGATCCGCACCGCCTCCACCGCGGTCGCTGCCGCGGCAGGGTCGTCCGCCGCCGGCGGCACCCCGATCCGCAGCCCGATCGTCTCCGGCACGGTCCGCAGCGCCAGCGTCGTCTGCCGGGCCATGAAACCGCCGTACAGGGAGCCGCTGGGCATCCCCGTGCCGCTGCCGGACACGACGACCACGTCCGACAGTTCCGCGACCCGGAGGAGGAAATTGGTCGACCAGTAGCGTTCGCCCCCCTGGACGGCGAACACGGGAAGCCGCACCCCGGGAAGCGGCTCGAGGGGGAGGGCGAGTACGGACAGCACGGCCTCCGCGCCGATCGCGTCGCGAGTACGCTCCAGCAGGTCCACGAAGCCCGGGTCGTTCACGGTGACCGGGGTGATGGCGTAGTGCACGCCGTCGAACCCCGCGTCCACGACAGCGCTGGCCGCCTCCACCAGGCGGGCTCGCGCCTCCTTGGGCACGCGGTCCTCCAGCAGCGAAGAACTCTCCGCGGTGCTGCTGAGCCACCCCACCACTGCCACGTCCGGAAGCTCGCGGCCCATCCAGTCGAGGAAGGCGTTCGCTGCCGCGTACCCGGCGGGGTCAACCGTGCCGTCCTCCGCGATCTCCCCCACGTGCACATACACTTCGGTGAAGGCGCGCAGCCGGGGCAGCGCCGCGGCGAAGTCGGACTCGTCTTTGCTCCCGTCCACCCACGACCCGTCCAGCCACGCCGCGTCTGCGCCGGTCGAGGCCGCCCACTCCGCTTTCTCCCCGGAGAACTGTGCGGCTAGCACCACGCCCGCGCCTACCGCTACTACCAGTACTGCGGCCAGGCCCGCGAGAAGGCGTGTGAGAAGCCAGCGCACGTTGCTCTCCCGGTTCTGTCCGTCGCATAGCCTGATAGGGATCGTGTGCCCCATTGTGGCCCGCGGTACCGCCCGCTGTCGCGTCCGTGGGACCATGGGGGCACTGCCCGATCACGGCCGCGTGTGCGCTCCCGCCACGCAGTGCCCTATCCGACCTCGACGAATGTGAACGGACCACGGTGCCACAGCCAACTCGGACCGATCCCGCGCTGATTCGGAACTTCTGCATCATCGCGCACATCGACCATGGCAAGTCGACACTGGCCGACCGCATGCTGCAACTGACCGGCGTGGTTGAGGAACGCCAGATGCGGGCCCAGTACCTCGACCGCATGGACATCGAACGCGAGCGTGGCATCACCATCAAGTCGCAGGCGGTGCGACTGCCTTTTACCGCGCTCGACGATGTGACCTACATCCTCAACCTCATCGACACCCCGGGGCACGTGGACTTCAGCTATGAGGTCTCCCGGTCGCTGGCGGCCTGTGAAGGCGCGATCCTGCTGGTCGATGCGGCCCAGGGCATCGAGGCCCAGACTCTGGCCAACCTGTACATGGCGCTGGAGCACGATCTCACGATCATCCCGGTCCTCAACAAGATCGACCTGCCCGCGGCCCAGCCGGAGAAGTACGCCGCGGAGCTCGCCGGGATCATCGGCTGCGAGCCGTCGGACGTGCTGCGGGTGAGCGCCAAGACCGGTGAGGGTGTCGAGGAGCTGCTCAACGAGATCGTGGCTCGCATCCCCCCGCCGGTGGGCAATGCGGACGGGCCCGCCCGCGCGCTGATCTTCGACTCCGTCTACGACACCTACCGGGGTGTGGTCACCTACGTGCGGGTGGTCGACGGGCAGATCACCAACCGGGAACGCATCCAGATGATGTCGACCGGGGCCACCCACGAAATGCTGGAGGTCGGGGTGATCTCCCCCGAGCCCACCAAGGTGGACTCCCTCGGGGTGGGCGAGGTCGGCTACCTCATCACCGGGGTGAAGGATGTGCGCCAGTCCCGGGTCGGGGACACGATCACGTCGGCGGCCGCTCCCGCCGCGGAGGTCCTGCCCGGCTACCGCGACCCCAAGCCGATGGTGTTCTCCGGGCTGTACCCGATCGACGGCACCGACTACCCTGTGCTGCGGGACGCGTTGGAGAAGCTCCAGCTCAACGACGCCGCGCTGGTGTTCGAACCGGAGACGTCCGCCGCGCTCGGCTTCGGGTTCCGCTGCGGTTTCCTGGGGCTGCTGCACTTGGAGATCACCCGGGACCGGTTGGAGCGGGAGTTCGATCTGGCGCTCATCTCGACCGCCCCCAACGTGGTCTACCGCGTCCGTATGGAGGACGGCACCGAGCACACGGTGACCAACCCCAGCGAGTTCCCGTCGGGCAAGATCGCGGAGATCCGCGAGCCGGTGGTGAAGGCGACCGTGCTGACCCCCTCCGACTATGTCGGCCCGATCATGGAGCTGTGCCAGGGGCGGCGCGGCGTCTTGGACGGGATGGAGTACCTGTCCGAGGACCGGGTGGAGATGCGGTACACGCTGCCGCTCGCCGAGATCGTCTTCGACTTCTTCGACCAGCTCAAGTCCCGCACCAAGGGGTACGCCTCCTTGGACTACGAGCCGTCCGGGGAGCAGGCCGCCGACCTGGTGAAGGTGGACATCCTGCTGCAGGGGCAGGTGGTGGACGCGTTCTCCGCGATCGTGCACCGCGACAACGCCTACTCCTACGGTGCGGAGATGACGAAGAAGCTGCGGGAACTCATCCCCCGGCAGCAGTTCGAGGTGCCGATCCAGGCCGCGATCGGTTCCCGGGTCATCGCCCGGGAGAATATCCGCGCGCTTCGCAAGGACGTGCTCGCCAAGTGCTACGGCGGTGACATCAGCCGGAAGCGCAAGCTGCTGGAGAAGCAGAAGGAAGGCAAGAAGCGCATGAAGATGGTGGGCCGCGTCGAAGTGCCGCAGGAGGCGTTCATTTCGGCACTGTCCACCGAGAGCAGCGGCGAAGGCAAGGACGGCAAGAAGAAGTAAAGCGCTTCCCGGCCCGCACGCCGGGAAGCGCGTGGGAAGGGGCCGGTGCGGTCTGGGGAGGGGCCGCCGCACCGGCCCGATGGCTTTCAGCCTTTGACCGCCCCCGAGGTCAGCCCTTCGACGATGTAGCGCTGCAGGAACCAGAAGACCGCCATGGTCGGCAGGGCGATCAGCAGCGTGCCCACCGCGAACAGGCCGAAGTTCGCGTTGCGTTCGTCGGCGACCAGCGAGTACAGGCCGAGCGCCACCGTCTTAGCCTCCGGGTCGCGCAGGAACACGGTGGCGAGCAGGAACTCGTTGATGGTGTTGATGAACACCAGCAGGCCGACGATCGCCAGCACCGGGGTGACCAGAGGCAGCATGATGCGGAAGAACGCCTGGGCGTGGGTGGCGCCGTCGACTTTGGCGGATTCGTCGAGCTCCATGGGGATGGTGTCGAAGAACCCTTTCATCAGCCAGGTGTTCACGCTCAGCGCCCCGCCCAGGTAGACCAACAGCAGGCCCCAGCGGGTGTCGAAGCCGATCGGGGGCCAGTAGTCGGTGACCGTGGCGAACATCAGGTAGATCGCCACGATCGCCAGGAACTGCGGGAACATCTGGATCAGCAGGATGCCGAGCAGGCCGATGCGGCGCCCAGTGAACCGGAACCGGCTGAAAGCGTAGGCGGCTAGCGCGGACAGGAACACGGTCACTGCGGCGTTGCACACCGCCAGCACGATCGAGTTGACGTACCACGCACCGAACGGGGTGGTGGCGAACAGTTCCCGGGCGTTGTCCAGGCTGGCCCCGGTCGGCACCAGGTGGCTGGAGCTGAGCGTGCCCAGCGGGTTGAGCGCGGCCGAGATGACGAACAGGATCGGGAACAGGGCGAAGGCCACCGCACACCACAGCAGCAGGTGCCGCCAGGAGTTGTCGCGCAGCCAGCGGAGGAAGGGGCGGTCGCGGTAGACGGGGGCGGTCACCGGTTCACCTCCTCCAGGGAACGGCTCTGTCTGAGGCTGATCAGCGACAGCAGGGCCACGATCAGGAAGATCAGCACGGAGACCGCTGAGGCGAACCCGTACTGGGCGCCTTGGCCGCCGAACGCCAACCGGAAGGTGTAGGTGATCAGCAGGTCGGTGGCTCCGGCCAGCGGGTTGTCCGGGCTGAACGGGCCGCCTGCCGTGGTCAGCCAGATCGCGTTGAAGTTGTTGAAGTTGAACGCGAAGGTCGAGACCAGGATGGGGGTCATCGCGATCATCAGCAGCGGCAGGGTGACGTGGCGGAACGCCTGCCAGGCGCCCGCGCCGTCGATTCGGGCTGCTTGTTCCAGTTCCCGGGGGATGGACTGGAGGGCTCCCGTGGCGACGAGGAACATGTAGGGGAAGCCGAGCCAGGTGTTGACCAGCAGGATCGAGCCGCGCGCGGTCCACGCGTTGCCCAACCAGTTCACGTCCAGTCCCAGCACCCGGTTGATCAGCCCGAAGTCGGTGTTGAACATGTCCCGCCACAGCAGCAGCATCGCGAAGGACGGCATGGCGTACGGTAGGACCAAGAGGATCCGGTACAGGGTGCGGCCGCGCAGCGGGGTGCGGGTGTGCATGAGCAGCGCCAGGCCCAGGCCGACCACGAAGACCAGCAGGGTGGTGCCGGCAGCGAATCCGATGTTCCAGGCGAGGATGGACAGGAAGGACGCGCCGGTGGCCGGGTCGGTCACGAACCGGAGGAAGTTGTCGAAGCCGACGTTGACCCGCCAGCCTTGGAGGAGCCGCTGCCCGTCGTCGGAGACGAAGGAGCCGTTGACGTTGTCGGCGGTGTACGTCACCCCGGTGACGGAGTCCACGATGCAGTCGCAGTCCTCCTGGTAGGTCCGGGTGGCTTGGCCTTCGTAGGCCATGGACAGGCCGCTGGAGCGGATCCCGGTCCCGTCGCCGGTGGGCACCGCGAAGTCGGCGATCTCGTCGCTGCGCTCGTTGATCTGGGCGGTGGTGAGCACGGTGTACCCCTCGGCGTCGACGATCTTCCCGGAAGCCTCTCGGGTGAGGTCGTCGGGGTCGAGGGGGGTGAGGCCGTCGGCGTCGCCGGCGTAGACGGTGCCGTCGGCCGCGGTGAGCAGGAAGACGAGGTCGCCGGTGTCCGGGGCGCCGTCGGCGGCGACGGTGAGGGTGTACTGGGGGGAGTCGGGGGTGCGCACCACGGAGTAGGCCTCGATCGCGGCGATGGCCTGCTCCTTGTCCCCGCGGTGCCCGTCGCCGAAGTTGGTGACCGAGGTGCTGACGGTGTACAGCACCGGCAGGATCTGGAAGGCGATGAGCAGCAGCGTCCCGGGCAGCAGGTATTTCAGCGGGACGTGGCGGGGGGACAGGTAGACGTAGAAGATCAGGGCGGTGACTGCGGCGACGATGCCGACCCCGACCCAGTTGGCCGCTTCGATGAGCGGGAACGCGGCCCAGACTGCTAGGGCAGCGGCCAGCCCCAGCGCACCGATTTTGACGACCAGTCCGAGCAGTGAGGTCGTGGGCTCACCGCGGACGTGGGATGTGGGGGCGGGCGCCCCCGAGCGGGCGCCCGTGACGGTGTTGCGAGCCACCGTGGATCAACCGCCGATCTGCTCGGAGATGGCCTCACCCGCGGCCTTGACGGCCTCGGCGACGTCCTCACCGGCGATCACCGCGGCCTCGGCCTGCCCGAACGGGCCCCAGATCGCGGCCATTTCGGGGATGGCGGGCAGCGGGTCGCCGTTGGCGCCGGCCTCGACGATCTTGAGCAGGTCGGGGTCGTCGGCGGAGACCTTTTCCAGGGCGGCGGTCAGCGCCGGGGGACGGGGGTCGGCCTCGTACAGGGCGACGGCCAGTTCGGTCTCGGTCACGAAGTTGGTGGCGAACTCCTGGGCGAAGACCTTGTTGGCGCCGCCGGAAGCCACGAAGAACGCTTGGACGCCGATGAACGGGCGCGCTTCGTCTCCGTTCGCGAAGCCGGGAACCGGGCTGATCTCGTAGGGGATGCCCGCTTCCTTCATGTCTGCGATCGCCCACGGGCCGGAGATGAGGAAGGCGGTCTTCGCTTCGTTGAACAGGGGGCCGGCGTTCTGGCTGTCGATGGAGCGCTTGAGCGCGCCTTCGCCCTTCTCGCCGAGTTCCGCGATCTTCTCGAACGCCTTGATGGAGGATTCCGAGCCCACACCCATGTCGGAGGGGTCGAGGTTGCCTTCGTCGTCCTTGCCGAACAGGTAGCCGCCCGCGGAGGTGTACAGCGGGTAGATGTGGTAGGCGTCGCCTTCCGAGCCCACCTGGAGGCTCATGATCTCTTCGACCTTGCCGCTCTCTTTGAGCTTCTTGCCTTCCTTGATGAGCTCTTCAATGGTGTCGGGGGCTTCGGGGACAAGGTCGGTGTTGCGGAAGAGCACCAGGTTCTCCATGGCGTAGGGCACGCCGTAGAGCTGGCCTTCGAACGTCACCGCGTCGAGGGCGACTTGTTCGAATCCGTCGGCAACCTCCTGGGGGAGCTGGACGGGGTCGATGGCGCCGTTGCGGACGAGGTTGCCGGTCCAGTCGTGGGCGCCCACGACCAGGTCGGGCGGGGATCCTGCCTGGT
Organism: Thermobifida fusca NBRC 14071 = JCM 3263; assembly: GCF_001592045.1. Classification (GTDB taxonomy): domain Bacteria; phylum Actinomycetota; class Actinomycetes; order Streptosporangiales; family Streptosporangiaceae; genus Thermobifida; species Thermobifida fusca. The sequence goes on along the minus strand of NZ_BCWB01000017.1, from coordinate 122,115 downwards.
GTGCGGTGACGAAGTTGTCTTGGAGGTCTTCGTTCGGGATGGATTCGACTTTCACGGTGATGCCGTGGGCCTCACCGAATCGTTCCGCGTAGGGGATCAGCACATCGGTGCGGTTGGGGTCAGCCCAGATGACCATGGCACCGTCGGTGGACTGCTCGGAGGACGCGCTGTCGTCGCCTCCGCCGCCACACGCGGTGGCAAGCAGTGTCAGGACTGCTATGCCCGACAACACGCTGAAGCTACGGAACTTCATGGATTCTCCTTCGAGTAGGCCGCGGCAGCGTCCCCCTGCACGGCGCGGCTTCCGGGTGCGGTGGCGTGGACGTTAGCAACTTTTTGCAAAAGTTGGAAGAGTTTTCTCTTTCTTGCAACGAAATGAGTAATCCAAGTGAAATCTCCGGTTGACATAGAGGGGTCCGAACGCCCCCGAAAAGTCCGGACCCCTCTGTCGGTGTCAGCGCGCCACGCGCCGACTCACCCCGCTACTGCCGCAGCCACACCGCGGTGTCCCCAGGCAGCACGAGGTGCGTGCCGTCCTGCTCCACCGGACCGCTGGACAGCACCACTTCGCCCTCGAACGGCAGCGTGACCGGGTCAGCGCCGAAGTTCACCGCGCAGGTGAAACCCGGTTCCCGGCGGAAAGCCAGCACGTTCTGCGGGGCGTCCGCCCAGTGCAGCGCGTCCTCTGCGGGGAGCAGCAGTTCGCGGCGGAGCCGCAGCGCCTTCTTGTACAGCGACAGGGTCGAGTCCGGGTCGCGCTCCTGGACCTCCCGGGTCAGCGACCGCCACTCCGCGGGCACCGGCAGCCAACTGCGCTCCGCCGAGCAGCCGAAGCCGAACGGGGGCTCGTCGCCTTCCCAAGGCAGCGGCACCCGGCATCCGTCGCGGCCCCGCTCGGTGTATCCGGAGCGCTTCCACGTGGGGTCCTGCAGGGCCTCCTCCGGCAGATCGGTGACCTCGGGAAGTCCCAGCTCCTCACCCTGGTAGAGGTAGACCGATCCCGGCAGGGCCAGCATCAGCAGGAGCGCGGCGCGTGCCCGCGCCAGCCCTTGCGCGCCCCCGCCGAACCGGGTGACGTGCCGGGTGACGTCGTGGTTGGAGAGCACCCATGTGGTCGGCGCCCCCACCGCGTTGTTCGCGGCCAGGGAGCGGTCCACCACGGCGCGCAGCGTTGCAGCGTCCCAGTCTGCGGTGAGGTACTCGAAGTTGAACGCCTGGTGCAGCTCGTCGGGGCGGAGGTAGCGGGCCACGCGTTCCGCGTTCTCCACCCACGCCTCGGCCACCAGCGCGCGCTCCCCGGGGTAGCTGTCGACGATGGCGCGCCACTCCCGGTAGATCTCGTGGACCCCGTCCTGGTCGAAGTAGGGCAGCCGCGTGTGGCCGTCGAGCATGTCCGCCTTCTGGCCTTCGGCGATGTCGGGCAGCGCGGGGTCCTTGATCATGCCGTGGGCCACGTCGATGCGGAAGCCGTCCACCCCGCGGTCCAGCCAGAACCGCAGAATGTCGGCGAATTCGGCCCGGACCTCCGGGTTCTCCCAGTTCAGGTCGGGCTGCTCTACGTCGAACAGGTGCAGGTACCACTCGCCGGGCGTCCCGTCCGGCTCCGTCACCCGGGTCCAGGCGGGCCCGCCGAAGATCGACTGCCAGTTGTTCGGCGGCAGCTCCCCGTTCTCCCCGCGCCCCGGGCGGAAGACGTACCGGTCGCGCTCCGGGCTGCCCGGTCCGGCGGCCAGCGCGTCGCGGAACCAGCGGTGGGCGGAGGAGGTGTGGTTGGGAACGATGTCGATGATGACCCGGAGGCCCAGGTCGTGGGCGGTGGCCAGGAGGGCGTCGAAGTCGGCCAGCGTTCCGAACCGCGGGTCGACGTCACGGTAGTCGGCGACGTCGTAGCCGCCGTCGGCGAGGGGGGAGACGTAGAAGGGGGTCAGCCAGATCGCGTCCACGCCGAGCGAGACCAGGGCGGGCAGGCGCTCCCGGATGCCGTTGAGGTCGCCTTCGCCGTCGCCGTTGGAGTCCGCGAAGCTGCGGACGTAGATCTGGTAGATGACCGCGTGGCGCCACCAGTGGGTATGGGCGGTGGGCGCGGTCAAGTGAACGCTGTCGGGAACTTGCTGCATGGATGCGTCTCCATCGCACGAGTGGAACCCACGATTGCAATTACTTGCGCAAGATTACCTACTTCTTGCGTACATGGAAGAGGGGTTTTCGATAGAGTTCTGCCATGGGTCCACCACGATTGGCCGACATCGCCCGCCACGCGGGCGTAAGCGAGGCGACAGTTTCCCGGGTACTCAACGACAAGCCAGGGGTCGGCCCAGCCACGCGCGAAGCTGTACTGACCGCCTTGGACGTGCTCGGATACGAGCGTCCAGCCCGGCTGCGGCAGCGCTCCGCCGGGCTGGTCGGCATGGTCGTCCCGGAGCTAGAGAATCCGATATTCCCGATGTTCGCCCAGGCCGCAGAGCGGGTGCTCGCCCAGCACGGCTACACCCCGGTGCTGTGCACCCAGACCCCTGGCGGGATCGTGGAGGACGAGTACGTGGAGATGCTGCTGGAACGTAACGTCTCCGGCATCATCTTCGTTTCCGGCCTGCACGCCGACACCACCGCCAACCACGACCGCTACCGGGCGCTCCTCCAGCGCCGCCTGCCTATCGTCCTGGTCAACGGCTACGTCGAAGGACTGCCCGCGACCTTTATCTCCCCGGACGACCGGGCAGCGGCCCGACTCGCGGTCAACCACCTCGCGGCTCTCGGCCACACCCGGATCGGGTTCGCCAGCGGCCCCCACCGCTACGTGCCCGTCCAGCGCAAGCTGGACGGCTTCAAGGCCGCGATGCTGGAGAACGGCCTCGACTTCCACGACGACCTGGTCGAACTCTCCCTGTTCGGGGTGGAAGGCGGCCACGCGGCGGCCAGCAGACTGCTGGACCGCGGGGTCACCGCCATCGTCTGCGGCTCCGACCTCATGGCGTTGGGGGCGATCCGCGCGGCCCGCCAGCGGAACCTCACCGTCCCCGGTGACCTGTCAGTGGTCGGCTACGACGACTCCCCGCTCATCGCGTTCACCGACCCGCCACTGACCACGGTCCGCCAGCCGATACAGGCCATGGCACTCGCCGCGGTCCGCGCGCTCTGCGACGAGATCTCCGGGCATGCCCCGGCACGCACCGAGTACATGTTCGAACCGGAGCTCGTCGTGCGCGGCTCCACCGGCGTGCACCGGGCCTCCCTGGGAGAACAGGTCGCTCCGGCCGGGAACTAGCCGACGTTGTGCTCCGCGGACCGCACGGTCCCACCAGGCCAGCCCACTCGCCCCCACCGAGTGGGCAGGGCCGCGGCACGGCAGCCATGCTGGCCCGCGGCGGCCGGAGCGAGGACTGCCTCGCATCGCCGACACTGAAGACATGCCTTCAGCTCCACTCGACGGTACGCCTGTTCCCCCGGACGGCTCCCTGCCTGCCGATGCGCTCGCCGAGCTCGGCACCCGGCCGTTCGGGTTCTACGTGCACGTGCCGTTCTGCGCGACCCGCTGCGGCTACTGCGACTTCAACACCTACACCGCCGCGGAGCTGCGCTCGCGGGACGGAACAGCAGTCGCCTCCCCGCGCACCTACGCGGACCAGGCGATCGCTGAAATAGCGCTCGCCCGGCGGGTGCTCGGCGACCGCGAACTCCCGGTGCGTACCGTCTTCATGGGCGGCGGCACCCCCACCCTGCTCTCCCCGGAGGAACTCGGCCGCATCCTCGACGCGATCGACGCGCAGTTCGGGCTCGCCCCCGACGCCGAGATCACCACCGAAGCCAACCCGGAAACCGTGGACGCGGGCATCCTCGCCCGGTTGCGCGAAGCAGGGTTCACCCGGATCTCCTTCGGGATGCAGAGCGCCAAAGCGCACGTGCTCGCGGTCTTGGAACGCACCCACACCCCGGGACGGCCCGAACAGTGCGTGGCCTGGGCCCGCCAGGCCGGGTTCGCGCACGTCAACCTGGACCTCATCTACGGGACCCCCGGGGAGAGCGACGCCGACTGGAAAGAGTCCCTCACCGCCGCGATCGCGGCCGGCCCGGACCACATCTCCGCCTACTCGCTCATCGTGGAAGAAGGCACCCGGCTCGCCGCCCGGGTGCGCCGCGGCGAGCTGACCCCGTTCGACGACGACGTGCTGGCCGACCGCTACATCATGGCCGACGAACTGCTCTCCGCCGCGGGACTGCAGTGGTACGAGGTGTCGAACTGGGCAGCCGACCCTACCGCGCGCAGCGCGCACAACCTGCTGTACTGGACCGGCGGCCACTGGTGGGGGGTCGGCCCCGGTGCGCACAGCCACATCGGCGGGGTGCGGTGGTGGAACGTCAAACACCCCGCTGCCTACGCGGCCCGCCTGGCCGCGGGCCGCACCCCGGCGCACGCCCGGGAGATCCTCTCCGCAGCGGACCGCCGTTTCGAACGGATCCTCTTGGAGCTGCGGATCGCCCAAGGCTGCCCCCTCGACCTGCTCGACGACGCGGGGCGTGCCGCGGCTGCCCGCGCCGTCGCCGACGGGCTGCTGGACGCCGCCGCCCACGCGCGGGGACGCGCCGTCCTCACCCTGCGCGGCCGGCTGCTCGCCGATGCGCTGGTGCTCGACCTTGCCTGAGCAGGAGCCCGACAAAGTTCAGGGGGATCCCGGTGGGATCCCCCGTGCCGCAGGCCGAGACTACTTGACCATGCGGATGCTGATCGGGTAGCGGTACCACTCGCCCCGGTTCGCGGCGACCGCGGCGAGGATGGCGAAGATGATCCCGCAGACCAGGGCGGCTATCCAGGTGAGCGCGCCGATGACGATGAAGGTCAGGAACCAGGACACCACGTAGGCGATGAGGAGCGTGAGCTGGAAGTTCAGCGCTTCCGTCAAGTGGTGCCGCAGGTAAGGGGAGGCCGTGTCCTTCTGGATCAAGAACAGGATGAGCGGCCCCACGAACCCGGTGAGCAGACCGAGCACGTGGGTAAGCACGCTGAACGTCTTCTCGTCAGAGTTGCTCGGTCCCGGCTGCCCGTAGCCGTACTGCCCGTAGCCGGGGTGCGGGACGGGGGCGCCGTAGCCGGGGGGAGGTGTGGGCGCGCCGTAGCCGGGCGGAGTCCCGTAGCCGGGCTGGCCTCCCATAGCGGAAGGATCGGGGCTGTAACCGCCGGTGCCGTACTCCTCAGGACCGGGGGGCGGATAGGGGTTATTCATGCGTCGTCCTCAGTAGTTCGTCAATCGAGGATGGGGGAGATGGATGCTCCGCAGTAGCGATGCAGTGGCACCGCAACGGTTCGCTGCAGCCCTAGCCGTGCGGTCGTGAACAGCCGGGGCGTCCTCGGCGGCAGCGGCCGTCCACCAATCTTTAGATGGCTTCACCGTAGAGGAGGTTCCGCTACTTGACCAGATGGATGGCGATCGGGTAGCGGTACCAGGCATCCCGGGCCGCGGCCATCGCGGCCATAGTCCCGAACACGAGGCAGTCCAGCCACACGACGACGATGACTACCGCGCCGATCCACGCCAAATCCGGGGTGAAGAACCCGAATCCCACAAAAAGCCCGGCTCCCACCACGTAGGGAATGAACAGGGTCAACTGGAAGTTCAACGCTTCAGCGGCGTGATGCCGGGTCCACGGAGAACGGTTTTTCACTGCCAGGTAGACGAGGAGCGCGGGCAGCCACCCGACACAGGCGAACACGATACCTACCAGGTGCGCGATCATCGCCCACGTACTGCCGTCCGGTGCGGGCGGCCAGGCGGCGGGGGGAACCCCCGGAGCGGTCCCGTACGGGCCGGGGGGAGGATAGCTGCCTTCCTGGTGGGGCTGCGGTGCGGGATACGCGGGATAAGGTCCTGCCCCGGGTGCGGGGGGAGTCGGCGGGGCGAACTGCGGAGGATGGTGCGGCGGGTGCGGGCCGGACTGGGGAGCGGCCCCAGAAGGTCCGGACCCCGGCTGCGCCCCCGGAGAAGGGACAGCCGGGTCGTGGTCGGGGGAGGGAGAAGACGGTGTCTCGTGCATATCTTCCCTTGGCTGGCTGGGGCACTGCCGTGGATACGCATCGCGGATCCACACAGGCAGCTTAATCAGGACGGGCTGCGGAGCGATTACAAGGAGCTTTCAGTCGTCGACCGATTCCAGCCGAGCCGCAGCAGGCCGCGACTGAAGATTTCGAGTCTGGTTGGCCCTGTGCCAGGCGCGGCCCCGCGGCGGCTTTCCGCCCTTGGGCGGAGAACGCCTCATCTGCACACCTGTGCCGCGACGCGCCACGGGTGTGCCGGGACGCCCGGCCTGCAGCCGACGCGGATAGCCTCATGCCCCGCTCCTGTTCCCACGGGCAGCGGCGGTGGGAATGGTGCTGCGGACGAGGCTGGCGGGAACAGGGCGACCGGCCCCGAAACGGCAGGGCCTGCGGCGTGGGAAATCTGGTGATGGGGAGTGAATACAGGTCCGAAGCGGGGCAAAATTCGGTTGATACCGTGCTTGGACAGACATAACGCCGCTCGGCGCCGCCGCATAGAATTAGCACTTAAGACCACGGAGTGCCAGGAGGTGAGCGCGTGCTCGACGACCGTAACGTGCTCGACGACCGTAAACTCGCGGTGCTGCGTGCCATCGTCGAAGACTACGTGTCCACGAATGAGCCCGTGGGGTCGAAAGCACTGGCCGAGCGGCACAAGCTGGGGGTTTCTCCGGCGACTATCCGCAACGACATGGTTGCGCTGGAGGAGCTGGGGTACATCGCCCAGCCGCACACCAGCGCGGGCCGGGTGCCGACGGACAAGGGCTACCGTCTGTTCGTGGACCGGCTCTCCAAGGTCAAGCCTCTGTCCAAGGCTGAGCGTCGGGCTATCGAGACGTTTCTGAGCGGGGCGCTCGACCTCGACGAGATCGTCTCCCGCACGGTGCGGCTGTTGGCGCACCTGACCCGGCAAGTGGCGATCATGCAGTACCCGTCCCTCACCCGGTCGAGCGTGCAGCACCTGGAGCTCGTGCCGCTGGGACCGCAGCGTCTTATGCTGGTGCTGATCACCAACACCGGTCGTGTCGAGCAGCGCGTCATCGACGGTCTTGCAGAGGTCTCCGACGACGTGGTCGAGAACCTGCGCGGGGCGCTGAACCGGGCTCTCGTGGGCAAGTGGCTGACCGAGGCACCGAAGGAGTTCCCGACGGTCCTCGCCCAGCTTCCGCTGGAGGAGCGGCCGATCGCCGAGTCGGTGATGTCGGTCTTGACGGAGAGCCTCGTCGAGAAGCACGAGGGGAAGGTCGTCTTCGGGGGGACCGCGAACCTCGCGGCGATGGGGTTCTCTGCCGGGCTTCGAGACGTCCTTGAAGCGCTGGAAGAAAACGTCGTCCTCATCCGTTTGCTGGGTGAGATGGGCGACGCATCGATGCTGACCGTGCGTATCGGTGCGGAGAACAACCACGAGGGCCTGCAGTCCACCTCGATTGTCGCCGCAGGGTACGGGATCGGCGATCAAACGTTGGCCAAGCTCGGGGTCGTCGGTCCAACCCGGATGGACTACCCAGGAACGATGGGAGCGGTGCGCGCAGTGGCAAGGTACGTCGGTCAGATCTTGGCGGGACAGTAAGTGGCCAGAGACTATTACGAGATCCTTGGTGTTCGCCGCGACGCGACCCAGGACGAGATCAAAAAGGCATACCGCCGGCTCGCACGTGAACTGCATCCCGACGTCAACCCCGACCCAGAGACCCAGGAGCGGTTCAAGGAAGTCGCCCAAGCCTACGAGGTGCTCTCCAACCCGGAGAAGCGCCGCATGTACGACATGGGCGTCGACCCGTTCGCGCGCGGCGGGGCAGCGGGCGGCGGAGCCACCGGCTTCGGAGCGGGCTTCCCGTTCGACGACTTGATGAACGCGTTCTTCGGGGGGAGCACGGGAACCCGCGCGGCACGCGAGCGGATGCGCCGGGGCCGGAGCATCAAGGTGCGGGTCGAGCTCGACCTCGAAGAGACCGCGTTCGGCGTCACCAAGGACATCACGTTCCCCACCGCGGTCGTGTGCAACACCTGCCAGGGTGAGGGCACGGCGCAGGGAACCCACCCCGAGACCTGCGACATGTGCGGTGGCCGCGGTGAAGTCTCCCAGGTCACTCGCTCGTTCCTCGGCCAAGTCATGACGACTCGGCCGTGCCCGCAGTGCGCGGGCCAGGGCACGATCATCCGCAACCCCTGCCCGGACTGCGCCGGGGAAGGCCGGGTCCGGGAGCGCGTCACCCGCAAAGTGCAGATCCCCGCGGGTGTCGAGGACGGGACCCAGATCCAGCTGGCGGGCGAAGGCGAGGTCGGCCCGAACGGCGGACCGCGCGGCGACATCTTCCTGGAGATCGTGGAACGCCCGCACCCGATCTTCGAACGGCGCGGCGACGACCTGCACTGCACGGTCACCGTTCCGATGACCGCGGCCGCGCTGGGGGCGACGCTGACCATCGACACCCTCGACGGCCCGGAGGAGATCGACCTGCGCCCCGGCACCAATTCCGGGCAGGTCATCACCCTGCAGTCGAAGGGCTGCCACCACCTCAACGCGCCGGGCCGCGGCGACCTGCACATCCACGTCACGGTGGAGACCCCCACCCGACTGGACGAAGAGCAGGAAGCGCTGCTGCGCAAGCTCGCGGAACTCCGCGGCGAGGACCGGCCGCCGGGCAAGTTCAGCCCGGGGCAGGGCAATTTCTTCTCCCGCATCCGTGACGCGTTCGGCGCGCGGTGACCGCCCCGGTTTTCCTGGTCGAGCCCGCGGCCCTCGACTCTGACCCCGTCGTGGTGGACGGCGCTGAGGGGCGGCACGCCGCCACGGTGCGCCGCATCGCCGTGGGTGAACCCGTGGACCTGGTCGACGGCGCGGGCCACCGGGCCCGCTGCGTGGTGACCGCGGTCGGCCGCGACACGATCACCTGCGCCGTCCAAGAGCGGGTGTTCGAGGCTGAACCGCGGCCGCGGATCACGGTCGTCCAAGCCTTGCCGAAAGGGGACCGCGGTGAGCTCGCCGTGGAAGTCATGACGGAAGCGGGCGTCGACGCCGTGGTGCCCTGGCAGGCAGAGCGCTGCATCACCCGCTGGCGGGGGGACCGTGTCGCCAGGTCGCTCACGAAATGGCGTTCCGCGGCCCGGGCTGCCGCTAAGCAGTCCCGGCGCAGCCGCATCCCCGAGGTCGCCGAACCGGTGGGGAAGGCGGGTGTCGTCGCGCTGCTGGAAAGCGCAACGCTGGGCATCGTGCTGCATGAAGAAGGCGCGGTCCGGCTTTCACAGCTGCCGCTGCCGGAAGAACTGTTCGGCCCTGCCGGGCACGCCGTCCTCGTCGTGGGGCCGGAAGGCGGGTTCAGCGACGCGGAGCTCGCAGCTTTCGAGGACGCCGGGGCGCTGCGGGCGCTGCTGGGGCCGACCGTGCTCCGCACGTCCACGGCCGGCGTGGCTGCTCTCGCGGTCCTCCAGGCCCGGTGCGGCCGCTGGTAGCCGGGCGACTCTTGGCGCGCGGCCGGCACCGGGAAGCGGTTTACTGCGGGTCGCCGCCGGACGGCGGGGGCGGGGAGGCGGTCGGCGTCTTCTCCGCTCCCGGGGAGCCAGGGGATGAGGAGCCGTTCGAGCCGTCGTCCTCGGAGGGGGACGGCGACGGCTCAGGCTCGTCCGGGACAGCCGGCGACTCCGACGGGCACGGGCGTTCCGTGGCGCGGGGGTCTGCTGCGGCACCGCTGTCTGCCCGCTCCCCCGGACTGGGGGACGCGCACGCAGAGCTTCCGAAGACGGTGGGCGGTGCTTCAGCTTCCGGAGCGGACGGCGACGCTTCCGGGGCGGCCGACGGCAGTGTGGAGGGAGCCCCGTGCACCGGAGGCGGCACGACGCCTTCGGGATCGGCCGGCGCCTGCGGTGACTGCGACGGTGTCTCTTCGGCCCGCTGGGTGTCTGAAGCGGAGACGAACGACCCTGGCAGCACCTGGTTGCGGAGCTGCGGGGTCCCGAGCAGCACTGATCCGGCGATCAGCACCGCGGCGCCCACGGCGACGACCGGACGGAACCATGCCAGTCCTGTCCAGGGGAACAGGCTCCGGCGCTCGGTGCGGGCCCGGATCCGTTCCAGCGCGTCGTGGGAGATGGGAATGTCGTCGGCCGCGGCGTGCAAGGCAGCCCTGAGCCGCTTTTCGAAGTCGTCGAATTCTTCGGTCATTTCGTCTGCTCCAGGAGCTTGCGGAGCGTGGAGATACCGCGTGCCGTGTGGCTCTTCACCGCGCCACGGCTGATGCCCATGGCGTCGGCGATCTGAGCTTCGGAGAGGTCTCCGTAGTACCGCAGGACGATGGCCTCCCGCTGCCGCGTCGGTAACGCGCGCAGCGCGTTGACCACCTCGGCGCGCTCCAGTTCGTTAAGTGCACCGTGCTCAGCACTGGGGGCGTCGGGAAGCGCCTTGGGTGCGTGCTTCTCGACAACGGCTCGGTGCCGCAGGACCGACCGGGCTTTGTTGACCACCGCTTGCCGCAGATAGGAAAGCGCTTTGTTGGGGTCGCGGAGCCGCCGCCACGCCCCGTGCATGGCGACGAACGCGTCCTGTACGACTTCTTCGGCAGTGGCGACATCGCGAACGAGGAGGGCAGCGAGTCGCACCAAAGGGCGGTAGTGGTCCGAGTAGAGCTGTGTCACCGCTTGGTCGGCATCCCACCGGGCCGACACCGTAGCCGCGGGCGCTTCCACCACCATGGTTTCGCTCACGTGATGAGGACGCGGCCCCTTCTCGCCGGGTTTACGAAAGGCCATGCCGTTCTTCTCGCTTGGTCGGAGACTGCTGCTGACGGGAAAAGCGTCGATGACTTCCTTCGGCGTTGGGAGCGGGGGAGTCGGGGCCGGACAGGAGCGCGGCCGGCGCGCCGAGAACCAGGATAGTGGCGGTCATAGTGCCTCAGGTGCGGTTATGCGAGGACACGGGATCCCCGGACGCTGCCTAGTCGCGGTTTCCGGCATGATGGGACCCTGGGGCAGCACCCCCGCATTCGGCAACGGAGGGAGAAGCGGTGACCGATCGTCGGTCCGACTGCCTGTTCTGCAAGATCGTCGCCGGGGAAGTGCCCGCCGATATCGTGCGGGAGGGCGAGCGCACGATCGCCTTCCGCGACATCAACCCGCAGGCGCCCACGCACGTGCTGATCATTCCGCGGGACCACTATCCCGACATGGCCAGCGCGGGCGCTGCCGGGATCGGCCTCCTCGACGAGATCGCCCGGGAAGCCGGGGAGATCGCCCGGGCCGAGGGCATTGCGGACAGCGGGTACCGGATGGTCTTCAACACCGGTCCCGGAGCCGGGCAGACCATTTTCCACGTGCACGGCCATCTGCTCGGCGGCCGCGGACTGGAGTGGCCCCCGGGGTGATCGATCGTCCCCGTCCCGGTCGGGAGCGGTCCGGCGGACAGCCCTGGCCGGGACGGGAAAACCTCTCGGGGGATTAAGCACCCGTTGGTAGAATTGCCGAAAAGAAATGAGGCCGCAGGGGCAGGTGAGACACGGCCTCCGGACACGCGAAAGGTAGGGGCGAGACGGCCGCAAGGCCACATCATGGTCGAGTCAACGTACGCGCACACCCAGGTTAAGGTCGTCGTCCCCGAAGAGCAGATGATGCTCCATCTGCTGGGCACCGAAGACGAACTGCTCCGCGTGGTCGAAGACTCTTTCGACAGCGACATCCACGTTCGGGGTAACGAGATCACCATCAGTGGGCGCCCCGAGGACAACGCTCTCGTGGTCCGGCTCATCGAGGAATTGCTGCGGTTCGTGGAGAACGGGACCCAGATCACCCCGGACACGATCGAACGGGTCCTGGCCATGCTCCGCTCCCCCGGACCTGAGCGTCCCGCCGACGTGCTGACGATGAACATCCTGTCGGCGCGGGGGCGCACGATCCGACCCAAGACGCTGAACCAGAAGCGTTACGTCGACGCGATCGACAAGCACACCATCGTCTTCGCGATCGGCCCCGCTGGGACCGGAAAGACCTATCTGGCGATGGCCAAGGCGGTCAAGGCCTTGCAGGCCAAGGAGGTCAACCGGATCATCCTGACGCGTCCCGCGGTCGAAGCGGGAGAGCGGCTGGGCTTCCTGCCGGGCACCCTGTACGAGAAGATTGACCCCTACCTGCGTCCCCTCTACGACGCGCTGCACGACATGCTCGACCCCGACTCCATCCCCAAGCTGATGGCGGCGGGGACGATCGAGGTCGCGCCGCTGGCCTACATGCGGGGCCGTACCCTCAACGACGCTTTCATCATCCTCGACGAGGCGCAGAACACCTCGCCCGAGCAGATGAAGATGTTCCTCACCCGCCTGGGTTTCGGCTCCAAGATCGTGGTTACCGGTGACATCACCCAGGTGGACCTTCCGGAGGGCCAGGAGAGCGGGCTGAGGACGGTGGAGACCATCCTCGACGGCATCGAGGACATCAGCTTCTGCCGTCTGACCAGCAACGACGTCGTCCGACACAAGCTCGTCGGCAAGATCGTGGACGCCTATGGTCGGCACGAAGCTGCACAGCGTCGCAAGCAAGGCAACGGTGCTGTGGGACGGGAGACGCACCGTCCCCATGGGACCGATTCCAGTAGCAGGTGAGCCGCGGCGCAGACCGCATGCCGCAGTGTCCCCGACACCAATGGAACAAGGCCGGTAACAGCAATGAGTATCGACGTCGCGAACGAGTCCGGCGTCCCCGCCGACGAGGAACGGCTGGCCCGACTGGCGCGCTACATCTTGGACGCCCTGCGGGTGCACCCTCTCGCGGAACTGTCCGTGCTCCTCGTTGACGAGGAGCCGATGGCGGATCTGCACGTCCGGTGGATGAATGAACCGGGACCGACCGACGTGCTCTCCTTCCCCATGGACGAGCTCCGCCCGGGCGCTCCGGGGCGGACGTCCGAACCGGGGATCCTGGGGGATGTGGTCATCTGCCCGCAGGTTGCCGCCCGGCAGGCGGAGCGGGCCGGGCACAGCATGCAGGACGAGATCGACCTGCTGTGCACGCACGGGATCCTGCACTTGCTCGGCTACGACCACGCCGAGCCGGATGAGCACCGGGAGATGTTCAGCCTGCAGAACGAGCTGCTGGCGGGCTGGCGACGAAGTTTGGAAGAAGAGGAACGGTGAACGGGGCCGCCGGCACGGGGAGTGTCTTCGGACTGGCGGTCTTGCTGATCTGCGGCGCGGCTTTCTTCGTCGCGGCGGAGACCGCGTTCAGCCGCACGGTGCGGTTGGGGGGCAAGGCGCCGAGCCGCGACCATTCCGCGACCCGCCGCCTGCGTCGGGTCGCGGCGGACCCGGCCTACCATCTCAACACGGCGCTGCTGCTCCGGGTCTGCTGCGAGGTGGGGGCCACCCTGGCGTTGGCGGTGGGCTTCCTCACCTGGCTGGGGTTGACCTGGGGGGCGGTCGCCCTCACCGCGGTGGTGACGGTGCTGGTCGACTACGTGCTGGTTGGGGTGATTCCCCGGATTCTGGCGCGGAGGTTCCCCGGGCCTACCGCGGAGGTCGCCGCCGCCGTCGTCGGCCCGGCAACAGTGGTGCTGGGCCCGGTAGCCCGGCTCCTGGTGCGGGCCGGCCAGCTGCTCCTGCCGCGCGGCGGCACCGACCGGGAGGGGCCGTTTGCGACCGAGGAGGAGCTCCGCCACTTGGTGGACCTGGCCGAACGGGGGCACGTCATCGACCCCGAGGAGCGCCAGATGATCCACTCGGTGTTCCAGCTCGACGACACCACGGTGCGCGAGGTGATGATCCCGCGCCCCGACATTGTCTTCCTCGAAGGCGACGTCTCCATTGAGGAAGCCCTGGAAAAGGCGTTGAGCAGCGGATATTCGCGCATCCCGGTGATTGGGGAGAGCCTTGACGACGTCATCGGCATCGTCTACCTCAAGGACCTGGTGGCGCGCCTGTACGATGCGTGGCGCGCGAACGGCGGCGCTCCCGCCCCGGGGCGGACGATCCGCGACGTCATGCGCGAACCCACCTACGTGCCGGATTCCAAGCCCGTCGACGAACTGCTGCGGGAGATGCAGCAGCAGCGCATCCACTTGGCAGTGGTGATCGACGAGTACGGTGGCACCGCGGGAATCGTCACGATCGAGGACATTGTGGAGGAGATCGTCGGGGAGATCACCGACGAGTACGACGACGAAGTCCCCCCGATCGAATGGCTGGACGACAACCGTGCCCGGGTGACTGCGCGGCTGCCGCTGGGTGAGCTCGCGGAACTGTTCGGCGTGGAGATCGACGCGCCGGATGTGGATACGGTCGGCGGGCTGCTCGCCTACGCACTCGGCCGGGTGCCTGTGCCCGGATCCCAGGCAGAGTATGCAGGACTGCGGCTGGTCGCGGAGGATCCGGCGCGCCGCCGTCGCAAGACCGCCACGGTCTTAGTGGAACGGCTGCCCGCCGCCGTGGAATCCACTGATCCGGACCAGTCTTGACCGCAGAAAGGCTATTTCCGTGAGTAACACTGCCCACGAGCTTTCCAACCCCGAGGACACCAAGCTCATCACCCTGGCCCGCTCGTCCCGGGCCCGCAACAGCGCTGCCGAGGGCGCGGCCGTGCGGGACGAGACCGGCCGCACCTATGTGGCCACCACCGTGTCCCTGCCGTCGCTCCAGTTGAGCGCGGTGCAGGCTGCCGTGGCTGCCGCGGTGTCCAGCGGGGCCCAGCGTCTCGAAGCGGCCGTGGTCGTCACCGAAGCCGCGGAGTGGACCGAGGCGGACCGTGCAGTGGCAGCCGACCTCAACACCGAGACCCTGGTGGTGGCCGCGCCCGACGGTACCCCGGTCCGTGTGGAGCAGGGCGCAGCAGGCCGCGGGAACCGGTGAGACTGGAACCATGGACGATCTCGACACCACGACACCGCTTTCCGCACCGACGCAACAGGAGGGTTTCCGCAGCGGTTTCGTCTGCTTCATCGGGCGGCCCAACGTCGGCAAGTCGACGCTGATGAACGCTCTGGTCGGCCGGAAAGTAGCGATCACCAGCGACCGGCCGCAGACCACGCGGCGCACGATCCGCGGCATCGTGCACCGCGAGAACGCGCAGTTGATCATCGTGGACACGCCGGGCCTCCACAAGCCGCGCACCCTGCTCGGGGAGCGGCTGGACAGCCTGGTGCGCTCCACCCTGGTCGAGGTCGACGTGATCGGCTTCTGCATCCCCGCGGACGAGCCGATCGGCCGCGGCGACACCTATATCGCCAGGGAGCTCGCCCAGCAGAAGGAGACCCCGGTGGTGGCGATCGTCACCAAGACCGACAAGGCCCGGCGGGCCCAGATCGCCCAGCAACTGGTGGCGGTCTCCGAACTCGGGGACTGGGCCGACATCGTCCCAGTTTCCGCGGCGAGCGGCTTCCAGCTCGACGAGCTGGTCGACGTGCTCTGCAGCCACCTGCCGGAAGGGCCGCCGCTGTACCCGGACGGCGACCTCACCGACGAGCCCGAGGAGATCCTCGTGGCGGAGCTGGTCCGGGAGGCCGCACTGGCAGGGGTGCGGGAAGAGCTGCCGCATTCGATCGCGGTCGTGGTCGACGAGATGGTGCCGCGCGAAGACCGGGACCTCATCGAGATCTACGCTTCGCTCTACGTGGAGCGGCCCAGCCAGAAGGCGATCGTCATCGGTACGAAAGGCTCCCGGCTACGTGAGGTCGGCACCCGGGCACGCCGGCAGATCGAGGCGCTGCTGGGCAGCCGCGTGTACTTGGACTTGCGGGTGCGGGTCGCCAAAGACTGGCAGAGCGACCCCAAGCAGTTGCGCCGGCTCGGTTTCGACCAGCAGGTGTGACGCGGGCCTGGGCCGCAGGTCACCGCGCCTGGTTGTTGAGGTCGTCGGCGAGTTCGCGGGCGACCTCCCGGACCACGGGAGCGGCTTTGGCCACGAAATCCCAGGTCATCCTGGACTCGGGGCCGGAGATGGAGATGGCCATCATCGCCGGGCCGCCGACGACCGGCACGGCAAGGCAGCGCACGCCGACTTCCTGTTCGCCGTCGTCGATGGCGTAGCCGCGGCTGCGGATACGGGCCAGTTCGGCCGCGAACTCGTCCGGGGTGGTGATGGTGCGGTCGGTGGCCGCGGGCATCCCGGTGCGGCGGACGATGGCCAGGGCTTCGTCGTCGGGGAGCTGGGCGAGGAGCGCTTTGCCGACGCCCGCCGAGTGCGGCAGCACTCTGCGTCCCACTTCGGTGAACATGCGCATGGCGTGCGCGGAGGGCACTTGGGCGACGTAGACGACCTGGTCGCCGTCGAGCATGGCCAGGTTGGCGGTCTCGCCGAGCTCGTCGACGAGGCGAGCGAGGTGCGGGCGGGCCCAGGCGCCGAGCAGGCGGGACGCGCTCTCTCCGAGGCCGATGAGACGGGGGCCGAGAGCGTAGCGGCGGGACGGCAGTTGCCGCACGTAGCCGTTGCTGACCAGGGACCGCACGATGCGGTGGATGGTGGGCAGGGGCAGCCCGGACGACTGCGCGAGTTCGCTGAGCGAGGTCTCCCCGCCCGCCTCGGCCATGATTTCGAGCAGACAGAACGCGCGGTCAAGGGACTGCACGCCACCTGAGCGTTCCCGTTTGCCCGCGGTGACGGTGGTCCCGTTCATGCCGTCGAGTCCGGCGTCACCGGTCGCTGTCTGTGACGTGGTCATAGGAAGTCAGCTCCCATCGCCGTGACCGACTGCGCTGGCGGCCACATGAGTTCTCGGGACCCTTATTCTGCGGTATCCGGGCGGCCATCTGCGGGCATGGCGCCCGTGTTGCGTGGTACGGCAGCGCGGTTGCCGCCTCAAGGCTGAACGGCTTGTGGAGTGCGCGGGCAGCACAGACCGCACCACGTGCTTTCGAAGTGTAGAAGTCAGACTCCGGCATGCGGAAGTAGTGGCGGGCGGGGGGAACGGCCGACTCCGGCCACGGAGCTCGACCAGGCCGCGGTCGTTGCTGTGGGGCGTACCCCGGCGCCTGGGAGCGGGTACTGTCGATGGCCAGTGCGGTCCTGCGCGGCAGGGCTGCTGCCGTGTGCGGCCGGGGAGGGGGACCCAGGGGCCGCGGCGCGGCAGCCGGCGGGACCATCCGGACAGCATGCACCGGACCGAACCTGCCGGAGTCGATGCAGTTCACCGAGGGGAAAACCAGGCGTCGCAGACCCGCGGCACGCCCATGAGCAGTCTCACACTGCGGGCTCCCCGTCCCACTTCGCTCAGCAGTCTGCTAACGTGGCCTTTGTCATGCTGCGTGAGCTGCTCCTGCTTAGCGGCCGCGGCGGGGGCCGATAAGGGCCGGCTCCCTCGCCGCGGAGGTTCGACCTGTCTGCTGTCGGCCGCACGACCGCAAGAAAAAGTCTCACGGGAGCGTATTCACATGATTCCGCAGCAACAGCCGAGTGGCATGCCGTTCCACCGCTACCAGCCGTTCAAGCCGGTCGACCTGCCTGACCGAACCTGGCCCTCGAAGACCATCACCAAAGCTCCTCGCTGGCTCTCCACTGACCTGCGCGACGGCAACCAGGCGCTGATCGAGCCCATGGACACCGAGCGCAAGCGCGAGATCTTCGACCTGCTGGTCCGCATGGGCTACAAGGAGATCGAGGTCGGTTTCCCCGCAGCCAGCCAGACCGACTACGACTTCGTGCGGTACCTGATCGAAGAGGACCGCATCCCCGACGACGTGCAGATCTCGGTGCTGACGCAGGCACGCGAGGAGCTGATTGAACGCACCGTCCAGAGCCTGGTCGGCGCCAAGCGGGCCACCGTCCACCTGTACAACGCGACGTCGCCGGAGTTCCGCCGCATCGTCTTCGGCGTGAACCGCGAAGAGTGCAAGGGCATCGCGGTGGAAGGCACCCGCACCGTCCTGAAGTTCGCCGAGCAGTACCTCAAGGACACCGAGTACTTCGGTTACGAGTACTCGCCGGAGATCTTCATCGACACCGAGCTGGAGTTCGCACTCGAAGTGTGCGAAGCCGTCATGGACGTCTACCAGCCGGGTCCGGACCGGGAGATCATCCTCAACCTGCCCGCCACGGTCGAGCGCGCCACCCCGAACGTGTACGCCGACCAGATCGAGTGGATGAGCCGCAACCTGTCCCGCCGCGAGTATGTGTGCCTGTCCGTGCACCCGCACAACGACCGCGGCACCGCAGTGGCCGCCGCCGAGCTGGCGGTGATGGCGGGCGCCGACCGGGTCGAAGGCTGCCTGTTCGGCCACGGCGAGCGCACCGGCAACGTATGCCTGGTGACCCTGGGCCTGAACCTGTTCAGCCAGGGCATCGACCCGATGATCGACTTCTCCAACATCGACGAGATCCGCCGTACGGTCGAGCACTGCACCCAACTGCCGGTCAACCCCCGCCACCCCTACGGCGGCGACCTGGTGTACACCGCGTTCTCCGGCTCCCACCAGGACGCCATCAAGAAGGGCTTCCACGCCCTGGAGGCCGACGCTGCTGCGGCGGGCGTCCCTGTGGACGAGTACCGGTGGAACATGCCGTACCTGCCCATCGACCCCAAGGATGTGGGCCGCACCTACGAGGCGGTCATCCGGGTCAACAGCCAGTCCGGCAAGGGCGGGGTCTCCTACGTCCTGCAGCGCGACTACTCCATCGACCTGCCGCGCCGTCTGCAGATCGAGTTCTCCCGCGTGGTGCAGCAGTTCGCTGATGCCGAGGGCGGCGAGTTCAGCGGGGAGCGCATCTGGGAGATCTTCACCGACACCTACCTGTCCGAGGGCGTGGTCGGGGTCATGGCGTACCGCTCGGAGACGAGCGAGGACGGCGAGTACTGCATCAGCGCCGACGTCCGGCTGCGCGGCGAGATTCGTGAGATCACCGGCACCGGCAACGGCCCGATCTCCGCGTTCGTGGACGCGCTGGCCGGTGTGGGCTTCAAGCTGCGGGTCCTGGACTACAGCGAGCACGCGTTGAGCGAGGGCGGCGACGCCCGCGCCGCGGCCTACGTCGAAGCCGAAGTCGACGGAAACGTCCTGTGGGGTGTGGGGATCAGCAGCAACATCACGACAGCCTCGCTGAAGGCGGTGTGCAGCGCGGTCAACCGGGCCCAGCAGAGCTGACCTGAGCGCGGCGGATCGGTCGCGGTGCCGCCGCGGCGCGTCCGCCCGACTGTTCGAGAACAGGCACAGGCCCCGCCCGATACGGGCGGGGCCTGTTGGCGTGCTCGACTATTCGCGGCCGAACATCTGGGTCCAGGCACCGTTGGACTCGCCCACCCCCAGCGCGCGGTTGCTGCAGTTGAGGATGTTTCTGCGGTGGCCCGGACTGTTCATCCAGTCGCGCATGACCTGTGCGGCGGTGCGCTGCCCTTTAGCGATGTTCTCCCCGGACCACGCGTGGTAGCCGTGTTCCCGGGCGCGGTCGTCGGGGGTGCGGCCGTCCAGACTGGTGTGCGACATGTAGTTGTTGCGGTCCATGTCCTCGCTGTGCGCCTGTGCGGCGGCGGTCAGCCGGTCGTCGGCCCGGACGGGGGGACAGCCCGCTGCGGCGCGCTCTTCGTTGACCAGCGCGAAAACTTGGGCGCTCAACGCGTTCATGCTTCCGGTGGACCCGCTCCGGGACGAAGGGGCGGACGAGGATCCCGAACCTCCGCCTCCGGAACCGCTTTGCCCACCCGATCCCGTACTGCTGCCAGAGGAGGCCTCCTCTTCGGCGCTGTTCTGCTCCTCAGCCTGGGTTTTCACCCCGTCACGCCGTTGCTCGGCCTGCACGTTGGGGGGAGGACTGGGGGAGGGGATGGGCGGTGCCGCTTCCGCTTCCGCGCTGGGGAAGAAGGGGGTGGGCACCGCGGCGTCGTTGGGAAGCAGTGACCCGGGTGCATAAGAGGACGGATCACTGCTGGGCATGCGCATCGACCCGAACACCAGCACCGCGGCCAGCACCAACCCTACGGGGAGGGCGAGGAGCGCGGTGAGCAGTGTGCCGCTTATCCGGCGCCGTCGTAGGGGAGGACGCCTGCGGCGGCGCCGGGAGGGCGGTGGGCGGCGCCGATGCGACCGGGAGCCGAGCGGGGATTGCTCGTCCTCGGACATTCGCCTGCCTCCGTTCGTGAGGGGACCTCGGACGGGGGATGCGGGATTTTCCGTTGGGGGATGATGGTAGACGACGAAAAACCCCAAAGTGTTATCCGTCCGAAATATGTCACAGGATTGCGGCGGGCGAAAAGTGGGAATGAGGACAGGCCGTTGCGGTCCGTCGCATCGGTGACAATGGGAGAGTGAGCCTCTACCGAGATGAAGGCATCGTCCTTCGTACTCAGGACCTAGGAGAGGCCGACCGGATCGTGACTCTGCTGACCCGGCGCACCGGGTTGGTCCGCGCGGTCGGCAAGGGGGTGCGCCGCACCCGGTCCCGCTTCGGGGCGCGCCTCGAACCGTTCACCCACATCGACGTGCAACTCCACGCCGGCAAGAGCCTTGACGTGGTCACGCAGGTCGACACCCTGCACGCGTACGGGAGTGTCCTGGTCACCGACTATCCACGCTACACCGCGGGGGTCGCGATGCTGGAGACCGCAGAAAAGGTCGTGAGCGTGGAGAAAGACCCGGCGCTGCGGCAGTTCCTGCTGCTGTGGGGCGGACTGCGGACCCTCGCCGAGGGCGCGCACGACCCCCGCCTGGTCCTCGACGCCTACCTGCTGCGCTCCCTCGCCGTCGCCGGCTATGCCCCCGCTCTGGAAGAATGTGCCCATTGCGGTGTGCCGGGACCGCACCGGGAGTTCGCGGTGCACGCCGGGGGTATGGTGTGCTCGCTGTGCCGTCCCGCGGGCTCGGTCAAGCCGTCCCCCGCAGCAGTGGCGCTGATGGTGGCGCTGCTGCGCGGCGACTGGGAGAGCGCCGATGCGAGCGCTGAGCGGGACCGCACCGAATGCAGCGGCCTGGTCGCCGCCTATCTCCAGTGGCACCTGGAGAACGGAGTCCGATCTTTGCGCCTTGTGGAGCGTGCGTGAGTCCCAAGACCGTCTTCTCGACCGACACCCACCGGGAGCCGATACCCCCGCAACCGCACCCCAGCGGGGCTCGGCCACCCCAGTTACCCCGAGAACTCATTCCCCGGCACGTGGCAATCGTCATGGACGGCAACGGCCGCTGGGCCAAGCAGCGCGGCCTGCCCCGTACTGAAGGGCACAAGGCGGGCGAGTCCTCCCTGTTCGACGTGATCGAGGGAGCGCTGGAGCTCGGCGTGCCCTACCTGTCCGCCTACGCGTTCTCCACGGAGAACTGGAAGCGCTCCCCGGACGAGGTGCGCTTCCTCATGGGGTTCAACCGCGACGTGATCCGACGCCGCCGTGACGAGCTGCACGCACGCGGGGTGCGGGTGCGCTGGGCGGGACGGCCGGGACGGCTGTGGAAGAGCGTCATCAAAGAGCTCACCGAAGCCGAAGAGCTGACCAAGCACAACACCAAGCTCACGCTGCAGTTCTGCGTGAACTACGGGGGCCGCGCCGAGATCGCGGACGCGGCCGCGGCCCTGGCCCGGGATGTGGCTGCCGGCCGTCTCTCCCCCAACCGGGTCACCGAGGCCACGCTCGCTCGCTACCTGTACCACCCGGACATCCCCGACGTGGACCTGTTCATCCGTTCCTCCGGGGAGCAGCGCCTCTCCAATTTCCTGCTCTGGCAGTCGTCGTACGCGGAATTCGTGTTCCTCGACACGCTCTGGCCCGACTTCGACCGGCGGCACTTCTGGCAGGCCTGCGAGATCTACGCCCGCCGGGACCGCCGCTACGGGGGAGCCGAACCCAACCCGGTGGGGCCGCCGCAGTCCGCTGCCGGAGCGCAGGGGCAGGACTGATGGGAGCGCTCGCCCCTGGGATGCCGGTGGACTACGTGGCCATCG
This sequence comes from Thermobifida fusca NBRC 14071 = JCM 3263, assembly GCF_001592045.1. Lineage (GTDB taxonomy): Bacteria > Actinomycetota > Actinomycetes > Streptosporangiales > Streptosporangiaceae > Thermobifida > Thermobifida fusca. Next base: position 100,259 of record NZ_BCWB01000017.1, on the reverse strand, counting down.
GCGACAGTTTCACCGAAGGCGTGGGGGACTGGTACCCCGACGGCACCCCGCGGGGCTGGGCGGACCGGTTCGCCGACCGCCTGGCGGAGTACAGCGGACAGTTGCGTTACGCCAATCTCGCGGTGCGCGGCAGGCTGCTGCGCCAGGTCATGGAGGAGCAGCTGCCCCGCGCTTTGGAGTTGGCCCCCACCCTGGTGACGTTCAGCGCGGGCGGAAACGACCTGCTCCGCCCGAGCGGCGACCCGGACCGGCTGGCGCGGGCCCTGGAGATCGGGGTGCGTCAGCTCCGCGCGTCCGGCGCCGAGGTGGTGCTGTTCACCGGGGTCAACATCGCCACCGGGTACATGCGCGGGCTGATCGGCCGGTTCGCCCGCTACTACCTCAACATCCGCGCGATCGCGGACCGCTACGGCTGCTTCCTCGTCGACCAGTGGTCTATGCCCGTGTTCCGGGACCCGCGGGCCTGGGACACCGACCGGCTGCACCTGTCGGCGGAGGGGCACCGCCGGTTGGCGCTGCGGGTGTGCGAAGTCGTGGGGGTGCCGGTCGACGAGGACTGGAACGCCCCGTGGCCGCCGGCCGCTCCAGTGTCGCGCGCGCAGGCGTGGCGGGAGGATGCGCGCTGGGTCCGCCAGTATCTGGTGCCGTGGATCCACCGGCGGCTGACCGGCCGTTCGTCCGGGGACACGGTGACCGCAAAGCGTCCGGTGTTGGAGAAGTACCCGCCGCAGGACTAGGGGCGGCGCCCCTGCCCGCACTACGCGCAGCGGGGGCAAAACCCCTGATCGGCAGGGGGAGCGTGGGTGTGAGGGCCGCGACAAAATCCGGTAATCCACAAACCTACTGTCGCGTAACCGTGGATTTACCGTGCATGATCCTCTAATATGAGCGGTTTTACTCTCGGGAAGGACATCCTCTCCTACGTGGCTGTCGGTGACAGCTTCACTGAAGGACTCGACGATCCCTACCCGGACAGCGCGCGCTTCCCCCAGGGCCGGTACCGCGGGTGGGCGGACCGCTTCGCCGAACACCTGGCCCGGCACGTGCGCGAGGTGCGCTACGCCAACCTCGCGGTGCGTGGCAAACTCCTGCGCCAGATCCTTACCGAACAGCTCCCCCGAGCCGTGGAACTCCGCCCCGACCTCGTCACGCTCTGCGCGGGCGGCAACGACATCCTCCGCCCCGGCTCCGACCCGGACACGCTGGCCGACGCGTTCGAGGGCGCGGTGCGCCAACTGCGCGACACCGGAGCGGACGTCGTGATCTTCACGGGGTTCGACACCGGGTTCCAACCGGTCATGCGGCACCTGCGGGGCAAGATCGCCACCTACAACATGCACCTGCGCGGCATCGCCGACCGCTACCACTGCCGTGTCGTGGACCTGTGGAGCATGAAGATCTTCCAGGACCGCCGCGCCTGGAGCGACGACCGGCTGCACCTGTCGGCGGAGGGGCACCGCCGCTTGGCGCTGCGGGTGTGCGAAGTGATGGGGGTGCCGGTCGACGAGGACTGGAACGCCCCGTGGCCGCAAGAACCGCCGGCGCCCTGGCACCAGGCCCGGCAGGAGGACCTGCGCTGGGCCCGCCAGCACCTGGTGCCGTGGATCCACCGGCGGTTGACGGGCCGCTCCTCCGGCGACGGAGTGCGGCCCAAACGCCCGAACCTGGAACCGCTGGTCCGGCGGTGACGTCCCGCGGAATCAGGTGCGGGGCTTGGCCGCGGCACAGTCGGAGCAGGTACCGAAGAGTTCCAATGTGTGGGTGAGGTCGACGAAGCCGTGCTGGGCGGCGAGTTCGTCCGCCCAGCTTTCCACTGCCGGGCCTTCAATCTCCACGGCTTTGCCGCAGTCCCGGCAGACCAAGTGGTGGTGGTGCGTGGGGGTACTGCAGGCCCGGTAGACGGCTTCACCTTCGTCCGTCATCAGGACATCCACTTCACCCGCATCGGTGAGTGCCTGCAGGGCGCGGTAGACAGTGGTCAGGCCGATCTTGGCGCCGTCAGCCCGCAAAGACGCGTAGAGGTCTTGAGCGCTGCGAAAGCCGTTGCTCTTGTGCAGGGCCTGGCGGACAGCCTCACGACGTGAGCTCATGGCGAAACACTCCCCGGATCAGTCCCGGAAATCGTACCCACCGCCGGAGGAGACTCCGCCTCAGGGACGGTTCGGAATCGCCTGCGGCGCAGCAGGATTCCGCCTCCTGCGGCGGTAACGAACAGTGCGATCGCGACCAGCACGATGGCGGCGCCCGGCGCGGTGTCGGTGTAGTACGCGGTGGAGAGACCGGTGAGTGCAGCGAGCACGCCGAGGAGCACCGCCAGTCGTACCGTGGCCCGAAAACTACGGGTGAGCTGCTGGGCCGCAGCCACCGGAACAACCATCAGCGCGCTGACGAGCAGCACCCCCACGACCCGCATCGCCAAGACCACGGTGACCGCGGCGACGACCGCGAGCACTGTGCTGAGGAAGCGGACCGGGATGCCGTGCACCCGGGCCAGCTCCTCGTCTTGGCAGAGGACGAAGAGCTCCCGTCCGAAGTAGCCCAGGACCGCGAGGACGGCGACGGCGAGCAGGGCGACCAGGACCACGTCCTGCGGGCTCACCGTGCTGACCGAGCCGAACAGGAAGGACGTAAGGTCGGCGCTGGTCGCTCCGGGGGCCAGCCCGGTGAGGAAGACGCCCCCGGCGATCCCGCCGTAGAACAGCAGCGCCAGGGCGAGGTCCCCGCTGGTCCGGGTGTGGGTGCGGACGAGTTCGATGAGCACTGCGCCGACCGCGGAGACGACGAGCGCGGTCAGCACGGGGGAGGTGTGGGTGAGGAACCCCAGCCCTACCCCGGTCAGCGCCACGTGTCCGATCCCGTCGCCGAGCAGGGCGAGCCGGCGCTGGACGAGGAACACCCCGATGACGGGGGCGGTCATGCCGACCAGGGCGGATGTGATGAAGGCGCGGACCATGAAGTCGAGCTGGAGTATCTCAGGCACGGCGTGAGACCTCGATGTACGGAAGGGTGGGCGGAGGACGTCCGGTGTCGGTGCGGGAGTGGTCGCGGCCCGAGCAGCAGCCGTGGTCCGAGTGCTGCGGCGCACCGTCACTGACCAGTGTGCCGTTCTCCAGGGTGAGGGCCCGGCCGATCAAAGGTTCGAGCGGTCCGAGTTCGTGGAGGACCAGCAGGATGGTGGCGCCCCGCGCGGCGAGGCTTTCGATCGTGCGGGCCAGGGCCTGCTGGTTGGCCGCGTCCACCCCGGCCATGGGCTCGTCCATGACGAAGATGTCGGGCTCCCCGGCAAGGGCACGGGCGATGAGGACGCGCTGCTGCTGGCCGCCGGACAGGTGGTAGACGGAGTCGTCGGCGCGGTCGAGCAGTCCTACCGCGGTCAGCGCCTCGGTGACCGCGTCCCGGTCGTGCGCGGTGAGGGGGCGGAATCGGCGGCGCCGGTTGATCCGCCCGGAAGCGACGATTTCGCGCACGGTCGCCGGGACACCGCCGCCGACGGAGAGGCGTTGCGGCACGTAGCCGATCTGCGCCCAGTCACGGAAGCGGCGGAGCGGGGTCCCGCCGATCCACACCTGTCCACCGGAGAGCGGCACCACGCCGAGCAGGGCGCGGACCAGGGTGGACTTGCCTGACCCGTTCGGTCCCATGACGGCGACGGTCTCTCCTCGGGCGATCTCGAAGGAGACGTCGCGCAGCACGGGCTTGCCGTCGTACGCTACGGCGACGTCGCGTGCGGTGAAGGCAGGCGCGGTGGGCAGGCTCGATGACGACACTTTTTCAGTGTCGCGAAAACGAAAATGATTGTCAAAATATCCCGGATTGGAGTACTCCGAGCCCGAGGAGCACCGCCACCACGACGCACCGCATCGCTCGCTCAGCCGACGACAGCCGCGGCCAGGCCAGGTAGCCCAGCCAGGCGAAGAACAGGGCCAGCAGGACGAGGAGCAGCGTGCCCACGATCCCGGTCAGCAGCAGGCCGGAGAAGAACACCCCGACCACGGCGACAGGCAGGACCCACCCGGGGGCGTGGTGCAGGACGAGCAGGGGGAGCGCGCTCCGCTCCTCCACGGCGCGGCGTAGTCGGGACACTTCAGCAGCGGCAGAGGGCTCCTCGTCCGGGAGACGGCGACCAGCGGGCTCAGTGTGGTGCTCTTTGGGGGACACCCGGCTTTCCTCCACAGCATTGGGGCGACGGTCTAAGCGTACTGAGTGACGGCCTCACCGCCGAGGGGTTGCAGCAGCGGGACGGGCGGTGCCCGGAGTACCGCGAGGACCGTGCGGCGCTTCTAGTCGAGGAGCGCCCGCACGGCACCGCACCCTCTGCCCGCTGCGGGCCGGGCGACGTCCGCTGCGGCTGGATCTGCGCCGCATCACCCGCTATGGCACCATGGCGTGGTGATCGTCATCACCAGACACACCGTCGCCACCGAAGACTCTGAGGAGTTCGTCGCCCACGCCAAAGCGGCGCTGGACGTGCTGTCGCAGAGGCCCGGCTACCGCCGGGGGTCCCTGGCACGCGCGGTCGACGACCCCACGCTGTGGACGGTGGTCACCGAATGGGACGGGCCGGGCTACTACCGCCGGGCGCTCTCCCACTACGACGTCAAGGTCACCGCGGTACCGCTGCTGTCCACCGCCCACGACGAGCCCAGTGCGTTCGAGACCCTGGCCCGCCAGGCGCCCGCGGCGGAGGACTGACGCACGGCACTGCGGGACCGCAGACACTCGGCAAAACAGACAAGTCGCTGAGCGGCATAAAGTCGGTGGTGAGTCCAATAGGCTTGAGGACCGTACCTATTTCGAGCGTCGCGCCTTTCCGCGATCCGCCGACCGCCAGCCGGATGGATGGAGTCAATCACTATGGCCGCTAAGTCAGAGGCAATGGACACCCTGGTCAGTCTTGCCAAGCGCCGGGGATTGGTCTACCCCTCGAGCGAGATCTACGGGGGTCTGCGCGCCTCGTGGGACTACGGCCCTCTGGGCGTGGAGCTGAAGAACAACGTCAAGCGCCAGTGGTGGCGCGCCATGGTCCAGGAGCGTGAGGACATCGTCGGCCTCGACTCCTGCGTCATCCTGGCCCGTGAGGTCTGGGAGGCGTCCGGCCACGTCGACGCCTTCGTCGACCCGCTCACCGAGTGCCAGTCCTGCCACAAGCGCTTCCGTGCCGACCACCTCACCGAGGCCTACGAGGCCAAGCACGGCAAGCCTCCGGCGAACGGACTGGCGGACCTCAACTGCCCTCACTGCGGCGCTAAGGGTGCGTTCACCGAGCCGCGGATGTTCAGCGGTCTGCTGCGCACCTACGTGGGACCGGTGCAGGACGAGAGCGGCCTGGCGTTCTTGCGCCCGGAGACCGCGCAGGGCATTTTCATCAACTACAAGAACGTCGAGCAGTCGTCGCGCCGGAAGATCCCGTTCGGAATCGCCCAGATCGGCAAGTCGTTCCGTAACGAGATCACCCCGGGCAACTTCATCTTCCGCACCCGCGAGTTCGAGCAGATGGAGGTGGAGTTCTTCGTCCGGCCGGGAACGGACGAGGAATGGCACCAGTACTGGATCGACACGCGGCTGCAGTGGTACATCGACCTGGGGATCAACAAGGACAACCTGCGGCTGTACGAGCACCCGAAGGAGAAGCTGTCCCACTACTCCAAGCGGACCGTGGATATCGAGTACCGGTTCAACTTCGCCGGGAGCGAGTGGGGCGAGCTGGAGGGCATCGCCAACCGCACTGACTACGACCTGTCCACGCACTCCAAGAGGTCGGGCACGGACTTGTCCTACTTCGACCAGGAGACCAACACACGGTTCATCCCTTACGTGATCGAGCCGTCGGCGGGTGTCGACCGGACGATGCTCACCTTCCTGCTCGACGCCTACACCGAGGACGAGGCGCCGAACGCCAAGGGCAAGATGGAGAAGCGCGTCGTCATGCGGCTGGACCCGCGGCTGGCCCCGGTCAAGGCGGCGGTGCTGCCGCTGTCGCGCAACGCGGACCTGTCGCCGAAGGCCCGGGACTTGGCCGCGAAGCTGCGCAAGCGGTGGAACGTGGAGTTCGACGACGCCGGGGCGATCGGCCGCCGCTACCGCCGCCAGGACGAGATCGGCACCCCGTTCTGCGTGACGATCGACTTCGACACGCTGGAAGACAACGCGGTGACGGTCCGCGAGCGCGACTCGATGACTCAGGAACGCATCTCGATCGACCAGGTCGAGCAGTACCTCGCGGAGCGGCTCGCCGGGTGCTGACCCGTACGGCGGCCCGTTGACGTTGCGGCCCTGGACCGTTTTGGTCTGGGGCCGCAGTGGTTACTGCGCCGGTGCGGCGGCGGTGACGACGGCGAACACCGCGATGTACTGGCAGGCGAAGGCCGCAATGGTCAGCACGTGGAAGATTTCGTGGAAGCCGAACCAGCGCGGGAACGGGTCGGGGCGTTTCAGCGCGTACACCAGAGCGCCGAGGCTGTAAAGGATTCCTCCGGTGAGGACGAGCAGCAGGGGGACGGCTGCCACGCCGCGGATCAGGTCGGGCAGGAACAGGACGGCGATCCACCCCAGGGCCACGTACAGCGTGGTGGACAGCCAGCGCGGGGCGTGGAGCCACACCAGGGTGAACAGGACTCCGGCCGCGGCGCATCCCCAGATCAGGGCTAGCATCGCGGTGCGCTGGGTCCCGTCGAGGACGAGCAGGACGAACGGCGTGTAGGTGCCGGCGATGATCAGGTAGATGTTGGCGTGGTCGAGGCGGCGGAGTGCAGCCGCGGTCCGGGGGGACCAGCGGCCGATGTGGTAGGCCGCTGAGGTGCTGAACAGCAAGACCGCGCTGAGGCCGTAGATTGCGCTGGCGAGCCGGGCCGCAGTGGTGGGCGCAAACCCGATGAGGATGATGCCTGCGATGAGGGCCAGGGGGGCGGTGCCTAAATGCAGCCAGCCGCGTAGGCGAGGCTTGGCCGAGTGCAGGAGGTGGGCGGCGGCCGCCTCGACCCGGGTGAGCGGGGTCGGGGAGGGGTGCGGGCGTTCTGCTGGGGGGCGGTTTTCCGGCTGTGCAGCCACGTTCTTCTGTGCCACCTCTCCTTCGTGGGCGCCGAGCGGCATTGCTTCTGGAGCGTAACTTACGCATTCGTAGGTTACTTGGCGGTAGCGATGTGGTGCTGGGCACATTTCCGGGCTGATGTCGGGCGGAGTGGACCAATTTTCTCCCCCTCGGTCGGGTGAGTGGTCTAAATCTCTTTTGATCTCGTGTTTTGCAGGTCGTTCCCTGGTGCTCCTCGCGGAAATAGTGCCCTGAACTGGGACAAAACGGATGGACCATTGGTTTATACCATTCGAATGCCTATGACCTGCGAAAACACTCAAATAAGGGGTGTGCTGAACAAAGTTGCTCGACAGGGTCGGGTAGAGTCGCGCCATCTTTTAGGCCGCCCAACCGTAGCAAGGAGTTCCCGTGCCCAAGTACGTGTACGACTTCACCGAGGGGAACAAGGACCTCAAGGATCTCCTCGGAGGCAAGGGTGCCAACCTCGCGGAGATGACCAACCTTGGCCTTCCCGTGCCGCCCGGGTTCACCATCACCACTGAGGCGTGCCGACACTACCTCGAGCACGGGACCATGCCCCCGGGGTTAGACGCCCAGATCGAAGAGAAGCTGGCCGCCCTTGAAGCGACCATGGGCAAGCGCCTCGGCCAGCCCGACAACCCGCTGCTGGTGAGCGTACGCTCGGGCGCCAAGTTCTCCATGCCCGGCATGATGGAGACCGTCCTCAACATCGGTCTCAACGACGAGTCGGTCAAAGGACTTGCCGCCCAGTCCGGCAACGAGCGGTTCGCCTGGGACTCCTACCGCCGCCTCATCCAGATGTTCGGCAAGACCGTACTGGGCATCGACGGCGACCTGTTCGAGGACGCCATCGACGACCTCAAGGCCCGCAAAGGCGTCACCAGCGACCTCGACCTAGACGCCGCCGACCTCGCCGGGCTCGTCGACACGTTCAAGACCATCGTCCGGGAAGCCACCGACGCGGAGTTCCCCACCGACCCGCGCGAACAGATGCGCCTGGCCATCGAAGCCGTCTTCAAGTCCTGGAACGCCCCCCGCGCCGTCCTCTACCGGCGCCAGGAGCGCATCCCCAGCGACCTGGGCACCGCGGTCAACATCTGCTCCATGGTCTTCGGCAACCTCGGCATGGACTCCGGCACCGGAGTGGCCTTCACCCGCGACCCCGCCACCGGCCAGCAGGGCGTCTACGGCGACTACCTGCAGAACGCGCAAGGTGAGGACGTCGTCGCGGGGATCCGCAACACCATCCCCCTCACCGAACTGGAGCGGATCGACCCCAAGAGCTACGCCGAACTGCTCGAGATCATGGAGAAACTCGAGCGGCACTACCGCGACCTGTGCGACATCGAGTTCACCATCGAGCGCGGCAAACTGTGGATGCTGCAGACCCGCGTGGGCAAGCGCACCGCTGCCGCAGCCTTCCGTATCGCCAACCAGCTCGTCGACCAGGGGCTCATCACCCTGGAAGAAGCGGTGAACCGGGTCAGCGGCGAGCAGCTCGCCCAGCTCATGTTCCCCCGCTTCGACGAGAAGGCCGAACGCGACCTGCTGGGCCGGGGCATGAACGCCTCCCCGGGCGCGGCCGTGGGGCGCGCGGTCTTCGACTCCGCCACCGCCGTCGCGTGGTCGCGCAACGGGGAGAAGGTCATCCTGTGCCGCCGGGAGACCAACCCCGACGACCTGGAAGGCATGCTCGCTGCCCAGGGCATCCTCACCAGCCGCGGCGGCAAGACCTCGCACGCCGCCGTCGTGGCCCGCGGCATGGGCAAGACCTGCGTCTGCGGTGCCGAAGAGCTCGACATCGACACCAAGAACCGCCAGTTGACCGCGCCGGACGGCCGGGTCATCAAGGAAGGCGACGTCATCTCCATCGACGGCACCACCGGTGAAGTGTTCCTCGGCGAAGTCCCCGTCGTGGCCTCCCCGATCGTGCGCTACTTCGAAGGCGAGCTCGACCCCTCCTCGGCGGAAGCCGACGACCTGGTCCGCGCCGTCGACCGGATCATGCGGTACGCCGACGCCAAGCGCCGCATGGCTGTGCGTGCCAACGCCGACACCCCCGAGGACGCGGCCCGCGCCCGGCGCATGGGCGCCCAGGGGATCGGCCTGTGCCGCACCGAGCACATGTTCCTCGGTGACCGCCGCGCCCTGGTGGAACGGCTGATCCTCGCCGACACCGACCAGGAGCGGGACGAGGCTCTCGCCGCCCTCCTGCCGCTGCAGCGCGAGGACTTCACCGGCATCTTCGAGGCGATGGACGACCTGCCCGTCACCGTGCGGCTGCTCGACCCGCCGCTGCACGAGTTCCTGCCCGACATCACTGAACTGTCGGTGCGTGTGGCCGTAGCGGAGGCACGCGGTGAGAAGAACGAAGGGGACCTGCGGCTGCTCCAGGCCGTCCACCGGCTGCACGAGCAGAACCCGATGCTGGGCCTGCGCGGGGTCCGCCTCGGCCTCGTCGTACCGGGACTGTTCACCATGCAGGTACGGGCGATCGCCGAGGCTGCGGCCGCACGGATCAAGCAGGGCGGCCGTCCGCGCCCCGAGATCATGATCCCGCTGGTCGGCACCGTCCAGGAGCTGGAGATCATCCGCGAGGAGTCGGTGCAGGTCATCCGCGAGGTCGCCGCCGAGCACGGGGTGGAGCTCGACATCCCGATCGGCACCATGATCGAGCTGCCCCGCGCCGCGCTCACTGCCGGGCAGATCGCGGAGAGCGCCGAGTTCTTCTCCTTCGGCACCAACGACCTCACCCAGACCACCTGGGGCTTCTCCCGCGACGACGTGGAAGCCTCCTTCTTCTCCACCTACCTGGAGAAGGGAGTGTTCGGCGTCTCCCCGTTCGAGTCGCTGGACGTCGACGGGGTGGGACGGCTGGTCCGCATCGCCGCGGAGGAAGGCCGCGCCACTCGCCCCGGCCTCAAGCTCGGGGTCTGCGGTGAGCACGGCGGCGACCCAGCCTCGGTGCACTTCTTCCACGAGGTGGGCCTGGACTACGTCTCCTGCTCGCCGTTCCGCGTCCCCGTCGCCCGCCTCGAAGCGGGACGGGCCGCGCTCCGCTAACCTGCGCCAACACCGATAAGCACGGTGGTCCCCGCCTTGCGACCCTGCTCCGAGGCGGGGACTTCATATATGACGAATACAAGACATTTGGGTGTTTCGGCTGTGACCTTCTCGTAGCATTGTCCCCGGGAAGCGGCCGTACCGGACAGGAATCCGGTGCCGCGCTCTCCCGACCAGGGTGCCGTCAGACCGCACACGCGGACGCGCCAGGGGTACTCCGGCCCACCGTCCGCAGGCCTGCACAGCACCGTTGGCACGGCCCGGGGTGCGGTACCGCACAACCGTGCTCGATCGGCTAGGGGGTGTGAAGGTGCGCACGACCGGTGACGGGCCTGAGAAGGCGGGCCACCACGGGGCCGACGAGGAGGCCACCCGGGTCTTCACACGGCTCTCCACCTTCGAGCCGGACGCCCGCGACCTCCGGGACGACGCGGACCACCCCGGCGACGACCACGCGCGGACGTTCCGCCGGATCAGTGGGGGAGCCGAAGCGGCCGCGCCGCCCGAGCCCGCGCCTACGCGCACGTTTACGCGGGACACCCTTTCCTTACCAGGCCGCGACGGGCCCCCTGACGAGCCTGACCGCCTCGAGGACCCCCGGACCCTGCGGCGCCCCGCCCGCACCCGCCGCCCGCGCAGCATCGGGCGGATAGTGCGGCGCACTGTGGCGCTGCTGGTGCTCACCGTGATCCTGCTGCCGTGCGCGACCTGGGCTTGGGTGTGGTACACCGCGCGGCAGGACGAACGCCCGCCCTCCGATGCGATCGTCGTGCTGGGCGCCAGCCAGTACAATGGCCGCCCTTCTCCGGTCTTCGAGGCCCGCCTCCGCCACGCCGCCCACCTGTACGAGGAAGGGGTGGCGCCCACCGTGGTCACCGTGGGCGGCAACCAGCCGGGCGACAACTTCACCGAGGGCGGCAGCGGTGCCCGCTGGCTGGTCGAACAGGGCGTGCCTGCAGACAGCGTCATCCCGATCGGCAAGGGCAGCGACACGTTGGAGAGCCTGGAGCTCGTGGCCCAGGTCTTCGAAGAGCGAGGCTGGCGCACCGCGGTCATCGTCAGCGACCCGTGGCATTCCCTGCGCTCCCGGGAGATCGCCGAAGATTTCGGGATCGAAGCCGCCACGTCCCCGGCCCGCTCCGGACCGGCTGTCCTCGAACGGGAAACCCAACTGTGGTACATCACCCGCGAGACCGCGTCGCTGTGGCACTACTGGATTTTCGGGGAGAGCGCCGCGGTCCGCGTCGACGCCCTGTGACCCCGACACCCCGGCATACCGCGGGAATCCCGGACTTCCTGCGCTAACGCTCCTAAAGTAGGGCGGAGAACACCAGCGCAGTGTTGTGGGGTGCCCATGGCTGGTAACCCGGGGGACGGCTACCGCGACCACGACCGGCAGCGGTGGGCTGCGGAGCCGCCGAAACGCCGGTCCCGCAGCGACTTCGCCCGCGACCGGGCCCGCGTGCTGCACAGTTTCGCGCTGCGCCGACTCGCCGCGAAAACCCAGGTGGCCCAGCCAGGGGTCAGCGACTTCCCCCGGACCCGGCTCACCCATTCGCTGGAGTGCGCCCAGATCGGGCGGGAGCTCAGCGGCACGCTCGGCTGCGACCCGGACCTGGTGGAAGCCGCCTGCCTCGCCCACGACCTGGGGCATCCGCCGTTCGGGCACAACGGGGAAGCCGCGCTGGACCGGGCCGCGCGCCCGTGCGGCGGATTTGAGAGCAACGCGCAGAGCCTCCGGCTGCTCACCCGCCTGGAAGGGAAGGTCTTCACCCCCGAGGGGCGGAGTGCCGGACTCAACCTGACCCGGGCGACGCTGGACGCCACCCTCAAATACCCCTGGCGGCGCGGGGAAGCCGGCGAGACCGCCAAGTTCAACGTCTATGCCGAGGACAGCGACGTGTTCGCGTGGATCCGCCAGGGGGCGGTGGGGCGGCGCACCTGTCTCGAAGCGCAGGTCATGGACTGGGCTGACGACGTGGCCTACTCGGTCCACGACTTGGAGGACGGACTGTACACGGGGCAGCTCTCCTTGGCCGCGCTCCACAGCCCCGCCGAGCGGAGCGAGGTGTGCCGGACCGCAGCCGCGCACTACTCCGACGCTGAGCCAGCGGAACTGGAGGAGGTGTTCGCCCGCCTGATGGCGCAGGAGTGCTGGCCGCGGTCGCTCAGCGGCGACCTGCCGTCGCTGGCGGCGTTGAAGAACCTCACCAGCGAGCTGATCGGACGGTTCTGCCGGGCCGCGGAGCGGGCCACGCTGGAGAAGTACGGTTCGGCACCGCTGACCCGCTACGCCGCGGAACTGGTGGTGCCCCGTGAGCAGCGCATGGAGTGCGCCCTGCTCAAAGCAGTGACCGCGCACTACGTGTTCCTGGTAGACGAAGAGGACCGCTATGCGCGGGAGCGGCAGGTGGTCACGGAGCTCGTCGAGGCGGTTGCCGCGGGCGCGCCCGCCACGTTGGAGCCGCAATTTCAGGCAGACTACGCGGCAGCCCAGGACGATGCCGCCGCGCTGCGCGTGGTGATCGACCAGGTGGCGTCGCTCACCGACCTTTCTGCCCTCTCCTGGCACGCTCGCCTCTGCTGACCGCGGCTGCGCTGCGGCCGCTAAGCCCCGCCCCAGAAATCTGTCATTGCAACCTTGCCCGAAGCAGCGACTGTGGGCGGGAGCCCTGCATGGCCCGCGCCCACAGCAGGGCTTCCACCCCCATCCCACCCGAGCCCGGCCGCAACGAATACCCTGGCTTCCGTGGCCGGTCGAATCAAAGATGAAGACGTCGCACTGGTACGGGAGCGTTCCCCTATCGCCGACGTGGTCGGCGAATACCTCCAGCTGCGCAACGCCGGCGGCGGCTCCCTCAAAGGCCTGTGCCCTTTCCACGACGAGAAGACCCCCTCGTTCAACGTCACCCCCGCACGCAACCTCTGGTACTGCTTCGGCTGCGGGGAAGGCGGCGACGTCATCTCCTTCATCCAGAAGATCGAACACCTGAGCTTCGTCGAAGCCGTCGAGCACCTGGCGCGGGCAGCGGGCATCCAGCTCCGCTACGAGCAGGGCGGCTACGTCCCCCGCAACGAGCAGGGGCAGCGCCAGCGGCTGGTCGACGCCCACCGGGTCGCCGCCGAGTTCTACGCCGAGCAGCTGCTGAGCCCGGAAGCGCAGGCGGGCCGCCGCTTCCTCGTCGAACGCGGCTTCACCCGGGCCGATGCGGAGCACTTCGGCGTGGGATACGCTCCCGCCTCCTGGAATGCGCTCCTGTCCCATCTGCGTGCCAAAGGTTTCACCGACCAGGAGATCGTGCTCGCCGGACTGGCCAGCCAGGGGCGGCGCGGCCCCTACGACCGGTTCCGCGGCCGCCTCGTCTGGCCGGTGCGGGACCTCAGCGGGGACGTCGTCGGCTTCGGGGCGCGCAAACTCGACCCCGAGGACACCGGGCCCAAATACCTCAACACCCCGGAAACCCCGCTGTTTAAGAAGTCCAGCCTCCTCTACGGGCTGGACTTGGCCAAGAAAGAGATCGCGCGCCAGCGCCAGGCCGTGATCGTGGAAGGCTACACCGACGTGATGGCCTGCCACCTGGCTGGCGTCACCACGGCGGTCGCCACCTGCGGCACCTCGTTCGGAGAAGAGCACCTCAAGATCCTGCGGCGCCTCCTGCTGGGCCGCTCCGAGTTCGGCGGCGAAGTCATCTTCACCTTCGACGGCGACCAGGCAGGGCGCAACGCGGCCCTGCGCGCCTTCGCTGAAGAGCACGGATTCGCCTCAGAGACGTTCGTCGCCGTGCAACCCGACGGGCTCGACCCCTGCGACCTGCGGGTCCAACGGGGCGATGCGGCGGTCCGCGACCTGATCGCCGCGAAGCAGCCCTTGTACGAGTTCATGATCCGCAGCAAGTTCGAGGGCTACAACCTGGACACCCCGGAGGGGCGGCTGGCTGCCTTGGACGCGGCCGCGCCGATCGTGGCGAGCATCCGCAACGCCGGGGTGCGCCGCCTCTACGGGGTCAGCCTGGACCGCTGGCTGGGCATCATGGACGAAGAATTCGTCCACCGGCGGATCCAGGAGCACATGCGCCGGGCCCGCGGCCGCCGGGTCCCGCCCAAACCGGCCACTGCCGCACCCGCGCCCCGCTACGACCTGCGCGACCCCGTGGTGCAGCGGGAGCGTCTCGCCCTCAAACTCGCGGTGCAACACCCCCTGCTCTGCTCCGGTTTCGACCACCTGGACGCTGACATGTTCACCGTGGAGCAGCACCGCGACGTGTTTCACCTCATCCAGAAAGCGGGCGGCACCCAGTCCGTCCAGGACCCGGCGCTCTGGGCCGGACAGTTGCGGGAGACGGCCCGTAACGAAGCGCAGCGGACTTTCCTCACCCAATTGGCGGTGGAGCCGATCGAGATTTACGGGGAACTCGACGAGTACCGCGCCCAAGAGATCATCAGCACAATCAGAATTCATTCCATCAACCGACAGATCACAAACCTCAAATCTCGCCTGTCCCGGCTCGACCCGGTCGCGGACGCCGAGGAATACCAGCGGATTTTCACCGAACTCATGACCGCTGAACAGCAGAAACGTATGATGCGAGAGCGTTTTGGGGGAGCTATGTGACATAAAGGTGACAAAATTCAATCCCTCTACTCCGGGAAAACGCAGGCACACTATAAGAGTGGTTTTTCCGGTGTCACCTAAGAGGGCGTCGTCGATGCGAGATACGGCGGCTGAGATCGTGGAAAGGAGAACGCCCGCTGGCCCCGCGGCCGCGGTGGAACGCAGTGGCGGTCCTCCTGTCGAGGCGGTCGGGGGAGAACCGGAGTACGTGGACCGCGACGATTTCGCGGAGCACCCCGAAACCCGCACCTCCTCGGGCGACATCGTCCACGCCTATCTGCGAGAAATCGGCCGAGTCCCCCTGCTCACGGCTGAAGAAGAAGTCGAACTCGCCAAAGCCATCGAAATCGGCCTCTACGCCGAGCAGAAACTGCGCGCCGCACGCACCGGTCCGGTCCCCGCACAGTACTCCCCTGAATGGTTTGAGGACCTCAACGAGCTCGTCCGCGAAGGAAAACTCGCCAAACGCCGCCTGATCGAATCTAACCTGCGCCTGGTGGTGTCGGTCGCCAAGCGCTACCTGGGCCGCGGTCTGGCCCTGCTCGACCTGATCCAGGAGGGCAACCTGGGGCTCATCCGCGCGGTGGAGAAGTTCGACTACACCCGCGGATACAAGTTCTCCACCTACGCCACCTGGTGGATCCGGCAGGCGATCACCCGCGCCATCGCGGACCAGGCCCGCACCATCCGGGTCCCCGTGCACATGGTGGAGAGCATCAACCGGCTGGCCCGCACCCGCCGCCGCCTGCACCAGGAGCTCGGCCGAGAACCGACCTTGCACGAGCTCTCCCGCGAACTCAACGTCGACCACGACCGGGTCGTGGAAATCCACCGCGTCTCCCAGGAGCCCATTTCCCTGCACACGCCGATCGGCGAGGAAGACTCCGCGTTCGGCGACTTCATCGAGGACACGGACGCAGTCCCGCCGGTGGAGGCCGCGGCGTTCGTCATGCTCCAGGACCAGTTGGCTCAGGTCCTGGGCGGGCTTTCAGAACGGGAGCAGCGGGTGATCACGCTCCGTTTCGGGTTGGAGGACGGAAAACCGCACACTCTTGAAGAGGTGGGACGGAAGTTCGGCGTGACCCGGGAACGCATCCGGCAGATCGAGTCCAAGACGCTCGCGAAACTCCGGCAGCCCTCCCGAGCGCGCATCC
The DNA here is from genome assembly GCF_001592045.1 of Thermobifida fusca NBRC 14071 = JCM 3263. Lineage (GTDB taxonomy): Bacteria > Actinomycetota > Actinomycetes > Streptosporangiales > Streptosporangiaceae > Thermobifida > Thermobifida fusca. The sequence continues at coordinate 84,379 of NZ_BCWB01000017.1, read as the reverse complement.
TCCGCGACTACCTGGGATAAGCGGTGGGAAGAAACAGGTAATGCGCCGCGACTAATAGTGGTATGTCGCGGACATTCCGTCACGGGGCGGGATACGTTGAAACCATGGCGGGTCGACACCGGATTCTTCCAGCACGGCGCCGTACCTTTGCACCCACCTGGGTCGTGCTGCTGGTCGCGGCCGGCGTGGTGGCCCTGTGCGGCGGGGTCGTCGTGCTCCTCGGCCCGCGCCTGGGGAACTGGTGGACCAGGCCCACGGCGGAGCGGATCGCCTACTTCGCTGACTGGAATACCGCCAACCGCGGCTACACGATCAAAGACGTGGACGAGAGCGGGGCTGCCGCACTCCTGGACCGGCTGATCTGGGCGTTCGGGGATGTGAGCGAAGACGGGCTGTGCCACATCCCCGCTGAGGCGGACCAGCCGTGGCAGATCTTCCAGCGCCGCTACGAGGCCGCGGAAAGCGTGGACGGCCAAGCCGACACCTACGAGCAGCCGCTCGCCGGGAGCCTCAACCAGTTGCGCAAACTCCAGCAGAAGTACCCGGACTTGCGCGCCAGCATCTCGCTGGGGGGATGGAACTGGTCCACGTACTTTTCCGAGGCGGTGCGGACTCAGGAGTCCCGGGAGCGTTTCGTCGCCTCCTGCATCGACCTGTGGCTGCGCGGCAACCTGCCCCGCCTCGAGGGGGAGCCGCAGGGAGGCGAAGGGGTCGCCGCAGGGATTTTCGACGGTATCGACCTCGACTGGGAGTGGCCGGGCGGCAACGGCCATCCCGACAACGTCGAGCACCCCGACGACAAGCGGAATTTCACCCTCGTCGTGCAGGAGTTCCGCGCCCAGTTGGACGCCTTGGAACGCGAGACCGGGCGGGAGTACACCCTGTCGGCGTCCCTGAGCCACGACCCGAAGATCATGCGGGACAGCTACGAGCCTGAGGTCTTCGACTACCTGGACTTCGCTACCGTCCAGGGCTACGACTTCACCGGGTCGTGGCGGGACATCACCGGCCACCACGCGCAGTTGTACGCGCCTGACCAGGATCCCGACCAGCCCAGCGTCGACCGGGCAGTCCGCCAGTACCTCGACTACGGGCTGCCCGCCGAGAAGCTCGTGCTCGGCATCCCCGGCTACGGTCGCGGCTGGCGCGGGGTGCCGCCGGGGCCCAACGGCGACGGGTGGCTGGTCGAAGCGGAACAGCCGGCGGAAGGCGGCTACGGGGAGGCGACACACGCCTACGAAACACTGGAGCAGCATCCCGGGGAGCGTTTCTTCGACCGCGAGACCGGGGCCGCGTGGATCTACGACGGCGACGAGTGGTGGTCCTACGACACCCCGGAAGTGGTGCGCCGCAAAGGCGCCTACGCCGTCCGCCACGGCCTGCGCGGCCTGGTGCTGTGGAACCTGGACATGGATCCGGAAGGGGAGCTGGTCGCCGCGATGGCGGAGTCGCTGCGCTGAACCCGCTTGGAGCTAGCGGCGCACGAACCGCTGCACCCCCGATCCGGCCCGCCACAGTTCGATGACGAGTTCGTCGCCGTCCACCGAGGTCAGCACGGCGTCGTGGAGGTCCAGCCGGAACAGGTGGAACGGCCCGGGCGGTACCCCGTGCTGGCGGAACGCGGCGATCTCTTCCGGGTCGGTCACCTCGATGGCGCGCCCGGACAGTTTGGCGTCGCCCGCGGCCATGGAGCCGTCGCCGGGGTTGGCGTGCAGGGCGAACCGGCCGTCCCGTTGCAGGTCGCGGGCTTTGACCGCGCCGGGCATGGAGCCCAGCATGAGGTCGGGGCCGTGGAACACCACTTCGGTACCGCTCACCCGGGGAGACCCGTCTTTGCGGAGGGTGGCGAGGACGTGGTGCCGGTGGGCGGTGAAGCGGGCGCGCACCGCGGCGGCGAGGCGCGGGGCTTCTGCGGCGAAGGATTCCCAAGTGGCCATGGATCTCCCTTCGGGAGCGGGGTTACACGCCGGTCTGCTCGCGGAGCCGGGCCAGGGCGCGCTGGGTGCGCTGGCGGATCTCGGGGGATTCCGGGTCCACGCCCTCGTCGTAGCGGAGCTGCCAGGTGATGTCGGTGCTCCCGGGGGCGCGTCGCGCAATGAACCGGACCCCGGGAGCGCCTTCGACGTCAGACAGCAACGGCACGTGGCGGGAGACCACGATGGTGGCGGTGACTCGTTCGTAGACGGCTTGGGCGAGGCGGCCCGGCCGGGGCAGGGGGATGACCTCTTCGGGTTCGTCTTCGGTGGTGAGCACCAGGCCGGTGTCGTCCCAGCGGGCCTGGTCGATGCGCTCCCACGGGATGCGCCGCCCCTCCGGCAGGTGCAGGGCGGCCGTGGTGGCGACGACCGCTGTCCCGTTCTCGGTCCACGCGTGGGCGATGATCCGCTCCCCGGGAGCGAGGTCGAGTCGGGCACGGATCTCGGAGGGCAGAGCGTGTCGGCGGAGCCAGCGCAGCATGGTCCTACCGTAGTCCGTGCCCGACGGTCAGCACACGGAGGCGCCTAGTCGCGTGCCGCGGTGCCGGAGGCGGCTTCGATCCGGTCGAGCTCGGCCTCCTCTTCCGGGGTAGGGCTGGCCAGGAAGTCGCGCACGGAGGTGACCGGGAGTTTCTCGGAGAGTTTGTCGTAGACGGTCTTGCTGGCGTCGGTCACCTGGGACCGCACCCGGTCGGCTGTCTCTCGCACCGTGGGGTTCTCGACGAGGCTGCGGGCCGCGCGGGCGATCTGCTCGTACCGTTCCCGTCCGGCTTTGGCGCCGAGGATGTAGCCGATAGCGAACCCGGCGATAAAGACGATCCGATAGCGCATGCGGTCCTCCCGAGACGATGAATTCGTGCCGTGATCCACGCTACCCGCAGTGGTTGCCGCAGGACAGGAGGCGACATTCGGGGCGGGGGAACTGCGGGGGAGGAAAATCTGTCACGAGCACTCTCCAGAGTGCGCTACGCTAGTGGTGTCACTGCGGGGAACACGAACCCCACAGCAACGCAATCCCGCGTAGCTCAATTGGCAGAGCAGCCGGCTGTTAACCGGCAGGTTATTGGTTCGAGTCCAATCGCGGGAGCAACGACAGTGAGGACGCGGTCCCGCGTCAGCGGTGGATAGCGTCATCTCCTGCAAGTTCCGCACGTCGAGGCTCTTGCCCTGAGGCGAGAGCCTTTATCGTGACTGCTGGTTCCCGATTCGGCCTTCGCGTGGGCGGGCACACTGGCGTGCCGCCGCGGGAATCCGGGCATCGGTTGCCGCTTTATCTCCGGCAGTGGGTCTCCAGCAGTGATTCCCGGTGGCAGGGGCCCGTGGCCTTGAGGACGCAGCCCAGGCACCGGGGAGCGCTGTAGCTGGGTGACCGCTCTGTCTTTCGCATTCTCTCGGGGAGTCGAGCGCTTTCTTCTGCGGGCTGTTCCCAGGTCCGGAGCCGGCGCTTTCCCGGGGAAGGGCGGCGTGCCGAGTCCGAGAGGCCCGCGGGACTCCGCGAGTCGAGCCCGGGGCTTGTGTCTCCGGGTGGGGCCAGCGCGGGGCAGGAGGCGGCGCGGCACTGGTGCACGACCGCTGGCCTTTTCTCGCTGCAGAACCGGTGGGACAGGGACCGACGGAGTGCGCTGCCGTGTCCCTGCTGCGAGCGGCTTCTGCTACCACGGGCGATCCCCTCAACGCAAGTGGCAGGAGTCACTTTCGTTCTTCTTGATTTGAAGAATTTTTCATGTTCATACATTCTTGATCCCGACATACCTCCCCACATCCCCTCAAAAGTGAAAAGAGAATCAAACGTGCCGGTACCGCTCTACCAGGCCAAGGCGGAGTTCTTCCGCACGCTTGGCCATCCGGTTCGGATCCGGGTGCTGGAGCTGCTGCAGGAGGGGCCCCGCCCGGTCCACGAACTCCTTGCCGACATCGGTGTTGAAGCGTCCAACCTTTCCCAGCAGTTGGCGGTGCTGCGCCGCACCGGTCTGGTGGTCTCCCACCGCGAAGGCAACGTCGTGCGCTACGAGCTGAGCGCCCCACAGGTCGGCGACCTGCTGCGCGCCGCGCGCACCATCCTCACCAGCATGCTGGTCGACCAGGGGGAACTGCTGGCCGAGCTCCGCGAAGCAGAACGGGAGGGGCAGCGGTGAACCTTCCCGTCCTCTCCCGGGACAGCGCCCTGCGCCCTGTCCTCGACCGTTTCCGCGTGATGATTCCGGCCCGCGCCGACCTCGCCCGGATGCGGCACGCACCGGGACGCAACCTGCTGGCCGGGGTGACCGTCGCCGTGGTTGCCCTGCCGCTCGCCCTGGGCTTCGGGATCTCCTCCGGGCTCGGAGCTCAGGCCGGGCTGGTCACCGCGATCGTCGCGGGTGCCCTCGCCGCGTTCTTCGGCGGCTCCAACCTGCAAGTCTCCGGCCCCACCGGGGCGATGACGGTGGTGCTGGTGCCCATCGTCGCCCAGCACGGACCCTCCGGAGTCCTCACCGTCGGGCTGATGGCGGGCCTCATGCTTGTCCTGCTGGCCCTGCTCCGCGCCGGCCGCTACGTCCGCTACATTCCCGCCTCCGTGGTGGAAGGCTTCACCATCGGCATCGCCGCGGTGATCGCCCTGCAGCAGGTGCCCGCTGCCCTGGGCGTGCCCGTTCCGGAAGGCGACAGGGTGCTCGTCGTGGCGTGGCAGGCGGTCCTCGACTTCGCGGCCCACCCGGAGTGGACCGCGGTCGCGATCGCCCTCGGCGTGGTCGTGGTGATGCTCGTCGGTGCCCGCTGGCGGCCCACAGTGCCGTTCTCCCTGATGGCTGTCGTGCTCGCCACGGTCCTCGTGGAAGTCACCCCGCTGCACGCGGAACGGATCGGGGACCTGCCCGCGGGCCTGCCCGCCCCCTCCCTTGGTTTTCTCGACCTCTCCCAGGTGGGCACACTCGTGGCCCCGGCCGCGGCGGTGGCGGCCCTGGCCGCGTTGGAGTCGCTGCTGTCGGCCACCGTCGCCGACGGGATGAGCGTCAACCAGCGCCACGACCCCGACCGGGAACTGTTCGGCCAGGGCGTGGCGAACATCGCCGCCCCCCTCTTCGGCGGGGTCCCCGCCACCGCGGCAATCGCCCGCACCGCAGTGAACGTGCGCTCCGGGGCGAGCTCGCGGCTGGCAGCGATCACCCACGCCCTCGTCCTCGCCGGAATCGTCTACCTGGCCGCGCCCCTCGTGGAGCGGATCCCGCTGGCGGCCCTGGCTGGAGTGCTGCTGGCCACAGCGGTGCGCATGGTCGAAGTGGGCTCGGTGCGCGCCATGGTCCGCGCCACCCGCTCCGACGGGGTCGTGCTGGTGCTCACCGCGGTCGTCACCCTCACCGTCGACCTCGTGGTCGCGGTGCTGGTCGGCATGCTCGTCGCCGGTGCGCTCGCCCTGGCGTCGCTGGCCCGCAACGCCAGCCTCGACCAGGAGGAGCTGGCCCGGCACCTGCCCCCGGGCGACCACACGGAAGAGGAGCGGGCCCTCCTGGCCAAGCACATCGTCGCCTACCGGATCGACGGTCCGCTGTTCTTCGCCGCCGCCCACCGGTTCCTGCTGGAACTCAGCGAGGTGGCCGACGTGCGGGTCGTCATCCTCCGCATGGCCCGGGTCAGCACGATCGACGCCACCGGGGCCCAGGTTCTCGGGGATGCCGTGGACCGGCTCCAAGCCCGCGGCATCACCGTCATGATGTCCGGTCTGCGCCCGGGACAGTTGCGTCCGCTGGAGTCCCTGGGCACCCTCCCCCGGCTGCGGGAGGCAGGCTGCGTCTTCGAGACCACCCCCGAAGCGATCCAAGCCGCCCTGACCATGCTCCACCACGCCGGGGTGATCCCCTCCTCACTGCGGTCCGCGGAGGCCGCACCGCAGGGCGCCGCGGTGCTGTCCTCGCCGGGACACCAGGCCCCCGCCCCGGGGAAGGCCTGACCGCCGGAGACCCAGGCGTTCAAGCGGGGCCCGAGCGGCACGCGCCGCTTCGGGCCCCGCGGTGTGCACCCCGTGCTTCAGGCAGCAGCGGACGACCGGCCGAAGTGGTCGAGGAGCAGTTCGTTGACGAAGGTCGCCTGCTCCCACGACGCCAGGTGGGCGGCGTCCGGGATGACCTCCATGCGGGCGTTGGGGATGCGCGACGCGATGAGCTCGGCGTGCTCCGGCGGGGAGGTGGGATCCAGTTTGCCCGCCACGACCAGGGTGGGCGCGGTGATCGAAGGCAGCCCCGGAAGCAGGTCCATGGTCTGGATGGCGTTGCAGCAGCCCACGTACCCCTCGTCGGGGGTGTTCGCGATCATGTCGATGAACAGGGACACCGTCTCAGGGTCGCGTTCCGCATAGGCGGGGGTGAACCAGCGGGATACCACGGTCGGCGCGATCGCGGCCGTGCCTTGAGTGCGCACTGTCCGGATGCGCTCCTCCCACGCTTCCGGCGTGCCGGGGGGTGTCGCCGACGTGCACAGCAGGGCCAGGCGGTCGATCCGTTCCGGGGCGTTCGCGGCCAGCCACATGCCGGTCATCCCGCCGATGGACAGGCCCGCGAAGTGGGCGCGCTCCACTTTCAGCCGGTCGAGGAGCCGCAGCACGTCAGAGCCGAGGTCCGCCATGGTGTAGGGCGCGGGGGGAACCGGGGAGGAGCCGTGGCCGCGGAGGTCGTAGCGGACGACGCGGAACTGTCCGGTGAGTCCCGCCATCTGCGGATCCCACATGTCGAGGCGGCTGCCCAGCGAACCGCTGAGCACGACGACGGGCCCGTCTTCGGGACCGTCCACGGTGTAGTGCACATCAACACTCATAGCCTTGACCTTTCTGTGCGGAACGGGTGTTCCTGGTGAGCGAGCCGGAAGGTCCCGCAGGGTCGAATATGGCGGTTGCCGCAGCGGGAAGGGACTGGCCGGGCATGGGAAACCTGTGGCCTTCCCCGCTCTTCCAACCCTTGGGGGATACCCGGGCAGGCCACCGTGCACAACCCCGACAGTGGGAAAGCGGACTGCTGTCTCGGATCCGGCAGGCGGGCGGGGAGACCAGGCTGCGGGGAGGCCCGCTGCTGTGCGGAGCGGCCGGGCCCGTCCCGGTCGACGGGCATGCGGGCCGCCGCGCGCCACGAAGACCGGGAAGTGGGACATGATCGGCCTGCGGTGCCCCGCGGGCGCGGGTCGGGTCCGCCGTGGACGACGAACGGCGGGCCGCGGGGCACCGGGCGCAAGCCGCGCCACCACGACGACTACCCCCACGGAGCGGTCATGCCCGTGATGCCGGTCACAGTGCAGGCCCGGGGTGGTTGGCTGGTGCCGCTCCGCTCACGCACACTCTCATGGGCGCTCTCCTCCTGGCTGGGGCGGAAACAGTGCGGAGACTGCTCCGCCTACGGCACACATCCCCGGGAGGCCCCGGGGCGCGGGCGGTCTCGGCCCGTGCGCTGGCACGGCGCCGCCCTGCTCGCTCCGCCGCTACCCACGAGGAGCGCGGAGGGGACATGCCCGGGGCAGCATTCCGGAGAGTGCGGCGCGCCCGTGCCGAACGTGCCCGGTGGCGCTTAGCGGTGCAGCACTACGGCGAGGCCCTGGCCCACGCCGATGCAGATCGCGGCCAGCCCCCACCCGCCGCCGCGGCGGTGCAGTTCGTGGGCGAGCGTGCCGACGATCCGGGCACCGGACGCGCCCAGGGGGTGGCCGATGGCGATGGCGCCGCCGTTGGGGTTGACGATCTCCGGGTCCAGGTCCGGCCAGAGTTTCAGGCAGGCCAGGGACTGGGCGGCGAACGCTTCGTTGAGTTCCACCACCGACAGGTCGTCCCAGCCGATCCCGGCGCGGCGCAGCGCGATCTCGGCTGCCTGGACCGGGCCGATTCCGAAGACGTCGGGGTCGACTGCGGCGACCCCGCGGCTGACAATCCGGGCCAGCGGCTCGCGGCCGACCCGTTCAGCTGCTGCCGCGTCCCCGATGAGGAGCGCGGCCGCCCCGTCGTTGAGCGGGGAGGCGTTGCCCGCGGTGATCGTGCCGTCGGGGCGGAACGCGGGTTTGAGCGCGGCCAGTTTCTCCGCGGACGTCTCCCGGATGCTCTCGTCCCGTTCCAGTTCCGCGCCGGGGATTTGGGTGATCTCCGCGTCGAACACTCCTTCCGCCCAGGCGCGGGCTGCGCGCTCGTGACTGCGGAGCGCGAAAGCGTCCTGTTCGGCGCGGCTGATGCCGTACGTGGCGGCGACCTGCTCGGTGCTCTCTCCCAGGGAGACGGTCCACTGCTCCGGCATGGCCGGGTTGACCATCCGCCACCCCAGCGTGGTGGAGTACAGGGTTTCGTGGCCGGTGGGGAAGCCCTGAGCGGGTTTGGGGAGCACCCAGGGTGCCCGGCTCATCGACTCCACACCCCCGGCCACCGCCAGGGAGGCGTCGCCCACGGCGATCGCGCGGTTGGCGGCGATCACGGATTCCATGCCGGAACCGCACAACCGGTTCAAGGTCACGCCCGGCACCGAGGTGGGCCAGCCCGCGAGCAGCGCGGCCATGCGGGCCACGTTGCGGTTGTCCTCCCCAGCCCCGTTCGCGTCGCCGAAGAAGACGTCGTCGACCGCGGCGGGGTCCAGCCCGGGGGAGCGTTCCGCGAGCGCGCGCAGGACGTGCGCGGCCAGGTCGTCGGGGCGGATCCCGGACAGTGCGCCACCGTACCGTCCGAAGGGGGTACGTACCGCGTCGAGGATGTACACGTCGGTCATGGGCACTCCTGATGTACCGGCAACGAAAAACCACCAGTAACATACCGTCCGGTCAGTTTGTGGCGTGGGGTGAGTGGCTCCTCACCCCGGACAGGTGATCCAGGCTGCCGGTCCCGTGCCGTTATCCGCCCAGTCCACGGTGACGGCACGGGACCCCGCGGCCCGCAGCAGACGGGGGCACCCCCGCGGCCTGTGCCGCATTGCGCACCGTCCCCGCTAGCCTGGGCGGCATGTCAGGCGAACGCCCCCGGGTCATCCTCAGTTGCGCCATGTCGGTGGACGGCTATATCGACGACGCCTCCCCTGAGCGGCTGCGGCTCTCCACCGAAGCCGACTTCGATGAAGTCGATGAACTCCGCGCCTCCTGCGACGCGATTCTCGTCGGCGCCGGCACGATCCGCGCCGACAATCCGCGGCTGCTCGTGCGCTCCCCTGAACGGCAGCAGCGCCGCCTCGCCGCAGGACACCCCGCCCACCTGCGCAAAGTCGTGCTGAGCACCAGCGGGGACCTGGACCCCGCGGCGCGGGTCTTCACCACCGGCGACGCCGGCTGCCTGCTCTACGTTGCCGACCACGCAGCAGAAGCCGCCCGCCACCGGTTCGCCGGAACCGCGGGCGTGGAGGTCGTGGCCGCCGGAGCCCCCGACCTCGACCGCGTCCTTGCCGACCTGGCCCGCCGCGGCGTGCGCCGACTCCTCGTGGAAGGCGGCGGAGCCGTCCACACCGCCTTCCTCACCCGCAACCTCGCCGACGAACTGCGGCTGGCCATCGCCCCCTTCTTCGTCGGCGACGCCCGCGCACCCCGGTTCGTCCACCCCGCCGTATTCCCGCACCGCCCCGGCCAGCCCATGCGGCTGGTTTCTGCCCGGAACGTGGCCGGAATGGCGGTCCTCCACTACGTCCTGCGGGAGGAGCAGTGACCACACCCACCGAACGTGATCTGCGCCTGCTGCGCACCGCTGTCGACCTGTCCCGCTCCTGCCCGCCGTCGTCCACCGCGTTCTCCGTCGGCGCGCTGATCGTCGCCGCCGACGGCACCGTCCTCGCCGACGGCTACTCCCGCCGGGACGACCCCCACGACCACGCCGAAGAAGTGGCGCTGCGCGCGGTCGCCGCCGAGGATCCGCGCCTCGCCGCAGCCACCCTCTACAGTTCGCTGGAACCGTGCAGCACCCGGGCCTCCCGGCCCCGGTCGTGCACCAGCCTCATCCTGGACACGCCGATCCCCCGCATCGTGTTCGCCTGGCGGGAGCCCGAACTGTTCGTGGACTGCCGCGGCGCCGAACTGTTGCGCGCCGCGGGCCGGGAAGTCGTCGAAGTCCCCGAACTCGCGCCGCTGGTGCGGCAGGTCAACGCCCACCTGCTCCGCCGCGCATGACCGGGCACGGCCGTGCCCGGTGGGCGCTGCCGCGGTCTTAGAAGGAGTCCTTGCGGTCCACTGCGACCACGTGCACCACTGCGCGTCCTTCCTCGTCGGACGCGGTCAAGTCCACGTGCGCGGTGATCCCCCAGTCGTGGTGGCCTTCCGGGTCGTCGAAGATCTGCCGGACCTCCCAGTGGTCCTCGTGCTCGGTGATGAGCAGCAGGTGCGGGCCGCGCGCGTCCGGACCGGTCCCCAACGTCTCGTGCTCGGCGTAGTAGGCCTCCATCGCCTCTTCCCACGCCTCGGCGTCCCAGCCGTCTTCGCCGTCCAGTTCGCCCAGCTCCGCGTAGCGGCGGAGCGCTGCCAGCTCCACCCGGCGGAACATCTCGTTGCGCACCAGCACGCGGAAGGCGCGCTGGTTGGCGGTGACCGGCTTGGGCTTGGTCTCCACGGGGGCGTCCGTGTCCTGCTCCTGGCTCGGATTGGTGAGCTGCTCCCACTCGTCCAGCAGGCTGGAGTCGACCTGGCGCACCATTTCGCCCAGCCATTCGATCAGGTCCCGCAGCTCTTCTGTCTTGATGTCCTCGGGGACGGTCTGCGTCAGCGCCTTGTACGCGCTGGCGAGGTAGCGCAGGACCAGGCCTTCCGAACGGGCCAGCTCGTAGTAGCCGATGTAGTCGGTGAAGGTCATCGCGCGCTCGTACATGTCGCGCACCACCGACTTGACCTGCAGCGGATGGTCGCCCACCCACGGGTGGCCGCGCCGATAGGTCTCGTAGGCGTGCTCCAGCAGGTCCTCGAGCGGCTTGGGGTAGGTGACCTCCTCCAGCCGCGCCATCCGCTCCTCGTAGTCGAGCCCTTCGGCCTTCAGCCGCTGCAGCTCCTCGCTGCGCGCCTTGTTGAGCTGGGCGGCGAGGATCTGCCGGGGGTCGTCGAGGGTGGACTCGACTACGCTCACCACGTCCAGCGCGTAGTGGGGCGAATCCCGGTCCAGCAGTTCGAACGCGGCCAGCGCGAACGGGGACAGCGGCTGGTTGAGCGCGAAGTCGGGCTGCAGGTCGACGGTGAGCCGCGCGGTGCGGCCCTCCTCGTCCGGCTCTTCCAGCCGTTCTACGATCCCCGCGTCCAACAGGGACCGGTAGATCGCGATCGCTTCGCGGATGTGGCGGCGTTGCTTCTTGGGGTCGTCGTGGTTGTCGGTGAGCAGACGGCGCATGGCCGCGAAGCAGTCGCCGGGGCGCGCGATCACGCTGAGCAGCATCGCGTGCGAGACCTTGAACTGGGAGACGAGCGGCTCGGGCTGGGCGTTGATGAGCTTCTCGAAGACGGCCTCGTCCCAGCCGACGAACCCTTCCGGCGGCTTCTTGCGGACCACCTTGCGCCGCTTCTTCGGGTCGTTGCCCGCCTTAGCGAGGGCACGCTCGTTCTCCACCACGTGTTCGGGGGCCTGCACCACCACGTTGCCGACCGTGTCGAATCCGGCGCGGCCCGCGCGGCCCGCGATCTGGTGGAATTCGCGGGCGGTGAGCCGGCGGACCCGGGAACCGTCGTACTTGGACAGTGCGGTGAACAGGACGGTACGGATCGGCACGTTGACGCCCACGCCCAGCGTGTCGGTGCCGCAGATGACTTTGAGCAGGCCCCGCTGGGCGAGCCGCTCCACCAGCCTGCGGTACTTGGGCAGCATGCCCGCGTGGTGCACGCCGATTCCGTGCCGGACGTAGCGGGACAGGTTGCGGCCGAACCGGGTGGTGAACCGGAAGTTGCCGATCTCCTTGGCGATGGCGGCCTTCTCCGCTTTGGAGCACATGTTGATGCTCGTCAGCGACTGGGCGCGCTCCACCGCCGCGGCCTGCGTGAAGTGCACGATGTAGACGGGCGCCTGCTGGGATTCCAGCAGTTCTTCCAGCGTTTCGTGCAGCGGTGTGGTCCGGTACGAGTAGTACAGCGGCACCGGCCGTTCCGCGGAGGCGACGACGGTCGTGTCGCGTCCGGTGCGGCGGGTCAAGTCTTCTTCGAACCGGCTGACGTCCCCCAGGGTCGCCGACATGAGCAGGAACTGGGCCTGCGGCAGTTCCAGCAGCGGCACCTGCCAGGCCCACCCCCGGTCGGGGTCGGCGTAGAAGTGGAACTCGTCCATGATGACCGTGCCGATGTCGGCGTCGGCGCCGTCGCGCAGGGCGATGTTGGCGAGCACTTCAGCGGTGCAGCACACGATCGGCGCATCAGAGTTGACGCTGGCGTCGCCGGTCATCATGCCGACGTTCTCGGTGCCGAAGATTTCGCACAGGTCGAAGAACTTCTCCGAGACCAGGGCTTTGATGGGGGCGGTGTAGAAGCTGCATTCGTCGCGGGCCAGGGCAGCGAAGATCGCTCCGGTGGCCACCAGGCTCTTCCCGGAACCGGTGGGAGTGTTGAGGATCACATTGGATCCCGACACCACTTCGATGAGGGCTTCCTCCTGGTGGGGATAGAGGGTGAGCCCCCGTTCCTCAGCCCAGGACGCGAAGGCGTCGAACAGGGTGTCGGGATCAGCGGTGCCGTCAGGGAGATGATCGATGAGGCTCACACTTCCATACTGCCTGCTTTCCGCACCTGATCGTTCCGTATCGGCGGGGGAGTCCGGGAAAGAGGCGGGAATACCGCCGAGCGCCTTCGCTGGAGCGACAAGGGGGTGGGCCATCCAGGGGAAGGGACAGGCGGGGAGCAGCGTTGTCCCAGGTGAATCCGGGCTGTCGGGGTGTGTCCTGCGGGGCGCTAGGGCGGGTGCTGTCCCCCGTAGGGGAGACCGTGGGGAGACCCGTCGGACCGGAGGGGACGGGCCGTCGAGGACCGGTGCTTGAGCAGAGCGTCGGACGCGGCCGGGGCGGCAAGTCGGTTTTTTCCTGCCCGCAGCGCAAGGCACCCCCTGATAGAATCGCGGACATCCTGGCCGATCTGTCATCGGTTGGATGTGCGGAGCCCGCCTTCCCCGGGCCCGGTGTCTCGCGCGGGCCGGTAGCTCAGCTGGTCAGAGCAGGGGACTCATAATCCCTGGGTCGCGGGTTCAAGTCCCGCCCGGCCTACCCGTCTTTTCCGGCGGGATGCCCGCAAAACGTTCTTTTCTCGCACCCACCGATTCGTGTCACCGCTGCTTCCGGTGCTTTTCTGTGTCTTCGGCTGGGGCGTACCTGTCTGCGCACGGTAGCAGAGGAGCAGACGCTGGTGCTTAGGCGGGGCAGGGGCGCGGTCCCTGCCGTGGCCTCGGATGCGGTCAGCCGTCGCCGACGTGGCGAAGGACGCCGGAGCGGTCCAGGGCGTACCGGCAGCGGCCGCCGCCGCGGACCGGCAGGGTGATCCCTTCGCTGAGCCGCTCCACCGAGAGGGCGGACAGGTCGATGTGCTCCCCGTCGAGCGGCCCGCCGTACAGCTCTACTTTCTGCTGGCCGCGGCTGAACCGCGGCAGGTGGCGGGGGAGCAGGGTCAGGCCGAAGCCGAGGACCAGGACGAGGCCGGCGGCGACGGCCCACCACAGGTGGCCGAAGTACACCCAGCCGTACATGAGGCTGGGGACCGCGAGGAAGATGCCGAAGACCACCCCTTTGGGGATCGGTGTGGGGGCGGTGACGGTGTTGGGACGTCGGTGTGCCATGTTCTCGCCTCCCATTGGGCCCCTACCCGGCAGGGCGAAGGACCCAGCCAACTAAGGACTTAGTGCCCAAATCGTTAGTGCACTAATTGATAGCGTGGATGTTATCCCGGGGGTGGACAGCGCAGACACCGGGTGGGCCGAAAGGAAGAGACCGGGGAGAGGGGATGGCGGGCTTAAGACTCGGCGTCAGTCAGATCGGCGCTCGTGGCGGCCGCATTGAGGCGGGAGAGCACGGCGTTGAGGTGGCGGAGTTCTTCCGGGTCCATGCCCAGCAGGCGCATCATCCGCTCCGGGATGTCCCGGGCCTTCTCCTGCATCTCGCGGCCGGCGGGCGTGAGTGTCACCATGAGCCGCCGTTCGTCGTCCGGGTTGCGCTCCCGGCGCACCAGCCCCGCTGCTTCCAGGCGTTTGAGCAGCGGGGAGAGGGTTGCGGAGTCCAGTTCCAGCAGGGTGGCCAGCTCCTTGACCGACACGGGGGCGTACTGCCACAGCGCGAGCATCACCAGGTACTGCGGATGGGTCAGGCCCAGGGGGGCCAGCACCGGACGGTAGAGCGCGACCACGTTGCGCGCCGCGATGGTCAGCGCAAAACAGACCTGGTTCTCCAGGGCGAGCGGATCGCCGAGGCTGGAATCGCTGCTGTTCACAATCCTCACCCCCACTGAGGGCCTCCCCAGACCCTGTGTAGCATCCTACAAGTAATTAGGACGCAAATTATTTGTGTGTTAATTCTTTGTCTGTCATTGCCTGTCTGGAGCGTGGCGCGTCCCGGCAGAGCCCTGCCGGGCACCCCGGGACGAGGCGGGCGACCCGAAGGGGAGATGAATCGTGGCCACACAGGTTGCGACGGCACCGAAGCCGTCGGTCCGGGCCCGGCCCGGCTCAAAGATCATCAGCGTGATCACGACGACTGACCACAAGGTGATCGGGAACATGTACCTGATCACCTCGTTCGCGTTCTTCCTGCTCGCCGGAGTCATGGCGCTGCTGATCCGGGCCGAGTTGATGTACCCGGGCATGCAGCTGATGAACAACGAGACCTACAACCAGTTGTTCACCATGCACGGCACGATCATGCTGTTCCTGTTCGCGACCCCGCTGTTCGCGGGTTTTGCGAACGCGCTCGTGCCGCTGCAGATCGGCGCGCCTGACGTGGCTTTCCCCCGCCTCAACCAGCTCGGGTACTACCTGTACCTGTTCGGCGGGCTGATCACGATCGCCGGGTTCATCACGCCCGGCGGTGCGGCGAGCTTCGGCTGGTTCGCCTACGTGCCGCTCTCGGATGCGGTGCGGTCCCCCGGCATCGGCGGCGACTTGTGGATCCTCGGCCTGGCGCTGACCGGCCTGTCCTCGATCCTGGGTGCGGTCAACTTCATCACCACGGTCGTGTGCATGCGCGCCCCCGGCATGACCATGTTCCGCATGCCGATCTTCACGTGGAACGCGGCGCTGACCGGTGTGCTGATCCTGCTCACCTTCCCCGTGCTCACCGGTGCCTTCATCGCCCTGCTCGCCGACCGGATCGTCGGCACCCACGTGTTCGACCCCGAGCATGGCGGGCCGATCCTCTACCAGCACCTGCTGTGGTTCTTCGGCCACCCGGAGGTCTACATCTTGGCCTTGCCGTTCTTCGGCATCGTCACCGAGATCCTCCCGGTGTTCAGCCGCAAGCCGATCTTCGGCTACAAGAGCCTGATCGGCGCCACCATCGCGATCGCCGGGCTGTCGGGAACCGTGTGGGCGCACCACATGTTCCCCACCGGCGCGGTGCTGCTGCCGTTCTTCTCCTTCATGACCTTCCTCATCGCGGTGCCGACCGGCGTGAAGTTCTTCAACTGGATCGGCACCATGTGGGGCGGCCAGCTCACCTTCGAGTCGCCGATGCTGTTCTCCATCGGCTTCATGGTCACCTTCCTCTTCGGCGGGCTGACCGGCATCATGCTCGCGTCGCCGCCCATGGACTTCCACGTGACCGACTCGTACTTCGTGATCGCCCACTTCCACTACACGCTGTTCGGCACTGTGGTGTTCGCGATGTTCGCGGGCTTCTACTTCTGGTGGCCGAAGCTCACCGGCAAGATGCTCAACGAGACGCTGGCCAAGTGGCACTTCTGGACGCTGTTCTTCAGCTTCCACGGCACCTTCCTCGTCCAGCACTGGCTGGGTGCGGAAGGCATGCCGCGCCGCTACGCCGACTACCTGCCGTCGGACGGGTTCACCCTGCTCAACCAGATCTCGTCGGTGTCCTCGTTCGTCTTGGGCATCTCCACGCTGATCTTCTTCTGGAACGTCTGGGTGACCGCGAAGAAGGCGCCGAAGGTGACCGTGGACGACCCGTGGGGCTACGGCTGCTCGCTGGAGTGGGCGACCTCCTGCCCGCCGCCGCGGCACAACTTCGTCTCGCTGCCGCGGATCCGTTCTGAGCGGCCCGCCTTCGACCTGCACCACCCGTATGCCGCTGTCCCGGTTGAGGAGCAGGACACCGCATCGGACGCAGCGGCACGGAAATGACTAGACAGGAGGCGCGCTGACGGGAGGGCGGCGGCGCCTCCATGGCCCGGCGGTGGTCTGGCGGACATCGTCGGCGGCACCGAAGGCGTTCCCAGCTCTGGGAACGCCTTCTTCGTAGGTGCCGGCTTTCGCGGAACCGGGGATGCAGGCGCCTCTCCGCGCCAGGGGAGGCGCAGAAACGGCCGGTGGCGGCCACTGCAGTGGCCGCCACCGGGAAGGAGATCTTGCTGACTCGCTGCGGGACCCTACCGCCTAGAAGGGGCAGGTGGAGCGGTACTCTTCGACCTCGCCGAAGAGTCCGTCGCGCGGTCCGGGGCAGAGGAACTGGGTGTAGCGGGTGTCGTTGTCGACGAACCGCTTGAGCCAGGCGACGCTGTACTTGCCGATGATCTTGTTGGGGATGTTCGGGGCGAAGTGGGTTGCGCCGTCCAGCTCCAGGTAGGCCTTGCTGATCGAGGTCGGGAGGCTGTTGTAGAAGGGCCGGGCGTGGGTGAGGACCGGAGCGATGGTGTCCAGGTCAGCACCGATGATGAGGGTGGGAACCCGCACACTGCTCCAGTTCTTGTTGAGGTGCCACGGGGTGAGCGGGATGGCGGCCTTCAGGTCGGGACGCTGGGAGGCCAGACGCAGGCTGCCGCCGCCGCCCATGGAGTGGCCCATGACCGCCAGTCGGCTGCTGTCGATCCGGCTGCGCACCGCGGACGAGGCGTCGTTGATCATGTAGTCCAGCGCGGCGTTGAGCTGGCGGGCCCGGCTGTCCGGCTGGTCGAGGGTGGTGTTGGTGTCGATGGTGATGACGACGAAGCCGTGGGAGGCGATGCGCTCGCCCAGCCAGGCGACAGAGGCCTGGGTGCCGGTGTAGCCGGGGGAGATCGCCACGGCACCGTAGGTGTTGTTCTCCCGCGGGTAGTAGATGGTGCCGCCGCCGAAACCGTCAGCACCGAAGCGGGAGGCCCGTTCTTCACTCACGGAGAAGGGGCCGCTGCGGGCTTCGAGCAGGGCGTCGGTCGGGTTGGGGCCGCGCTCGTAGGGGTTGGCGGCATGAGCGGGGGCGGCCAGGCTGACCGCGGTCACAAGCGCTGTGGCAGCCGCGGCGGTGAAGCGCAGTGCCCGGGAGAGCAGGGAAGAGCGCTCCCGGCGGGGGGTAATCACAGCCATTGCACGTCCTCTTCGGTTCTGTGCAGGGCCGGGCCGCGCCGCATGCGGGGGCATGCATGGACGTGGACCCGGACTCCCGCCTCGCCACTGGAGGTGAGCGGCGCCGTTGGCGGTAGGCACGCGGCGCTTGCCTCCCGGACGCGGGGGTGCCATGGGTTCCGGGCCGTTCGCGTGGGGTCCGAACGGTCCAGCCCGCGAGCGCCGCGCCTTTCCGCCGCGGGGGTGGAGAAGGCACGGCGCGTGCGACCGGTAGGCGAAGCCGGTGTGCCCGGCCACGTGCGGTCAACGAGCCGCTCAGCAGGCGGAGGTAAGGAGGTTTGGGGTTTATGCGCTCCTTATCTCGACTGCGTTGCCACTATGGGGCAAGTCACAGTGATCATGCATCCGTAAAACCACCAGTGTTGTACCCGAACTTCGTTCGGTATCGGGGGTGCGATGGGGCAAAAAGGGTGGTTTGTCGCATTTTTCGAATGAAAAGGGGGGACAAAACGGCCGGTGGCGGCCACCGCAGTGACCGCCACCGAAAGAATGGGGAGGAAAGACTCGTCGTGTTCTCTTCCTAGAACGGGCAGGTGGAGCGGTACTCTTCGACCTCGCCGAAGAGTCCGTCGCGCGGTCCGGGGCAGAGGAACTGGGTGTAGCGGGTGTCGTTGTCGACGAACCGCTTGAGCCAGGCGACACTGTACTTGCCGATGATCTTGTTGGGGATGTTCGGGGCGAAGTGGGTTGCGCCGTCCAGCTCCAGGTAGGCCTTGCTGATGGAGCTCGGCAGGCTGTTGTAGAACGGTTTCGCGTGCGTGGCGACCGGCGCGATCGTGTCGAGGTCGGCCCCGATGATCAGCGTCGGCACGGTGACGCTGCTCCAGTTCTTGTTGAGGTGCCACGGGGTGAGCGGGATGGCGGCCTTCAGGTCGGGACGCTGGGAGGCCAGACGCAGGGTGCCGCCGCCGCCCATGGAGTGGCCCATGACCGCCAGTCGGCTGCTGTCGATCCGGCTGCGCACCGTGGAGGACGCCCGGTTGATCATGTGGTTCAGCGCGGCGTTGAGCTGCTCTGCCCGGCTGTCCGGCTGGTCGAGGGTGGTGATGGTGTCGATGGTGATGACGACGAAGCCGTGGGAGGCGATGCGCTCGCCCAGCCAGGCGATGGAAGCCTCAGTGCCGGTGTAGCCGGGGGAGATCGCCACCGCACCGTAGGTGTTGTTCTCCCGCGGGTAGTAGATGGTGCCGCCGCCGAAGCCGCTGGCGCTCAACCGGGAGACGTTCTCCTCGCTGACGGAGAAGGGGCCGCTGCTGGCTTCGAGCAGGGCGTCGGTCGGGTTGGGGCCGCGCTCGTAGGGGTTGGCGGCATGAGCGGGGGCGGCCAGGCTGACCGCGGTCACAAGCGCTGTGGCAGCCGCAGCCGTCACTTGCAGAGCTCGGGAGAGCAGGGAAGAGCGCTCCCGGCGGGGGGTCATCACAGCCATTGCACATCCTCTTCGTGTAAGGGCGAAAGCGGAGGGTCGCCCGTGGACGGAGGGAGGAGCGGCACTGGCCACGGCAGGGGCAGACCGGATGTGCGGGGGATGGTGGGCCGTTCACCGTGGGGACACTGAACGGTCCATGCCCACCGGGGCGCCGTCCCCGAGAGTCCGAAGCCGGGCGTGACCGTCGCAGCGGGGGGCCGATGCGGCAGGCACTGGTGGGCGAGGGTCTGCCTCGTCGTGGTCAGCCATTGCGGTAGGCCGCTCACAACGTTGCGGTAAGGAGATCCGGCGGTAACCGGTTCTGTGTCTTAACCGCAACGTCACTATTCGGCATGGGGGAGCCGGATGGCATCCGTGAAATCACCAGTGTCTCGCCAAACCACAGGTCAAATAGTGTGTTTTACGAGGAAATGTCCATAAATGTGGGGGTGGGGTGGGACAGAGAAAAAGCCCGGAATCCTGACTCCGGGGCTGAAATAGGTAGCGAGAATACCCGCTCGGACTCATTCCGGAATGGACAGCGGGCTCCACGGCGGGAGGTACACCACCCACGACCACGGGTCGTCGGCGGGACCCACGGGCAGCGCGTCCCAGTCAGCGGCCCACTCGGGCGGACCGTCCTCCTTGGCGAGCAGCCCGAACGGTACGGTCCGGCTCACCGCGAGCAGCTCCTCCAGGGTGTGCGTGGTGTTGTTGCCGGACGCCGCCGCCGAGGCGCACCCCGCGTAGTAGGCGATGGGAATGGCCTCGTCCCCGGTGAGCACGCACGGCGGGCGTAGCCCGGCCGCATGCAGCTCCTCGGCGAGCCGGGCATAGTTCTCCCGGGCCGCCGTGTGGACGGTGACCCAGTGGGTGAGGATCGCCCCCTGGATGAGGAGATGTCCGAGGATCGCCACGGCCAACCCGGCACCCAGCACGGGACGCAGCCGGGGCCGGGTCGCCGTCCACGCATCGTGCAGTCCTGCCGCAGCGGGCAGCATGAGCAGCGCGTACGTGGGCTGGAGGAAACGCGGCGCCGTGTAGGAGACGAGGAACAGGTAGGTGAACGCGAGCGACCCGGCGACCACCACAGGCAGCCACCCCAGAGCGGGACGTCCCGCCCGGTGAGCGCCGACAATCCCGCCCACCACCAGTACGACCAAAGCGATCGGCCAGAGCAGGGCAGGCCAGCGCACCAGGTCCTCGGTGCAGGGGCGGCACAGCAGCGGCCCGTCCAACGCGGTGACCACGTACCCCACAGCCAGGGTCCACCCGGTCCCGCCCTGGATCTCGGAGGCCCGAGCCAGCCGGGAGAGCACGCCCCCGTAGGAGAGCTCCGCTTCCACCAGCCACGGTGCCACACCGGCCAGGCCGCCGCCGGCCACGGCCGCGAGCAGCGGTACCCGCCGCCACGACGGCACGACAAGTCCGGCCAGCCCCAAAGGCGCGGTCAACCAGAACGCGTCACTGGGCCGCATCAGCCCGGCCACCGCCAGCATGGCTGCAAGCCCGGCCAGCGCAGACCGGGACGCGGGTTCGCGGACCGCGACCAGGAACCAGCCGACCGCGCCCACCGCGGCCATCGCCGTGAAATGGTTGGGCATCGCCGCGGCCGCGTAGAACAAGCTGACCCACAGGCTCGCATACCCGAAGGCTGCGAGCGGCACCACCCCGCTGCGCGGATACAGCCGCAGCCACGGCCAGAACGCCGCGCCCATGGCCACGGCCGCGGCCGCAGCCAGCCACACCCGAAGCGCCACCACCGAGTCGGTGACGAGCACCACCGGCGCGGCCAGCAGCGACACCCCGCGCGACCGGGGCGCGCTGAAGAACGCGGCGGGATTGCGGGGATCGTACTGGCTGACGTAGACGACCTCGTCCCATCCCAGGCCCAGCCACGGCGGGACCAGGGTGAGGCCCGCGACGGCGAACACCGTGCAGACCGCACCCACAACCCAGCCGGGCGCGGGGAGCACCCCGCCGCGTCCGGCCCGCGCCGGGGCCGGTGATGCGCTGGGAAGCGGGGATTGCAGTGCAGAGGACACGTTCCCTCCTCGGTTCACGAGACACAGGAGCAGGGGGGAACGTGGGCGGGCCCGGCGGTCCGCGGCAGTCGGGCCCCGGGACGCAAGTCACGGGTGGAACAGGGTTTTCACCATCCCGTTGTCCTTGTGCTGGAACGCCGCATAGGCGTACGGCGCTTCCGCGAGGGGGAGCCGGTGGGTGGCGAACGAGTCCACACCCAGCGGGTCGTCGTCGGTGAGCAGCGGCAGGATCTCGTCGACCCACCGCCGGACGTTGGCCTGCCCCATCCGGATCTGGACCTGCTTGTCGAACAGGGTGAGCATGGGCAGCGGGTCCGCGATCCCGCCGTAGACCCCGGACAGGGAGATCGTGCCGCCCCGCCGGACCAGGGTGATGGCCGTGTGCAGCGCGGTGAGCCGGTCCACTCCCGCGGTGGTGATGAGGGCGGCGCCCGCCTTGCTGGGCAGGAGCGCGGTCAGGCGCTGCGCGGTCCGCGTGATCGGTGACCCGTGCGCTTCCATGCCCACGGCGTCGATGACGGCGTCGGGGCCGCGCCCGTCGGTCAGGTCCCGGATCGCGTCGACCGTGTCTTCGTCGAAGTGGAAGGTGGTGACCCCGCGCCGCGCAGCCCGGGACAGCCGTTCGGGGACCACGTCGACGCCGAAGACCTGCCCGGCGCCGAGGTGCTGGGCGACCCGGCAGCACATGTCGCCGATGGGTCCCAGCCCTAGCACGGCGAGGCTGCCGCCTGGCGGGACCGCGGCGTAGCGCACCGCCTGCCACGCGGTGGCCAGCACGTCGGAAAGGTAGACGAACCGGTCGTCCGGCGGGCCTTTTGGGACTTTGATCGGGCCGTAGTCGGCGTGCGGGACACGGAGGTACTCCGCCTGCGCGCCGGGGACCGACCCGTAGAGGCTGCTGTAGCCGAAGAGGCGGCCGCCCATGCCGGTCTCCCTGACCTGTGTCGTCTCGCACTGGGCTTGGAGGCCTTGGACGCACATGAAGCAGTGGCCGCAGGCGATGTTGAACGGGACCACCACCCGGTCGCCGGGCCGGAGGGTGGTGACCGCGTCGCCCACCGCTTCCACCACCCCCATCGGCTCATGGCCGAGGATGTCGCCTTCCCGCATGAACGGCGCCATCACCTCGTACAAGTGCAGGTCGGATCCGCACAGCCCGCTGCTGGTGATGCGGATGATCGCGTCAGTGGGTTCCTCGATGGTCGGGTCGGGGACGGTTTCCACGCGCACGTCGCGCGGCCCCTGCCAGGTGAGCGCTCGCATGCTGGTTCCTCTTCTCCTGGTGATCCGGTCGGCCGTCGCGCATCACCACAGGTGACCGGGAACGGCGCCGCGAACCGTGCGGACGGCCGAACGTGCGGCGGCGGACCTCAGGAGTCCGGGCGGTGCAGCGGCGGAATCTTGAGGTTCCGCCGCTGGGCAGCGCCTAGTCGAAGGCGTCTTTGACTTTGTCGGTGAGGCCTTGCCGCGGCCCCGGGGCACGCTGGGCGCCTTTCTCCGAGCCTTGGCCGGGAGCACCCGCGAACGTCCCGTACAGCGAGTCGCGGGGCGGCGGGACGGAAGCCGGTCCGCCCAGCGGTTCGGGGTCTTCCAGGTAGCGCAGGCGGCGCTGGCCGTCCGGGGCGGTCCGCCGCATCCAGCCGCCTTGCGCGGCAGTGCTGCCAGCGGACAGGCCCCAGATCGTGTCGGCATGCTCCTGGTTTTCTTCGTCGAAGAGCGCGTTGGGGGCGATGGCGCCCTCCAACCCGTCTTCCTTGAGCTCTTCGATCGCGGCCAGCCACAGGTTCTGGTGCACGGTGTCCCGGGCGAGGTTGAATTTGAGCATTTCTTTGACACCCGGGTCGTCAGTCATGGCGTAGAGGCGTGCGGTCTGCACTCTGCCTTGCGCTTCGGCGGCGACGTTGGCGTAGAAGTCGGCGAGCAGGTTGCCGCTGGCCACGATGTACTTGCCGTTCCACGGGGTGCCTGAGGAGTCGGCGAGGGTCGCCCCGCCGCCGGACACGATCGCCTGCTGGACGTCCATGCCGCCGACGACGGCCGCGACCACCGGGTCGCGTACGGCTTCGGCCGTGGTGTCGGACGGGGCGCCTTCCAGGAGCCGCGCCACCATGGTGGCGAGCATTTCCACGTGGCCGATCTCCTCGGTGGCCACGTCCATGATGAGGTCCTTGTACTTGCCTTCGATCCGGCAGTTCCACCCCTGGAAGAGGTACTGCATGGTCACGGTCATCTCGCCGTAGGCCCCGCCGATGAGCTCTTGGAGCTTCTTCGCGAACAGCGGATCGGGTTTTTCGGGTTTGGCTTCGAACTGCAGGCGTTTGTCGTGACGGAACATCCTGCTCCCTTCCCCGGGCGGGCAGCCCTGGTCGCACGACGGTCGGATGGCGACGGCTACCCGTGGGGAGGGCAGGTGAACGTCACCGGGTTGGGATGACGGAAGTTTTCCGTCCCCGCCGCCTGGGGATGACCACCCGCTGGTGGCGGGACCGGGCAGGAGAGCAGCGGCGCGGCACTGGGCGTCCGCGCGGGACCGACGGGCCCCGCGCGTCGGCCTGGGAGCGGGGACAGGTCAGTGGTCCCCGACGAGTTGGCGCCGCAGCGTCGTCAGGATCGCGGCGAGCCGCCGTGAGACGTGCATCTGCGACAGTCCGACGATCTCGGCGATCTGCGCCTGGGTCTTGTCCCCGGCGAAGCGGAGCAGCAGGATACGACGGTCGCGGGGCGACAGGGCGGCCAAGGCGGGGCGCAGCGCCGCATGGTCGACGACACGTTCCAACGCGTCGTCGAGTCCGCCCAGGGTGTCGCCCAGGGTGGCGCCGTCATCGTCGGGCCCGAACGGCACGTCGAGGGAGAGCGTGCTGTAGGCGCGGGCCGCGTCGATGAGCTCCAAGGTCTGCTCCTCGTCCATCTCCAGCAGCTCCGCGAGCTCCCGGACCGTGGGCGAGCGGCCGTGCCGCTGGGTGAACTCTGCGGTGACCCGGTTGAGTTCGGCGCGCTTCTCCTGGTATTTGCGCGGGACCCGGATCGCCCAGGTGCGGTCTCTGAAGTGGCGTTTCACCTCGCCGGTCATCATCGGCAGCGCATAGGAGATGAACTCTTTGCCGTAGGCGGGGTCGAAGTTGCGGATGGCGTTGTACAGCCCCACCATCGCGACCTGGCGCAGGTCTTCTTCGGGCTCGCCGCGGTTGCGGTACTGGCGGGCGATGCGTCGGGCCACGGGAGCGTGCAGCTCGGTGAGTTTGAGGTAGATGCGTTCGCGAGCTTTCGGGTCGTCCCGGACCCGGTCGAGTTCGGCGAGTAGCTCGCGGGTCTCGCGAAGATACGCTTCGTCGGCGTGGCGTGGCGGCCGGCTGTTACGGCTGTGACTGCCGTTGGAGCTGTGGCCGCTGTGGGAAACCGAAACGGACATGGGCAACGTCCCCCGCAGGGTCATGGGTGTGGTCCGCGCACCTCGGATGGGTGTGGTGGCCCTGCTTCCGCCCGGCTCTGTCATGGTGCGGGGCGCCTAGCTGGTGTGCGGTGCCGTCGTTTTCGGCGAAAACGGGCCGAAGTATCGGATGTGATGTAGGTCCCCATTTGGACCCAGATTTCGCCACTCACTGTAAGCAAGAGATCACGAGAAGGGAACAGACGCGGCCGAAACCGGGAAGTTGTTTTGCCCGGGGACAACACAGCAGAGTTTGGGACCGGGGCAACCGGGTGAGTGAGTCCCCGCAGTGGTCACACCAACCATGGGGAGGCGCTATGCGGCAACGTCTGGCACTGCTGGGGCTCGCAGCGGCGGCCACCGGGTACGCGGTCCGGCGGGCCCGCCGCTACCCGCTCCGCGACCGGGTCGCGCTCATCACCGGAGGCTCCCGCGGCCTGGGCCTGCTGCTCGCCCGCGAACTGGGCGTGCGGGGCTGCCGGGTCGCGGTGTGCGCCCGCAACGGTGACGAACTGCGGCGGGCCGTCACCGACCTGCGCGCTTTGGGCATCACCGCCCACGGGATCACCTGCGACCTGCGCGACCGCGACCAGATCCGCGCCATGGTCGCGGAGACTGCCGACTACTTCGACGGGCTCGACATCGTCGTCAACAATGCGGGGATCATCCACAGCGCCCCGTTGGACGCGCTCGGGGAGACCGAGTTCGACGACGCGATGCGGATCATGTTCTGGGCGCCTCTGTGGGTGTTCCAGGAAGCCAGACCGCACCTGAAAGGCGGGGTGCTCGTCAACATCACCTCGGTGGGCGGCAAGATCAGCCCGCCCCACCTGCTGCCCTACGCCTGCGCCAAGTTCGCCCACGTGGGGCTCTCGGAAGGGCTTGACGCGGAACTCGTCCGCGACAACATCCGCGTGCTCACCGTCGTGCCCGGCCTGATGCGCACCGGGTCGACCCGCCGCGCCAACTACGCGGGCAACGCCGCCCTGGAGTACGCCTGGTTCTCCCTGCTCGCGGGCACCCCGCTGGTGTCGATGAGCGCGGCACGGGCAGCGCGCCGGATCGTCGACGCCATCGAGGACGGGCGGCACCATCTCACCCTCACCCCGCTGGCACGGGTCGCGACCGCCGCGCACGGGATCGCCCCCGGTTTCACCCAGGGCGTGCTGCGCACCGTGAACCGGATACTGCCGGGACCGGGCACGGAAGGCCCCACCGTCGGTTTTGAGGCCGCCTCCCGCGCCGACCAGTGGGGGATGCGGTTCCTCACCTGGTTCAACGACCGGGCTGGCCGGGACCTCAACCAGATGCCCGAAGCCGGCCGTGCCCCAGTGCCCAAGCCTCGGACGCGGCGCCGGACGCTGCGGCGCCGCACCCGCCGCTGACCGTCCGCACCGCCCGCCGGACACGGCCTGGGGGAAAGGGCCGCGTTACCGCGGGGATTCCGGGTAGCGGTGGAGACCACGCATCTGGCCTGACCGTTGCGCCCGAACCGCGGGGGAGGGCACGCCGATGGAGCATGAACCGCACGTCAAGGAGCTGCTCACCACGCTCAAACGTGCTGCGAGCGCGCTCAAAGCCCACGAGGTGCCGTTCGCGCTCAGCGGAGGGTTTGCGGCGTTCGCGCGGGGAGCGCCCCCGTCCCGCAAGGACGTGGACTTCGTGGTGCTGCCCGAAGACGCCGAACGGGCCCTCCGCGTGCTGATCGGGATCGGGTTCACCCCCGCCGACGCTCCCGAGGACTGGCTGCTCAAAGCCTACGACGGGGAGGTCGAAGTGGACCTCCTCCACACCCCGGCCAACGTGCCGATCACCCCCGCCACGCTGGCCCGCGCCACCCCGCTGGAAGTCGACTCGGTCCGGATGCCCGTCATGGACGCCACGGACCTGGTCCTGCTGCGGATGCGTGCGTTCGGGGAGCACGAATGCGATTTCTCCGGCCCGCTGCTCATCGCCCGCGCATTGCGCGAACAAGTGGACTGGGACCGGGTGCGCGCCGAAGTGGGGGACTCCCCGTACGCGGCTGCGTTCCTGGGCCTGCTCACCCGGCTCGGAGTGATCAGCGGCGGGGAGCAGGAGGGGCGCGTCCCGCCGCAATACCTGGCCGGCCGCCTCCAGCGGACCCTGGCGGAAGACCCGCGTACCGCGGAGCAGGAGATCCGGGTACGCGTGGTGGGAGACGACGTCTACCTGAGCGGACAGGTGTCCTGTCCCCGGCGCCGCGGCAGGGTGCTTGACGTGGCGCGGGAGCAGTTGCCGGGCTACCGCATCCACGACGAACTGTCCGTGGTCCGCTTCGACGGCCCCATCCGAGAGGAGCGACTGACATGATCACTGTCGCTGCCGTGGGCGACGTGCACATGGACCAGGAGATGCGGGGACGCTACCGGCCGCGGCTCGGTGGGCTGGCGGGCGACGCCGACGTGCTGCTCCTGGCCGGCGACTTGACCAAGCACGGCACGGTCGAGGAGGCGCAGGTGGTCGCCGACGAGTTCCGCGACCTGCCCGTGCCCGTGGTCGCGGTGCTCGGCAACCACGACTACCACTCCGATGCCCACGAGGAGATCGCCGCCTTGCTGCGGGCCGTGGGGATCACCGTGGTCGAAGGGGAGGGCACGGTCGTGGCCTGCCCGGGGGGACGACTCGGCGTGGCCGGGGTGAAAGGCTTCGCTTTAGGGTTTCCAGGCCAGTGCGCGTCCGAGTTCGGCGAACCGGAGATGAAGTGTTTCGCCAGGAGCTCGCGGGAAGCCGCCGAACGGCTCGGGGCAGCGCTGGCGTCGCTGGACGCGGACACTGTGGTCGCCCTCACCCACTATGCGCCGGTCCGGGACACGCTGGCGGGGGAGCCCGTGGAGATCTTCCCGTTCCTCGGCAGCTACCTGCTGGCGGAGGCGATTGATGCGGCGGGGGCGGCTCTCGCGGTGCACGGGCACGCCCACCGGGGCACCGAGGTGGGGATGACCGCGGGCGGGGTGCCGGTGCGCAACGTGGCTTTGCCGGTCCTCGGCCGCCCCTACGGGGTGTACCGACTCGACGAGCGCACGACACAGCCCACCCGCTGAGGGGCGCGGGCCCCACCGGGGCGCGGCTGCGCCCGGACACGGACGGCGGAGCCCTGCAGGGCGTCTGCGCCGCTAGCCGCTGAGCTCCGGGTCTTCCCCCGGCCGGGGCGAAGTGGGTTTCAACGGGTCGTGGCCCAAGGTCATCAGGGCGTGCCGCCACTCGTCGTCGTCCGGTCGGGGATTCTGCAGCAGCAACGACACCTCGTCCACCACGGTCTGCATGGTGTCCACGTCTTCATCAGTCAGGTCGGTGCGCCGCTTGGTCAGCACGTGGATGATTTTCCGGCCCTCCTCGTCGATGTTCAGCGAGGGGTGGGAGGTGAAGCCTTCCGGGTTCGACGCCTCGGTCAGCAGCCAGGAACGCAGTTCGTTGCCGTTCATGTTGACGAGTTCGTGGAACCGCGTCCACAGCCGGTCGAGAGCGTCCTCGCTGAGACGGTGCTGCGCCATATGTGCCTCCCCGTGACTGCTGCGGATCCGGACATCTCTTGCCGGTTTCGCTACCGAACCTGGTCCGCGGCAAACCCGCCGGCCCGGCAACGTTTGCCGACCGGTGTGCGCGGTACCCGCGAGGACAACCGTGGAATGGCACTGGGCGAGGGAGGAAGGAACCGTGGGCATCGTCCGCGCGGCAGCACAGGGGGCAGTGGCGGGGTTCGCGGCAACCGGGGCGATGAGCGGGCTCCTGGCCGCGGCCTACCGGCGGGGCAAGGATCCGCTGCTCCCCCCGAAACTGGTGACCCGGCGGCTGCTGCCGGGCGGGCGGGAGCGCACTCCGCGCCCGGGGGAGAACGCGGTAACCGTGCTCGCCCACGCCGGGTTCGGGGTGGCGGCGGGCGCCGTCTTCGGCGCCGCGACAGGGGAACGGTCCCCCGGCCTGGTCGCGGGGGCATGCTACGGGCTGCTGGTGTGGCTGCTCAGCTACGAGGGGTGGGTGCCGCGGCTCACCGTGCAGCCGCCCGCGCACCGCGACAACCCGAAACGCGCGGTCACCATGGTCGTGGCGCACCTGGTGTACGGGGCCGCGCTCGCCGCGGCGCTCCGCCGGATGCGCAGGTGATGTTTAGCTGCGAGGGCAGCGGTCAGGCGTGGGGGATAGGGAGGTAGCGCCGAGACGGCAGAGGAGTGACAGCCGATGCCCGCGAAAGATGAGTTGCCGAGCACGCTGCAGCGCTCGTCGGAGAAGGCGCAGCGCACCTGGATCAAAGCCCACGATTCAGCGGTGGAGACCTACGGGGAGGGGGAGCGTGCCCACCGTGTCGCGTACGCGGCGTTGAAGCACTCGTTCGAAAAGGTGGGGGACCACTGGGAGCCGAAGGAAGCCCAGGGGCCGTCGGATCCGCAGGCCGCCAACCCCCGTGCGGGCCGCGGCGCAGACGTGGACACCGCGGAAGGGGTGGACGTCACCGCTTCCAAGAAGCACTTGTACGAGCGCGCCCGCGACTTGGGGATTCCCGGCCGGTCCACGATGACGAAGGAGGAGCTGGTGGCGGCATTGCAGCGGGAGAACCGGGCCCGTACCCGCCAGGCCCGGCAGTGACCTGGACCGCGCCCGCGGGCCAGAGGGCTTGGCCGCGGGGGCCGGTCACCGGGGGAGGGAGGCGAGGAGGTCTGTACACGCTTCGAGTACTTCGTCGGTGGTGATGGCGGCAAGACCCGGGTCGACGCGGGTGGCGCGCGGGTCCCCAGTGGTGCCCGACCACAGGCAGCGGTGCCGTTCCCGGTCGATCCGCGGCCCCCAGGTCGCGGGTGAGGACGGGCCGAACAGGGTCACCGACGGGGTGCCGTAGGCGGTCGCCAGGTGCGCGACCCCGGTGTCCCCGCTGACCACGAGCCGGGCGTGCGCGATGAGGGAGGCGAGCTGGGACAGCCCGGTCCGGCCGGCGAGGTCGTCCTGCGGGGACAGGCCTGCCACGCGGGCAATGCGTTCCGCGAGGCGCTGTTCTGCCGGGGAGCCGGTGACCACCACCCGCATCCCTTGGTCGCGCAGGTGGCGGGCGATCTCCGCGAACCGCAGCTCCGGCCAGCGGCGGGCAGCGAAGGCCGCCCCCGGGTGGATGACCACGGTCGAAGAGGTGTCCTTCTCTTCCGGGGGTACAGGCCACCGCAGGTCTTCGGGGTCGGCGGTGATGCCGTAGTAGGCCAGCAGCCGGCACCACCGGTCGACTTCGTGCAGGTCGACGGTCCATGCCGGGCCGGGCACGATCGCGTCGTCGGGGTCGTAGTGGGCCCACAGCAGCCGCGGGTGGAGCGCGGCAAGGGCACGAGTGCTCTGCGGGCCGCGCCCGTGCAGGTTGACGGCGATGTCGGGTGGGCTGAGCCCGGACCACGGCGGGGTGACGGGACCGGTGACCGTGACGGTCTCCCACGGAAGCCCGGCGAGGGCGAGCAGTTCCGCGGTGGACTCGGGGCCCGCGAGGATAGGCCGGTGCTGGGAGAAGGTGCGGCTCAGCGCGCGCAAGGCGGGGACCGCGGTCACGAAGTCGCCGAGTCCGCGGGCGCGCAGGACGAGCAGGATCGGCCGCTCCCGTTCCCCAGGGGCCAGCGGGGGAAGGGGAAAGGCCGGCACGAAACCGTACTGTTCTTTCATAACCCACACCTACCAGAAAACGACCAGGACAAACGTTGACCCGGGGACGCGGATACCTGGGGTGAGCTTGGTGGGAAACAGGACTGGCGGGCGGTTCGACTGACCGCCCCGCGGGTAGCCGGGCCCGCATGAGACTTGGCGAACCCATTCGGAAGATTGAACGGAACGAGAGCCTGGACCAGATCGCGGCGTTCGCGGAGCGGCTGGTGGACCGGGTCGTCCCCCGGGGGAAGGCCCGCGACCTGCTGCACGGGGTGCCGCTCGGCCATCCGGTCCACCCGCTGCTGATCCAGGTGCCGATCGGCTCGTGGCTGTCAGCGTTCCTACTGGACTTGGTGCCGGGTGGCGGCCCTGGGCTGCGCCGCTCCGCGCACCTGCTGGTGAATATCGGTGTCCTCACCGCGATCCCCGCGGCGATTGCCGGGTGGGTGGACCTCTCCCAGCAGCACAAACGCCAGCAGCGCACCGGTGTGATCCACGCTCTGGCCAACGGCACGGGCATTCTGCTGTTCGGCCTGTCGTCGCTGGCGCGTTCCCGGGGACAGCATTCGACGGGGGCGATGCTCGGCGGCATGGGGTTGAGCGCGGTCGCGTTCGCCGGCATGCTCGGCGGCCACTTGTCCTACTACCGCGCGAGCGGGGCCAACCGCGCCGACTACCTGATCGACCGGATGCCGTCCGAGTGGCACAAGATCGGCATGCTCAAGGACTTCCCCGAGGGGAAACCCGCCCGGGCCCAGGTGGGCGAGGTGCCGCTGGCCGTGGTGCGGATCAAGGACAACGTGCACGCGCTGGTGGGGGTCTGCTCTCACTTGGGTGGCCCGCTCGAGAAGGGGAAGATCGAGGGGGACTGCATCCGCTGCCCGTGGCACGGCAGCATGTTCCGGCTTACCGACGGTGTCGTGGCGCACGGTCCCGCTACCGCGGCCCAGCCGATGATGGAGGTGTCGGTACGCGACGGCGCGGTGTGGGTGCGCCGCCCGCAGGACCGCCCCGCCACGGAGGTTCCCCGTCCCCGAGCCGAAACCGAAGCGGCGCAGCGCAAAGAGAAGGAGAAGAAGACCACCGCACGGTGACCGCTGCCCGGGGAGCCTAAGAGTTTCCCGCGGCCAGCATGCCCGCATCCGGGTGCGGGGCGTCGTCGAACGCCTCGCACCACCGGGCCCCGCCCGGCCTGTCGGCCGGGAGCACCCCTCTTCCGCCCCGCCTCGATCAGACTGCTCTTCCCGTCCCGGCCTGTCCGTCCCCTGCCGTAGGAGGCACGCGGCGGCACCGCTCGTCCCGGCACACCCCGAAATCCCCGGTTTGCCAGGGTTGACGACGTAGTGTTTAAGAAGCGTTTCTCTTGGTAGTCAATGGCCTGCTCCGAGGCGGGAGGGGACGACCTGATGCGGTTGATCGGTGTTGCTGCTGTTCGTCACAGCTCGGCCGCCGCGCATGCCAGCGGCACCACAGCCGGGCCGGGCACCCCGGCAGCACAGTGCCGCCGCGGGCCCCGCGCCGCAGCCGCACCGCACCCCGCGTCCCGGGCGTCCAGCCCTGTCCCGCGGCGACGGCGGGCCCGCACCGCCGGATCACCCCACGCGGGGGCGGAGCCGTCCTGGAGGAAGCTGCGCGCGTGCTGACCGGGAGGGTGGAGATGCCGGAGCCGACGCATTCGGTGGTCGTGCCCACGGCGGGACGCCCCCGCCCGCCCTTGGACCCGGTCCCCTGGCCGACGTCGGGACTCGACGCCGCACCGCCGACCGCGGCCGCCCTGGCCGACGCCGTGCGGCTGCCGTTCGCCACGCACCTATCCCGGAAGAGCGGAGGGACAAGTCTGGTGTCCGCCACGTGGTTGACCTCGTACCCGCACCGCCCTGCTGGCATCCAGCGGCGGCCAGAGAATTCGTTGACGGTGACCCGGGCCCGCCCTCCGTCCGCGCCGCCGGATCGGCGGCGGACCCCGCCGCAGGCACGCGGGCACACCCGTCCACCGTGCCCTGCCTTCCTGCCGCACAGTGTGGCAGCGGCGTTCGAACCGACCCAGCGCCGTCCCACGGTGCTGGTCGCGTGTCTGGACAGCAGCGGCGAAGTGCTCCTGTCCGGTCCCGCGGTCAGAGCGGTGGCGGGGAGCGCGCAGCGGGTGGTCATGCTGACGGATCCGCGGGGCAGCGCCGCAGCCCGGATGCTGCCCGGCGTGGACAGGGTGATCGAGTGGCGTGCGCCGTGGACCAGGGACAGGGAACCCGGCGAGTACTGGCCGGAGCTGCTCGGGTTCTGCGCCGCGCTCGGCGAGGTCCGTCCGGATGCTGCACTGGTCTTCACCTCCGCCCACCAGTCCCCGCTGCCGCTGGCCCTGCTGCTCCGGCTGACCGGGGTGCCGTGGATCGGCGCGATCAGCATGGACGATCCGGGGAACCTGCTCGACCTGCACCACCAGGTTCCCGAGGGGATGCCGGAAGCGGAGCGTCTGCTGTCGCTCGTGGAAGCCGCCGGCTACCGGCTGCGGGCCAGTGACTCGGGTCGGCTCGCTGTGCGCCGCCCGCTCCCGGACACGACGGACTTGACCGGACCGGACGGCTATGTGGCCGTGCACGTGGGCGGGTCGGCGCCTGCCCGGCGGCTGCCGGTACGGCTTGCCGTGGAAGCCACCGCGAAACTGGCCGCTGAGGGGATCCGCGTGGTGGTGACCGGTGCGGCCGAAGACAAGGCGGAGGCCGCGGCCGTCGCGGAAGCGGGGGCGCTTGACCTGGCGGGGCGCACCAGCCTGCCGGAGCTCGCCGACGTGGTGGACCGTGCCGCGGTGCTCGTGGTCGGCAACACCGCCCCCGCCCACTTGGCCGCTGCCGTGCAGACCCCGGTGGTGTCCCTGTTCGCCCCGGTCGTTCCCGCCTCGGCGTGGGCGCCCTACGGCACCCGGCTGCGGCTGCTCGGCGACCAGAACGCCCGCTGCGCGGGGAGCCGGGCCCGCGCCTGCCCGGTTCCCGGCCACCCCTGCCTGAATTCGGTGACCGCCGACGAGGTGGTGCAGGCCGTCCACGAGTTCGTGGGGGCGCGATGACCCCGGCCGGGGCCCGCGTCCCGGCGCGCAGACGCCGCGGTGCGTGCGCGGCACCGCAGCACGTTCCGCGCAACCCAGGACTCACCCGGTTCCACGCCGACGGGAACCGGCTGTTCCAGGAGGTGACACGGTGAGGATCGCCATGGTCTCCGCGTCCGCTAGCCCGCTGGCTGTGCTCGGCGGGGCAGACGTGGGCGGACCGCACGTCTACATCGCGGAACTCTCCGCAGCACTGGCCCGGCTCGGGCACGAGGTGGTCGTCTACACCCGCCGCACTGCAGAAGGGATGTCCGGGGACGTGGTGCTGGGACCGGGGGTGCGGGTCCGGCCCTTGGCGGCGGGGCCCGCTGTCGCGCTCAGCGACGAGGACCTGCTGCCGCACCTGCCCGAGTTCGCGCAGGAGTTGCGGGCGGCGTGGGCTCGCGAGCTGCCTGAGGTGGTCCACGCCTACGGGTGGACGAGCGGTATGGCGGCGGTGGAGGCGGCCCGCGGCAGCGGTACCGCGGTGGTGCAGACTTTCCACGGTCTCGGCACCGCCTACCGCCGGTTCCGGGGAGCTGCGGATCCGCTGGCAGCCGGGCGGATCGCGCTGGAACGGTCGGTGGCCGCGCAGGCCACGCTGCTCATCGCCACGTCGACGGCGGAGCAGCGGGAGCTCCGCTCGTGGGGGGTGGCTGCTGCCCGAATCAGAGTGGTGCCGTGCGGGGTTGACGTGGCGCGTTTCACCCCGGAGGGGCCGCGGGCGCCCCGCGGGGAGCGGCCGCGGATCCTCACCCTGGGCCAGTTGCGGCCCCGGAAAGGGGTGGAGACAGCGATCCGGGCCCTGCCCGCCGTGCCCGACGCTGAACTGGTGGTTGTTGGGGGGCCAGAGGCGTCCACGGTGCGCACCGATCCCGAGGCGGTACGCCTGCACCGGCTCGCCCGGCGCCTCGGTGTGGCGGATCGGGTGTGCTTCCTGGGCCGTGTCCCGCACGGGGAGGTCCCGGCCCTGCTGCGCTCCGCCGACGTGGTCGTCAACGTGCCGTGGGACGAACCGTGCGGGATGAGCACTGTGGAGGCGATGGCCTGCGGCATTCCCGTGGTCGCTTCGGATGCGGGGAGCCACCGCGACACGGTGGTGCACGAGATCACGGGGGTGCTCGTGCCGCCCCGGGATCCGCGCGCGCTCGGGGTCCGGTTGCGGTCGCTGCTGCACGATGTGGTGGCCGCGGAAAGCTACGGGATCGCCGGGGCGGACCGGGCCGCGGCCCGGTTTTCGTGGGAGACCGTGGCCCGCGAGGTCGACGCGTGCTGTGCGGCGGCATTGGATGCCGCGGGCCGCAGCCCGTGCCTTGCCACCGAGGCGCTGCCGTAGCCGCCTGCCCTGCGGGACCGTGTCCCCCGGTTATGCGGCCAGTCCCGGCGGGGCGGGTACTCCGTCCGGGTGGAGGGCTTCGGCGACGGGGGCGGCCACCTGGGGGTGGCGCAGGTATTCCTCGACGTCGTGGGGGCGCCGCCGCGAGTTGGCGGTGACGACTTCCACGAGCCCCGGCCCCCACACGGGGGTCAGCGGGCAGCCGATGGTGGTGGCGTCCGCCGGGGTCCACGCGTTGAGCCATGCCGTGACCCGGTCGGGGCGGCGCGGCGGCTGGAGGAGGACCCGGGTGTAGACAGCGTCGAGTCCGAGCGGGCTGCCCATGGTGACGAGCAGCGGCACGGTGATGTCGGGGCGGGCCCGGCTGAGCAGGTCGACCGCTACGACGGTGCCGAGGCTGTGGCTGACGATGACGGCCTGCCCGCTCTGCGGGAGGGCGGCGGCGACCTGGTCGAGGATCGCGGTTTTCACGTCCTGGTCGCCCAGGTAGGCGGCGACGTCCCGCAGGAAGAGGGCGATGAGGGTTTCGTCGAGGCCGCTGCGGGCTGCCACCCAGCTCAACTGCCGCTGCAGGCGGCTGGTGAGCGGGGAGAGCAGGCCGAGCGCGGAGCCGCCTTCATGGTCGGTGTTCCCGTGGACGAGTTCGGCGGGCATCCCGGAGCGGAGCGCGGCCTGTTCCAGGAGCGAGGTGTAGATCGCGCGGGGCTCGTCGAGGACGGGGGCGAGTGTTTCCGCGGTGGTGGTGGCTTCGGTGTCTGCCGCGTCCACGGTGAGTTCGGCGAGCAGGTCCCCGTAGTAGGGGAACCACACTGTTTCGGGGGAGATGGTGGGCAGTCGGGCGGCGAGCAGCCCTGAGTTGAGTGCGGCTGTCCACGTGGCGCGTAGCCGTGCGGGGTCTTCTCCGGCCAGACCGCGGCCGTGGAGGAAGACGAGGTGGATGTCGTCGGGGGCGCTGCTGCCGCGCAGCCCGGTTCCGGTGGGCCGGGAGGAGCGGTGGCGTTCCCAGTACGGTCCCGCGCTGGCTGCGGTCTCCCCGGCGAGACCGGATGCGGGGCCGAGGGTGGCGAGCAGTTCGCGCTGGGCCGGGGGCAGGTCGAGCGTGGCGAGGAAGTCCAGGATGGAGCTGACCCGGGTGCCTTCGTTGCCGAGCCAGGCGGCGACCGAGTCGGGGTCGCCGGGCCGCAGCGGGGTGCCGTCGATGCGCAGCCGCTGTCCGCGGGCGTCGCGCCGCGGCACAGCGGAGTGGTGGAGCGCCACGACTTCCCACTGGTCGTTGAAGACGGGCGACCCGGAGCTGCCGGGTTCGGTGTCCGCGGAGTACTGGAGGAAGTCGTCGGTCTGCTGGAGGAGTCGGCTGTCGCGGACCGCGATTTCTTTGAGGCGTCCGCGGGGGTGGCCGATGAGGTTGACCGGTTCTCCGGCCACGACTTTTCCTTGGGTGCGCAACAGCGGGTTCCAGCCGAAGACGTCGCCGGGTGGGCTGCCGTCGGGGCCGGGGTGGACGCGGACGAGCGCGAAGTCGAGTTCCCGGTCGGCGAGGAAGAGCGTGTCCGGGTCGAGGCGGTAGCGCACGGGGACGCGGGGCTGCAGGTCTGCGTCGACTTCGGCGGCGAATTCGGCGACGACCTGTTCTGCGGTCTCGGGGGCGGTGAGTACGTGGTGGTTGGTGAGGAGGAGTTCGGGGGCGACGAGGAATCCGGTGCCGTAGGGGAGTTCCCTGCCGTGGTGGAGCAGGATGAGCCGGGCGATTGAGGCCGCGGCGCGCGCCCCGCGGTAGAGAAAGGCGACGGACTGCAACTGGTTGGCGTCCCCGATGATGCGCTGGTAGATCCGGTGCCGTTGCGCGGGGTCGGCGGCGGTGGCGGGGGGTGCGGGGGCGCGGTGGAGTGCGGCGAGGCGTTCTGCCCGCGCTTTGATCTGGTCGAAGGTGTCGTGGATGAGGATGCCGGTGCGCTGTTGGAGCTGCTGGAGCCGGGCCCGGTTCCGGGCAGTGTCCGTGAACCGCTGTGCGGCGCGCTGTTCCTGCCACCGCCGTTCCACGGTGATCCGGTAAGGAACGTCCATCCGATTCCTTCCTCTCCTCCTCCGGCGGGTGATCCGCCGGCCTCCCTGTTCTCCATGGTCGCTTGCTGACCGGAGAAATGCTGGGAAACGGAGAAAACTGTCGGTTTCCCGGGTGTCATCCGCGGAAGTTTTGGTGTTTTCGCAGCTCACAGCGGGGGAAGAGAGAAATGGCGAAAAAAGATGATAAGAGATGGTTTGTGGCAATCTATCGGAATAAAAAACCGGTTCACCAGAAAACGGCTGAACCGGTTGTGTGAACTGGACCACTAGGGCTATTGTGGCGTCGGCGCCTCAGGAGGGAAAAGCAAGCGGGGCTGCGTAATCCACTCGTGTACATCCCTGCCTACCGGCAGAGTCCTGGATGAGGAAGACCATGAGAAAACGTCTCGCGGTCGCCGCAGCAACCGTCCTTGCGCTGCTGGCGTCCGTCTTTGCCCTCACGCAGCCGGCGAACGCGGCCACCGGGCTCCACGTCAAGAACGGCCGCCTGTATGAGGCCAACGGCCAGGAGTTCATCATCCGTGGCGTCAGCCACCCCCACAACTGGTACCCCCAGCACACCCAGGCGTTCGCCGACATCAAGTCGCACGGCGCCAACACCGTCCGGGTGGTGCTGAGCAACGGTGTCCGGTGGAGCAAGAACGGTCCTTCTGACGTCGCCAACGTCATCTCCCTGTGCAAGCAGAACCGCCTTATCTGCATGCTGGAGGTGCACGACACCACCGGCTACGGCGAGCAGAGCGGGGCCTCCACGCTCGACCAGGCCGTCGACTACTGGATCGAGCTGAAGAGCGTGCTCCAGGGCGAGGAGGACTATGTCCTCATCAACATCGGCAACGAGCCCTACGGCAACGACTCCGCGACCGTCGCCCGCTGGGCGTCGGACACCTCCGCCGCCATCCAGCGGCTGCGCGCCGCCGGATTCGAGCACACCCTCGTGGTGGACGCCCCCAACTGGGGCCAGGACTGGACGAACACCATGCGGAACAACGCCGACCAGGTGTACGCCAGCGACCCCACCGGCAACACCGTCTTCTCGATCCACATGTACGGCGTCTACTCCCAGGCGTCCACGATCACCAGCTACCTGGAGCACTTCGTCAACGCGGGCCTGCCGCTCATCATCGGCGAGTTCGGCCACGACCACTCCGACGGCAACCCCGACGAGGACACGATCATGGCCGAGGCCGAGCGGCTCAAGCTGGGCTACATCGGCTGGTCGTGGAGCGGCAACGGCGGCGGAGTCGAGTACCTCGACATGGTGTACAACTTCGACGGCGACAACCTGAGCCCGTGGGGCGAGCGGATCTTCTACGGCCCTAACGGTATTGCGAGCACGGCCAAGGAGGCCACGATCTTCGGCGGCTCCCAGCCGGGCCCGACCGAGGAGCCGACGGAAGAGCCGACCGAGGAGCCGACTCCGACTCCGCCTCCCGCGGAGGGCGACTGCACCGCCACCTACGCCACCATCGGCAGCTGGGGCGGCGGCTTCCAGGGCGAGGTGACGGTCACCGCGGGCGACTCCGCGATCTCCTCGTGGCAGGTGAGCTGGACCTTCCCCGGCGGCCAGAGCGTGGCCCACGGCTGGAACGCCAGCTTCAGCGGCACGAGCACGGTGACGGCCAGCAACCTGTCCTACAACGGCCAGCTGGGTGCGGGACAGTCCGCCACGTTCGGCTTCATCGGCTCGGGCGACGCGCCTAGCTCGCTGACGCTGAGCTGCACCGCTCGCTGATCCTCTCCGCTCATCCCCACGGGGGAGGAACCACGGAGAGAAGCGGCCCGCGGGGCTGAGCCTCGCGGGCCGCTTGCTGTGCTCAGGGGCGCGCAGCCACCGCGCTGCACATCAGGACTGGAGCTTGCTCCGCACCCACTGTCCGGACGCCTTCAGCGACGAACCGCTCCACGGGCCGCCGGACGCGCAGGTGCCCGGCTGGAAGACCGCGCCGGAACGGAAGTCGTCCGAGTAGTTCCACTTGGTCCACCCGATCTTCCGTTCCGCCATCAGGTCGATGTAGCGGTCGGCCATCTGGAAGTCGTTGGCGCCGTCACCGGTGTAGGTCTCGGTGCCGAACTCGGTGACGAAGACCGGGAACAGCTCGGAGGCCTCACGCAGCGCGTTGAGGTAGTTGTCGCGGTGCGAGGCCGCGTAGAAGTGGAAGGCGTACATGATGTTGGAGGCGTTGACCGGGTTGGCCGCGATCTCGGCAGGGCCGGAGCCTTCGGAGACGCCGAGCGACGACCAGCCGCGGGTGCCCACGATGATCACCGAGTCGGGGTCGCGCTGGCGGATCACCGGGATGACCTCTTCGGCGTAGCTCTTGATGGAGGCCCAGCTCACTCCGTTGGGTTCGTTGGCGATCTCGTAGAGCACGTTGGTCTTGCTGGCGTGGCGCTGGGCGATTTCCGCGAAGAAGGTCTTGGCCCGGTCCAGGTTGTAGTGGGGATCGCCCGGGGTGAGGATGTGCCAGTCCACGATCACGTACAGGCCGCGCGCCGTGGCCATGTCGATGAGCTGGTGCATCCGGTCGGTGAAGCCGCGCGGGTTGGTCTCGTAGCCGTCTTCCTGGATGTACATGGACAGGCGGATGATGTCGGCCTTCCAGTCGTAGGCCAGGGCGTCCAGCGAGCTGTCGGTCAGGCAGTGGTCGAACCACTGGATGCCGTGGGTGCTCATGCCGCGCAGTTGGACCGGGTTGCCGTGCTCGTCGCAGAGCTGGGTGCCGCAGACCTGGACTTTGCCGTACCGCTCGACCGGGGTGCCGGTGCCGGGCTGCGTGCCGGGGTCGGGGGAGGGGGTTCCGGGACCGCCGGGGCCGCCCGGCTCGGAGCCTTCGTCGCAGGGGGCGCCGTTGATGGTGCAGTGGGTGGGTTCGCCGCTGCCGGAAGCGATGAAGCCGAAGGAGGCGGTGCCTCCGGGCGGGATGGTGCTGTTCCAGGAAACCCCGGTGAAGGTGTGGGAGTTGCCGCTGCTGGTGTGCTGGGCGTTCCACACCTGGGCCACTGTAGTGCCGCCGGGCAGGGTGAGGACGACCTCCCACTGGGAGACGGTGCTCGAGGTGTCGTTGCGGACGGTGACGGACGCGGAGTAGCCGTTGTCCCACGAGGATTCTTTGGTGACTGTGGCGGTGAGACCGGCGGCCTGCGCGACTCCGGGGGAGAGGAGCGCGATCAGCAGGGCGAGGGCCGCGGTCACCGCGACAGCGACCGGAGGGCCGCCCTTCCGGGCGGCGGGGGATTTCGCCATGGTTCCTCCAAGGGGAGAGGGGAGGAAGAGCGCTATGGGAGCGCTCCCATATAGGGATGCGCATTCCGCGACAGAATCGGGGAAGGAGGAATGCGCCGTTCTCGTTATGTAGTGAGACCGTAGCACAAAGTCAAGAGCAATAAGTGATCTAGGTCACTCAAAGAAGGAGGGGTGCTGGATGAGGTGAAGTTCCGGGAGCATGGGAGGAACCCCGACGCCTGGCCAGTGCGGCCCAAGGGAGGACGACCGGCGATGCACGACACCTGGACCGCTATCGACTTCGAGACCGCCAACCGCAACCAGGGCAGCGTGTGCGCGGTGGGACTCGTGCGAGTCACCGACGGGCGGATCGTCGACCGCTACACCACCCTGGTCCGTCCCCCGGCCCCCGTCGACCACTTCGAGCAGGACAACATCGCGGTCCACGGGATCACCCCCGAGCACGTCGCCGACGCCCCCGCTTGGCCGCAGGTCCACACGACCATCCTGGAATTCGCCGCGGGCAGCCCGTTCGTCGCGCACAACGCAGTGTTCGACATGGGCGTGATCCGCGCTGCCTGCGCGCACGCCGGCCTCCCCGAGCCCTCGCTCCACTACGCGTGCTCCTTGGACATCGCCCGGCGGACGTGGCCCGCCCTGCGGAACCACCGGCTGCCCACGGTCTGCCGCACGATCGGCTACGACCTGCGCCGCCACCACACCGCGGACGCCGACGCGGAAGCCGCCGCCCACGTCGTGCTCGCCGCACTCCGGCACCACGGGGCCGCCACCCTGGTCGAACTGTGCCAGCGGCTCCGCCGTCCGCTGCGGCGCACCCCCGCGCGTCCGGCACCGCAGCACTGCGCCCCGCAACCGCTGTGGTCCGAGGCCGGATTCAGCGAATAACCGGCGAAGGCCAGGGACCGAGACCATGCCCACCCCACTGCCGCCGCACCCGGCCGGGGGAAGAGTGCCGTGGCGGACGGCGGTACTCCGGACAACGACGGACCGTGCTCCTGTGCGCTCAGTACCTCCGGAAAACGTCCCACCGTCCGCCGAACTGACACGGTGGCTTCGGGGATCTCATCGACGCGTGTCCACTTGCTGGTCAAGCGGCCTGCAGACCACACCCCGCCGCACGGTTGCCGCGGGCTACAGGTCGGACGGGCGGCAGCGGAACACCTGGAGCCGGCGTCCGTCGTAGTACTTGTCGGTTTCGCCGACCCACTCCATACCGATACGGCGTGCCGTGGCGATGGCGCGCTTGTTCTCCGCCCGGGCGACCGCAAACACTTCTTCCAGTCCTTGCTTGAACGCCCACCGGATCAGGGCTCGGCTCGCCTCCGTGGCGTAGCCCTGCCCCCACACGTCGGGGCGCAACTGCCAGTTGAGCTCGAAGTCTTCCTCGAACGGGGGCATCAGCCGCAAGGAGAGGCCCCCGATGACCTCCCCGTCTTCTGTGCGTACCACCGCCCACCGCCCAGCCGGAGGTA
Source organism: Thermobifida fusca NBRC 14071 = JCM 3263 (assembly GCF_001592045.1). GTDB lineage: Bacteria > Actinomycetota > Actinomycetes > Streptosporangiales > Streptosporangiaceae > Thermobifida > Thermobifida fusca. The sequence continues at coordinate 43,291 of NZ_BCWB01000017.1, read as the reverse complement.
CCAGGTTCGGCTGCGCCTCGACCCATGCTTCCAGGACCGAGCGCATCGCGGAGACGTCGTCGACCGCTCCCGTGCTGATCCACCGCGCTACTTCAGAGGAGCCGTAGATCTTGTAGGCGGCCTCGACATCGTCGAGGCTCCAGTCTCTGATCAGGAGACGCTCAGTGCGCAGGGGTGGTGTCATGGAACTCATAGGCAGCGATATACCCGATTGGTCCATACCTGTCACATAAGGTTTTCTCAGATTTGACAGGGCTATGGGCCTTTGTCCCGGGCGAACTCTGGCCAGCGCTCGTGGACGAGGGCCTGCACCTGCCGGTCGAGCGCGGGGGCGCCCCGGCGGTTGTCGACGGCCACGTGAGGCGCTGCGGGCGGCTCGGTGGGGCGGACCCGTGCGGTGAACGCGGCGAAGTCCGCGAGCTTTCCCGCATCCTGGGCCCGGCCGCGGGCGATGAGGCGTTCGCGCAGGGTCTCCGCGTCGCTGCGCACCCACACCACGTGCACGGGTACTCCGCCCAGTTCCGCTACCCAGGCGCGCCACCGGGACAGGTCGCGGATCTGCTGGGTGAACGGGGCGTCCAACAGGACGGGGCAGCCCGCGGCGCGGATCTGCCGCGCCGCCGCGGTCATCCCCCCGTACTCGTGCGGTTTGATGTGCGCGTCGTACCAGGGGCCTTCGCGCTCCCCGTGGGGGCGGCCGTGCGCGCTGAGCAGCGCGGCCACACAGCCGCTGTACAGCGTGTCTTTGGCGAGCAGGGCGGGGACCGGGAAGAGGTGGCGCAGCAGCAGGTCCGCCACGGTGGACTTTCCTGCGCCAGGGGCTCCCGCCACGACCCACACGGGGGCCGGGCACTGCAGGGACGGTGATCGGCTCACCCGTCCAGTGTGGCGTGCCGCAGGCCGTCCTTCCCCGCGGGTCCCGCGCATGCGGCGCGGGGTTCTGGGAAAGTGTCCACCCCACACGGGACCGCCGCTGAAGAGGAGGCACATATGCGCGCCGCACGGTGGGCGGAACGCCGCCGACATTCCATGGACCGGCCGGGAACCTCTGAGGCGTCCTGGCGGGGATGGCCCGCCCTGCGGGAGTTTCCCGCGGTGCACCTGGCGGGGATCACGAGCGCGGTCGTCATCGCCGCGCACCCCGGGGATGCGGTCCTGTCGGTCGGGGGGACGATTTCCATGCTGGCTGCTTCCGGGGCCCGCGTCCGGATGGTCTCTGCCAGCACGGGGGACGTGGCAGACTCGGGAAAACGCGGCACCCCGTGGGAGTGGTGGGGCGAGGTGCGGCATGCCTTGCAGATGCTGGGCGCTGACGGGGTCGAGATCGTCCAGTTGCGGGACTCCGACGGTCACGGCGGTGGAGGGGGCGAACCGCAGGCGGAGACGCTGACCCGGCTGTGTGCGGGCTTCGACCTGTGCCTGGCCCCGTGGGAGGGGGACCGGAATCCCGCCACCGAGCCGGTGGCCCGGGCCGCCCGGCAGGCCGCCGCTGCCTTGGACATCCCGGTCCTGGGCTGCCCGGTCTGGTTGTGGCATTGGGCGCACCCCGAAGATCCCCGGGTGCCGTGGGAGCGGATGAACCGCATCGTCTTGTCCGAGGAGATCCGGCAGCTCAAAGTCGACGCGATTGCCTGCCTGAACGTGTGGGGCGGCACGAGCCGGGTCGCAGCTGACGGGATGACCCTGACCACGGAGAAGGTGGCGCACTTCATCCGGGATGCCGAGCTGGTCTTCCGGTAGCCCGCGGTGCGGCGCGGGCGGCAGTCCGGTTCAGCGGCGGGCGACGCCCAGCAGGTGGTGGAGGACGAGGTCCTCGTAGACGTCCCCGAGCTGCTGGGGGGTCATGCTGGAGGGGTCGTACCAGTTCAGGGTGGAGTCCAGGGTGTCGAGGACGGTTGTCGCGGTCACGGGCTCCCCGGAGCCGTCTGCAGGGGTGAACACGCCGTCGGTCCGGCCCTGGTCGATGATGCGGGCGATCCGGTCGTGGTAGGCACGCAGTAGCAGGGAGAGCTCCCGGTAGCGGGGCGGGGAGATCGCCCGCAGGGTGCGCAGCAGGGACCTGCGCAGGGTCAGTTCGACCCGGTAGCGGCAACTGTGCTCGATGTGGCGGCGGACGAGGCGGCGCATCTGCTCTACCGGGGATGCGGGGGCCGTGTTGGCGGGCTCGGCTGCGGTGAGCAGGCGGACCCGGTCCACGACGAGCCGGTAGACCAGGTCGAGCCGCGTGGGGAAGACCCGGCGGAGGTCGTCCGGGTCGACGCCGGCTGCGGCGGCGACGGCGTCCAAGCTGACCCCGGTAGTGCCGTGGCGGGAGAAGAGCTGGACGGCGGTGTCGAGGACGTGGAGAACGAACGGTGCGTCCGGTGCGGCGAGATCAGTGGTCGTCATGATCGCTCACCCGGGCCCGGCGCAGGAGCGGGCTGCGTGGGCCAGTGTTGTGCGGGGGAACCTCCTGTGGGGAGGGGAGTTCGGGTGCAAACTGAGGAGAGGATAGCGCCGCCCGTGTGAGGAAGACGTGAGTTTTCCTCTCCCCCGGAGCAAGGGTGTTCCTCCTCACCCCTTCCGCCCGGGAGCGACCGGCGAATCGGTGGGATATCCCCCGGGGAGGCTTTTCACTCCCGACCCAATGTCCTGCTTTCCTGCCCCTTCCTCAGCGGACGCCTCCGGTGTGGCCGGGGGAACTGGGCGGGAGGGAGGGGCGTTGCCGGAAGAGAGAACTGCTAAGAAAGATATGCGCGTCCCACAGTGCACCCCCGCACCGAACAGAATCGAACGAGGCCAGAAGATGATCCCCGATCAGCGTCGCGAACACATCCTCAAACTGCTGCAGGAACGCAACGTCCTCAGCATCAGTGAGCTCACGTCGATGCTGTCCGTCTCCCACATGACGGTGCGCAGGGATATCCAGGCGCTGGAGAACGAGGGCAAGGTCCTCTCCGTGACCGGGGGCGTCCGCCTGGCCGCACGTCTGAAGAGCGAACCCTCCTATCTGGCCAAGGCCCAGCTCGAGGTCCCGGCCAAACGCGCCATCGCCCGAGCCGCCGCCGAGCTCGTCCGGGAGAATTTCACGATCTTCTTGGATGCGGGGACGACCACGCTCCAGATGGTGCCGCTGCTGACCGACAAGGCAGGGCTGACCGTGGTGACCAACGACTTCAACGTGGTCGGCCACCTGATGGAGTACCCCAATATTGAACTGATCCACACCGGGGGTGTGGTGTCGCACGCGGACCATTCCTCGGTCGGCCAGTTCACCGCCGAGTTCCTCCGCCGGGTCAACGTGGATATCGCGTTCATCGCGAGCAGCTCGTGGGATGTGGAACGCGGTTCCACGACGCCGTCGGAGGCCAAGGTGGTGGCCAAGCAGGAGCTGCTGCGGGTGGCGTCCAAGAGTGTGCTGACGGTGGACAGCACCAAGTACGGCAAGTTCGGTACGTTCACGGTCGCCCGGCTGGAAGAGTTCGACCTCATCATCACGGACGACCGCCTGCCCGCCAACGCGGTGCAGCAGATGCGGGAGCGGGATATCCGCCTGCAGCTCGTCCCGTTGAACTGAGCCGCCTGCGGGTTAGCCCGCGGGCGGGTCCGGGCAGCACAGCTCCAACTGGATGCCGTCGGGGTCTTCGAACATCAGCAGCGGCCCGTGGTCGCCGTGGAGGATCGGGGTGTGCTCCACTTCGAGCGCGTCCAGCCGCTTCTCCCACTCTTCGAGGTCGTCGGGGGAGGAGACGGCGAAGGCGAGGTGGTCCATCCCGGCGTGCCGGGGGTCGAAACGGGCGTTGAAGTGGTCGGTGTGCTGGGTGAGGCAGAGCACCAGGCCGTTGGGGTGGCGGCAGAAGGTGCGTCGCCAGTGCGGGCCGTCCTCGGTCTTGTATTCGTGGAATCCGAGGACGTCGCGGTAGAACTCGACGCTGGTGTCGCGGTTGCGCACGGACAGGGTGATGTGCGCGATTCCCGCCAGACTCGACACGGGCACCCCTTTACGGCGGTGGAGTGGTCGCCGCGCAAGCGTGGAGAACAGGGTAGACACAAGCGTCCAGGGTACGCCTCTGCTTCGGGGAAACGGAACAGGACAGGGGCAATGGTGGAAAATGTGCCGCACCTGTGCTACCGGAACGTTTCTGAACACCAGGGGCGGCTGCTCCTGCCTGGCCAGAGGCATGGGGACGGCAGGAGGTCCCGGACGCGGGGGAACACTCCTCCGGTGACGGTAGAGACCTAGGGCCGTTGCTAACCTCACCTTTAGTGAACCGGTTCATTGAGCCAGCGCGGGGAGACAGGATGAGGCGTCCGACGATCGTGGATATCGCCAAGGCCGCAGGCGTTTCCAAAGGAGCGGTCTCCTACGCGCTGAATGGTCGGCCTGGAGTCTCGGACGCCACGCGGCGCCGCATCCTGGACATCGCCGAGCAGTTGGGCTGGGCGCCGAGCAGTGCGGCGCGTTCCCTGTCGGACGGTCGGGCCTGGGCGATCGGCATGGTGGTGGACCGTCCGGCCAAGACGCTGGCCGCCGAGCCGTTCTTCATGCAGTTGATCGGGGGGATCCAGCTCGAACTCGACGGCAGCCCGTTCTCTTTGTTGATGCGCTCTGCCGAGGACCGGGACGTGGAGACGGCCACGTACCAGCGCTGGCATGCGGAGCGCCGGGTCGACGGGGTGCTGCTGGTGGATTTGCGCCGTGACGACCCTCGACTGCCGTTTGTGAAGGAGCTGGGGCTGCCCGCGGTCGTGGTCGGCGGTCCCGAGCACACCCAGGGCCTGCCGTGCGCGTGGACGGACGACGCGGAAGCCATGGGGGAAGTGATCCGGTATTTGGCCGATTTGGGCCACCGGAGGATTGTCCGGGTGGCGGGTCCGGCGGAGTTCGTGCACACCGAAGTTCGGTCGCAGGCATTCGCCAAAGTGGCGCGCGAAGTGGGGTTGACTCGGGCAGAGATCGTTCACGCGGACTATGTGGAATCCCGCGCCGCGGATATTACTCGCGAGTTGCTTTCTGCGGAGAACCCGCCGAGCGCACTTGTTTTTGACAACGATTTGATGGCAGTGGCGGCGTTGGGCGCGGCGCAGGAGATGGGGGTCCCTGTTCCGGAGCGGCTGTCGATCGTGGCCTGGGACGATTCCCGGATCTGCCAGGTCATCCGCCCTGCGCTGACTGCGGTGGGGCGCGAGGTCACCCAGCACGGGAGAATTGCCGCGTCTTTGCTGATGGAAGTGATTGAAGGGCGTACTCCCCGTTCCCGGCAGACTCCGCCGAGCCGGCTCATCCCGCGGGCAAGTACGGGCCCCGCTGCATTCTGATCACTTCTTGACCTCCGCTTGACCAAGGTGAAGTAAGTTCGTTGTAATCCAGTCAGGTGTGTACGGTGCGGTGGGCGGGTTTGCTGTGCAAACAGCACGTCCCGCGTAAACCGGTTTAGTTTTCATAACACAGTCTTGACGCTAAACCGGTTTATTGATGTTCTTTCGTTCACTCCCGTCTGTGATCTGTGTGGCGGAACGGGCGGGAGGGGAGAGCAACAGCCGCATCTGCTGGCAAAAACCCGCGTGACCAGACGAAAGGCTACGGGGGGCCTTCGTTTGGGAACGCTCCCAAACAACTGTTGCCGGGCCACGCGTCGGTAACAGATGGAGGAGAGAAGAAGAACGATGCGAAACCGCTACAGGTTTCTGATCCCCCTCGCACTGGTCAGCTTGCTGGCCACATCCTGCGGGGGTGACACAGAGGGCGACGGTGGAGCGACAGGGGACTACCCCCGTGCGGAGACCCTCTACACCGGTGGTACCCAGTGGGGGCCGCCGAGCACGTGGAACCCGCTCGACACGGGTAACTACGCCACCGGAACGGTGGGTCTGGTCTACGAGACCCTGTTCCTCTACGAGCCGCAGACTGGAGAATACATCCCCTGGCTTGCGGAGAGCGGCGAGTGGGTCGACGACAAGACCTACGAGCTGAAGCTCCGCCAGGGCGTCAAGTGGAGCGACGGCGAAGACTTCACCGCCGACGACGTGGTCTTCACCGTCGAGATCGGCAAGTACGAGGGCTCCTCCTACCACTCGCTGTGGGAGTGGCTCGAGAGCGCTGAGGCCGTCGACGACTACACGGTCAAGTTCACCTTCTCCAAGGCCAACTACGCGCAGTGGGCCAACTGGCTGTACTTCAACGCCATTGTGCCCGAACACATCTGGTCGGAGCGCTCCGAGGAGGAGATCCTCACCGGCGCCAACGAGGACCCCGTCGGCACCGGCCCGTACCTCTACGAGACCCACGACCAGGACCGCCAGGTCTGGAAGAAGAACGAGGACTGGTGGGCCACTGAGGCGCTCGGCCACGAGGTCAAGCCCACGTACATCGTCGACGTGGTCAACACCAGCAACGAGGCCGCGCTGAGCCAGGTGCTCCAGGGCAACATCGACATCAACAACAACTTCCTGCCCGGTATCGCGCAGCTCGTCCAGGGCGGCTACCAGGTCCAGACCTACTTCCCTGAAGAGCCCTACATGCTCGCGGCCAACACCGCGTGGCTGGTGCCCAACACCACCAAGAAGCCGATGGACGACCCTGAGTTCCGCAAGGCGCTCTCGGCCTCCATCGACATGGACGAGATCGTCAACAACGTCTACGGCGGCCTGGTCACCGAGGCCGACCCCACCGGTCTGCTCCCTGTCTGGGACGACTACATCGACACCGAGGTGGTCGAGAAGCACGCCACCCCGCGTGACCCGAAGGTCGCCAAGAAGATCCTTGAGGAAGCCGGCTACGAGGACACCGACAACGACGGCTTCGTCGAGACCCCTGACGGTGAGCCGATCGATCTGACCCTCATCGTTCCCAGCGGCTGGACCGACTGGATGGAGGCCGCCCGGGTCATCAGCGAGAGCGCGAGCGAAGTCGGTATCAAGGTCACCACTGACTTCCCCGAGTTCAACGCCCTGGTGGACCAGCGCAACAGCGGCGAGTTCGACCTGGTGATCAACAACGAGCGCCAGATCAGCAACACGCCGTGGACCTACTACGACTACATCTTCCGCCTCCCGGTCCAGGACCAGCAGACTACGGTCAACTTCGGCCGCTACGAGAACGAAGAGGCCTGGGAGCTGGTGGGTGAACTCGACGGCATCCCGGTTGAGGACACCGAGAAGATCCGCGAGGTGGCGGGCAAGATCCAGAAGATCCAGCTCGAGGAGATGCCGGTCATCCCGCTCTGGTACAACGGCCTGTGGGCGCAGTACAACAACTCGGTGTGGACCAACTGGCCCTCCAGCGAGTCCGACAACAACTACCTGCCCTCGACCTGGCGCGGCTACTTCCAGCTCGGCAGCATCCTGATGCTGACCGAACTGGAGCCCGCCTCGGAGGAAGAGTAGGCAGCGAGTTTCGAGAAGTGGTCTTCCGGTGATTAGCCCCCGTCCCGCCGCCCGCTCCCGGGGAGTGGAGCGGCGAGACGGGGGCCCCGTATGGCCACCGAGCCCAGGAGGGCCCGTTGCGTAAATACTTCGGCCGCAAGATTTTTGTCTACGCGCTGACCTTCTTTGCAGCAGTCACCATCAACTGGATGATCCCGCGGCTGATGCCCGGTGACCCCATCAAGAGCCGGCTCGCCCGTGCTTCGCTCAACGACGCTGGCGCAGCGGAAGCGTTGTACGGGTACTTCAACAAGATGTTCGGCCTGGACCTGCCGCTCTGGCAGCAGTACCTCAACTTCTGGGTCTCGCTGTTCCAGGGCGACCTGGGGATTAGCATCTGGAACTTCCCCACGCCTGTTATTGACCTGATTTTGGGAGCGGTCCCATACAGTCTGGGACTCCTGCTGCCCTCGATTATCCTGAGCTGGCTCGTCGGCAACTGGTTCGGCGCCTACGCCGCGCGGAGCAAGTGGCTGGACAACACGATCCTGCCCATCGGCTACATCCTCACCGCTACTCCCTACATGTGGCTGGCGCTCCTGCTGGCCTGGAGCCTCGGCATCGTCGCGGGCCTGTTCCCCGCCGCAGGATCGTACGGCCTCTCCCTCCAGCCTGCGTTCACTTGGACGTTCATCTCCAGCCTGCTGGAGCACTGGTTCCTGCCGTTCCTGTCGCTGTTCCTGGTCGCCCTGGGCGGCTGGGCCATCGGCATGCGGAACATGATCATCTACGAGCTGGAGTCCGAGTACTCCAACTACCTGCAGGCGCTGGGCGCGCCGCGTCGCTTGATCCGCAAGTACGCTTTCCGTAACGCCATGCTGCCCCAGCTCACCGGCCTGGCCGTGCAGTTGGGCACGGTGGTCGCGGGCGCGCTGCTCACCGAAATCGTCTTCTCCTACCAGGGCCTGGGCTACCTGATCCTGCAGGCGATCCAGAACCAGGACTTCTTCCTGCTGCAGGGAACCTTCCTGTTCATCGTCATCGGCGTACTGATCGCTAACTTCATCATCGACATCGTCTACGCCCTGGTCGACCCGCGTGTCCGCGTCCAGATGCAGGGAGGAGCCAAATGACAGCCGCGCAGCCGCTGCCCGACCCGACCACGGCTCCGGAAGAGCCGGCGGTCGCCACACCGAAGGCGCCCCGGCTGGAAGCCCTCTACTTCGCACTGCGCAATCCCAAGCTGGTCGTCGGCCTGTCGATTGTGCTCCTGTTCCTGCTGGTGGGCCTGGTCGTCCCGCCGTTCTTGGAGCACACCCCCGGCGAGCGGTACGCGCCTCCGCTGCTGCCGCCGTCGGCAGAGCACTGGTTCGGGACGACGCAGTTCGGCCAGGACCTCTTCACCCAGTTCGTCTACGGCATCCGCTCGACGTTCCTCGTCGGCTTCCTCGGCGGCGGGATCGCAGCCGTCATCGGCATGACGATCGGCTTCGTCGCCGGATACAAGGGCGGCTGGATCGACGAGGTCCTCAACATGCTGACCAACGTCGTCCTGGTCCTGCCCACCCTGGCGGTGCTGTTCATCATCGCCGCCTACGTGGACTCCTATGGCGTGGTGACGCAGTCCTTCTTCATCGGCATGACCTCCTGGCCGTGGGCTGCGCGTGCGGTCCGCTCCCAGGCGCTGTCGCTGAGCTCGCGCGACTTCGTCGACCTGGCCCGCCTGAGCGGTGTCCGGCCATGGAAGATCATCGTCCGCGACATCGCGCCGAACATGAGTTCCTACCTGTTCATGACGTTCATCCTGCTCTTCGGCGGCGCTGTGCTGGCCGCCGCAGGACTGGACTTCGTGGGACTGGGCCCGAACGACGGCATGTCGCTGGGGCTGATCATGCACCAGGCCGTCAAGTGGGGCGCCCTGCAGTTGGGCGTGTGGTGGTGGTTCGTGCCTCCGGGCCTGGGCATCACCGCGATTGTCGGCTCGATGTACGTCATGAACGTGGGGCTGGACGAGGTCTTCAACCCCAAGCTGAGGGAGATGTAGCAGGTGACCCTCGAAGTCTCGGACCTGCGGGTCTACTATCGCACCTTGCGTGGTGACGTCCGCGCTCTCGACGGTCCCACGTTCACTGTCGCCGACGGCGAGATCATGGGACTGGCGGGAGAGTCAGGCAGCGGCAAGTCCACACTCAGCAAGAGCCTGATCCGGCTGGACGGGCGGATGCGCTACATCGGCGGCAGCGTCACCCTCGACGGCGACGAGATGCCGATCTGGGATGACCGGGCCATGGACGAGTTCCGCTACAAGCGGGTCTCGATCATCCCGCAGTACGCGATGAGCGCGATGAACCCGACCCGCAAGATCGGCAAGATGATCGCCGAGCTGCTGGAGTCGCGGGGGGTGCGGTTCCGGGACGTCCGCGACGAGCTGCACCGCCGTCTGGAGCTGGTGGAGCTGGAGCGGGACGTGCTGGACCGCTACCCGCTGGAGCTGTCGGGTGGGATGAAGCAGCGCACGGTCATGGTGATCTCGACGCTGCTCAACCCGTCGCTGCTGATCGCCGACGAGGTGACGTCGGCGCTGGACGTCTCCACCCAGCGGGCTGTCGCTGAAACCCTGGTGGAGTTCCGCGACCGCGAGTTCGTCAAGAGCATGATCGTCGTGACGCACGACATCTCGCTGGTGTACCAGATCGCGGACACCATCATGGTGATGTACGGCGGACGGCTTGCGGAGAAGGCGTCCGCCAAGACCATCATCGAGATGCCCAAGCATCCTTACACCAAGATGCTGCTGGACTCGCTTCCCGAGGTGGGCGTCAAGTACGAGGACAAGCGGTTGAGCGGTATTCCGGGGAGCCCGCCCGGTCTCCTCAATCCCCCGCAGGGGTGTCGCTTCCGGGATCGCTGCCCGCTGGCCGACAAGCAGTGTCTGGAGCAGCCGCCGTTCGTGGAAGTGGAAAGCGACCACCACGTCGCCTGTTGGAAGGCCGAGTGATCAGATGCTGAAATTCGACCGGGTCACCAAGGTCTACAAGGTGGGCGCCTTCGGCGGGGGAGAGTTCACTGCAGTCCGGGACGCCAGCTTCGAGGTGCGTCCCGGCGAGGTAGTGTCCCTGATCGGTGAGAGCGGCAGCGGCAAGAGCACTCTCGGCAAGATGGCGCTGCGGATCGCGTCGGTGAGCAAGGGGAAGATCACCTGCGACGGCATCGACGTGTCCACGCTGCGCGGGCACCGGGCGCTGAAGGACTACTACCGCAAGGTGCAGGGCGTCTTCCAGGACCCTTTCAGCAGCTACAACCCGATTTTCAAGGCCGACCGGGTCTTCTCGATGATCCGTGAGGAGTACTACCCGGAGGTCTCCCAGAGCGAGTGGCAGGACAGGGTGGCCGAGGCGCTGAAGGTGGTGCGGCTCGACCCGAACCAGGTGTTGGGCAAGTACCCGCACCAGCTCAGCGGCGGCCAGTTGCAGCGCATGCTCCTCGCCCGGGCGCTGCTGCTGGACATCGACTATCTGGTGGCCGACGAGGTGATCAGCATGTTGGACGCTTCGACGCGGATCGACGTGCTCAACCTGTTGGCCGACCTGAAGGCGCGGGGGATGGGCATCCTGTTCGTCACCCACGACTTGGCGCTGGGCAACTACATCAGCGACCAGACGGTCATCCTCTACAAGGGTGAGATCGTGGAGCGCGGGGTCACCGAGAAGGTGTTCAGCGATCCGCGCCACCCCTACACGAAGAAGCTGTTCGCCTCGGTGCCGCAGTTCCACAAGAAGTGGGAGGAGGTCGAGGCCGAGCTCCGTGCCAAGGAGGCCGCCGATACCTCCACGCATCCCTACCACCTTGAGGAGGGCCAGGAGGTCCCCAGCGAGCTGGTGCAGGTCTCCGAGGGGCACTACGTGCAGCCTTTCCACCGTCGGGCCGCGGTGTAGTCCCTAGTTCGCCGTCGAGCCGGCCAGCGGCTGGCTGAGAGTCGCTGACCGGCTCTTCGGCGTGCCTGAAAACGGGAGAACGGCTTTTATTGGCAATTTACTGAACCGCTTAATTTTCCTCTCAGCCTCTTGACACTGAACCGGTTTACTAGTCTCATGGGGAACGCGGCGGAACACCGACGACCGTCGTAAGAGTCGGGTGCGACCCGGCACCGGGTTACGCCCCCTCCCTCCTCCAGGCGCCCGGGTCGCACCCTTGAAGTGCAACACCGCTTCACCTGTGGAGACGCCATGGCAGTGCGCATCGAACTGCGCGAGAACTGGGTCCTCCGTGCGGACGATCCCGCCGAGGTTCCAGTGGAGATCGGCCCTGCGGGGATACCGGCGACCGTGCCGGGATGCGTGCACACCGACCTCATGGCGGCGAACCTCATTCCCGACCCTTACCAAGGTCGCAACGAGACCGAGCTCGGCTGGATCGGCCGCACCCAGTGGAGCTACACGACCACCTTCGACGCCACCGCACTGGCTGAGGCAGAACGGATCGACCTGGAATGCGCCGGACTGGACACCGTGGCCACGGTGTTCCTCAACGGTACGGAAGTCGGCCAGAGCCGCAATATGCACCGCTCCTACCGTTTCGACCTGCGCCGGGCGCTCCGAGACGGCACTAACGAACTGAGGGTCGAGTTCGCCTCCCCCTACAGCTACGCCACGGCGCTCCGCGACAAGCTCGGGGACCGGCCCAACGCCTACCCCGAGCCGTTCCAGTTCATCCGCAAGATGGCCTGCAACTTCGGCTGGGACTGGGGCCCCACCCTCGTCACCTCGGGGATCTGGCGGCCGATCCACGTGCACGCGTGGCACACGGCCCGCCTAGCCCAGGTCGTCCCCCTGATCACCGTGGCCCGCACCCACGACGGCAGCCTGGAGGGCCGCGTCCTGGTGCGGGTGGAGGTGGAGCGGAGCGAGCACGGGGAGGACACCGAGCTGGTCGTGCGCGTCCGGATCGCCGACCGGGAGCAGTCAATCGCCGTCCCCGCCGGGGTGTGCCGTACCGAACTGGAGGTCACCGTCCCCGACCCCGACCTCTGGTGGCCCCGCGGCTACGGTGACCAGCCGCTCTACGACCTGCGCGTCGATCTGGCCGCTCACGGGGAGGAACTGGACACCTGGCAGCGCCGGATCGGGTTCCGCACGGTCGAGCTCGACACCGGTGTCGACGAGGACGGCCGCCGGTTCACCATCGTCGTCAACGGGGTGCCCGTCCTCGTCAAGGGCGCCAACTGGATTCCCGACGACTGTTTTGTGAGCCGGGTGGGGCGCGACCGCTACGCCGCGCGGATCGACCAGGCGGTCGCGGCCAACATGAACCTGCTGCGGGTGTGGGGCGGCGGCCGCTACGAGAGCGAGGACTTCTACGAGCTGTGCGACGAGCGCGGCATCCTCGTCTGGCAGGACTTCCTGTTCGCCTGCGCCGCCTACCCCGAGGAGCCGCCGATCACTGAAGAGGTCGAGGCCGAGGCCCGCGAAGTGGTGGCCCGGCTCGCCCCCTACCCCAGCCTGGTGCTGTGGAACGGCAACAACGAGAACATCTGGGGCTACTGGGACTGGGGCTGGAAGGAGGAGCTGGCGGGCCGGAGCTGGGGCGAAGGCTACTACCTGGAGCTGCTGCCGCGGATCGTCGCCGAGGTCGACCCTACGCGCCCCTACTGGCCGGGCAGCCCGTACTCCGGGGTGCCGGACATCCACCCCAACGACCCGCGGTACGCCTCCATCCACATCTGGGACGTGTGGAACGAGGTGGACTACACCGCCTACCGCAACTACCGGCCCCGGTTCGTGGCCGAGTTCGGGTTCCAGGCCCCGCCCACCTACGCCACGCTGCGCTCCGCCCTGCCCGGAGAGGAGCTGCGACCGGATTCGCCGGGCATGCTGCACCACCAGAAGGCGGTCGACGGCAACGGCAAGCTCGCCCGCGGCCTGGCCCCGCACTTCGGCAACCCTGCCGACTTCGACGACTGGCACTATCTGACCCAGGTCAACCAGGCGCGCGCGATTACTCTGGGCATCGAGCACTTCCGCGCCCAGTGGCCCCGGTGCACGGGGAGCGTGGTCTGGCAGCTCAACGACTGCTGGCCGGTGACGTCGTGGTCGGCTGTGGACGGCGAAGGCCGGCGCAAACCGCTGTGGTACGCCCTGCGGGCGGTCTACGCCGAGCGGCTGGCCACGGTGCAGCCTGACGGCGACGGCCTGGTCCTCGTCGTGGCCAACGACAGCAACCGGGAGTGGACCGGGACCGCGCACCTGGCCCGGCGGGCCTTGGACGGCACGGTGCTGGCCGCGGCCGATGCCCCGTTCACTGTGCCTGCCCGCGGCGCCGTCCGGGTGCCGCTGCCCGCCGAGGTGGCGCGCCCCGGGGATGCGACCCGGGAATTGATTACCGCGGACACGGGGGCACGCCGAGCGTACTGGTTCTTCGCTGAGGACCGCGAGATCGCCTATCCGGCGCCGGAGTACGACACCCGTGTCGTGCCGCGTGGCGCGGACCTGTGCGTGACCGTGACGGCGCGGAGCCTGCTGCGCGACCTCTCCCTGTTCGCGGACCGCCTCGATCCGGGGGCCGAGGCGGATGACATGCTGGTCACCCTCCTGCCGGGAGAGTCGCACACGTTCACGGTGCGCGGCGGTGCCCACCTCGACCCTGCCCAGGTGGTCCAGCCGCCCGTGCTGCGCACCGTCAACGACGCGCTGCGCGCCGCGCAGGACAGCATCCCGGTCTGACCAGCCCAGACTCCGGTTCCGGATGGGGTGAGAAAGCGGGCTTTCCGGGACCGGACGGCGGTACGTGGTGGGGCAAGCACCGCGTGCCGCCACCCATGCTGGCCCGGCGGGTGAGGGGTTCGCCTCACCCGCCGGACTCGGCGAGGACGGCGTACACCACGAGGGAGTCGGAGTAGTGGCCGCTAGCCGGGTCGAAGTCCCCGGCGCAGGTCACCAGGCGCAGCTCCGGGCGGTCGCTCGGCCCGTAGACCTGGTCGGTGGGGAAGTCTTCCTTGGGCACCTGTTCGACCCGGTCCACCACGAACACGGGCTGGGAGCCGTCGGCGCGCGCCACGTGGACGAGGTCGTCGGGACGTAGTTCGTTGAGGCGGGCGAAGACCGACGGCCCGCTCCGGGTGTCGAGGTGCCCGGTGAGCACGGCGGGCCCGGCTTCGCCCGGGGAGGCACCGAGCGCGTACCAGCCGACCAGGTTGGGGTCGTCCAGCGGCGGGTCTTCCAGCGTGCCGTCGGGGTTGAGCCCCAGTTCGGCGACGGGCGCGTCCACCCCGATCGACTCGATGGTCAACCGGACAGGAACTGACCGCTTCAGTGGTGTTTCCGGGGTGGCGGGACCGCCGCTGGCGAACGCGGCTGCCACGCCGAGGAGGACGGCCAGCAGGACGCCGACGCTACTTCGCTGCTGGGCGGCCACGGCGCACCCCCTGCCGTAGCGCGACTACGGCGGTAGCACCGAGCAGGAGGAGACCGGCGGCGAGCACGTCGAAGGGCGGGGTCGTGGTGGACGCCGGGCGGGCCAGTCCGCCGCCTCCCGCGTTCGGCGCGCCGCTGGGCGTGGGTGCCGGGGAGGGCGTGGTGTGCTGCGGTGCCGGGACCGCGGACCCGTCCGGGGCGGGCACGGTGACGCTGGCGTACTGCACGTGGCTGGAGTCGGCCGCCCCGCATTCGCCGCGGACCTGGTAGTCGCCGGGTTCCAAGTCGTCGGACAGGACGAACTCCTGTTCGGCCGCGGTCTCCCCGGCCAAGTCGACCCGGGTGGGCGCCGCGAACGCGGGCGAAGAGTACTCCACCCACTCGGCGCTGTCCGGGCAGGAGACCCGCACGAAGACCGTGGAGCCCGGGGCCGCTTTGGGCGGGAACACCGTGATGGCTTCATCGGCGGCCGCGGTCCCGGCCCCTCCGACCAGGACCGCGGCCGCTGTCCAACCGAGCGCGGTGCGTACGCGCATAACCCTCCCCCTCATGTCGCCAGCGCTGCAAGACCCATTGGAAACATCGCAGAGCGTCCCGGGAACACGACGGCCGCCGCTGGCCGGTTGCGGAGTTTTTGCCCGAACTTTCTCCGATATCGGTGGCGCATGGCGGAACGCGCACTTCGGTTCGGGGTGGGGAGGGCCGGGCCGATCCCGCAGGGGCGGAGTGGTGCGCCGCACCCCCGGTCCGGGCGTGTGGCGCGCGGGACGCCCGGGCTCGGCGGATAGATTCGCAAGGGGACGTCTCCGGCACGCCCCGAGGAGGGGACACGCGGTGGGAGGAGGGGCGCCGATGGCCCGACTGTTGTTCGAGTTGGCCGGGGAGTGGAAGCGGCTGGCCGGACCGGGGAGGGAAGCCGCCGCGGTGGGTGCGGAACTCCTGGCCCGGTGGGCGGAGCCGCACCGCCGCTACCACACGCTCGACCACCTCAAAGCGGTGCTGGCTGCGGTGGAGGTGCTCGCGGACGCCGCCCGGGACAGCACCCTGGTCCGGTATGCCGCCTGGTTCCACGACGCGGTGTACCGGGGGGAGCCTGGGGCGGACGAGGAGAACAGCGCGCAGTTGGCGGAGCTACTGCTGCCGTCGTGCGGGTTGAGCACGGAGCAGGTCGCCGAAGTGGCCCGCCTGGTGCGGGTGACCGCCGACCATTCCCCAGAGCCGGGGGACGCCAACGCGGAAGTGCTGTGCGACGCCGACTTGGCGATCCTGGCCGCAGAGGACGCAGAGTACACCGCCTACGCCGCGGCGGTACGCCAGGAGTACGCGCACGTGGGCGACGTGGAGTTCGCGCGGGGGCGGATCGCGGTGCTGCGCGACCTGCTGGCCTCTCCCCGCCTGTACCGCACTGAGCAGGGGTATGCCTGGTGGGAGGAGCGGGCCCGCGCCAATGTGGCGGCGGAGATCGCCCGGTTAACGGAGCAGGCGGCGGGGTTTGCGCCGTCGTAGCCCTGCGGCGTGGAGCCGTGCGACGAGCGTCCGGCTGGAGACGGCGATCGCGCCGAGTTCCAGGGCTTTGGCGTACAGCGTTTCAGGCACGTCGTAGTGGTCCCGGTCGAAGGCGCGCTCCGGGATGCCGAGCGCGCGGGCGAACGCGTGCAGTTCCGCGTATGACGAGTCGCTGACGAGGTGGGACCAGAGCAGGCCGCGCGGTCCCGGCCAGGCAGGGGGGTCGATCAGGACACTCACCGCACCAAGGCTACCGCTCAGCCTGCGGGCGGCTGACGGCCCGCCACGGGATGGGGGAGGACAGCACCATCGTGGAGGAGGGGCGGCCGTGGTCGGCGAGATCGTCGATCAACTGCTCGAAGTGCGCCATCGACGGGACGCCGACGAGGAGCACGCAGCAGGCGTCGCCGGTGACCCGGTAGAGCCGCAGGATCTCCGGGCGGGCCAGCGCGGCCTCGTCGCGCAGCAGGCATAGCGGCCCGTAGCAGCCCATTTGGACGAGGGCGACCACCGACAGCCCTACCGCGTCCAGGTCGACGTGCGCGTGGTAGCCGGTGATCACGCCGCGTTCTTCGAGGCGGCGCACCCGTTCGGCGACGGCCGGGGGCGACAGCGCCACCCGGCGGGACAGTTCGTTGTAGGACAGGCGCCCGTCGGCTTGCAGCTCGGTGAGGATCCGCCAGTCCACCGCATCCAGCATGGTTGACGATCATAAACCATAAGCAGAAAACGGTTTGCGAATGGCAGGAAAAACGTCGTGATCGCCGTGGATTGCGCCTTCCTGGACGGGCGCGCGGCGGGCATCCTGGGAGCCCGGCAGGACAGGTGACGCGCAACCCTTCGGAGGTGATCCCCTCGTGTCCTCCTCCGCTGCCCTCGCCCGCGAGCAGCGCGCCGAGCGCAACCGCGGCCGCCCCACGCTCTCTTTCGACGGCGTCACCCCGTACGCCCACTACACCGCCGTCTCCACGCTGCTGTCGTTGCAGCGCCCCCGCACCGAGGAGCCCGCTGAGACCACGTTCCTCGTCGCCACACAGGTCATGGAGCTGCTGTTCGCGCTGATCCGGCACGAATGGGAGCAGGCCCGCGACGCGGTCGACGCCGATGACGTGCCCGCGGCCCTGGCCGCGCTGCGCCGCGGCCACAAGGCCCAGGACGTGCTGGCCGAGTCTTGGGAGCTGTTGGCTCCCATGACTCCCACCGAGTTCAACCGGTTTCGCGACCAGTTGGGTGAGGCGTCGGGCTTCCAGTCGTACGGCTACCGCCATCTGGAGTTCCTGCTCGGCAACAAGTCGGCGGCCATGATCCGTCCGCACCGTGCCGATCCGCACGTCAGCGCGGAGCTGGAGCGGGCCCTCGCCGAGCCGAGCCTGTACGACGCGGTGCTGCGCCTGCTGCACCGCCGCGGTTTCCCGGTGCCCGCCGAGCGGGTGGAACGCGACTGGACCCAGCCGGCGGAGCCCCATCCGCAGGTGGTGCGGGTCTGGGAGCTGGTCTACGCCGACGACAGGCCCGATAACGAGCTGCTCGCGTTGGCGGAGGCGCTGCTGGACACCGCGGAGCGGGTGACCCTGTGGCGGCACCGCCATGCGATGGCGGTGAAGCGCACGATGGGCGCCAAAGCGGGCACCGGCGGCTCGTCTGGTTTGCAATGGTTGATGAGAAATGTCCAAAAGGATGTGTTTCCGGAGCTCTGGCAGCTACGGACCCAGCTCTAAGCCCGGGCCCATCCTTCGGTGAAGGTAAGGAGCCGACCACTGTGACCATCCCCCTCACCCGCGAGGACTGCGCTGCACGGGACGCCGCCGACCCCCTGGCCCCGTTCCGCGACGAGTTCGTGCTGCCGGACGGCGTCATCTACCTCGACGGCAATTCGCTGGGCGCCCTGCCCCGGGCCACGCCTGCCCGGGTCGCACGCCTGGTGGAGCACGAGTGGGGCCAGCGGCTCATCGCCAGTTGGAACGAGGCGGGCTGGTGGGACAAGCCCCGCACCCTCGGCGCTCTGCTTGCCCCGCTGCTGGGGGCGGAGGCCGACGAAGTGGTGGTGGGGGACGGCACCTCGGTCAACCTCTTCAAGACCGTGGCGGCGGCGCTGTGGCTGCGGCCGAACCGCCGTGTCGTGGTGGCGGAGGCCGGGAACTTCCCCACCGACGGGTACATCGCCCAGGGGGTGGTGGACCTGGTGGACGGGGCCAGCCTCCGCATGGTGGACGTGGACGACCCCGCCGCCTTGGCCGCGGCCTTGGAGCCCGGGGATGTGGCTGTGGTGCTGCTCAGCCACGTGGACTACCGCACCGGCATCCTGCGCGACATGGCGGCGGTCACCGAGATGGTCCACGCGCACGGCGCCCTGGTGGTGTGGGACGTGTGCCACAGTGTGGGCGCGGTGCCGCTCGCGCTCGCGCAGACGGGTGTGGACTTCGCCGTGGGCTGCACCTACAAGTACCTCAATGCCGGTCCGGGCGCGCCCGCGTTCACCTATGTGGCCCGCCGCCACCACGAGCGGGTCCGCCAGCCCATCAGCGGCTGGCACGGCCACGCCCGTCCGTTCGACTTCGCTCCGGAGTACGAGCCTGCGGCGGGGGCGAGCCGGTTTTTGAGCGGGTCGCAGTCGCTGATCGCTGCGGCCGCGCTGGAGGCGAGCCTGGAGTTGTGGCAGCGCGTAGACCTGGCGCAGGTGCGCGAGAAGAGCCTGGCGTTGACGGACCTGTTCGTGGCGGTGACCGCGGAGGCGGGCCTGGAGTGCGTGACCCCGGCAGAGCACGAGCGGCGGGGCAGCCAGGTGGCGCTGCGCCACCCGGACGGCTACCCGATCGTGCAGGCGCTCATCGCCCGCGGGGTGGTGGGGGACTTCCGGTCCCCGGACATTCTGCGTTTCGGGTTCGCCCCGCTGTACTTGCGCTATGTGGACGTCTACGACGCGGCCCGGGCACTGGTCGAGGTCGTCACGTCGGGAGAGTGGCAAGACCCCCGGTTTGCGCAGCGTGCCCAGGTGACGTGAGCGCTGCGGAAGCGGCGTAACCGTGCGGGCGGTCCGGTGATGCGGGCCGCCCGCACGTCGTCTCTCGGGGAGTGTGGCAGAGAGGCCACGCTGGGTGATTTTACCTTTTTATTAACGTTTGGGGCGTTTTTCTCGCTTAGAGTCCTTGTATCCGGTTTGTAATCAGAGCTTGATCAAACCGGGTAAACCGATTGACCCCTTCGAGCGTCTATGGCGCTCGTTGGGTGGAGCCCGCACCTGGCGCGGAGTGCAGCCAGTGCTCCGCTGACCCCCTGACACCGCTGCCGGCGCAGCGGTCGCCCAGCGCGCCCACCCCCTCTGGTTGTGGCACTCCGCCTGTGTGACGCGGGTGCTGGGACGCGGTGTGCGGTTCCGTCACTGTCCTGCCGCCAACCCCTTGGTTCTCCTATGCCCTCTTCCCTGCCTACCGACGACGTGTTGCTGCACGGCAAGGTCAAAGCCTCGTACTTCTGGGACGACGGTTCCGGCATCAACGGCGACACGGGGCCGCCCGCCTCGGGCAAACCCATGCAGAAGGGCCTGTTCGCCGCCCCTAGCTGGCCGCTAGGCACCAAAGGCTACGTGGTCTACGAAGGCAAGACCGCCGAGTTCTTCATCGGCGACCGCGGCCCCGGCGACCCGTCGCAGGGATGCCACGTGATGCTCGACATCGACGGCAAGACCTTCGCCGAGCTCACCGGAGAGTCCTGGAACGAGACCACGTACACGGTCACCGGCGGGGCCGGACACATCAACGTCGAGTACTACATCACGGAGTGGGGTGACGGCCCCGGCACCCCGGGAGTGCCCCACCCCTTCCAGAACCCCTCCGAGCCCTGCCACAACGCGGTCTCCCCGATTCCGGAATCCCAGGAGTCCGCCCCGGAAGAGGCCAGCAGCGAAGAGACCCCTGAAGAGTCGGCCGAACAGCAGTCCGACACGGAGCAGGCCGCCCCCGCCGAGCAGGAGGAGGAGACAGCAGAGGCGCAGGCCGCCCCGCCGTCTCCCGGATCCGGCACCCCGTCCGACAGCCAGCAGGCGGACGCCCCCGCTCCGGCCGCGGACGACGCGGCAGCGGCCGAGCAGACCACCACGGCGACCGAAACCGGCCACGGTGCCTTCGACCTGATGTCCACCGAGGGCCCCATGACCTCGGCCGGGCTGACCATCGTCCTGCTCATCGCGGCCGGGGCCGCGGTCACCAAGCGGGTTGCCAGCCTGCTCCGCCCCACCGGACGCCACCACCGCGCCTCCTGAGAGGCGCAAAGCAGCATCCGCTGCCGAGGATGCGCAGCGAACCCTGCCGGTCCCGGCACCGGGCAGGCAGGGAGGAGACCGCGCCGCACGCCCCCACCCCGGGGCGCAGCGGCTGCCGGGAGCATCCCCGGAGCACACCGCGGGGCAGCGGAGCGGGAGCCGCCCCGACAGGGCGGCAAACCAGGACTAGAGTGCAAAAACCAGGAATTCCCGCCGTAAAACTGGCATGCTGTCCTCTGTTCTCACTTTCTGGACAAAGGACGGTCCCCCCATCGTGTGGCACAGTGAACCGCGTGACACGTACCGGTCACGGGTGCGCGGCTGCCTGCTCGGCGGTGCGCTAGGAGACGCGCTCGGCGCCCCCGTGGAGTTCAGCACACTCGCTCAGATCCGCGCCGCCCACGGTCCTGCCGGTGTGCGCTCCCACGTCGACCCCAGGGCGCTGGTCACCGACGACACCCAGATGACCCTGTGGACTGTGGACGGGCTGATCCGCGCCCGCGTCCGCCAGGCGGTCCACGGCGGAGAGTTCGACCCGACGCGGGCGGTGCACGACGCCTACCTGCGCTGGTACCACACCCAGTTCGTCTCGGCCCCCACCGGGGAGCACCCCGGGTGGCTGGCTGCCCGGAGCTGGCTGTACCACCAGCGCGCCCCCGGCCGCACCTGCCTGCAGGCGCTGCAGGACGCCGTCGGCGGCCGCCAGGAGCGGGGAGCGCCCGCCAGCAACGGCTCCAAAGGCTGCGGCGGGGTGATGCGCAGCGCCCCCTTCGGCCTGCTCCCCGACCACGTCGCCACCGACACCGCCGTCTTCGCCTGGGCGGACCGGGCCGCGGCGCTCACCCACGGCCACCCCACCGGACAACGAGCGTCCGGGGCGCTCGCCCTGCTGATCCGGCGGCTGCTGGCCGGGGACGACCTCGACACCGCGCTGGACGCGGTGCTCACCGAACTGCGCGGCTACACCGGGCACGAGGAGACTACACGGGCGCTGCTCGCCGCGCGGACCGTGGCTGCCGGGGGCGCCCCCAGCGCGGAGCACGTCGAATCGCTGGGCGAAGGGTGGATCGCCGAGGAAGCGCTCGCGATCGCGGTGTACGCGGCACTGGTCCACCGCACTCCCGCGGAGGTCACCGACGCCCTCGCCCTCGCGGTCAGCCACTCCGGGGACAGCGACTCCACCGGGGCGATCTGCGGCAACATTCTCGGCGCCCTGCACGGCGAGGCTGCGCTTCCCCCGGACCTCGCCGACCCAGTCGAAGGCCGCGCCGACCTGCTCCAGCTCGCCGACGACTTCATGCTGGCCTTCGCCTCCCCCGGCCCGCCGACCACCGCCGAGTGGCTGGCCCGCTACCCCGCGGACTGAGCCCGCGGCGCACGGACCGCCTAGAGCCCGCAACCGCACCGAAGGGTCACAGAGCAGAAAAAGTCCGCCAGCTTCGGGGATTCGCGGGCCAGATCCCGCGAATCCCCCTAGCATTCTGGGACGTGGCAACGGACCGTACGGGGGGAGCACATCATCATGTCGGCGGGCTACGGAGGACGGCACCAGCGGAATCGCACCCAGGCCAGCGGTGACCGCCACCGGCGCCGCGAAGTCGAACCGATCCGGGGGCGCCGCGACGAGCAGCGGCTCGCAGAGGAACTCCTCCGCTTGGACGGCGCCTCCTACGGCCGCTACCGGGCCCTCACCGGCGACTGGGACTTCGGCGACTTCACCCTCACCGTGCAGAAGGTCCAGGCCGACCCTTTCGCCCCGCCGTCCCGCATCCTGGTCCGCATCCCCGCGGCGACCGCGGGAATGCCGGAGCACGCCTGGCGCGACCCGGTGCGGCGCCGCGCCACCGCCGACTACCTGGCCCGCCGGGCGCGGCAGGTGCTGCGCGGCACCCGGATCCGTATCGACGCGGGAGGCCAGCAGGTAGTGGAGCGCTCCTCCTGCCAGATCCGCGACGGCGCCGTCGAGCTGCGGCTCGGCCTGGAACTGCCCGGGCACGGGCGCCGCATCGACGGGCGCGCCGCGCGGCACGCGCTGTGCGACACCGTGCCCGACCTGGTCGACGCCCTGTGTTGGGAGGCGCTGGACACCGCGGACGCCACAGCGTTCGCGGACAGTGTCGCCGACACGGTGGCGCTCCGCGACCGCCTGTCCGAGCTGGGGCTCGTGGCTTTCGTGGGCGACGGCGCGATCCTGCCCCGCATCAGCGGGATCAGCGACCTGCCGCTGCGGGACGCGGTCCCCTTCACCTCCCCGGAGAGCCTGCGCGTCACCGTGGACCTGCCGCACCGGGGCACGGTGACCGGGATGGGCATCCCCGAGGGGATCACGCTCATCGTCGGCGGCGGGTTCCACGGCAAATCCACCCTGCTGCACGCGCTGGAGCGCGGCGTCTACGACCACATCCCCGGGGACGGCCGCGAACTCGTCGTCACCCGCGCCGACGCGGTGAAGATCCGTGCGGAAGAAGGGCGGAGCGTGGTCCGCACCGACATCAGCGCTTTCGTCCGCACCCTGCCCACCGGGGCCGACACCAGCGACTTCAGCACCGAGAACGCGTCCGGCTCCACGTCGCAGGCCGCGAATATCGCGGAAGCGCTGGAAGCGGGCACCTCGGTGCTGCTGATCGACGAGGACACGACAGCCACCAACCTGATGGTCCGCGACGAGCGCATGCAGCAACTGGTGCATGGCGACCGCGAGCCCCTCACCCCGTTCGTGGACCTTGTCCGGCCCCTCCACCGGGTCCACGGCGTGTCCACCGTCCTGGTCATGGGCGCCAGCGGCGACTACTTCGACGTCGCCGACCACGTGGTCATGCTGGACACCTACCGTGCCTACGACGTCACCAAGCAGGCTCAGTCGCTCGCCCGGCCGCGCCAGGACGCCCCGTTTACTGTCCCCGCGCGCCGCGTGCCTGACCCCGCGTCGATCAGCGCCGCGGCCCGCGGCCGCACCCGGATCAAACGGCGCGACATGGACGTGCTCACCTTCGGGGAATCCGACATCGACCTGCGGTTCCTCTCCCAACTGGTCGACCCCGCCCAGGTGATCGGTATCGGACTGGCGCTGCGCGCCCTGGTGGAAGAGGGGCTGGTCGACGGGAAACGGACGCTCAGCCAAGCCTTGGACGTGCTGGAAGAACGGCTCCGCGACCACGGCGTCACTTTTGTGGGGCGCGGCTACTATGGCGACTACGCGGCGGTCCGCCGCCAGGAGATCGCTGCGGCCCTCAACCGGCTACGAGGCCTCAAAATTCACCGACAGTGCTAAAACGGAAATAGGGCAGTAAGGTGCCTGGTTATTGCCGTTGAGGCATGTATGGCCAGTCAGTTGTGGATCGGTATCCTGAAGACCCGATCACACGGATGAGCGTGAGAACGGAGACCCGTCCAGGTGCGAGATCCCGCTGATCTCTACGAGCTTCGATCTGACCTTCCGGAACTGTCCGAGCCAGTCATGCTGGTGTCGCTGGACGGTTTCGTGGATGCAGGCGCGGCCGGAAAACAGGCGGTGGCGACCCTCCTCGACGGTCTGCAGCACACCGAGCTCGCCACTTTCGACATCGACGGGCTCCTGGACTACCGGTCCCGTCGACCGGTCATGATCTTCAACGAGACCACCTGGGTGAGCTACGCCGAGCCGAAGCTCTCCCTGACTCTGCTCCACGACCTGGAGGGCACCCCCTTCCTGCTGCTGCACGGCCTGGAGCCGGACCGCCGCTGGGAGGGCTTCACCGCGGCAGTGCGGCAACTGGTCGAGCGCCTGTCGGTCCGGTTGACCGTCTGCTTCTACGGCATCCCCATGGCGGTGCCGCACACCCGTCCCGTGACGGCGACACCCCACGCCACCCGCCCCGAGCTCGTCACCGAGCACACGCCGTGGGTCGGCCGGATCCAAGTGCCGGGCAACATCATGTCGCTGCTGGAGTACCGGCTGGGGCAGGCCGGGCACGACGTCATCGGCTACGCCGTGCACGTGCCGAGCTACCTCGCCCAGTCCGAGTACCCACGCGCCGGGCTCGCGGTCCTGGAGTACATCGCGCGCGTTACCGGGCTGGTGCTGCCCACCGAGAAGCTCGCTGAGGAGGCGACCCGGGTCGACGGCGAGATCAACCGGCAAGTGGAGGCATCCGAGGAAGTCCAGCGCGTGGTCCGCAACCTGGAGGCCCAGTACGACAACTTCATGGCCGTCCACAACGGGCTCGATGTCGATGCGCTCCTCGCCGGAGACGAGTCGCGGCTGCCCACCGCGGACGAGCTGGGGGCGGAACTGGAGCGTTTCCTCGCCGAGCACGGCCGCGGCTCCGCGGAACACGACCGCGGCTCTGAGGGATAGAGTCCCTTCGTGCTCTACCAGTTCATCTTCCACACCCTGCTTCGCCGTGTTGATGCAGAACGCGCCCATCGGGTGAGTTTCGCCGGGCTGCGCGCCCTCGCCGCGGTGCCCGGCACGACCCGTCTGATGCGCCGCGTGCTAGGGCCGCGCGAGCCCGAGCTGCGGGTGCGCGTGTTCGGCCGGGAATTCCCTGGACCGCTGGGGCTGGCCGCGGGGTTCGACAAGAACGCCCGCGGTGTGGCCGCGCTCACCGCACTGGGGTTCAGCCACGTCGAAATCGGGACGGTGACCGGCCAGCCGCAGCCGGGAAACCCCCGGCCCCGGCTGTTCCGCCTGGTCGCGGACCGCGCCATCGTGAACCGGATGGGCTTCAACAACGAGGGCTCGCAGGCGGTGTCGGAGCGGCTGCGCGCCCACCGCGCCCGCCGGGCCCGCGACCTCATCGTCGGGGTCAACATCGGCAAGACCAAGGTGGTCCCGGACAGTGACGCTGTCGCCGACTATGTGACGAGCGCACGCCGGTTCGCGGACCTCGCCGACTACCTGGTGGTGAATGTCAGTTCGCCGAACACGCCGGGCCTGCGGGACTTGCAGGCCACGGAACGGCTGCGGCCGCTGCTGAGCGCGGTGCGCCGCACCCTCGACGAGGCGGGACGCCCCGACCTGCCGCTCCTGGTCAAGATCGCCCCTGACCTGGCTGACGAGGACATCGACGCGGTGGCGGACCTGGCCGTGGAGCTGGGTTTGGACGGCATCATCGCCACCAACACCACGGTGTCCCGCGACGGCTTGGCCACTGACCCGGAGGAGGTGGCCGCGCTCGGCGCGGGCGGCCTGTCGGGGGCGCCGTTGAAGGAGCGTGCCCTGCAGGTGCTGCGCCGTCTGCGCGCCCGGGTGGGGGACCGGCTCGTCCTCATCGCGGTCGGCGGGATCGAGACCCCGGAGGACGCGTGGGCGCGGATCCGGGCCGGGGCCACGCTCGTCCAGGGCTACACCGGTCTCATCTACGGGGGGCCGCTGTGGCCGCGCCGCATCCACCGCGGGGTGGCCGCGTTGGCCCGCCGTGACGGTTTCGCGTCGATCGCTGAGGCGGTCGGCGTGGACGTGGACCCTAGCGCCAAACCGTCGACGGCCTCCTCCTAGCCGCCGGGCGCTGGCTGCGGTCTCCGCTGGCTGCCGTGCAGCACAGACCCCTGACGGGCGCTGCCGCGGGTCAGGGGTCTGTCCGTGTCCTGCGCGGGCAGCGGGCTAGAACTCGAGCGGGGGGAAGTCGAGTTCGCCGGGGTCTGCTCCCACGCGGCGGCAGGTGTGCGCGGCGACCCGGTGGGCGTGTGCCACGCACACGGTGAGCTGGGCGTCGGTGAGGGCGGCCAGCCGCTCGCGCCCGTCTGCCCCCAAGGCTCCGGCTTGGCCGAGGGCATCAAGCAGTCCGGCGCAGAACGCGTCCCCGGCGCCGATGCTGTCGACGACGTCGACCGGTTCCGGCGCCACGGACAGCGGCCGGTCCTCGCGGCCCCGCACCAGTACGAGCGTCTGGTCGCCGCCGCAGGTGATGGTGATCAGGCTCGGTCCGCGGCGCAACCACGACCGGCCGACCTCCACGAGCAGGTCAGCAGACCCGGTCGCGGGGTCCTGCTCGTACAGCCAGTACACGTCTTCGTCGCTGACTTTCACCAGGTCGGCGAGGGCGACTTGGCGTTCTACCCGTTCGCGGGCGCTCGCCGGGGTCCCGGCGAGGGCGGGGCGGATGTTGGGGTCGTAGCTGATCACCGCGCGGCCGCGCTGCCGGGCCACCCACTCTTCCACCACGGCCGCGCCCGGCGGCATCGCCATCGCCAGGGAGCCCACGTGGATGGCGGTCACGTCGTCGGCGAGCGGGTCGGGCAGCTCTTCGGGCCGCCACTGCCAGTCGACGGTGCCTTTGACGTAGAAGTCGTAGGTGGCGCGGCCGGTCTCGTCAAGGGTGGCGATAGCCAGGGTGGTGGGCTCGTCGGAGACGACGATGTCGCGGGTGCTGACCCCGCGGGATCCCACATAGGCGCGCAACTGCTGGCCGAAGCGGTCGGTGCTCATCCGGGCGAGTAGGGACGACGGCACGCCGAGCCGGGCCAGTGCCACCGCGGTGTTGGCGGGTGCCCCACCCGGGACGGAACGGTAGGTGCCGCTCTCCGAGCTGATGAGGTCGATGAGTGCTTCGCCTACGACGGTGATCAACGACAAGTCCTTCCGGGACAAGCGGGCTGGGGCACTGTGCGAGGGAGTAGTATCCCGCCCTTCCGGGGCGCTGACAACGCGGCAGCTCAGGAAAGAGAAACGGGAGCGCGGAGAGGGCCCGCGCTCCCGTGAGGGTGGGGAAGCTTTACAGGGAGTTCAGTGCTTCCTCCGCCGCCTTCTTCATGATCTCTTCCACATCGTCGAAGCTCTGCGGCGGCTCATTGGAGTTGAAGTTGCTGACGCTCCACTCCACGGAGATGTTGATGTTGTCCTGGCGGATCAGGACGGTGGTGCGGTTGCCGGGGGAGATGATCTCCTCGGAGGCGAAGACGAGCACCGACTCGCTGCCGTAGTTGAGCTCCTGCTCTTCGATGACTTCCAGGTCGAAGATGGAGCCTTCTTCGTCGGTGGCGTAGTCGTAGTTGAACGCGTAGTCGTCCTTGGCCGCCTCAACCGAGTCGGAGCCGCCGTAGGGGGTGGAGTATTCGACGGTCAGCGTGCCGTAGAGGCCGTCCACCTCGGTGCTCCAACTGCACGTGGCCGAGTTGTCGGTGATGTTCTTCCGGCTGCTGGAGGCACCGAACTCTTCGAGGGTGCCTTCGGAGAGGACCGAGCACGGGTCTTCCGGCGGGGAGTAGGGGGGACCGCCCGAGGGGCCGGTGTTGCCGCCAGTGTCGTCGCCCGTGTCGTCGTCCGGGGCGTCCGTCTGTCCTGTGTCTTCGGTCTGCTCGGTGGTCTGGGGAGTGTCGGCGACCGGGGCACGGTCGTTGCCGCCCCGGTTGAACAGTACGACGATCACCGCGATGACCAGCACGACGATGACGACACCGCCGGCGATGACGATCCACAGTCCCGCGTTGTTCTTCCGGGGTTGCTGGGGGGTCTGAGCGTGGTACTGCGGCGGGTAGGGAGGCTGGTTGGGGTATTGCGGCATGCCGCCCTGGCTGGGGTAGGGACCCGATCCGTACCCCATGGCCTGCTGTCCGCCGGAACCCCCGTCCCCGTAGGGGGCCTGGTAGGGGCCGCTGTGATAGCTGGGCTGTCCCCCGGTGTTGGGATCGGGCTGCCCGCCCTGGGGGCCGTAGGAGCCTCCGTACGGTCCGGGCTGTCCTCCTGGGTTGCCCTCGCCACCGGGGTACTGAGGTGGCTGGGTGTAGGGTCCGTTGTCGCTCATGACTCCCCTCGCGCCGGCTTGGTTATGTCAGGACTGAGACGCGTGTTGACTCTCTCATGGTTCCGATGCTGGTGGTCCCGGGACCGCTGGGACGGCTCGACCGGGGCGAAGTCCTGCGCTCATGACAAAGCGTTGAGATCTTATCCCTCCATAAGAATGAGGGCAGCGTCCCCCTTCCGGGGGGAAAGGAGGGGAATCGTCACCCTTTTGGAACACAGGACTGCTGCTCGGTACCGGATCGTTGCGCGATCGCTATCGACCTGAGGGGAGCGCGGATGGCCGGAAACGGCCAAAACGGCGGACCGGGGCCGGCCTGCGGCGGCGGAAACGGTGCGTGGTCCGGCTGCAACGTGGAGAAACGCAGGGTTCGTCGATGTGATCCGTAGTTGCCGGGGTCAAACCTGTTTGGCCGAACCAGGCTGTTTCATGGGAAGACTTGGGGTTTGAGACGTATGGTGAGGGCGCTGGGGGAGAGGGAGACTACAGGGGGCTAAGAATGCCGTCCCGCGGGGAGCCACCCGAACACGGGTTCTTCGAGTGGCTCGTCTTCCTCACCGCAATCGGGGTGATGCTGTCGATCTGTGTCGGGTGCACGGCGTGGCTGTACGCCCCCCTGTTCACCGGGTGACCTACGGGCCGGGGCGCGGCGCCCGCCTGCGGGAGCGGACACCGCACCCCAGGGGTGTGCGCTCAGAACATCGAGATGTGCACGTGGTCGTAGTGGTTCTCGGTGATGCTGCCGCGGTCGGCCATGCGGCGCCACCCGTCGTTGCGGCGGATGTCCCAGATCTCTTGCCGCCAGATGACGTACATGATGCCGAGGTCTTCGGCGTGCTCCACGGCCCAGTCAGCGATGGCTTGCCCGTGCGCCTGCTGTTCCGGGGTGGGCATCTGCCCGTGGGCGTTGACCATGAAGTCGCAGGCCCGCCCCTTGGGGTGTTCGCCGACGACCCAGCCGCCGTTCGGGCGGTAGCAGCCCACACCGCCGTTCTCGTCGTTGCGGCCGAATTTCTCGATGATGAGGTCGCGCATCTGGCGGGTGCGCGGCGTGAGGTTGTCCGGCGGGGTCATCTCCTGCACTGGGTATTTGGCGATGAGCCTGCGGACTTCCCACCGGCGTTCTTCGAGCTCTTCGAGGTCGGCTTCGGCCTCTTCCAGTTTCTCTTCGGCGTTGGCCTGCGCTTTTTCGTCCCGCTCCATCGCTTCGAGCAGGTAGGAGATCTTGTCGTTGTTGGTGTGGGACAGGTGGTCGACGATGGAGACGGTGTCGATGATCTCCTGCGGGTTGGGGTCGAGCAGGATGCTCAGCGCCGGGTCGAGGCCGTTGCTGGTGTAGGTGGCCACCGCGAGGTAGCGGACTTGTTCGCGGGCTTCGTCGACTTCTTTGCGCGTGGCGTCGGCGCGTTCTTTGGCCGCTTCGGCTTCTTCGAGGACGGCTTCCATGTCGCGGAGTTCGCCGCGGTACTCCTCGCTGAGCTTGTCGGCCCGCTCCAGCAGCGAGTCGAGGCTTTCTGCGGGCGCCACGGGAGCGGCGGGCGCTGCCTCCGCCCGGGGGGCGGTGTGCACGGACAGGAAGGCCGTGACGAGAATGAGGGAGAGCACCGCGGCCGCGAAGGAGAGCCGCTGCGGGCCGTTGACACGGGGGGCGAACAGTTCGGCGAGGTCAGCCAGGTGGTCGCGCCAGGTCCCGTCGGTGGGGTCGGGCGCCCAGAAATCGGCGTAGGGATCGGTGTGACCGTCGCCGCGTGAATGCTTGGACAGCATTTCTTCGCTCCTCGGTAGCCACAGAGGTCCCGCGTGCGGGGTTTACCGGGTGTGAGGGAAGCGGGTCCCCTGCTCCTGGGGTAAGGCCGGAGGCCGCTCGTGGGGTGTGTGGGGGAATAGGCGGCCGGACATTGCTCGGCTGAACTGAGTGTAGGCGGCTTTGCCGCGGAAAACAGACACCTGTCGCGATCTCCCAGTTTCGGGAGGTAAAGGAAAAATCGCTAATTCCTACCTGTATTATGGCTTTTAGGGGCGTCTGGAGGTCCCGGCGGGATACGGGGGGACAGCCTCCCCGGCCGCAACCGCGCCGACCGGAGGTGGTATTGGTGCGGGACTGTCATGTCGAAGCATGCGACTCCTTCGGGGGGAAACGTGATCAACGCTGTGGACCTCCATAAGGTCTACCAGCTCAAGGGGCGTGAGGTGGTCGCTTTACGCGGTGTCAGCCTCCACGTGCCGCAGGGGGAGATCTACGGCGTCGTCGGGCCGAGCGGTGCAGGGAAGAGCACGCTGCTCCGCTGCATCAACCTCCTGGAACGCCCGGATCGAGGCGAAATCTGGGTTGATGGGAGAAATCTCACTGCGCTGCCCCCACCCCAGTTGCGCGCGGCCCGACGCGGGATCGGCATGATCCACCAGCATTTCGCGCTGCTGTCCTCCCGCACGGTCGCGGGCAACGTCGCCTTTCCCCTGGAGATCGCGGGAGTGCCCCGGGCCGAGCGGCGCCGCCGGGTCGCTGAACTGCTGGAGCTGGTGGGCCTGGCCGACAAGGCCGCGGCGTACCCGGCCCAGCTCTCCGGCGGGCAGAAGCAGCGGGTGGGGATCGCCCGCGCGCTCGCCCCGCGCCCCACGGTGCTGCTCTCGGACGAGGCCACCTCGGCTTTGGACCCGGCGACCACGGCCTCCATCCTCGACCTGCTGCGCGACCTCAACCGCGAGCTGGGGCTGACCATCCTGCTGATCACCCACGAGATGGACGTGGTCAAACGGATCTGCGACGCCGTGGCGATCATGGACCGCGGCTCGGTGGTCGAAACGGGGCGGACCGTGGACCTGCTGCGCACCCCCGGGTCGCTGTTGGCGCGGTCGCTGTTCGCACCCCCGCCCGTCTCCGGGGACGGCGTGGTCACGCTGACCTGGGTGGACCAGGCCGAGGAACCGCTCATCTCCCAGCTCACCCGGCTCTTCGACGTGGACGTCAGCATCCTCGGCGGGGCGTTGGAGGAGGTTGCCGGGCATGCCGTGGGCCGGCTCACCGTCCGGATCACCGGGGAGCGCAGCGCGGAGGCGCTCACGTACCTGACCGACCGCAACGTGCTGGTTGAGGAGGTCCCATGACCGGATGGTTGGACGGGCTGGTGGAGCGCTGGCCGCAGATGGGGCCGAACCTGTGGTGGGGCACCCTGGACACCCTCTACATGGTGGGGTGGTCCACGTTCTTCACCGCACTGTTCGGACTGCCGCTCGGGGTGCTGCTGGTCACCACGGACGAGCGCGGCCTCACCCCTGCCCCGGCGGTGCGGGCCCTGCTCAGCGCGGTGGTCAACGTGGGGCGCTCCCTGCCGTTCATCGTGCTGATGGTGGCGGTGCTCTCCCTGACCAGGCTGCTCACCGGGACCACGCTGGGGCCGACCGCCGCCATCGTCCCGCTGAGCATCGGCGCCATCCCGTTCTACGCGCGGCTCGTGGAGACCGCGCTGCGTGAAGTGGGCCGCGACGTGGTCGACGCAGCGCAGGCGATGGGGGCGCGCCGGATCGTCATCGTCGGCAAGGTCCTGCTGCCCGAAGCGCTGCCCGGGCTGATCGCCGGACTGGTGATGACGGTGGTCACGCTCGTCTCGTACTCGGCCATGGCCGGGGCGATCGGCGGCGGCGGGCTCGGCGACCTCGCGATCCGCTACGGCTACCAGCGTTTCGACGACTACTACCTGTGGGCCACGGTCATCCTGCTGGTCCTCGTGGTCCAGGTGGTGCAGAGCGTCGGCGATGTGCTCGTCCGCCGGGTGTCCCACCGGTGAGGCGAGGGCTCGGTCCCCGCATGGGCCGAGCCGACCAGGAATGTTCCATCGAAAGGAGAGGGGCAGGGAATGCGCAAGGCGTTTGCGGCCCTGGGAGCAGTGGCACTGGCCGCGACACTGGCGGCGTGCGGGGCACCCAGCGAGACGGCGCGCAACGGGGGAGCCGACCAGGAGGGGCTGACCACGCTGCGGGTCGGGGTCAACCCGGTGCCGCACGGGGAGATCCTCCGGTACGTCCAGGAGAACCTCGCCGCGGATGCGGGACTCAACCTGGAGATCGTGGAGATCGCCGACTACAACCAGCCCAACCAGCAACTGGCCCAGGGGGAGCTGAACGCCAACTACTTCCAGCACCGCACGTTCCTGGAAGAGTGGCAGAAGGCCAACCCGGGCGACGAGCTCGTCTACGTCAGCGACGTGCACGTGGAGCGGCTGGGGCTGTATTCGAGGAAGCACGAGAGCTCGGCGGACCTGCCGGAGGGCGCCGAGATCGCGGTGCCCAACGACGCGGCCAACCTGGACCGCGCGCTGCGGACGCTGGAAGCCGAAGGGCTGATCACGGTGGACCCGGAGGCCGGGGCGCTGGCGACCGAGTCCGACATCACCGACAACCCCCGCGGGATTACGGTCACGCCGTTGGAGGCGGCCCAGTTGCCGCGGTCGCTGGACGATGTGGACGCCGCAGTGGTCAACGGCAACTACGCGATCGAGGCGAACCTGACCGAGACCGCGAACGAGCTCGCCTGGGAGCCCAGCGACTCCCCGGACTACATCGAGAAGTACGCCAACGGGCTGGTGGTCCGGGCTGAGGACGTGGACGATCCGGCGATCCGCACGCTCAGCGAACTGCTGCGCAGCGACGAGGTGCGCGAGTACATCGAGCAGACGTGGCAGGGCGTGGTCTACCCGGTCGGCGACCGGGAGTGAGCCGCGGCTGACCGTGCAGCGTGGCGCAGTGCCGCCTGGTTTTTCTGGAAAACCAGGCGGTTTTTTCGTTTTCTGCGGGGGCGCAAGACTTTTCAGGTAACGGTTGTATTTCGCAGGCGCGGTCTGGGATTGACGGATCACAGTGGTGTGGGCCACGCTCTTGGGAGCGCTCCCATGCGGGGGATCACACGGGACGCGCAGTAAGACATTCCCACTTTGAGCGAGGGGTCGCACATGCGAACTTTTCACCGTCGGTACTGGAAGACGACCGCTGCGATGCTGGGCGTAGTGGCGCTTCTCGGCACCTCTGCGTGTAGCGGCGACGATGAAGCCGACAGCGACGGCAAGATCACTCTGACCGTCGACACGTTCGGGGTCTTCGGGTACGACGAGCTCTTCGAGCAGTACATGGAGGAGAACCCGAACATCATCATCAAGGAGAACAACGTCACCGACCTGCACGCCGACTACGTGCCCCAGCTCCAGCAGAACATTGCGGCAGGCAGCGGCGCCGGTGACATCGTCGCCATCGAGGAAGGTATCGTCCAGCAGTTCTTCCTCAGCCAGGGCGACAACTTCGTCGACCTCGCCGAGTACGGCGCGGAGGAGCTGAAGGACAACTTCCTGCCCTGGAAGTGGGAGATGGGCAAGGGCCCGAACGGGGAGATCCTCGGCCTCGGCACCGACATCGGTGGCATGAGCATGTGCTACAATAAGACGCTCTTCGAGGACGCGGGCCTGCCCACCGACCGGGAAGAGGTCAGCGCGAGCTGGGAGACCTGGGACGACTTCATCGAGGTCGGTAAGAAGTTCCAGGAAGCCCAGACCGGCGCCTCCTTCATCTCCACGACCGTCCCCTACTTCAGCGCCGTCAACGCCCAGGGCGGCACCCACACCTTCTTCGACGAGGACAACAACCTCGTCGCGGAGACCAACCCGGTCATCCTGGAGAGCTGGGACCTCATGGTGCGGATGGTCGAGGAAGGCCTCTCGGCCAACCTGCCGATGTGGTCTGACGAGTGGAACGCCGGTATCCAGAACAACGTCTTCGCCACCCTGCCCTGCCCGGCCTGGATGCTCGGCCACATCGAGAACACCGCGGGCGAGAGCGGCCGCGACCAGTGGGATGTCGCGAGCGTCCCTGGCAACGGTGGTAACTGGGGCGGCTCCTGGCTGGCAGTGACCACCCAGAGCAAGCACCCTGAGGAGGCCGCGAAGCTGGCCATGTTCCTCACCAGCCCCGAGGGCCAGATCTCCGCGTGGAACGCCGCCAACACCCTGCCGTCCTCGCCGAAGGCCCTGGACGACCCGGCGGTCACCGAGTTCACCCGCGACTACTTCAACGAGGCCCCGGTCGGCAAGATCTACGCCGAGACCGCCAAGGAGCTGAAGCCCGTCTACTACGGCATCCACCACGCCCAGGTGAGCGAGGAGTTCCGTAAGGCCCTCGAAGCCATGGAGCAGGGCCAGCTCTCTCCGGAAGAGGCCTGGCAGCAGGCGATCGACGGCGCCAAGCGGGCCTCGGGCCAGTAAGCCGTCCCGGAACTCACACGAACCGCGAGTGATGACGCGGACCCGTCCCGTTGCCTAGTCCTCGACGGACGCCCGCAACAGGACGGGTCCGCACACCCCGTACACCACAAATCCCCTAGCTGACGGCCCGTCCCCCGGCTCCCCCTCCTCCCTCTCCCGAATGGCGCGGGCGGGCCGTCCTCTCTTCCATCTGACATCTGACCTCTCACGGTGAGGAGAGCTTGACGTGACTCTTCTTAGGCGTGGCGCCGCCCCGCCCGGGGACAAGGAGGCGACCAGCCTTCCCCGACCCGGGAACGACGCCGTGACGGAGAGGGAGCGCAGGCAGATCTTCTGGACCCGAATGGATCTGCGGGTCACCCCTTATCTGTTCATCGCCCCCTTCTTCATCCTGTTCGCGATCTTCGGCCTGTTTCCGCTGCTCTACACCGTCTGGGTGTCGCTCCACGACTGGACGCTGCTCGGCGGAAACCAGGGGTTCAACTGGTTCGCGCACTACACCAGGCTCGTCCAGGACGCCAAGTTCTGGAACTCGCTGTACAACACCTTCGGCATCTTCGTCGTCGCGGTTGTTCCGCAGCTGCTCCTGGCCATGTACCTGGCCGACACGCTGAGCCGGAGGATCCGCGCGGTCAACTTCTTCCGCATGGGGCTCCTGCTGCCCTACCTCACCTCGATCGCTGCCGTGGCGATCGTCTTCTCCCAGCTGTTCGGTACCCAGTTCGGTCTCATCAACTACGTGCTGGGCTTCTTCGGCATCGACCCGATCAACTGGCAGGCAGGCCGGTTCTCCTCGTGGGTCGCGATCGCGGTGATGATCGACTGGCGCTGGACCGGCTACAACGCGCTGATCTACCTGGCGGCGATGTCGGCCATCCCCCGGGAGATCTACGAGGCCGCTGCCATTGACGGGGCGTCGCGCATGCGGCAGTTCTGGCAGATCACCATCCCCATGCTGCGGCCCACCATCATCTTCACCGTCATCGTCTCCACGATCGGCCAGATGCAGCTCTTCACTGAGCCGGTCATCTTCGGCGACGTGGCGGGCGGTACTCAAGGACAGTTCCAGACCACGATGATGCTGATCTTCGAGGAGGCGTTCCGCTTCAACAACTACGGGTACGGCTCCGCGATCGCCTGGACGCTATTCATGATCATCGTGGTGCTCAGCGCGCTGAACGCGCTGCTCACCAGCAAGATCAAGGGGGCATGATGGCTGCGACTTCGACCCCGTCTTCTCCGTCTGTGTCGGCAGTCCCCCAGTCCGCGAAGAAGCGGAAGCGGAAAAACGGCGGCAGCATCGGTATGCGGGAGGCGACCCCGCTCACCTACATCGGGCTGTCCCTCACCATCCTGCTGTCGGTCTTCCCCCTATGGTGGATGTTCGTCGTGGCCAGCCGCGACACTGCTGCCGCCTCAGCCCGTCCACCCTACCTGTGGCCCGGCGGGAATTTCCTGGAAAATCTGGAACGCCTGTTCACGAACACCACCGCCAACTTCACGCTCGGTCTGCTCAACTCGACGATTTCCGCTACCGCCGTGGCGCTCTCGGTGGTGTTCTTCTCCTCGCTCGCCGGGTTCTCCCTGGCCAAGCTGCGCTTCAAGGGCCGCAACGTGGCCGCGGTCGGCGTTGTGCTGACCATGGCCGTGCCTGTGCAGATGGGAATCATCCCGCTGCTGATGCTCATGGAGTGGTTCGGCTGGCGCGGCCAGATCACCGCGATCATCGTGCCCTTCATGGTCAGCGGCTTCGGCGTGTTCATGATGCGCCAGTACTGCATCCAGGCGATCCCTGACGAACTGCTGGAAGCGGCGCGTATGGACGGCTGCTCCACGTTCCGCATCTACTGGAACGTGGTCCTTCCTGCCCTCCGCCCTGCGATGGTGGTGCTCGGCCTGCTGACGTTCATGACGCAGTGGAACGAGTTCACCTGGGCGCTGGCGGTGCTGACTCCCGCCAACCCGACCGTCCAGATCGCCATCAACCAGCTCAACCAGTCGGCGTACTCGCGTGACTTCGCGCTCATGTTCACCGGGTCCGTCGTCGCAACCCTCCCCCTGCTCATCCTGTTCTTCGTCCTCGGCCGTCAACTCATCGGCCGGATCATGGAAGGTGCCATTAAGTGACCTCGCAATCGACGACTCCTCTGGGCAATCTCGAGGAGACTCCCAAACCGGATATCCGCTTCCCGTCCGATTTCGTGTGGGGAGTGGCGACCGCTTCGTTCCAGATCGAAGGCTCCACCACGGCCGACGGCCGCGGCCCCAGCATCTGGGACACCTTCTGCGCCACTCCGGGCAAGGTCGAGAACGGCGACACGGGCGACCCTGCCTGCGACCACTACAACCGGTACCGCGATGACGTGGCCTTGATGCGGGAGCTGGGCGTGGGCGCCTACCGCTTCTCCATCGCCTGGCCGCGGATCCAGCCCGAGGGCAAGGGCACGCCCGTGGAGGCCGGGCTGGACTTCTACGACCGGCTTGTGGACTGCCTGCTGGAGGCCGGCATCGAGCCGTGGCCGACCCTCTACCACTGGGACCTGCCGCAGGCGCTGGAGGACGCGGGCGGCTGGCCCAACCGGGACACGGCCAAGCGGTTCGCCGACTACGCGGAGATCGTCTACCGCCGGCTCGGCGACCGGATCACCAACTGGAACACGCTCAACGAGCCGTGGTGCTCCGCGTTCCTGGGCTACGCCTCCGGCGTGCACGCCCCGGGCCGCCAGGAGCCGGCTGCTGCGCTGGCCGCCGCCCACCACCTGATGCTGGGCCACGGGCTGGCCGCTGCCGTGATGCGGGACTTGGCGGGCCAGGCCGGACGTTCCGTGCGGATCGGTGTCGCGCACAACCAGACCACGGTCCGTCCCTACACTGACAGTGAGGCCGACCGGGACGCTGCGCGCCGGATCGACGCCCTGCGGAACCGCATCTTCACCGAGCCGCTGGTGAAGGGCCGCTACCCGGAGGACCTGATCGAGGACGTCGCCGCGGTCACCGACTACAGCTTCGTCCAGGACGGCGACCTGAAGACCATCTCCGCCAACCTGGACATGATGGGCGTCAACTTCTACAACCCGAGCTGGGTGTCAGGCAACCGGGAGAACGGGGGCTCCGACCGGCTGCCCGACGAGGGCTACTCGCCGTCGGTCGGCAGCGAGCATGTCGTGGAGGTGGACCCCGGCCTGCCGGTGACCGCCATGGGCTGGCCGATCGACCCGACCGGGCTGTACGACACGCTGACCCGGCTGGCCAACGACTACCCGGGCCTGCCGCTGTACATCACCGAGAACGGCGCCGCCTTCGAGGACAAGGTGGTCGACGGCGCGGTGCACGACACCGAGCGGATCGCCTACCTGGACTCGCACCTGCGGGCCGCGCACGCCGCCATTGAGGCGGGCGTGCCGCTCAAGGGCTACTTCGCCTGGTCGTTCATGGACAACTTCGAGTGGGCCCTCGGGTACGGGAAGCGGTTCGGCATCGTGCACGTGGACTACGAGAGCCAGACGCGCACGGTGAAGGACAGCGGCTGGTGGTACTCCCGGGTGATGCGCAACGGGGGAATCTTCGGACAGGAATAGTCCGCCAGACCGAGAATAGATAGGTCAAAATCTCGCCGTCCCGGCGGCTTCCACGGTACAAACAAGGAGGATGCCGGGACGGCGCGGTCGTGGGTTGGGGGAACAAGGATGGAGCGTCGGCGACGTCCGACACTAGAGATGGTGGCCGCGTTGGCCGGGGTCGGCCGAGGCACGGTGTCTCGGGTGATCAACGGCTCTGACCAGGTCAGTCCGGCCACGCGAGAGGCCGTGAAGCGGGCGATCAAAGAGCTGGGCTACGTGCCGAACCGCGCAGCCCGCACCCTGGTCACCCGACGTACCGACACCGTAGCCCTGGTGGTGTCGGAAAACAACCAGAAGCTCTTCGCCGAACCCTTCTATGCCGGGATCGTGCTCGGCGTGGGGGTTGCTCTGTCCGAACGGGGATTCCAGTTCGTCCTGGCCACGGGCCGCTCCGGGATAGAGCATGAGCGGCTGGGCGGCTACCTGGCCGGACAGCACGTCGACGGGGTCCTCCTGCTGTCGCTCCACCGCGACGACCCGCTGCCGCAGATGCTGGACGAG
Organism: Thermobifida fusca NBRC 14071 = JCM 3263; assembly: GCF_001592045.1. Lineage (GTDB taxonomy): Bacteria > Actinomycetota > Actinomycetes > Streptosporangiales > Streptosporangiaceae > Thermobifida > Thermobifida fusca. Next base: position 4,687 of record NZ_BCWB01000017.1, on the reverse strand, counting down.
GCCGGGGTGCCGTACGTCTACGGCGGCCGTCCGCTCGGCGTCCCCGAAGAACAGGTGTCCTATGTCGATATCGACAACATCGGCGGGGGACGCCAGGCCACCCAGCGGCTGATCGAGACCGGGCACCGGCGGATCGCTACGATCGCGGGCCCGCAGGACATGGTCGCTGGTGTGGAACGCCTCCAGGGGTATCGCGAAGCACTGCTCGCCGCGGGGATGGAGTACGACGAGACGCTGGTGAGCTACGGTGACTTCACCTACGACAGCGGGGTGGCCGCGATGCGGGAGCTGCTGGATCGGGCCCCCGACGTGGACGCCGTGTTCGCGGCCTCCGACTTGATGGGGCTGGCCGCGCTGCGGGTGCTGCGTGCTTCGGGCCGCCGCGTGCCCGAGGATGTGGCGGTGGTCGGCTACGACGACTCGACCGTAGCCGAGCACGCCGAACCGCCGATGACCAGCGTCAACCAGCCCACCGAGCTGATGGGCCGGGAGATGGCCCGGCTGCTCGTGGACCGGATCACCGGGGAGACCACCGAACCGGTGCGGCTGGTGCTGGAGACCCATTTGATGGTGCGGGAATCCGGGTGAGGTCCGCACGTCGCCCTAGATCCGCGCCCGCGGTGGACGACACCCGCTGACTGGGCCGCGCTGACGCGAGGATAAAGAGGACAACGGGAGGCAGGCGGAAGCCGGTGGAGACGCTCCGAGCACGGTGCGAAGTGGACGACTGCGAGTGGTGCGCGCAGAGCGGTGTTCCGTGCCGCTGCTGCGGCGGGAGCGGCCAGTGGCGGCCGGAGCGGCCGAAACGCGACCCTGACGGGGTGATCGGCTGGATCCGGGTGGTGGAGATGTGCCGTATGTGCGGCGGCACCGGCAAAGAGCACAATCCGCTGTAACCGGCGGCCGGATGAGGGGCCCGCGCAAAGGGGACCGGTAGGTTTCCCCCGAGGACGGTGCCTGGGCGTGGGGCCCGGGACTGCGGACAGGGGGTGCACGATGCGCTGGGTTACCTATCTTTCCCCTAGCGGGGGCGAGCAGCGTCCCGGAGTAGTGGACGACGGCTGTGTGTTCGGCTATCCGGGGCCTGAGGATCTGCCCCAGCTGCTGGCGAAGGGCACTGCCGCGCTGCGGGAGGCCCACCGGCAGGCGTTGGCGGAGCCGGTGGAGATCATCGTGGAGTTCGAGACCCGGTTGTGCGCCCCGTTGGTCCCGGAGCGTCCGCTGACCGTGGTCCGCGTGGAGGCGGACCCGCTCGCCCTCCACCCGGCGCTGGTGCGCGGCACGGATGACGGCGTGCTGCTTCCCCCGGGGACCGGTGTGCTGGACGCCGAAGTGGGCGTGGCCGCGTTCGCCTCCAGCACGGGGGAGGTCGTCGGGTACACGCTCGCCTGCTTGTGGAGCACGCCGCAGCGGAAGACGGTCGCGGTGACGCTCGGTCCGGCACTGGTGACCGAGGAGGAGCTCGACGGTGCCGCGGTTTTCCCGTTCACGGTGAGCGTGGACGACGTGGCGGCCGCCCAGGGGACGGTGGAGCGCGGCCTGCTGGCCCGCCGGGCCGAAGCCGACAGGGGGCCGGTGGGGGTGCTGCCCGCGCGGGTCCGGTCGCTGGCCGCGGGCGCGGAGTTCTTTGTCGACGCGGGGCTGCTCGGCATGTTCGAACTGCGGGTCGGCTCCGGTACGGGCACCTGAGGAGCACGGGGCCGACCCCGCGTGGCGGGGACCGCAGCCTTGCGTGGCGTCCACCACGCTGCCAGGAGTTTTCCACAGACCTTATACGGACGTGCACAAAAAGTTATCCATGTGATGGAATGGGGCTGCGCCATCCTCACAGTACGGGAACTTCTGGCGGAAAAGGGCGCAAAAGACTAGACCAGTGAGACGTAACGGTATACACCGTTTGTAGGTAGTTCCGGTGATTAGGGACGATCGGGGTAGTGCGGGGCACCTGTCCCAATTGGTACGCTAGCGGCTCACGTACGCTGTTCCCGGTTCAGCGCTGCGCGACGCCACAGCCTCCCACTTTGAGGCTCCGCGGCGACAAGATCTCCCTTCTTGTTACCGGGTCCCCTACCCATGACACCTCCGACGGCGCACTGTGGTACGCACAGCGGGCCGGATGGTGCTTGTCCGGTACCCACCCCACGGGGCCTGTGAGTCCGAAAATGCCCCAGGCGGTGACACGAAAGGTTGCGAAGGTCCGTGTCGACACGAGCGACAAACAACGGCGCTGACGCCAAGGACGACGCGCCGGAGCAGGCCGAGAAGACAGAGACCACGGCCAAGCGCCCCGCCAGACGGTGGGACCCCAGGAACTGGCGCGTCCGTTCCCGGTTGGTGGCGCTCGTTGTCGTCCCCACCGCGGCCGCGCTGATTCTGGGAGTCGTCAGATTCTCCGAGAGCGCCCTGAACACGTTCCGGAACGAGCGCACCGAGGCGATGGTGACGCTCGCCGAGGACATCGTGCAGTTGGGCAACGAGCTCGGTAAGGAGCGCATGCTCGTTGCCGCCTACATCGCCGACAACCCCAACCCCACGCGGCGCTCCAACGATCGCGCGGTCGCGCTGCAAGAGCAGCAGAAGATCGTTGACCAAGAGCTCAACGACGTCCGTGCAGGAGCGAACGAACTAGGCACCCCCTCCGACCCGCTCGTCAAGGAGCGGCTCGACATCATGCTCGACTCCTTGGAGAAACTGAACGGGGTGCGGGAGGAGGTCACCAGCACCAGGGTCACGATGCTTCCGGCGGTCACCAAGTACCGCCAGATCATCTCCACGCTCACCGACTTTGTGGAGACGCTGGCCAACGCCACCAACACCTCTTCGGAGCTGCGGGAGAGCGTCCGTGCGCTCAGCGCGCTCGGCCGGGCCCGGGACGACCAGTCCTACGAGGCCGCGCTCATGGTGCACTCCCTGATCCGCGACTCGATGTCCGGCGGTGTGCAGGACTCGATTGAGAGCACCCAGGCGCGCTACAACAACGAGATCCGCAACTTCCGCAACAGCGCGACCCCCGCGCAGGAGGCGCTGCTCGACGAGAACTACGGAGGCTTGGACGTCAGCCGGCTGGGCACCATGCGGCTGCGTGCCCTGCTGAGGGCCGATGAAGGCCAGCCGCTGACGGGGATCACGGACGGGGACGACGCGGACAGCTACCAGCAGACGGCCCTCAGCGCTCTGGACACGCTGGCCAAGGTGGAGAGCTCCCTGGCCAGGATGGTGCGCGCCGAGGCGACCGCCCACAAGGAGCAGGGCCGCAGGCTGCTGCTCTTCGACAGCATCACGGTGCTCTTCGTCGTCGTCTTCGTCTTCTTGACGACCTCGTGGGTGGCGCGCAGCATGGTGATCCCGCTGCGGGTCCTGCGGGACGGCGCGATGCGGATCGCCGCGAAGGACCTGCCCGAAGCGATCGTCCGGATGCGCGAGACGAACGTGCGTCCAGAAGAGGTGAAGATTACCCCGCTCGAAGTCGACTCCTCCGACGAGTTCGGCGAGGTGGCCCGCTCCTTCGACGAGGTGCACCGCTCCGCGCTGCGGCTGGCTGCTGACGAGGCCGCCCTGCGGGCCAACGTCAACGCGATGTTCGTGAACCTATCGCGGCGGAGCCAGAGCCTGGTGGAGCGGCAGCTGCGCCTTATCGAGCACCTGGAGCAGAGCGAGCAGGACGAAGAGCGTCTGGCAGAGCTGTTCCAGCTCGACCACTTGGCCACCCGCATGCGCCGCAACAACGAGAACCTGCTGGTCCTCTCCGGGCAGGACAACACCCGCAAGTGGGCCCAGCCGGTTCCGCTGGTCGACGTGCTGCGGGCCGCGGTCTCCGAGGTGGAGCAGTACGCGCGGGTCAACGTGCGCGCCCCCTCCCACGTGTCGGTGCTGGGCCGCCCAGTCAACGACGTCATCCACCTCATCGCCGAGCTGGTGGAGAACGCCACCGTGTTCTCCGCGCACGACACCCAGGTGTCGGTGACCGCGCAGGCTGTCGACAACGGCGACATCATCATCGAGATCACCGACTCGGGTATCGGTATGTCGGCCGAGGAGCTGGAGAGCGCCAACCAGAAGCTCGCCGAGCCTCCGGTGATCGACGTTGCGGTCTCCCGCCGCATGGGTCTGTTCGTGGTGAGCCGCCTGGCCAACCGGCACGGTATCGAGGTGCGGCTGCGTCCGGCGCACAACGGCGGTATCACTGCCGCGGTGCGGCTGCCCAACGACCTGCTCATCACCCCGGTCGAGCCGACGCCTCCGGCGCTCACCTCGGGGCGTGGCACCACTGTTCCGGACACGTACGCCGAGGCGACCGCGGCGTTCGCGTCGTCGCCGGCTCCGGCGGATCCCGCGGACAGCGTGTGGGAGCCGCGTACCAGCAACGACCGCCCGGTGTGGGAGCCGCGCACAACCCCCTCGGGGCTGCCGAAGCGGCCCGACCCGGCGACCCGTGCCGCCCAGCAGGGCCAGCAGACCCCGCCGGAGCACCCGCCGAGCGGCGAGGACCTGTGGGACGCGGGATGGAAGCGGTCGGTGTCCCGCACCACTTCCCCCCAACCGGTGGCGGACCGTCCGGAGACGCCGCGCACGGAAACCCCGCGTCCGGAGACCCCGCGTCCGGAGACCCCGCGGACCGAGACTCCGCGCACGGAGAGCCCGGCGGACACCACGTCGACGTCGGCGATACCGACGGTGTCCGATTCGC
>NZ_BCWB01000016.1 GCF_001592045.1 Thermobifida fusca NBRC 14071 = JCM 3263 | reverse complement strand
GCTGCGGACACCGTGGGATCGTCCCGCACCGGCGGGCAGAGCGTCTACGGCTACTCCCTGGACCGGCCGGGACAGCGCTCCGCTCACCCGCTCGGGGACACGCGCAGCAGCACCTCGGAGCGGCAGGGCTGGCAGCAGAATCCGCTGTCGTCGTCCTACTCCAGCGGTAGCGGCCGCACCGAGCAGCCCGAGGTGCGGGAGGGCTACGGATCCACCGCCTACCTGTCCAAGCGGTACGGCCCGGGAAGCGGAAACCAGAACACGATCATTCCGCCGTCCCCGGAGCACGAGTCCAACGAGCCGCTGCCGATCTTCGACTCCATCGAGTCGAACTGGTTCCGTCGCCGCACAGTGCGTCCGGCGGTGACGACGACGGAAACCGGTCCGATCAGCGCCGTCAGCACGCCCGACGGGCTGGGCACCGAGCCTGCTGCTCCTGCTCAGCAGCAGAGCCAGCAGCCCCGCCCCGAGGACGAGTGGCGTTCGGCTGCGGACGCCGGTTGGAAGACCGCGGCGGAACGGGCCAGTGCACCGATTGCGGGTGGCATTACCGCCTCGGGCCTGCCGAAGCGGATTCCGCGCGCGAACCTGGTGCCGGGTGCTGCTCCGGCTCCGGAGAACTTCAAGCAGATCACGTCGCGCTCCGCGGAGCGGGTGCGCAGCCGGTTCTCCAGTTTCCAGCAGGGCATCCGTCAGGGACGCGACGCCCTGAACAAGCGCTCGTCCCAGGAGGAATAATGTCCGATTTGAAGGTCGGTGTCCCGTGACGTTGCAGCCGACCAGGCCTATGCCAGGGAGTGGATACCAGATGCCCAATGAATTAACATCATCTGCACTTCCCGGACATGGCATCGCAATCAAGTCATCCGCGAAAAACTCTCGGCTGTCGGCCGTTTACCCAATCGGTCGATGTGAAGGCTGGGACCGACAGGAGAGCAGATGAGTCAACCGGTTAATGAACTCAACTGGCTGATCACTGACTTCGCCAATCGTGTGCCCGATGTGGCTCACGCGATTGTGGTGTCGTCGGACGGTCTACCGTTGGCGGCTTCAGCCGGGTTCCCTGCTGACCGTGCCGACCAGTTGGCTGCGATCGCCTCCGGTCTCTCCAGCCTCACACAAGGTGCAGCCCGGGTCTTTGAAGGCGGAGCAGTCGCGCAGACCGTGGTTGAGATGGAGCGTGGGCTGCTCCTTATCATGGCCATCAGCGACGGATCATGCCTTGCGGTGCTCGCTGCCGCCGAATGTGACCTCGGTCTGGTCGGCTACGAGATGACACTGCTCGTAGAGCGGGCCGGCCGGGCACTGACTCCGGCAGCACGCACTCCGGGCGTCCACTGACCCACCACCGACAGGAGGAAGTGGTGGCACCACCTCACGGTAGAGACTCCGGGAGCGCCTCATGGTTTGGCGACCCGTCAGCCAGTGCCTCGAGGCCGCTGTCCGACCCGCTAGCCGGTGGAGAACCGCCTACCACCCCACAGGTCACCGGGCAGCAGTGGTCCATCGGTGAAAGCGCGCCGAGTTCGTTGGTACGGCCTTACGCGGTGACCCGTGGCCGGACCAAGCCGAAGACTCATCTGCCGTTGGAAGCACTGATTTCCACGACCGCGACGGCGCGTAGCGAGTTCGGGACGCTTACTCCCGAATGCCAGGCGATTACCGACCTGTGTCGGGAGTGGCGATCAGTGGCGGAGATCTCTGCCCTGTGCCGGATACCGCTCGGTGTCGCGCGAGTTCTGGTGGCGGATATGGCAGAACAGGGTCTTGTGCAGATCAGGTCGTCGCTGAACACCGACAGCCGGCCCAATGTCAACCTGCTTGAAAGGGTACTCAGTGGACTTCGCAAGCTCTAGCCCGGCCGACGAGGGCGGTGCTGTGGCGAATGCGATGACGTCGGTGAAGATCGTCGTCGCCGGGGGCTTCGGCGTCGGGAAGACGACGTTTGTGGGGTCGGTCTCTGAGATCGTTCCACTGACCACCGAAGCGGTGATGACTAGCGCCAGCGTCGGAGTCGACGACTTGGCGAAAACACCGGACAAGCAGACGACCACAGTCGCCATGGACTTCGGTCGGGTGTCCCTCGACTCCGACCTCATCCTCTACCTGTTCGGTACCCCCGGGCAGCACCGCTTCTGGTTCATGTGGGATGACTTGGTCAAAGGAGCCATCGGCGCGGTGGTCCTGGTGGACACCCGCCGCCTGGCGGACTGCTTCCCGGCCATCGACTACTTCGAAGAAGCGAAGCTGCCGTTCATCGTCGCAATCAACGGTTTCGACTCTTACTTCCCCCACTCGATCAGCGAGGTGCGGGACGCCTTGACGCTCAGCGAGGACATTCCGATCGTGCAGTGCGACGCCCGGGACCGGGCGTCCACCAAGGCGACGCTGATCCGCCTGGTGGAGCACGCGATCGCGGTCGGGGACGCCTCCGCGGAGCAGACTACCCCCACGGGCGGCCACCCCTCCTGGCGGTAGGGAAGATTACCGAGGATTCGGGTCCGGCACCTGGTGCCGGGCCCCCTTTTTTGCCGCGTCTCCCGGCGGTGGTGCTGGACCTGGGTTCGGTGACCAGGAATCATGCGGGCATGACTTTCCACGATGAACGCAGGGCTTTCTGGGAGGAGCGCCTCGACGCGGACTGGACGGAGACCGGGGTCGGCTACCGGGCTTTGGGTCGGTCGTTCAACGAGTGGATGTACCGGGTGCGCCAGGAGGTGTTCGCGGAGCGGGTGGGGGCGCTCGCCGTGGACTGGTCTCGGGCGCGGGTGTTGGACGTGGGCTCGGGGACCGGGTTCTATGTCCGCGCCTGGCAGCGGTTGGGCGCGGTCGCGGTCACTGGCTGCGATTTGACGGAGGCCGCGGTGGTGCGGCTGCGGGAGCGGTTTCCGGGGTTGCGGTTCGAACGGGTGGATATCGCCGACCCGCAGGGGGTGTTCGACGAGGCTGAGTTCGACGCGGTCTCCTGTATGGACGTGCTGTTCCATATCACGGACGACGAGCGTTACGCGGCCGCGGTGAAGTCGATCGCCCACCTGGTGCGGTCTGGCGGGTATTTCGTGTTCTCGGAGAATTTCCTGCACCGTCCGGCCCAGCGCGGCGTCAACCAGGTCAACCGTCCGTTGGAGTGGATCACTGCCCGGTTGGATGAGGCCGGGTTCGACGTGGTGCACCGGTCGCCGTTCCTCATGCTCATGAACGCGCAGGTGGATGCGGGGCCGGTGTGGCGCAAGCTGTGGGGCGGCCTGCTGCGCGCGGTGACGCTCACCGAGCCGACGGGGTGGCTGGCCGGGGCGGCGCTCTACCCGTTGGAGCGGCATTTGGTGCGCACGCGGATGGAGAGCCCGACCACGGAGATCATGATCTGCCGCCGCCGATGAATCTGTTTTGTGGATTTATGTGGTGTTTTGTCCGGTTCGTGGATGTGGTTCGGGCTGGTGGGTAGAAGCCCCCACAGTTCCCGTCCGCGCACAGACCAGCGGATTGTCGCGGGAACGGAACAAAGGGGGGAGAATCATGACCACAGCCAAGGACATCATGCACGAGGGTGTCCAGTGCATTGAGACGAACACGAACCTGGTGACCGCGGCGCGCATGATGCGGGACCTCGGAGTCGGTGCTCTGCCGATCTGCGGGGAGGACAACCGACTGAAGGGCATCATCACGGACCGCGACATCGTGGTGAAGTGCCTGGCGGAAGGCAAGGACCCGAACACCTGTAACGCGATCGAGCTCGCCGAGGGCACCCCGTTCTACGTGGACGCCTCCGACGACATTGAGACCTTGCTGCAGGAGATGACGCAGCACAAGGTCAAGCGGATGCCGGTGATCGAGAACAAGCAGCTCGTCGGCATTGTGAGCGAGGCGGACCTTGCCCAGCACTTGCCGGAGGAAGAGCTCGGCCGGTTCGTGGAGGCGATCAAGTCGGGCCCGCCCGACCACATCGTCTGAGCCGGGTGGCGTGATGACCGCGGGCGGTTCTCTGCCCGGCGGCGGGGGACCGCCCGCCGGTCCGCATGGCTGCCGGCCGCTAGGCGGGCAGTCCGAGTTCCCGGGCGATGACCATCCGCTGGATTTCTGAGGTGCCTTCGCCGATTTCGAGGATTTTGGCGTCGCGGTAGAAGCGTCCGACCGGGTATTCGTTCATGAACCCGTAGCCCCCGAAGATCTGGGTGGCGTCGCGGGCGTTGTCCATGGCCGCGTGGGACGCGACGAGTTTGGCGATGGCGGCTTCTTTTTTGAACGGCTGCCCGGCCAGCAGGCGTGCGGCCGCGTCGTAGTAGGCGAGCCGGGCGGTGTGCACGCGGGCGGCCATGTCCGCGATCTTGAATTGGATCGCCTGGTAGCGGCCGATTTCGCGGCCGAAGGCGACGCGCTGGCCGACGTAGCGCAGGCATTCGTCGACGCAGCCTTGGGCGAGTCCGACGGCGAGCGCGGCGATAGCGATGCGGCCTTCGTCGAGGATACTCAGGAATTGGGCGTAGCCGCGGCCGCGTTCGCCGAGGAGGTTGGCTTCAGGGACCCGGCAGTCGGTGAACACGAGTTCGTTGGTGTCGGAGGCGCACCAGCCGACTTTGGAGTACCGCTGGCCAATAGTGAAGCCGGGAGTGCCGGCGGGGACGATGATCGCGGAGATTTCGGGGCGTCCGTCGGGCCGTTGTCCGGTGACCGCGGTGACGGTGACGAGCGCGGTGATGTCGGTGCCGGAGTTGGTGATGAAGCTTTTGGTGCCGTTGATGACCCATTCTCCGGCATCGAGGCGGGCGGTGGTGCGGGTGGCGCCCGCATCGGAGCCGCCTTCGGGTTCGGTGAGGCCGAACGCGCCGAGGGCTTCTCCGGAGCAGAGCCGGGGCAGCCAGGTGGCTTGCTGTTCAGGGGTGCCGAACCGGTAGATCGGCATTGCGCCGAGGGAGACGGCGGCTTCCAGGGTGATGGCGACGGACGAGTCGACGCGGGCGAGTTCTTCCAGGGCGAGGCAGAGCGCCAGGTAGTCGCCGCCCATGCCGCCGACGTCTTCGGGGAACGGCAGGCCGAACAGGCCCATGCGCCCCATGGCGGCGACGATCTCGTAGGGGAAGGCGGCGCGTTCGTAGTAGTCGCCGATGACAGGCGCGACTTCGGTGCGGGCGAATTCGGCGACGGTGCGGCGCAGTTCTTCGTGTTCGTCGCTGAGACGGTAGGACATCAGCGCGGCTCCTCGGTAGCAGCAGTGGTCGACGGAACGTGGGTGGCGGCCGGGGCGGCCGCCGGGGTGACGACGGCGAGGAGGGCATCAAGGGGAACGGACTGTCCGGGACGGGCGTGCAGTTCGGTGACGGTGCCGTCGACGGGTGCGGCCACGGGGTGCTCCATTTTCATGGCTTCGACGACGGCGAGGGTCTGTCCGGCGCGGACGGTGTCGCCGACGGCGACGGGCACGTCGAGGACGGTGCCGGGCATGGGGCTGCGCACGGCGCCGTCGGCGTGCCCGCTGGTGCGGCGCAGCGGGGCGGTGCGGGGGGCGTCGCGGAAGCACCAGGCCGCGCCCGCATGGCCGAGCCACAGGTCGTGCCCGTCCGTGGCGCGGGTGTAGTGGCGGGCCTGGCCCGCGTAGGTGACGTGCAGGCTGCGCCCGTCTGGGGAGCGGACCGCGGTGGCTTCGTGCGGGTCGGCGTCGGCGACGCGCACGTGGAAGCGGTGCGGGTGGTCGTGGTCGGCGCGGACGCGCACGGTGACGGGGTCGCTGCCGGGCGAGTGGAGCCGCCACACGGTCCACGCGGGTTCGCCGAGCCGCCACCCGTCGGGGATGGTGAACCGGTTGGCGGGGTCGCTGGTCGCGACCAGGTCGAGGTGCCGGTCGAGGGCCGCGGCGGCGAGCACGTCGGGGCCTGCCTGGAGGGCTGGGGCGAGCTCGGGGTGGAGGTGTTCGACGAGCCCGGTGCTGAGCTGTCCGGCGGCGACGTCGGGGTGGGCGAGCAGGGCGCGGAGGAACGCGGTGTTGGTGCCGCAGCCGAGCAGTGTGGTGCGGGCGAGGGCCGCGTCGGCGCGGCGGAGCGCACTAGCGCGGTCGTGGTCCCAGACGACGAGTTTGGCGAGCAGCGGGTCGTAGGCGGAGGTGACGGTGGTGCCTTCGCTGATGCCGGAGTCGACGCGGATGCCGGGCCCGTGGGGTTCGGCGACGTGGAGGATGCGGCCGCCGGTGGGCAGGAAGTTCCGCGCCGGGTCTTCCGCATAGATGCGGCATTCGATCGCGTGCCCCTGCCAGGTGATGTCGTCTTGGGTGAACGGCAGGGCTTCGCCGAGGGCGATGCGGAGTTGCGCTTCCACCAGGTCGATGCCGCGGGTGCCGCGGATGGCGGTGACGGCTTCGGTGACGGGGTGTTCGACTTGGAGCCGCGTGTTCATTTCGAGGAAGAAGAAGCGGTCGGTGTCGTCCCCGGGCACGATGAATTCCACGGTGCCCGCCCCCACGTACCCGCAGGCGCGTGCCGCGGCCACAGCGGCCTGGCCCATGGCGTTCCGCTGCTCGGGGGTGAGCAGCGGGGAGGGGGCTTCTTCCACGATCTTCTGGTGGCGGCGCTGGAGGCTGCATTCGCGTTCCCCCAGGTGGACGATGGTGCCGTGCGTGTCGGCGAGGATTTGCACTTCGATGTGGCGGGGGCGGGCGACGTACCGTTCCGCGAGCAGGGTGGCGTCGCCGAAGGCGGCGCGGGCTTCGCGGCGGGCGGCGGCTGCGGCGTCCGCGAGCTCGTCCGGGCTGTGGACGAGCCGCATGCCTTTCCCGCCGCCGCCAGCGGAGGGTTTGAGGAGCAGGGGGTAGCCGATCTGTGCGGCTGCGGCGGTGAGGTCGGTTGCGGACAGGGGGTGGCCGGGGTCTTCCGCGAATCCGGGGAGGACGGGCACTCCGGCGGCGGCCACGGTCTGTTTGGCGCGGATTTTGTCGCCCATGGCGGCGATCGAGTCCGGGGTCGGGCCGACGAAGACGAGTCCGGCCGCAGTGCAGGCGCGGGCGAAGCCGGCGTTTTCGGCGAGGAACCCGTAGCCGGGGTGGATGAGGGCTGCTCCGCTGGCGTGTGCCGCGGCGATGATCGCGTCCCCGTCCAGGTAGTCGGGGATGCGTAGCGCGCTGTCGGCGGCGCGCACGTGGGGCGCGTCCGCGTCCTGGTCGGTGTAGACGGCGATGGCGGGCAGGGCGAGCTGCCGCAGGGTGCGGATGATCCGCACGGCGATTTCGCCCCGGTTGGCGACGAGGACAGCGGGGGCGGTGCGTAGCGGTGCGGGAAACGGTGTGGTCATCGCGGTGCTCCGTTCTGCTGCGGGCTACATGCGGAAGACGCCGTAGCCCACCGGGTCGAGCGGGGCGTGGCGGGCGGCGGAGAGGGCGAGGGCGAGGACGGTGCGGGTGTCGACGGGGTCGATGACGCCGTCGTCCCACAGGCGCGCCGTGGAGTAGTAGGGGTTGCCTTGCTCTTCGTAGCGCGCCCGGATGGGGGCTTTGAACGCTTCTTCCTCTTCAGCGGACCAGTCTTCGCCGCGTGCGGCTTTCTGGTCGCGGCGTACGGTGGCGAGCACGGAGGCGGCTTGTTCCCCGCCCATGACGGAGATGCGGGCGTTCGGCCACATCCACAGGAAGCGCGGCGAGTAGGCGCGCCCGCACATGCTGTAGTTTCCGGCGCCGAAGGAGCCGCCGATGATGACGGTGAATTTGGGGACGCGGGCGCAGGCGACGGCGGTGACCATTTTCGCGCCGTGTTTGGCGATGCCGCCGGCTTCGTAGTCGCGGCCCACCATGAACCCGGAGATGTTCTGCAGGAAGACGAGGGGGATGGCGCGCCGGTCGCACAGTTCGATGAAGTGGGCGCCTTTGAGCGCGGATTCGGAGAACAGGATGCCGTTGTTGGCGATGATGCCGACGGGGTGACCGTGCAGGTGCGCGAACCCGGTGACGAGGGTGGGCCCGTAGTCGGCTTTGAATTCGGTGAATTCGCTGGCGTCGACGAGCCGTGCGATGACTTCCCGCACGTCGTAGGGGGTGCGGGTGTCGGTGGGGATGATGCCGTACAGTTCCGCGGGGTCGGCTGCGGGGGGCCGGGGTTCGCGCACGTCCCAGGCGGGTGCGGGCCGCGGGCCGAGGGTGGCGACGATGCGGCGGACGATGGCGAGGGCGTGTGCGTCGTCGTCGGCGATGTGGTCGACGACTCCGGAGACGCGGGCGTGGACGTCGCCGCCGCCGAGTTCTTCCGCGGTGACGACTTCGCCGGTGGCGGCTTTCACGAGCGGGGGCCCGCCGAGGAAGATGGTGCCTTGGTTGCGGACGATGACGGCTTCGTCGCTCATGGCGGGCACGTAGGCGCCGCCGGCAGTGCAGGAGCCGAGGACCGCGGCGATCTGCGGGATGCCGCGCTGCGACATGGTGGCCTGGTTGTAGAAGATGCGGCCGAAGTGGTCGCGGTCGGGGAAGACTTCGTCCTGCATGGGCAGGAACGCGCCGCCGGAGTCGACGAGGTAGATGCACGGCAGGTGGTTGTGCAGGGCGACTTCTTGGGCGCGGAGGTGTTTTTTGACGGTCATCGGATAGTAGCTGCCGCCTTTGACGGTGGCGTCGTTGGCGACGATGACGGTTTCGCGTCCGGAGACGCGTCCGATGCCGGTGATGATCCCTGCGGCGGGTGCGTCGTTCCCGTCGGGGCCGTACATGCCGTGGGCGGCGAGCGGGGAGAGTTCGAGGAAGGGCGTGCCCGGGTCGAGGAGGGCGTCGATCCGTTCGCGGGCGAGGAGTTTGCCGCGGGCTTTGTGGCGTTCGCGGGCGTGCGGGGGCCCGCCGCGGGCCGCGTCGGCCAGGCGGCGGCGGAGTTCCGCGGCGAGGGCGCGGTTGGTTTCGGCGTTGGCGTGGAAGGCGGGGCTGGTCGGGTCGATAGCGGAGGTGAGTGTGGCCGTCCCGCTCATGGTTCCTCCCCCTCCGATGTTAATGAGCATTAACAGGACCGATGTTAATACTTGCTAACATTGGCGTCCAGGATTTGGGGACCATTCGGGAGGTCACGCGTGCGTACCCGCGGGGGAGACCGTCGGGCAGCGATCCTGCGTGCGGCCGCTGAGCTGTTCGCCGCCCGTGGTTTTCGCAGCGTGTCCATCGAGGACTTGGGACGCGCTGTCGGCACGACCGGTCCCGCGCTCTACCGCCATTTCCCCGGCAAGGAAGCGCTGCTGGCGGAGGTGCTGCTCGACATCAGCGAACGGCTGCTGCGCCAGGGCACCGAGCACGTGGCCGCCCACCCGGATCCGAACGACGCGTTGGATGCGCTGCTCCGCGGCCATATCGCTTTCGCACTGGCCGAACCGGCGCTCATCACGGTGCACGACCGGGAACTGCTGCACGTGCCCGAAGAGCCGCGCCGGAAGATCCGCCGCCTCCAGCGCGCCTACCTGGAACAGTGGGTGGACGTCCTGGCCGCGGTGCGTCCCACCACCCCCACGCCGGTGCTGCGCACCGCGGTGCACGCCACGTTCGGCCTGCTCAACTCGACCCCGCACAGCGCGGGGGAACTGGACCGGGACCATCTGGCCGAGCTGCTGTTCACGATGGCCCGCACGGCACTGCTCGCCGCGGGGAAGTAGTCCGCGGGCGTGTTTGGCGCCCTAGTCCACGGGCAGCGGGAAGGGCGAGCAGACGCCTGACAGGGGAGGTCCGACGATGGCACGGCCGCGCATCGTCGTGGTCGGCGCGGGTTTTGCGGGTCTGACCGCGCTGCGCCGACTCGAACAGAGGATTCCAGAAGGCAAGGCCGAGATCGTACTCGTCGCACCCAACGACTACATGCTCTACCAGCCGCTGCTGCCCCAAGTGGCGTCCGGCCTGCTGACCCCGCAGTCGATCGCTGTCTCTCTGCACCGGCAACTGCACCGCACCCACATCATTCCGGGGATCGCCGTCGGCTTGGACACGGACCGGAACACGGTGGTGGTCCGCAAGATCTCCGGCGAGTACTCCTATGAGCGCTACGACCGGCTGATTCTGGCGCCCGGCAGCGTGACCCGGACGTTCAACATCCCCGGGCTGATCGAGCACGCCCGCGGCAACAAGAACCTGGCCGAGGCGGTGTACTTGCGCGACCACGTGCTGGCCCAGCTGGAGTTGGCGAACGCCAGCGACGACCCGGCGGAGCGCGACGAGCGGTGCACGTTCATCGTGGTGGGCGGCGGCTACACAGGGGTGGAGACCGCGGCGTCCTTGGAGCTGCTGTGCGAGGCAGCGTGCAAGCAGTATCCGAAGCTGCGCCCGCACATCCAGTGGAACGTAGTGGACATCGCCCCCCGCTTGATGCCGGAGCTGGGCGAGCATCTGGGGCAGAAGACGATGGAGCTGCTGCGCCAGCGCGGGATCGAAGTGTCGCTGGGGGTGTCGGTCCGCGAGGTGACCGAGGACAAGGTGACGTTGACCGACGACCGGGTGCTGCCGTGCCGCACGTTGATCTGGACGGCGGGCACTGCGCCGAGCCCGCTGATCGCGGCGACCGGGCTGCCCACGGAACGCGGGAAGCTCTCGGTGGGCGCGGACTTGTCGGTGCCCGGGCATCCGGAGATTTTCGGGATCGGTGATTCCGCCGCCGTCCCCGATTTGAGCAAGGGCGAGGACGGGGCGCTGTGCCCGCCTACCGCCCAGCACGCGTCCACCCAGGGGCCGGTGGCGGCCGACAACGTGATTGCTTCGCTGCTGGGCCGGTCGACGAAGCACTACTACTACCGGGACCGCGGCCTGCTCGTGGATTTGAGCGGCCGGGACGCGGTGGCCCGCCCCTTCGGGGTGGAGTTCAACGGGACCGCGGCCTTGGCGTTGACCCGGGCCTACCACTTGTATTCGCTGCCGTCGGGACCGGCCCGGATGCGGGTGGCCGCCAACTGGCTGATCCAGGCGCTGCTGGGCTGCGACGTGTCCCGCCTGGGGTTCCTCAACCGCAGCGTGGAGACGCTGGTGGACGTGGAGGAGTACTCCCGCTACCTCAAACCCGAGCAGGCCAAGGAGCGGGTGGGGCTGGCCGTGGGCGGATAGCCGCCCCACTGCCGTGGTCCGGTACGGCGGGGCACTCGGGTGTGCGGTGCCAGGTGCTGCGGCCGCCGTACCGGAGCGGGCCGGGGTCAGGCGACGACTTCGTAGCCTGCTTCCGCTACCGCGGCGCGGATCTGCTCGTCGCTGAGCGGGGCCGTGCTGTCGATTTCGACCCGCCCGCTCTCCAGGTCCACCCGCACGTCGGTCACCCCGGGCAGTTCGCTGATTTCTTCCTTCACCGAGCTCACGCAGTGCCCGCAGGTCATGCCGGTGACGGTGATGGTGGTACTGGCCATGGTGACCCTCGTCTCTTGGTCGGTGTCCACAAACGGTCAGGAGCGGACCAGTCGGGCGATCGCTTCGGACGCTTCGCGGACCTTCGTTTCGGCTTCGCTGCCGCCGTTGGCGAGGGCGTTGGCCACGCAGTGGTGGAGGTGCTCCTCGAGGAGCGACAGGGCAAAGGATTGGAGCGCCTTCGTTACCGCGGAGGTCTGGGTGAGGATGTCGATGCAGTAGGCGTCGTCCTCGACCATCCGCTGGAGGCCGCGTACTTGTCCTTCGATCCGGCGGAGCCGGTTGAGGTGCTGCCGCTTGTTGTCGTGGTAGCCGTAGGCGGCCATCGCGGTGTTCTCCTGTCGACTGGTCGCTTCCTCGAACAATGATACCCCCCACGGGTATTTCCGGGGTGGGGCGGACAGACCGGGAGCCCAGGCTTCCCGGCTCATTGCTGCTGGTTGTCGCGGTCGCTGGGAGCCGGGCGGGCCGGGTGCAGGCCGAGGCGGCGCAGCTCGAGGGCGGCGAGTTCCGCCACGACCCGCTCGTCTCCGGAGCGCCACGCCTCCGCCGGGTCGTCGTGGAGGCGGCACAGCGCGGGCACGGGCGCGGCGGTCAGGGCGCGCAGCGCGAGCAGGCGGGTCCCGGCCTCGCCGGGAAGCCGGGTGAGCTGCCGGGCCTGGCTGGCCTGCCGGATCCAGCGGAGCCGGACGGGCAGCCAGGCGCCGAGCGCGACCGCGACCGCCAGCACCGCGACAGCCACCGCGGTGAGCAGGGCGAATTCCGCCGCGGTCTGCTGGAGTCCTGTTCCGGCGGCGCTGAGGTCGTCCCCGGTCGCTTCCAGCCGGGCCAGGGGCGCGGCCAGGTCGTCGCCGACGAACGGCACGTTCCGCGCTGCTTCGGCTGCGCTGGCCATGTGGCTGGCGAGGCCGTCGCCCGCGTCGTGGAGGAGGACGCCGGGGCGGGCGAGCGCCGCCAGGGCCCGGTGCAGCGCGACCGCAGTCCACACTCCGAGCGCGATCCAGGCGAGCGCGAGCAGGTCGCCGCCGAGTTGCAGGGCACGGCGCAGGGGACGGTCAGCGTAGATCGTCATGGGGCTCCCAGAGAACAGCGATCAGGGGGTGTCGGACGATACAGGTGTGTCCGGCGTCGACAGTGGGTGTTCCCCCGCCCGCCGCAGCCAATCCGGCGTTCCGGGCATACCTCCGCATACCGTCAATGACCTGCAAAACGTGGCGTGGTGGGCTTGTATGCCGGAGCGCACGGGCTGAGCATGGGGGCATGAACGGACAGCACACTCGTGAAGAGGAGCTCATCCGGCAGATCGGGGAGCTGGTCACCGAGGAGCGTGCGCTGCGGCAGCAGCCCGGGCACCGGTTGAGCGCCGCCGAGTACGAGCGGATCAAACAGGTGGAGCGCGCGTTGGACCAGTGCTGGGATCTGCTGCGCCAACGGCGGGCGAAAGAGGAGTTCGGCGAAAATCCCGACGAAGCGCGCCCGCGCTCTATTTCCCAGGTCGAAGAGTACCAACAGTAATCTTCATGGAATTCGCGGTGTACGGGGAAAACCTCAGCAAAGTAATCCGCGTCTCATCGGCTGAAAGATCCCCTTACGTCTCCTCGCGAGGCGACGGAAGAAAAGGCACCGCGAGTGGAAATACTGACCGGAATTGGCCTGTCATCGTCGGCCGGCCTGAACGCTTACGTTCCTCTCCTGGTGGCGGGGCTGCTTTCCCGCTACACCGATCTACTGTCGCTTGGTCCTTCCTGGCAGTGGCTGGAAAGCCCGTGGGCACTGGGAATTCTGGCTGT
The DNA here is from genome assembly GCF_001592045.1 of Thermobifida fusca NBRC 14071 = JCM 3263. Classification (GTDB taxonomy): domain Bacteria; phylum Actinomycetota; class Actinomycetes; order Streptosporangiales; family Streptosporangiaceae; genus Thermobifida; species Thermobifida fusca. The sequence continues at coordinate 46,415 of NZ_BCWB01000016.1, read as the reverse complement.
CCTGCTGATTGTTGAACTGTGCGCGGACAAGATCCCCGCGTTGGACCACATCAACGACATCATCCAGACCGTGGTGCGCCCCACTTCCGGCGGCATTGTCTTCGGTGCGAGCGGAAGCGCGGTACTGGGGGAGCCCGAGGTCGCGGGTGATGCGGCTGCGGCCAGTGTCGGGGGAGACGTCAGCGTGTGGCTGGCGGTTGTCGGTGCGGCGATCGCCCTCTTCTTCCATTTGATGAAGGCCGCGATCCGCCTGCTGGTCAACATGCTCAGCGTCGGAGTCGGCGCGCCGGTGCTCAGCACGATGGAGGACGCCGCCAGTGTGGCGATGGCGATCCTCGCCGTGCTGCTGCCGGTCCTGGTCGTCATCGCAGTCGTGGCCACGGCCGGGCTCGGGATCTGGCTGCTGGTGCGGTTGCGCCGTCGGCGCAAGCAGAAGAAGGCGGAGAAGGCGGCGCAGCAGGACCACCAGCAATGGCCGGAGGCGCAGCAGCCGCACGCCTAGCCCGGTGACAGCGGAAGCTTAGAGTACAGGTGTGGTAGAGCAATCCCTGAGTGTGCGCAACGGTATCCGACACATCGTCTGGGACTGGAACGGCACGCTTCTCGACGACAATCACGCCAATCTCGCCGCGGCCAACCACGTGTGCGAGATGTTCGGCGTGCCGCCGATGACGTTGGAGGACTGGCGGAAGATCTTCCGCCGCCCTCTGGTCCCGTTCTACGAGGAGCTGTTGGGCCGTCCGCTGAGCGATGAGGAATGGCAGCGGCTGGACGCCGCCTACAACAGCTACTATCAGCGGCTCCTGCCGTCCTGCCGGCTCGCTGACGGTGCGGTGGACACGTTGCACCAGTGGCGTCGCGCGGGCGGTACGCAGTCGCTGCTGTCCATGGCCGCCCACGACCACCTGGTTCCGGTGATCACCGAGTTCGGCCTGGTGTCGCACTTCACCCGGGTGGACGGGCGGCAGCGGACCACCGACGCCGATTCGAAGGCCGAGCACCTGGCTGCCCACTTGGACGCCCAGGGCATCGACCCGGCCACGGTGGTGCTCATCGGGGATATCGACGATGACGCGCACGCGGCCCGCATGGTGGGCGCCAAAGCGGTTCTGGTGGCCACGGGGCTGATGAGCAGGGAACGGCTGGAAGCCACCGGGCACCCGGTTGCTGATTCGCTCACCGAGGCGGTGCAGCTCGTGCACGGCTGAGGCGGGCGAGCATGGCAACGGGGCGGCACCCGTGGTGGGCGCCGCCCCGCAGCATGTGTGGCGACGTGGAACCGACTGGGGTCAGCCGAGGGCGACCTTGCGGGCGTCCTCGAACCGCTTGGCCACGTCGGCCCAGTTCACCACGTTCCAGAACGCCTTCACGTAGTCGGCCTTGACGTTCTTGTACTGCAGGTAGAAGGCGTGCTCCCACATGTCGAGCATGAGCAGCGGGTAGGAGCCGGCAGCCAGGTTGCCCTGGTGGTCGTAGAGCTGCTCGATGATGAGCCGCTGGCCGAGGATGTCCCAGGCGAGGATCGCCCAGCCCGAGCCCTGGATGCCGGTGGCGGCGGCACTGAAGTGGGCGCGGAAGGCGTCGAAGGATCCGAAGGCGTCGTCGATGGCAGCGCCGAGCTCGCCTTCCGGCTTGTCGCCGCCGTCCGGCGACAGGTTCGGCCAGAACACGGTGTGGTTGACGTGGCCGGCCAGGTTGAAGGCGAGGTTCTTCTGCAGCAGGTTGACCTTGCTCAGGTCGCCCTTCTCCCGGGCCTCCGCCAGCTGCTCCAGAGCGTCGTTGGCGCCCTTGACGTAGGCGGCGTGGTGCTTGTCGTGGTGCAGCTCCATGATCTCGCCCGAGATCCACGGCTCCAGAGCGGAGTAGTCGTAGGGCAGTTCAGGAAGCGTGTACGGCGCGGACATCTACGCACCTTTCAATCTCTAGAGATCTGACAGTTGACCCCTGCGAAAGCTCGCTGAACAGAAAACTATCAGCCCACGGGAGTTCTGTTCGGTATCGCCTCTGCCACAGGGGTTTTCGACGGTTGCGACCCGCCTTCGCCCTTCGCTACCCGCTGCGGTTTTCCTCATGCGTACGCCCGCGTTGAGCTGGCTTTTCCGGACGGCTGTCCGGTTGCGGCCAGGCGGCGGCCCGGGGAGTGTATCCCCGTGGTCGCCGGGGGCGGCCGCAGGGGTGCGGCCACCCCCGGGGCCTGGCTAGGGGACGACGAGGCTGAGCGCTTCGGCGACGAGCGCGGGCCGGTCTTCCCCGTCGATTTCGACCTCGTGCCGCATGGTGAGCAGGATGCCTTTGGGGGTTTCTTTGGCTTCGGCGAGTTCGAGGCTGTCGCGGATGCGGGAGCCCACCCGCACCGGTTGGAGGAAGCGGACTTTGTTGAGCCCGTAGTTGATGGCCATGGCAGGGGATTTCTGCAGCCGGTAGATCTGCCAGGCGAACATGGGCAGCAGGGACAGGGTGAGGAAGCCGTGGGCGATGGTGCTGCCGAACGGTCCGGCAGCGGCGCGTTCCACGTCGACGTGGATCCACTGGTGGTCGCCGGTGGCGTCGGCGAAGGTGCTGATCTGGTCTTGGGTGACGGTGTGCCACGGGCTGTGTCCCAGGTGGCTGCCTTGCGCGGCGGCGAGCGCGTGGATGTCGGCGAATTCCCGCATGCGTGCTGCGCCCCTTTCTCAGTCCGGTCGGCACCCCACCACGAGGAACCGACTGGTTGGTATGGCTTGGGGATTACAGTACCGCCCCGCGAACGGGGACGGGCCGGACGCTCCCCGCTTGCGGGGCGGAGGGTGCCGCGGGCCCCGCAGCCTAGCCGTAGAGCAGCTCTTCCAGGCGGCGCTGGGGCACTTCCAGGTATTGGGCGATGTCGGGCAGGGACAGGCCCGCCTCGGTGAGGCCCTGCACGATCTCCCGCACTTTGACCGTGGCGATGCGGGTGGCTTCGTCAGCCATGTGCACCGCCCGCCGCGCCTCTACTGCGAGCTGGTCGAGATCCTTGTTCACCTGGGGCTGCAAGTCGATGTGGACGGTGCGCTCGTCCAAAGAGAGCTGGGCGCAGACGAACTCCTTGGCTCGTGCGGAGGCTTCGACCAAGGAGGGCGACCAGGTGACCCCCACATCGGCGACCTGGAGCTCCCAGCCGTTCTCCCATTTGCGGGCGTGCACCTCGTACAGAGCCACCGATCTTCCTTTCCGTGGATGCGTGGGTGTGGCTGTCACCCACGGGGTGTGCGGGCAGTGACGCCACCACGAAAGTGCAGCAGCGCGGCTCTCAGCACAAGAGCATTCATAAAGATCTCATCGTTCTTCTGGCGCGGAGACCCCGGGCTTCAGCCCTGGGGAGGAAGCGCCATCCTCCCATCGCAGATCGTTCTTAACTGATCTTCTAGTAAAATGTGAGACATGGCGCAGCTTGTGAAGCGGGCCTACAAGTACCGCTTCTACCCGACCCTCGAGCAGGCCGAAGAACTGCTTCGGACGTTCGGCTGCGTCCGCCTCGTCTACAACAAGGCCCTGGAGGAGCGGACCCGCGCCTACACCCAAGAGGGCCGCCGCGTCTCCTACGTGGAGACCTCGGCCGCGCTCACCCAATGGAAGAGAACCCCCGAACTCGCGTTCCTGAACGAGGTGTCGTCGGTTCCGCTCCAGCAAGCATTGCGGCACCTTCAGGCGGCGTTCGCGAACTTCTTCGCCAAGCGGGCCAAGTACCCCACGTTCAAGTCCCGGAAGAAGTCGCGGGCGTCGGCGGAGTACACCCGCTCGGCGTTCCGCTACCGGGACGGCACGCTGACGTTGGCGAAGATGAGCGAGCCCTTGCGCATCGTGTGGTCTCGTCCCCTCCCAGAAGGTGCAGAGCCGTCCACGGTGACGGTGTCGCGCGACAACGCGGGACGCTGGTTCGTGTCCATCCTGGTCGAGGAGAAGATCCGCCCGCTGCCGCCGACCGGGAGCAAGGTCGGGGTGGACGCTGGGATCACCGCCCTGGCCACCCTCTCCACCGGGGAGAAGATCACCAACCCCCGGCACGAACGCCGCGACCGGCGAAAGCTCGCCCGTGCGCAGCGGGCCCTGTCCCGCAAGGCCAAGGGGTCGGCGAACCGGGAGAAGGCCCGCCGCAAGGTCGCCCGCATCCACGCGCGGATCACCGACCGGCGCCGCGATTTCCTGCACAAAATCACCACTCGGCTCGTCCGTGAGAACCAAACGGTCGTGATCGAGGACCTGACCGTCCGCAACATGGTCAAGAACGGGCGGCTGGCCCGCGCCATTTCCGACGCATCCTGGCGGGGATTCCGCTCGATGCTGGAGTACAAGTGCGCCTGGTACGGCCGAGAACTGCTGGTCGTGGACCGCTGGTTCCCTTCCTCCAAGCTGTGCTCGGCATGCGGCACCCTGCAAGAGAAGATGCCGCTGAACGTCCGTACCTGGCAGTGCGCCTGCGGCGCGGCCCATGACCGGGACGTCAACGCCGCACGCAATATCCTCGCCGCCGGGCTGGCGGAGAGGTAAAACGCCTGCGGAGGGCCGGTAAGACCGGCCCCGGAGTCTTCCGGGGAGGCGCGGCCCGATGAAACAGGAAGCCCGACCCGGTGACGGGTTGGAATCCCCCGGCTTCAGCCGTGGGGAGGAAGTCAACATCAGATGCCCGCCAGGGGATTGGGGCGGTTTTCCACAGCCTCGCGTTGTCCAGCGGGAAAGCTACTGGACAGTGGCCTCAACCGGCCACGCAGCCCACGGGGGAGAACCGGATTGCGTAATGTCCGTAATCTTTTTCTGGTCCTGCCGCGACCAACGCCCGCGCCGCAGTTTCCCACCAGGATCAACAGGGTGTGCCGCGGAGAGCGGCCCGCTGCTGTCCGCGGCGTGGCTGGGCCTGCGCCGCAGGGTTTCGGTCACGGCCCGGCGGGGCGGGCACCCGCTCAGGCGAGGGAGCCCACCGACGCCGAACGCACCGTCAACGTGTCCACGGTCCGCTGGTCCACTTCGTGGCCGAGCCCCGGCTGGGTGAGCGGCACCGCCACCACCCCGTCGTGGGAGCGCACCGTGGGGGAGACCAGGTCAGGCACGAACCGTTCCCCGGCAGGCGGCATCTCGCACGGCAGGGTGGTGCCGGGGAGGGTGGCCAGGGCGACGACCGCGGCCCTGCCCAACCCCGATTCCTGGTCGGAGCCGCACCACACCTGCCATCCCGCGTCCACGGCCCGGTCGTGGGCCCGCCGGGCCTGGGTGATCCCGCCCATGCGGACGATCCGCAGGTTCAGCGCGGACGCTGCTTCCATGCGGATCGCCTCGTCCAACCGTTCCAGGGAGTCCACCGAGTCGTCCAGCGCCACCGGGGTGCGCAGGCTGCGGTTCAACCGGGCGTGCGCGGCCAGGTCCCCGGCAGGGAAGGGCTGTTCGATCGCGAGCAGGCCGTAGTCGTCGAGGGAGCGCAACGCGTCCAAGTGCTCCGGGCTTTCGGTGTAGCGGCCGCCTCCGTCGACTTGCAGCACAAGCGACGGGTACGCCTCCCGGACGGCACGCACCGCCTCCACGTCCCAGCCGGGGCGGATGTGCAGCCGCACCCGCTTGTATCCCGCACCGACCTGCCGGTTCACTTCCTGGACCAGGAGTTCGAGGGAGGGCTGCGGTCCCAGGGTGACTCCGGCGGTGACTGCGGTGCGCACCCCGCCGAGCGCGTGCGCGAGCGGAATGCCGCGCTGCCGGCTCCACAAGTCCCAGCAGGCAGTGTCCAACGCGGCAGCCACGGCAGGCCGGGGAGCAAGGGGCTGCCAAGCGGCTGCAGCCTCAGTGGGACGCTGCCAGCGGTGCCCCACGAGAGCGGGGGCGTACTCGTCCACCAGGGCATCCCACAGGTCGCGGTCGGCGCGCGGAATCTCTCCCCAACCGCTCGCCCCGGTGTCGTCCCGCACCCGGACCAGGATGTGCCGCACGAAGCGGTCGGACTCGCCGGGGGACCGCTGCGGCCGGGGCCGCGTCAACGCCAGTCGGACGAGTCGGATTTCCACGGCCGCCACACGGGTAAGGGTCGTCGGCTCCGTGCGTGACACTGACCTGTCGCCTCCCACATACCGGGTCACGGCCGGGTGTCTGGCCGCTGTCCTGCACCATTGACGGTATCTGTTCTACCGGCCCGACCACTAGAGGAACGGCGGGGGGACGGAAAGACGGTGCCGCGGGGCAGGGGCTATCCCGCGGCCACGACTTCGGTGACGGTGCGCGCCGCCATCCCGTGGGCTTGGGCCACGGCCTCGTTGGTGAGTTCTCCCGCGAACGTGTTGAGGCCTGCGGCGAGCGCCGGGTCGTCGGCGAGCGCGTCCCGCCAGCCTTTGTTCGCCAGGGCCAGCGCGTAGCGCAGCGTGTCTTTGGTCAGCGCCTGCGTGGCCGTGGTGGGCACCGCGCCGGGCATGTTCGACACGCAGTAGAACACCGTGTTGTGCACCGGGTACGTGGGGTCGGAGTGGGTGGTGGGCCGCGAGTCGGCGAAGCAGCCGCCTTGGTCGACGGCGATGTCGACGAGCACGGTGCCGGGTTTCATCTGGGCGACCAGGTCGCTGCTGATCAGAGTGGGGGCTTTCGCGCCGGGGATGAGCACTGCTCCGATGATGAGGTCGGATTCCAGGGCGGTCCGTTCAATCTCGTAGGCGGTGGACGCCAGCGTCCGCACCCGGCCTTGGAACACGGCGTCCGCCCGGCGCAGTTTGGCGATGTCGATGTCGAGCAGGGTGACTTCCGCGCCCATGCCCGCCGCGACTTGGGCGGCGTTCATGCCGGAGACACCCGCGCCGAGCACCATGACTTTGGCGGGCCCCACACCGGGCACTCCGCCGAGCAGGACGCCGCGGCCGCCGTTGGAGCGCTGCAAGGCGGTCGCGCCGACTTGGGGGGCGAGCCGTCCCGCGATCTCCGACATGGGCGCCAACAAGGGCAGGGACCCGTCGGGAAGCTGCACGGTTTCGTAGGCAATCGCGGTGACTCCGTGCTTGAGGAGGGCTTCGGTGCAGTCCCGGGACGCCGCCAGGTGCAGGTAGGCGAAGAGCACTTGGCCGGGGCGGAGCCGGTGGTATTCCTCGGGGACGGGTTCTTTGACTTTGAGGACGAGGTCGGCCGCTCCCCACACTTCGTCGGCGCTGTCGATGATGCGGGCGCCCGCGGCCGCGTATTCGGCGTTGCTGATGGCCGAGCCGACACCGGCGTCGCGTTCGATGAGGACGTCGTGGCCGTGCCGGACGAGCTCCTGGACGCCGGCCGGGGTGATAGCTACTCGGTATTCATGGTCTTTGATTTCACGGGGCACGCCGACGCGCACGGTTCCTCCTCGGTGTCGAGCAGATGTGTTCCCCTACCGATCCCGGTGGCGCGTCCCACTTGTGGGGACGACGACCGGGGTCGCCGCCGCGCCGTGAGACTTCCGCGGTGCCCTTAGCGATAGGCGGACAGCAGGGGACCACCACGCGGCGAGGGGTCGTTGTCCGCGTCTGAAGGTACCGGGATACCGCACAGCCACGTACCGGTCACTCGGCCTTGCAGCCTCCTCCCCCGGTAGGGCCCTCCGTCGGATGCGGGCACCCGTTGGAAGGTGTCCGGTTCGAAAGCGACCAGGTCAGCGTCGTAGCCGACTTGGATGCGCCCTTTGGTGGCGAGTCCCATCAGCTCGGCGGGGCGTTGCGCGGTCCACTGGGTGAGTTCGGCGAGGCCGCAGCCGCGTTTCTGGGCTGCGGTCCACAGTGCGGGCAGGGTCCAGCGGATCGCGGAAATCCCGGTTCCCGGCCGGTTCCCGGAGCCGACCGAGTCGACGATGACGTCCCCGAAGGATTCCGCCCCGTGCAGGAGGGCGTTCCACAGTGCTTGGCGGTTGGCGTCGGACCGCAGCGGGGGACGGCACCGGTAGGAGGGGTCGGTGTCGGGTACGTGCTCGGCGGGCAGGCACAGGTAGTGCGGGCAGGTTTGGGCGCTGACGGGGATGCCGATGTCCCGGGCCGCGGCGAGGATGGCCGCGCATTCCGCGGCGACGAACGGGGAGATGTGGACGCGGGCCCCGCTGGAGCGGGCCGCGGCGAGCACCCGTTCCAGGCCGCGCCGTTCGGCGCGCGGCGGCCGCGCGGCAAGCAGCGCACTGTTGCCGGGGCCGACGACGGTGCCGAGTTCGTTGGCGTCTTCGGCGTGGACGACGATGGGCACGTCCATGGTGGCGACTTCCGCCATGCTCTTGCTGAGGTGGATGTCGTCGAGGGCGGGCAGGCCCATGAGTTCGTCGGACAGGGAGCAGGCGAAGCCGACGACTCCGTTGGCGCGCAGGTCGGCGAGTTCCGCGGAGCTGCTGCGCGGCGTGATCCCGCCGAGGAAGGCGACGTGGGTGGCGCTGTTGCTGGCTGAGGCGTGCAGGTGGGCGCGGAGCGCTTCGGTGGAGGTGATGGCGGGCTGGGCGGGCGCGGGGGCGACGACGAGGGTGGTGATGCCCCCGGCCGCGGCTGCCCGGGTCGTGCGGGCATACCCTTGCGACAGCAGTTGGCCGGGGGCTTGCACGGCAGCGTCGACGTCCACCATGCCGGGCAGGAGTGCGGTCTCACCGAGGTCGACTTCTTTCCGGCTGGGTAGGTCGTCGAAGTAGTCGGCGACGGCAGCGATGCGCCCGTCGGCGACGGCGACCGCTGCGGGACCCACACTCGTGGGAGTGACTGCGCGTCGGGATCGGATGACGAGATCGTATTGGCGCACTTGGCCCCCTTGTGTGGTTGTCGCCGACAGCCGCCCACGCCGGTGCCGCGGCCCGGCGTGGACGTCGGGTGGCGGCGTGGCCGGATGCCCCGCCCCCCTCCAGCAGGGCGCCGGCCAGGTGCCGCTCATGGCCATTGTCTCCACCAATCGGCTGTCGCGGGGGCTTTTCGCCATACTGAAGTTGAGTTTCTACGGTCCGTAATGGATTCTGAAAGTGGCGATACCGACACATACGGTACTTATGCGGGTGGATAACGACGGCGTGTAGTACTTCGTTTAGGCTTGTCGGCAAGGGTGGTGTCCGCACTGAAGGTGATGGCCTGGATTTTTGGTGACGCGGCCGAAATTGTTGTTCCGTGGCTGTGGGGAGCACTCGGAATCGTGGTCGGTGCGGGAATCGCCGCCGCGGTCATCCACCACCGCAAGACGTGAGGACAGAGCAAGTGACGACGGAGCGTGGGCGTGGCTTCCCCCAGTAATCAACGTGTGAGAACGAACGCGCTCGCCGCGGGCGAGACCCTCGTGCTGGTCGCTGCGGCTTCCGCAGCGGTCTGCCTGATCGCGCTGGTGCTCGCCATGCTGCTGGGCGGAGCCGGATACCCCCAGATCACGCCGGGGCTGCCGGATCCGGGAATGCTGACCCGCTGGGGGTTGCCGGTCGCGAAGACGGTGATGGACGTCTCCGCCGCGCTGACGTTCGGCCTGATCGTGCTCGCCGTGTTCCTGCTGCCGGTTGCGCGCAACGGCGAGCTGGGCGAGCAGGCGCAAGGCTATGTGCGCGCCGCCTCGTGGGCCGCCCTGGTGTGGGCGGGCGCGGCCGCAGCCACGCTGGTGTTCCAACTCTCCGACATTTTGGGCCGCCCGGTCGCGGAGATCGTCGGCAACGAGATCACCAGCTACGCGAGTTCGGTCCCGCAGGGGATCGGGCTGCTGTTGACGATCCTGGGCGCGCTGGGCGCCGCACTGATCGGCCGCGTGGTGGTGACCGCCACGGGCGCGGCACTGCTCAGCCTGCTGGTGCTGGTCGGCATGCTGCCGCCCCCGCTAACCGGGCACGCTTCTTCCGCGGGCAGCCATGAGATGGCGATCGTCGGCTTGTCGCTGCATGTGGCGTCGGTCGCCTTGTGGGTGGGCGGGCTGGCCGCCTTGTTCTTCCACGCGATGCGCGGCAGCGGCGAGCACGTGCCGACCGCGGTGCAGCGGTTCAGCACGATGGCGCTGTGGGCGTGGATCGGTGTGGCGCTGAGCGGACTGGCGAGCGCGGCAAGCCGGCTGACGAGCGTGGCGAGCCTGTTCACCACCGCCTACGGCCAGGTGATGCTCGCCAAGGTGGCGGTCTTCGTCATCTTGGGTGCGCTGGGCTGGGTGCACCGCACCCGCACGGTCCCTCAGATCACCGAGGATTCGGGCCGCCGCCTGTTCCTGCGGTTCGCGGGCGTGGAAGTCGTGGTGATGGCGGCGGCGATGGGGTTGGCGGCCGCGTTGAGCCGCACCGCCCCGCCCCCGGACCTCAACCGGGCCACGGACGCGTTCCGCAACCTCACTGGGTTTTCCATGCCGCCGCCGATGAGCTTGCGGACCCTGCTCACCGAGTGGCGCCCCGACTTGTTCTTCATCCTGGTCATCGTGGTGCTGGGCGGCTTGTATGCGGCCGGGGTGATCCGGTTGCAGCGCCGCGGCGACTCCTGGCCGTGGGGGCGCACCGCCGCGTGGTTCGCGGGCCTGCTGGTGCTGGGCATCGCCTTGCTCACCGGTGTGGGCACCTACTCGTATGTGCTGTTCAGCATGCACATGGTGCAGCACATGGTGCTGTCGATGCTGGTGCCGATCCTGCTGGTGCTGGGCGCCCCGGCCACGCTGGCGCTGCGCGCGCTGCGCCCGGCGAAGCAGCGGGGGGACCGCGGCCCGCGGGAGTGGCTCACCGCGTTCCTGCACGGCTGGTATGCGCGCCTGGTGACGCACCCCGGGTTCGCCACCCCCATGTTCGTCATCAGCATCTACGCGCTGTATTTCACGCCGCTGTTCGGCACCCTGATGCAGGACCACTTGGGGCACGTGTTCATGAACGTGCACTTCCTGCTGTCGGGTTTCCTGTTCTACTGGATCATCATCGGGGTGGACCCGGCGCCGCGGAAGATCCCGTTCCTGCTGCGGATCGTGCTGCTGCTGGTGGCGATGGGCTTCCACGCGTTCTTCGGCGTGGCGATCATGATGAAGTCCGAGCCGCTCGGCATGGAGTACTACGGCCAGTTCGAGGTGCCGTGGCGGGACAGCCTCGCTGACGACCAGTACGCGGGCGGCGGCGTGGCGTGGGCGCTCGGCGAGATCCCGACGATGCTGGTGCTGATCGCGCTGGTGGTGCAGTGGGCGCGGGACGAGGAGCGCACGGAGCGCCGCCGCGAGCGGCACAGCCAGCGCGGCGGTTCGGAGGACGCCGACTTGGACGCGTACAACGCCTACCTGGCGTCGCTGCACCGCCGGACCAGCCAGCAGCAGGGCCAGCCGGGACCGGAGCAGCCGGAACAGGAACCGCAACCCTAGGAGGGGCGGGCCGCGGGCCTGCGTAAACGGGCAGACAGGCGAAGGGGGCCGCCCGCAGGGCGGCCCCCTTGGTGTGTGCGTGTCCCCGCATCCGGCGGGGACACCGGATGCGGGCGGAGTGCTGCGACGGCGAGGGGCGCGCCTGGCGGCGCAACAGCGCGGACCCACCCCCTCACCCAGGGTTGCCGCGCCCGGTGCCGCTCAGGACGCCTCAGGCCGTTTTCTCGGACGTGCCGGTGAGCCCGGGCGGTGCGGGAGCCCGGGTTAGACGAGGAGGAGTGCGGTGACGGCGCCGAGGACGCCGACGAGGACACAGGTGGCGAGCCCGCCCACGTAGAGGGTGGGCCCGGACAGTTGCGGGAGCGCTTTGGCTTGGGTGGCGCGCCGCGCCGCAATCGTGGAGAAGACGAGCGTGGAACCGAGGATGAGCAGGGCCGTGCACAGCGCCACGGTGAACGCGGACGCGAACCCGGCCTGGGGCACAGTGCTCAGCAGACGGCCCGCGGCCAGGGTGGGCAAGGCGAGAAGCAGCAGGGCGATGGCGATCCCGGAGACGAGACGCGGCCCGGTTTTGGTGGAACGGCCGATGAGGGTGAGCAGCAGTCCTTGCAGCGCAACGTTGAGTACGGCCCCGCCGAGGCCGAAGATCGCGATGGTGGTGAGCAGCGAAGTCATTGCATGATTGTCCCACTCTTGGACCGGATCTCTCCCGGGGCCGACACCGCTGTGGATAACTTTCGGCCCCGACGGGATTATGCCCCCGGGCTGCGGCGGGCCTCCGGCGGGGGTGGGATCGCCCGCGGCACCGCAACCGGGGTCTTCCGCGGCGGGGTGCGTGGTACGGGGACGGGACGCGCCGCGGGCACCACCCTGGAAGCAGCCCGGCCGGTGAAGTCGATCCGGTGGAGGCACGCGGCTTCGCCCCGGGTCACGAGGACGAGGGACCGTGCTTCGGGCACGGCCTGCTGCGGGTCACGCGCTATGGCGCGGCGCAGCGCCAGCCACCGGCGCTGGTGGGTGCGAAAGCTGCGTTCGCTGACGCGGCGGCCGCGCATGTCTTGGCCGCGCCGCGCTTCCGCGGGGGTAGCGTCCACGAACAGCAGGTGGAGTTCCGCGCCGGTGATCCGGCAGTACAGCGCGAGCAGGCGGCGCACAGTCCGGCGCGTACCGGTTTCGTGGACGACGACGGGGGCGCGGCGCCGCAGGGCGGCGAAGACCCGCACGTAGTGCAGCAGGTGGGTGGCCCATCGCCACAGCGGGTAGGGGACGGCCCGCAGATAGGGGGTGAGCCGGTTGCGGGCGTGCAGCGAGTCGAGGACCCACACCCCGTCCCGGGTGCGCACGGGTGCGGTTTCCCGCCCGGACAGCCCGTAGAGGCGGGCCAGCAGGGTGCTTTTCCCCGCGCCGGGAAGCCCGCCGACGAGCAGCAGGCTGTGCCGCGGATAGCGGAGCACGAAGGCGTCGTGGAAGCAGGCGGAGGTGGGGTGGGTTGGGGAGGCGATCACACTGGGGACGTCTCCACCGCGGGTAAAGGGACGGTAAGGGCGGGGCCGCGCCCCGCCCTGCCGCCCTGGTGCGCGGGGGCTATCTGCGCCGCGCCAGGGTGAGGCCGTCGCCGATGGGGAGGATGACCAGGTCGACCCGCGTGTCGTCGCGGGCGTGCACGTTGAAGTCGCGGATGGCTTGCACGCGGGCCGCGGTCTGCGCGGGGTCGAGGACCCGGCTGTGCGAGAACACGTTGTCGGCGAGCAGCACCCCGCCGGGCCGCACCCGCGGCACGAGTTCTTCCCAGTAGGCGATGTAGGACTCTTTGTCGGCGTCGATGAACGCCAGGTCGAACTGGGGTTCTTCGGGGAGGGCGCGCAGCGTGTCGAGGGCGGGGGCGAGCCGCAGGTCGATCCGGTCGGCGACCCCGGCCCGCTGCCAGTAGCGGCGCGCCACCGCGGTCCATTCTTCGCTGACGTCGCAGGCGAGCAGGGTGCCGTCGTTGGGGAGGCCGCGGGCCAGGCAGATCGACGAATACCCGGTGAAGGTGCCGACTTCGACGACGTTGCGTGCCCCGATGAGCTGGGTGAGCAGGGTGAGGAACAGTCCTTGTTCGGGGGCGATCTGCATGCCGACGTGGTCGGGGAAGAGCCGTTCGGTTTCCGCGGCCAGGTCGGTCAGCACTTCGTCGACGGGGGTGCTGTGCGCGACCAGGTAGGCGTGCAGTTCCGGACTGAGGTTTTCTGAGGTGCGTGTCACAGGCCCAGCCTAGGAGACGAGGGGGTCACAGGTCGGGGATGAGTTCTTTCCACGGGAACAGGTAGATGGACATGAGCACGATGGAGATGGTGAGCATGGGGGTGATGACTTTGCGTTCCACGGGCCCGTCGGTTTTGAAGCCGATGTTCTGCCCGAACCGGTATTTCCAGAACGGCCACAGCAGCGGCACCCCCATCTGGGTGGCAATGTCTCCCAGGTAGTGCAGGAGGCACCCGTAGGCCGCGGCCAGGCCGAGCCATGAATAGTCGACGCCCGAACTGTAGAGGGCGAGTGTGATTCCCGCGGTGGCGAGCGCGTTGATGAATTCGGCGGCGACCCGGTTTTTCTCCATGCCGTAGCCGAGCCCGTTGAACGCGATCCCGATGAGCAGGAAGACGAATATTTGGGCGGCGAGTTCGGACCAGAGGACGAGGAGTTGCGCGAATCCGCCGAGGAGTAGCGCGAACAGCAGCGAATGGGTGCCGTTGCGGTGCCCGCCGAACGCCCAGTTGAAGAACGCGCCGAGGGTTTCGGTGAACACCCCGTAGGTTTTGGTGATGGTTGCGCTCTTGTGGTCGAGGTCGGGGATGAGCGCGGCGCCCGCGCAGACGAGCCCGCCCGCGATGATTTCCCCGGATCCGAGTTCAAAGTTGATGCCGAGAACGTCCACCTTGTTGAGCAGGGGGACGACAGCCATCCATCCAACCACGCCGCTCAGCGCGTGAGAGTGCCCCATCATGGGCGGAACGGTAGCGGTTCGGAACGGTTTTTGGCGAGTCGGGGGTTGGGAAGCGTACCGGCACGACGACCCGGTGTGAGATTCAGCTCAATGATAGGCGGCAGAAGCCCTGGTCAATGGCCGGATACGGCCACCGTCCCGCACGCGGGCTGTTTTCTCCTCCTGTTTGTGCAGCGAAAACGCGTTTTTCCCGGATAATGCCGGGCACCGGGGCGGGTGGAACGGCGGGGCAATTCCGCGTGGTTCGACATATGCTTTGGGTAGCCGCCCGTTCCGGCTAGGCCGTCGGGAATCGGCTTGTCGGTTCCCAGAGCTGGACGTGGTCGCCGTGGCCGGTCCGCGGTGCACCTCGGCTTCGGTGCGTTCGGCATGCTCGTGGGGATCATGTCGAGGTGTCATCGGAGCACGGGCGGCCTTTGCGTGCGCGGACGGCCCGGTTCCGCCTGGTGTGCGGGTAGGGGAGTGGTCGGGCGCGCCCCCGCTCAGCGGGCTTATCAGCCTGTGCCGCGGGGAATACTTCCCGGTGCAGCCGCGCGGAAGCGGTGGCGTCCGCCGCCACGCACGCGGGGAAGCCACGGCGGCAGGCTCGGCCGCTGGTGTCTGCCGCCGTCGACTTCTTCTCCCAGTGCCTTGAGGACATCCTCCTGTCCCGGCATGCCCCGCGGGCAGCCCGGGTGTCAGGGGAGGGTGAGGATTTCTGCGCCGTCGTCGGTGATGACGAGGGTGTGTTCGAACTGGGCGGTGCGTTTGCGGTCTTTGGTGACCGCGGTCCACCCGTCGTCCCAGACTTCGTAGTCGATGGTGCCCAGGGTGATCATGGGTTCGATGGTGAAGGTCATCCCGGGAACCATGACCGTGTCGGCGCTCGGGTCGTCGTAGTGGGGGATGATCAGCCCGGAGTGGAATTCGGGCCCCACACCGTGTCCGGTGAAGTCGCGCACCACGCCGTAGCCGAAGCGTTTGGCGTAGGACTCGATGACCCGGCCGATGACGTTGATCTGCCGGCCTGGCTTGCACGCTTGGATGCCGCGCATGAGGGCTTCGCGGGTGCGTTCCACGAGCAGCCGGGATTCTTCGTCGACGTCGCCGACGAGGAAGGTGGCGTTGGTGTCGCCGTGCACCCCGTGGATGTAGGCGGTGACGTCGATGTTGATGATGTCGCCGTCCTGGAGGACGGTGTCGTCGGGGATGCCGTGGCAGATGACTTCGTTGATGGACGTGCACAGCGACTTGGGGAAGCCCTTGTAGCCGAGCGGGCTGGGGTAGGCGCCGTGGTCGCACAGGAACTCGTGGCCGATCCGGTCGAGTTCGTCTGTGGTGACGCCGGGCTTCACGTGTTTGCCGACTTCTTGGAGTGCTTGCGCAGCGATCCGGCCGGCCACCCGCATGGCTTCGATGGTCTCCGGGGTCTGCACATCCCCAGCGACCCCTTTGACGGGATGTTTCTTACCGACGTATTCGGGCCGGGGGATGGACGGCGGGACCGTTCGTGGGGGCGAGATACGCCCGGGTACCAGCGGGGTAGTCATGGAATACGAGTGTAGTCAGCGACTGACGGGAGAAGTCCGTGTTCGGTAAACGGCGCCGGGATGTCCTTCCCACCCCGGAGGACGGGGAGGACAAGTGGTGGTATTCGCTGAAGACGGGGAAGGTGGAGCGCGGCCCGGGCAGTCCGACGAAGGACCGGCTCGGCCCATACCCGGACCGGGCGTCCGCTGAGGCGGCGTTGGAGCGGGCCCGCCAGCGCAACGAGCAGTGGGAGGAAGAAGACCGCGAGTGGAACGAGTGGTGACCGTGGGTAAACAGGGGGCGGTGTACCACGGCCGACACCCCTGTTGACATGATCATGATTATGGCATCGAAGAGTTCTCCGCACGATCTTCCTGACGTCTCTGGCCTGTCGATTGCCGTGCTGGGGGGCACGGGTGATCAGGGCCGCGGCTTGGCGCGCCGGTTCGCGATGGCCGGGCACGAGGTGATTCTCGGTTCGCGGAGCGCGGAGCGGGCCCAGGCGGTTGCCGCCGAGTTGGGCGAGGGCTTGCCGATCCGCGGCATGGACAACGCGGGCGCGGCCGAGGCCGGGGACGTGGTGATCGTGGCGGTTCCGTGGGACGGTCACCGTGCCCTGCTGGAGTCGTTGAAGGATGTGCTGGCGGGCAAGATCGTCGTCGACTGTGTGAACCCGCTGGGTTTCGACAAGCGCGGCGCGTATGCGCTGCCGGTTGAGGAGGGGAGCGCTGCCGAGCAGGCTGCCGCGATCCTGCCGGACAGCCGCGTGGTGGCCGCGTTCCACCACGTGTCCGCCGTGCTTTTGCTGGACCCCGAGGTCGAGAAGGTGGATTTGGACGTGCTCGTGCTCGGGGACGACCGTGAAGCCACCGATGTTGTGCGCGCTTTGGCGGCCCGTATCCCCGGGGTGCGGGGAGTTTACGGCGGGCGCCTGCGCAACGCCCACCAGGTGGAGGCGTTCACCGCCAACCTGATTTCGATCAACCGCCGTTACAAGGCCCACGCGGGTATCCGCATCACCGACATCTAAAAAAGAAGACCTGTACGGCAGTGGCCCTGTCCCGACCGCCACAGGAGGACAGGGCCACTGGGTTGATACCGGGTTAGCTTGCCTTTTTGCGACCACCTCGGCGGGTGGTTTTAGGTCGCCATGCTTGCATGTCGCTGTCGGTGATGCCGGTGCGGTCTTTGAGCTCGGCGAGGTCTTCATCCAGGTAGTCAGCGGGGCTTTGCCCGTACTCATCCGGGGTGGTGTGCCACTGGCGCACCCAGGGGCGCAGTTCGACCAGCCCGGCTAGCAGCGGGGTCATTTTGTCGCGGTCGTCGGCCCAGCCGTGTTCGTCAAGCCGGTTGAACGCTAGATCAGTGAGGGCTTGGACTTGCTGGGCGTGATCCCATCCGGCCCAGCCGAGCACCAGGGAGCCGTCCTGGTCGGTTTCCGCACCCGGATAGGAGATGAAGCGTTCCTTGGGCACATCCAGCTTGCCGCGGTTAGCCCAGTAGGAGGCTTGGCGGAAGTCTGCGGAGGTGTAACGCGGTGGCACCGGAATGTCGAGCCGCCGCTCAGGCTCGCTTTCAGCCCGCTCGGCGTTGAGAGCATCTTCTTGGCGCTGGAGGTGCCAGACTTCTTCCCACTGCTGGCGTTTACGCAGGCCGGATTCTTTGTAACGCCATGCCGCCAGGTAGGGCACATGCTCTGCTTCTACGATCTGTGCGATCACATCGGTGAAGTCGGCATCCGGATCATAAAGATCAGCCACAGCCACCGCTTCAGGACAGACATCCCGCAACCGGTTAGCCAACTCCACCACGGTGCGAACCCGCGGAGCCTCCTCACCACTCTCAGTGGGGGCAAACCAGATCTGTCGGGTCTCGCACTTGTCCAGCAGCCAGGCTTTCAGCGCCGCCTTTTCCTTCTTCTCCCAAGGCTCGGTCTGCCAGCGCCGCTTGTACTCGGGACGCTCCAGAAGAGCGAGGTCTTTGCGGGCTTCGATGAACTTGATCCGACGAGCCACCACCCGCTTGTATGCCTCAGGCCAATGCGCAGGAATCTCCGTAACCGGGGTAGCGCCATGCCGGGCAAACCATTCGGTCTTCACCTCGCCTGCGGCGAGTTTGCGGGCCAGCACGATCTCAAACGCCCGCTCCCCAAACGCAATCCCCGGCACCGCAGCCGTATCAGGCATCACCAACTCAGCACGCTCAGCATCGCTGATGAGGCCATAACGGTGATAGACATCCCAGTCCAACTCTTCTTGCAGCGCAATCATGCGGGATCGAATCCTGAAATACTCCGCACGCGCCTCATTCAACCCAGCACGGGACGGCGTGCCAGCCTCCACCACCGCTGACGGCTCCAGCAAGGAAAGCTGCTGAGCGAGAGCATCCAACTCCCGAGCACGCTCCAACGGCAAAGAACCAGGAAGCGGAAACTCCTGAAGCTTCGTACCAGTGAATTCATAGAAGTCTTCCCAAGGGACTGAAGTCTGTCTAGCGTTTTTTGAATCTACTCCACTTCCCTTATTGTGACTCACTTGTTTGAGCCAGAAGCAGGCCGTAGAAGAATTCAACACCCCCAAAAGCTCCAGGTGCTGATCCTCCGTAGCCCCCTCGGGAAGCTTGATCACCGGAGCAGAACGGTTGAAGACCTTCCCACCCCGATCCAACACGAAGTGGTTGTGTGTAGCTACGAAAGCAAAAGCGATAGAGAGGGGATATTCTAGTTTTTCTCGGTATAGTTCTCTGTGTTCATACCATTTGAAATGGGGAATAGTTTCTACTATTTTACCGAACCTTTTTCTTTTTTGGAGAATTTGTCGGTTTTGCCAGAGGAGTTTTATGGAATTGGGAATGTTTTCTATATTTTCAGGTTTTAGGAGAGGGGAGTAAGGCCATAGTGCCTCAACTTGTGAAGTTAGTCGATAGTCGCGAACCACATCCCCCATGATCATGGGAATCGATGATTCAATCCTGTGGCGCCTAATAGAAGACCTATCGGGAAGAAAAAAAGCATCGTCTTCGCCAGTGATTGCAACAAATCCTATTTGAGACACTCTTTCTTCCAGGCGTGAACGAGAGGAATCAATGGTTTTCAGAAGTTCGCTGGCACCACCGCCGCTCAGACTCCATGGGTGCTTCTTGAAGCGTTCCCATGGAAAGTCAGCGACACTAATCCACTCGCTCTCGCTTCCTGGCTGTTTGATCTGGTTGGTTATGGCAGACCAGACCAAACCGCCGGCAGGGCTATCCGGCTGAGAAGGTTCCCCCTGAATGCCAAGAACCGCACGGATAGTCGCGGTATGGGTGTTGGGCATGTTACGACCAAACAGGATGACCGTCGGAGTCCCATGCCCAGGGATATAAGCTCCAGAAGTGTCGATGATGTGGGTGAGGCGTACCTGGTTGCGGAAGAACTCGTTGATGAGTTTTTTACCGAACTCGCGTTTCATGAACGAGTTCGCTGTAATCTGTCCAACGAATCCTGCGCCTACTCCGTCGCCACCAGCTCGCTTGGCGAGGTTGAAGAACCGTTCAGCAAACGGAACAGAAAGTGCGTATTCCCGATAGCAGGTTTGGTATCGTTCTCGATAATTCTGGTTTTCTTTCTTGTCTTTAACGGTGATGTAGGGCGGGTTGCCTACCACTGCGTGGTAGCTGTTGACCCCGAGCAGGTCATATTCGGCTTGGTAGTCGTGGACGTCTTCGGTGGCATAGTGGTGGACCTGCTCATCATCGAACAGAGTCTTCTTGCGCTGCGGGGCTCCTCGGCCATGGATAAGGGAGTCTCCGGTGGCCACGACGATGGGCCAATCAGGGTTGCCTTGGGAGAGGGTGGTGATGCCTGCTTCTTTCATCGCCGCAATCAGCAGGCGAAAGCGGGCGATGGCGACGGCGTAGGGGTTTTTGTCCACACCGTGGATGCTTCTTAGGGTGCGGGCGATCAAATCCCAGTCAGAGGCCCCGGGGTCGGCTTCCCGCCAACGAGCGAGGATGCGGTGGAAGGCGCCGATGAGGAAGTGCCCCGACCCGCAGGTGGGGTCGATCAAACGGAAGCCTTGGCTGTTGGCCTGGTAGACGCGGCCGCCTTGCCCATCCAGGCCGAATTCGTCGATAGCGGGCTCAAGGGTGTATTTGAGGATGAACTCCTCAACAAACTCCGGCGTCTGCAACAACGCGTAGTTTTTGCGGATGTCTTCAGACAGGTCTTGGTACAGGTCCCCAAGAAACCGGGTGTTCCAGTCGGGGTCGGTGAAGTCATGCCGGATGTGGCCGTCATCCCCGACCTCGCGCCAAAAAGCGATGAGGTTCTTAGCCGCCTGATGCGAAGGGGTGATAGTCCACATGGGGTTGTGGGCCCGATCAAACAACCCCCGCACAATCGGCGACACACTCATCGCCTCAAACGCGTGGATCAGCCAGTCACGGTCCGTGCGCGACCGGTCCTCAGCCACCCACGCATCCCGCAACTCCTGAGCAATGTCATAACGCCCACTCGCATCCCTGGGCCCAGAGATAAAGGGCTGCTCCAACAGCCGGTTGTCCTCACAAAAACGGACGAACACGGTGGCCAACACCCACGCCACCGCCGCCTGCGTCACCCGCTCATCCCGCCAGGCCCCATAGGTAGCAGCTGTGCGCCCAGCATCAAACGCCCGCTGATACTCCCGCCGAAGCTCATCACAGAACGGGATGCCGGTGTGTTCGTTGAGGGCTTCCGGGTCTTCGCTGCGCTCACGCAGGTCCTCTTCAAGGACGCGGACCTGCTTCTTCAAGTCGGCAAGCAGTAGAGCGTGGTCAACCACCAAGGCCTCCAGGCCACAACAAGGATAAAAAAGGGGGACAGTGTTGGATCATCCTATTGTGGCCCAGGAGGCTGACAACAGAGTCAACAAACCGAAAAAGACTTAGAGATGCTCTTCCCGCGCTGCTTTCAGGAACGCCACCCACTCGCCAGCAGGGAAGAACAGCGCACCCAGGTCACGGTTCTTGCTGTCGCGAACCCCAGTCAGAGGCCCCTCGGAGACCTCCACGCAGGCTCCTCTCTCAGTGGTGTAGGTCGACTTGTGCCAGCCCTGAACAGACACGCTGATGTTGTCGGTGACCATGGCTCTCTCGCTATCTGTGTTGGTGAAGTCTGTCAATGGTTCAGGGAGTGGTTACTCGAGAGCGCTTCAGAGCTCTCACCATCTCGCGCGGCTCCTGAGCGATGTCTAGCAACCCCAGCCTCCTAACCGCACCGAGAGTTGGGTATACCCGGACCTCTCGATGCGGTTCAGGAGGCTGATGCTAGGCCCAGGTACCGCCTCTTAGTGGCGCTCTTCTTGTGCCATACGGAGGAACGCCACCCACTCAGCGGAGGGGAAGCGCAACACACCAGCCTCAGGGTGCTTAGAGTCACGGACAGCGGTAGCGCCGGGGAGGTCGGCAACCTCCACGCAATAGTTGTTAACTCCGCTGTAGCTGCTCTTACGCCACACTTGCTGCTCGGTCATTCACTCACCCTTCAATGACTAGGGAGCTTTCTTATGTGGTCAAGATTTGCTGTTCTCTGTAGCCAGTTGAGGAAGGGGAGACAGGGTTTCCTGTTGTGACTAGTCGGAGAAATAACGTCAATATTTCTGACAGGGTTAGATGTTCTTCTCCTTGAGAACCTGGAGGAAGGCGGTCCACTCTGTCGCGGGGAAGACCAGCACGACTGCCTCAGGGTGTTTAGAGTCACGCACAGCGGTGGCATTGGGGAGATCGGAGACCTCTACGCAGTTGTTGTTAACTCCGCTGTAGCTGCTCTTACGCCATACTTGATGCTCGGCCATCCGCAGCTTCCTTTGTCAAGAACCAAGAGGTTAACGGATGAGCCGCAGAAAGTTCGGCAATCTTAGAGAAAAGTTCAATCTCCAGGAAGATCGCGTTGAGCTTCGCTAGCCCTTCGCGCCCACAAAACATGCGCTGGAGACTGGTATCTCCAAGAACCGACACTTAGACTGAGCGGCTTCAGGAACCCATGATGGCAAAAATTTTTGTGGTTGGGAATGTGTCGGCAAAGGACACTTTCTAGTTTCCCTGAAGAGCAACGCAATGCGTCCGATGTCAAAAACACATTAGTGTTCGATGGTAACTCTCATCACGAGAAGAACACCAGTATGATCATCGGACGTTTGAGTGGATTTTTGACCGAAGGGGCTCTTATCTAGAAGTAAGGATGTCGCTTGAGAGATCCGAGAAAAAATTCGGTATGTTTGCCCTTCTGGTCACAATGGGGAAAAGGGGAGATTAGTTTCCCCATTGTGACCATCAGAGCGACAGCGGTGCCGACCCCTCCGGGGAAGTTAGACCTGCTCGCTTTTGGCTGCTCGCAGGAAGGCGGCCCACTCGGAAGCAGGGAAGGTCAGCACGGCTGCGTCGGGATGTTTGGAGTCGCGGATGGCGGTAGCGCCCGGGAGGTCAGCGACCTCAACGCAGTTCTCCAGACCTCCGCTGTAGCTGCTTTTACGCCACACTTGCTGCTCGGTCATTCACTCACCCTTCAATGACTAGGGAGCTTTCTTATGTGGTCAAGATTTGCTGTTCTCTGTAGCCAGTTGAGGAAGGGGAGACAGGGTTTCCTGTTGTGACTAGTCGGAGAAATAACGTCAATATTTCTGACAGGGTTAGATGTTCTTCTCCTTGAGAACCTGGAGGAAGGCGGTCCACTTTGTCGCGGGGAAGACCAGCACGGCTGCATCGGGGTGTTTGGAGTCACGCACAGCGGTGGCATTGGGGAGATTCGAGACCTCTACGCAGTTGTTGTTAGCTCCGCTGTAGCTGCTCTTACGCCATACTTGATGCTCGGTCATTCGAAGCTTCCTTCGTTAAGAACCAAGAGGTTTACGGATGAGCCGCAGAAAGTTCGGCAATCTTAGAGAAAAGTTCAATCTCCAGGAAGATCGCGTTGAGCTTCGCTAGCCCTTCGCGCCCACAAAACAT
Organism: Thermobifida fusca NBRC 14071 = JCM 3263; assembly: GCF_001592045.1. Classification (GTDB taxonomy): domain Bacteria; phylum Actinomycetota; class Actinomycetes; order Streptosporangiales; family Streptosporangiaceae; genus Thermobifida; species Thermobifida fusca. The sequence goes on along the minus strand of NZ_BCWB01000016.1, from coordinate 23,704 downwards.
ACGCTGGAGACTGACATCTCCAAGGAACCGACACTTAGACTGAGCGGCTTCAGGAACCTATGATGGCAAAAATTTTTGTGGTTGGGAATGTGTCGGCAAAGGATACTTTCTAGTTTCCCTGAAGAGCAACGCAATGCGTCCGATGTCAAAAACACATTAGTGTTCGATGGTAACTCTCATCACGAGAAGAACACCAGTATGATCATCGGACGTTTGAGTGGATTTTTGACCGAAGGGGCTCTTATCTAGAAGTAAGGATGTCGCTTGAGAGATCCGAGAAGAAAAATTCGGCATGTTTGCCCTTATGGTCACAATGGGGATGAGTGACGGGGGATAAGTCTCCCCATTGTGACCATTCAGAGCGCCAAGAGCGTGAACACTGTTCAGGCGACTAGAGCTGCTTGTCTTTGACGGCCTGGAGGAAAACGGTCCACTCTGCGGCGGGGAAGGCCAGCACGGTTCCCTCCGGGTGCTTGGAGTCGCGGACAGCGGTAGCGCTGGGGAGGTCAGCAACCTCAACGCAGTTGTTGTTGGCACCGCTGTAGCTGCTCTTGCGCCACACGAGCTTCTCAGTCATTCGGATCACCCTTCCAGCGAGTCGATGACTTCATAGATGAACTTTAGGGAGTCCGCCGGAGTTAGTGAGGAGCCCAGCGCTCCACTGAAGATCGCGTTGAGTTCCGCAAGCTCCTCACGTTCTTCAACGTACACGCTGGAGGTTGGCGTCTCCGCGTAGCCGACGCTTGCATCGAGAGGGTTCGGGAAGTCGATGATGACAAAGCTTCCCATGGTCGAGGGATGCGCACCTGCAGAGAAGGGCAGCACGGAGATGTTGATGTTGTGCCGCGTCGCCATGTGGGTGAGGTGGCGCAACTGCACCTTCATCACCTCGGGAGAGCCGACTGTGCGGCGCAGAGCGGCCTCGTCGAGGATCACCCAGTACTCAGGCGGATCTACCCGGTTCAGGATCTCCTGACGCTTGAGCCTGGCGGCGACTCGTGCCTGGATCTCCTCTTCGGTGCGGACCAGGTTGGCACGGAAGATCGCCTCGGCGTAGTCAGGAGTCTGCAAGAGTCCGGGGACCACCTGGCATTCGTAGGTGCGGATCGCCGAGGCTTCGGCTTCAAAATCCGGCAGGGCTGAGTCCAGCACGTTCTTGTACCGCGACCACCAGCCGCGCTCATTGGCTAAGCGGGCGCATTCGTGCAGTTCAGCGCGTATTTCGGGGCGTTTCTCCTTGTAGTAGTCGAGGAGCGCGTCGAGTTCATCTGCCTGAATGGTCTTCTTTGCCCCGGTTTCGATGCGAGAGATCTTCGTCTGCTGCCAGCCCAGGTCTTTTGCCACCTCACCGGTGGTTTTGCCAAGCGCCTCTCGGTACTTGCGCAGCCGAGCACTGAGTCGTCGCCGCCGAATACTCGGGCTGTAAGGGGCCTTCATGCTCGGCATCCTACCGACCTCCAGTGGATCTGCATTATCTAAGTATTCGCTTGACTGTTTGCATAATCTAAGCAACCATTACTGATGTCGATCTAAGACCATCGTTCCACAGTTCAGTCGAATATGTGGGAGGTTTCGCTGTGCTCATGACTAATTCTTCAGCCACACAGCCCCAGCCCGACAGGTCACCCCCGCGAACCACCCTCCTCACCGAGCTCGCTGACGAGGTCCGTGCGCTCGGTGGGACCGCGCTGGTCGCCCTGTCGGCGACCGCTCACCCCGTGCTCTACGTGCGCCGCACGGGTGGGCGTCTCATCCCGGTCGTGGTGGTGGAAGACGCCGCCGCCAACCGGTGGTTCATCTGGGGGCGCACCGGGTCGGAGCACGTCTCGCGGCCCAAACAGGCTGCTGCCGCACTCTGCGGTCTGGACCGTCTCCCGCCGCGCTCGTGGGTGAACCCAGTGGCCGCGCGCCGCGCCGCCGCGAAAGGAGCGGCCTGATGACCGACACCGCCAACACCAGCGACAACGACTCCGAACCCGGAGCCGGTCGGCTCCGCGCCGTCTCAGAATTCTGGGAACTGCCCGGCGACCCCGCGTTCTGCCCAGACCTGCGCGGCCGCATCCGACGCAGCCTCACCGGCTTCCCGCACGCCGCCGCGGACGCCGAACTCGTCGTCGCGGAACTCTTCGCCAACGCCTGCCGGCACAGCCTCAGCGGAGACGGCGGCAAAGTCACCGTCACCCTCGCCGGGCTCCGCACCGGCCTCGTACTCGTCACCGTCACCGACCAAGGACCGCGCCCCGACCCGGCCACGGGACGGCCCCGCATCCCCCAAACCCGTCCGCTCGACGGGACGCTCGCCACCGGGGGACGCGGACTGCGGCTCGTCGCCGCGCTCGCCACCGACTGGGGACACTGGCGCACCGACACCGGCGGACACGCCGTGTGGGCTGTCTTCGACCCCCGTCGCTGACCCGCCCGTCCCACCCTCACCCCTGATCCCCACCCCAAGGCCCAGGGCACGCTTCTGCCCGCCGCACCCGGCCACGCCACCCCCGTGGCGGCCACCACCCTGGCCTGCCCGGCACGTGCGGCAACTAAAAGAAAAGGGTGTCCCCGTGTACACCCACCGGGAACACCGTGGAAGCACGCCGGGCACAACCCCAGCCCTGGGAACACCCGAACCCCGCCCCTGTCCAGCAGAGACACGGGCAGGCTTCAGGACTTCCCCTATTGCGGCCTAAAAGGCTGACGCTAACCTCACCGCGGCCAGGCGAACTTTGTCACGCCCGCCCCGCCGCAGCCCGCGCGAAAGCCACCCAATCAGCAGCAGGAAAGCACAAACCGCCCTGCCCCGATGCGGGTGTTTCCACCACCCGTGGGTGGACCTTTCGAGACTTCCCCCCAAGCAGCCGCTTCATGTGTATAGCTAGAAGTGTGCCGCTCGGCGAACCCGAGTGGCGGCCTGGTGAACGGGGACTGTATCTCACCCATCGGCGTCTTCCAGCTCGGCCAGAACACGGCGGAGGTAACCGGGAGTCTCCTGCGGAGGCAACGCCGTGGCCTGCAACAACTCGAACCGCTGCGCATAGGCCGCGACCCTGTCGCCTCCGTCCACGAAACAACCGTGCGGGGGGACGCCGATGTACCCCACCTTCGCACCACCGTCGAGGCGCAACACCGTGAAGGTGGCGGGATGAGCCATGCCCTGCGACAAAGGGAGTACTTGAATGACGAGATTAGGATGCTTCACCAGCTCGAGAAGGTGCGTGAGCTGGGCGCGCATGACCTGCGGGCCGCCCACCGCGCAGCGCAGCGCCGACTCGTCGACCACCGACCAGAACCGCGGCGGATCGTCGCGCTCCAACACCGCGGCCTGCCGTTGGCGCAGCGCAGCACACAGCTTCTGGTACTCCGCGGACCCCGCGGGCACTCTGCGCCGCACCAGCGCGGCCCAGTAGTCCGGATGCTGCACCAGTTCCGGAACCAGGCCGACAGCATACTCCTCGATCAAGGTCGCCTCGTATTCTACGCTGTAAAAATCGTTTCCCGCACCCTCCTCAAACTGAGACCACCACGGTTTATGCCTGCGGGCAGCCTTAGCAATAGCGACCAATTCCTCAAATAACCCGTCATCCGCCCCATACAGGCGGCATAGCGCGGCAACCGATTCAGGATTAAGCCGGACGAAGCGGCCATTCTCAATCCGATAAAGCTTGCTGACATCCCAACCCATTTCTTCGGCGACCTGCTCTTGAGACAACCGCGCCTCCGCGCGCAACCGTTTGAGTTGGCTGACCAGGTAGTGCTTGCGCACTGGCGAGCCCCGGGACACGACCATCGCCTCCATACCGGCAATCTCGTTGCTGAACGATGTGGAACATCATCCCATCCGTGAAACCAGACAAAGTCCAACAATAAAGACCAGTTTTCTTACATGCGTTGCAAGTTACATGGCCTGCATTTAGCTTAAAGCTGTCAGATCACAGGATCTGAGCCGCAGTGACCGCATATCAGCGGTGTCATATGTGAGGAGAGCTATGTCCGCACATGCCGAAAAAGGCGTCCCCCGGCAGGTGTTACTCGCCCGCCTTCAAAAACAGATTCAGGAGCAGGGCGGTTCAGCCTTCCTCGCCCTGTCGGCGAGCTCACATCCGGTTCTCTGCGTCGGCGCCGGGGACTGTCGCACCTCGGTCGTGGTCGTGGAAGACAACGCCGGGGAGCAGTGGTTCATCTGGGGACGCACCGGCAGCGCGCACGTCTCACAGATCGACCACGCTGCCACCGTACTGTGCAACACAAACCCGCGGCCCGCCCGCCCCACGGCAGCAGCGCGCCGCACCGGGGGCAGGGGAGCCGCTTAATGATGGAACACCTCGACCACAGCTACGACGAACACCCGGACGACGTGCTGTCCCCCGCCACATCAGCCTCCCAGCGGGAGGAAGACGAAAAACCGCTCGTCTCCGACGAGTGGGAGATGCCCGCGGAATCCGCGCTCTGCTCGGAACTACGCCACCGGGTCCGCGACATCCTGGACGTCCACTATTCGGCGACTACCGTGGACGACATCGAACTCATCGCCTCAGAACTGTTCGCCAACTCCTGCCGGCACAGCCTCAGCGGAGACGGCGGCAAAGTCGGCATCATCCTCCGCGGCTGGTCCGAGTGGGTGTACCTCGCGGTCGACGACCAAGGCCCGAAAGGCGGTGCGCGCGTGCTCTGGGAGCCGGAGGTGATCGATCCCCTCGCACCCGACGGGCGCGGACTGCTCCTCGTGCACATGCTGACCGACGGGTGGGGCCAGCACTACCACGACGGAACCCACCGGGTCTTCGCCTGGTTCAGAATCGGCTGGGAGCACCCGGAACGCCTTCCGAACCTGAAAGAACTTCCGATCCGCCCCGGGATGCTGTCCGACTTCATCCCCGACGATCCGTCAGACCCTATCTTCAACCACTACTACTAATCGCCCGTCCCGGCAGTCGACTCCCCCAAGGACGAGCGGAACGCCACCCCCGACCTTCGCGCCGCCCGGGCGCGCATCTCCTCCCTGTGACGCTCCCACAATCCGTGCGGACGAGCTGCCCCGGTATTGCTGCAGCATGCCCCCAAACCCCCGCGTGGCGGGGGAGCAGTGCCGTGGACTCGGCCGGGCACCCGGCCGAAGCACACCCGGGCATACCCCCGGGCACACCCGGTGATAGTGCCGCTGACCTTGTGGTCGCTGCGGTACTGGACCCGGCACGGGCGTCGACCCGCCCGCGCCGGAACCAGTACAGCCCGGGTCGGGTCCGTGCCGATCACCAGCCCGCGGCACGGGCCCGACCCGCGGCACCCCAGGGGCCGGGACCGGTACGGGGAAGACCGTTCAACGGTGCTGCCGGTCCCAGCCCGCCCAGAAAAAGGAGAATTAAAGCCAGTTTTTGACCTTTTCGAGCAGTGCGACCGGGTCGCCGCCCACCGGGATCAGGTTCAGGTGGGTCACCCCGGCCTCCCGGAACGCTTCAATCCGTTCGCGCACATACGATTCGGGGCCCACCAGGTTCGTCAACTCGACCATCTCGTCGGGCACCGCCGCGGCAGCCTCCTCCTTCTTGCCTGCCAGGTAGAGGTCCTGGATCCGCTCCGCGGCCTCCTCGTAGCCGTAGCGGCGGGCCACCGAGTTGTAGAAGTTCTTGCCCTTCGCGCCCATGCCGCCCACGTACAGCGCGATCATCGGACGGGCCAAGTCCAGCAGCTTCTTCGTCTCCTCGCCCTCGCCGATCGCGAGCAGGCCGCCCGCGGCGATCTGCAGCTCCCCGAGCTCCGGGGACCGCTTCGCCTTGCCTGCGGCCAGCGCCTCACCCCACACCTGCGGCGCCTTCTCGGGGATGAACAAGTGGGGCAGCCAGCCGTCGGCGATCTCCGCGGTCATCTCCACGTTCTTCACGCCCAGCGAAGCCACGAAGATCGGGATGCGGTCCCGCACCGGGTGGTTGATGATCTTCAACGGCTTGCCCAGGCCCGTGCCCTGGTCCGGCGGCAGCGGCAGCTGGAACACGGAGCCTTCGTGGGTGAGCGGGCCCTGCCGCGCCCACACCTTGCGGCAGATCTCGATCACCTCGCGCGTCCGCGCGAGCGGCTTAGTGTAGGGGACGCCGTGCCAGCCCTCGATCACCTGCGGGCCGCTCGCACCCAAACCGAGAATGGCGCGGCCGTTCGACAAATAGTCCAACCCGGCGGCGGTCTGCGCAATCAGCGTGGGAGTCCGGGAATACAGCGGCAGAATCGCCGAACCGATCTGCACTCGCTCCGTGCGGGCCGCGATATAGCCCATCAGCGAAACCGAGTCGAAACCGTAGAGCTCCGCCACCCACACGGTGTCCAAGCCGACCTTTTCCAGCTCCACCACCTGGTCGACGGCCTGCTTGATATCCCCCGAATAGGTCAACGGCATGGAGATCTGCATGGAAAGCCTCCGCTGTCCGGTGCGCCACAGTCCCGACCATGCTACTACCGAGTACCGTTCTAGTCTCGGGGGAGAAAGAAACCCCGCGGCACGCGCCGCGGGGCCCACACTATGCGGAGCACGCCGACCTAGGCGTAGGAGTGCTGCTCGTCCGGGAACGTGCCCGCCACCACTTCCTCCGCGAAACTCGTGGCAGCGTCCCGCAACTGCTCCGCCAGATTCGCGTACGACTTGACGAACTTGGCGACCCGCGGCGACAACCCGGCCATGTCCTGCCACACCAGCACCTGGGCGTCCGTGTCCGGACCCGCGCCGATCCCGATCGTCGGCACCGTCAACTGCCGGGTGATCTCCGCGCCCACCCGCGCAGGCACGCACTCCAGCACCACCGAGAACACGCCCGCCCGCTCAAGCTCCTTCGCATCAGACAGCAGCGCCTCGGCCGCCTCCTCGCTGCGGCCCTGCACGCGGTAGCCGCCCAGCACATTCACCGACTGCGGCGTCAACCCGATGTGGCCCATCACCGGGATACCCGCCGACACCAAAGCCTCCACCTGGGCGATGACCCGGTGGCCGCCCTCCAGCTTGACCGCCTGGGCGCCGCCCTCCTTCATCAGCCGCGCCGCCGACTCCAAAGCCTGCTCCGGACCGGCCTGGTAGGAGCCGAACGGGAGGTCAGCCACCACCAGCGCCCGCTTCGTCGCCCGCGACACCGCGGCCGTCAACGGGATCATGTCGTCAAGGGTGACCGGGATCGTGGAGTCGTAGCCGAACACCACCATCGCAGCAGAGTCACCCACCAGCAGCACCGGAATGCCCGCCTCGTCGAAAATCCGGGCAGTCAGCGCGTCATAGGCGGTGAGCATCGGCCAGCGTTCGCCGCGCTCTTTCGCTGCGGCCAAGTCCTGAACCGTGACCCGGCGGTTTGCGGAGCCGCCATACAAAGCAGGAGCGGGGGTGTGAGAACTCATGGGTGCGTTTCCTCCGTTGTCTCGAAGCGCCGTTACGGCGTCCCCGGACGTTGTCGGTCGCGGCCGGCGCGGACACGCCGGACGATCTCATCATGTCACGCATGAATTGCGCGTCTCTACCGAAGAGAACCGATTTGTCACCCTATTTCCTCCCGGTGGGCAGCACCAAGCGCCGCAAGGCACGCTCCGTGGCCGCACAGAAACCGAACGCACAGCAAAGCGGGTGGCCTGGCGCGGCCACCCGCATCGGAAACCGGAACGTTACAAAGTCGGCAGATAGCGTTCGAGCTCGTACGGGGTCACCTGGCGGCGGTAGTCCTCCCACTCCGCCTTCTTGTTGCGCAAGAAGAAATCGAACACGTGCTCGCCCAGCGCCTCTGCGACCAGCTCGCTGCGCTCCATCACCCGCAGCGCCTCATCCAGGCTCTGCGGCAGCGGCATGATCCCCAGCGCCCGGCGCTCCGCATCCGTGAGCGCCCACACGTCGTCCGACGCGCCCGGAGGAAGCTCGTAGCCCTCCTCGATCCCCTTCAACCCCGCGGCCAGAATCACCGTGAACGCGAGATAAGGGTTGCACGCCGAATCCAGCGCCCGGAACTCGATCCGCGCCGAATTGCTCTTGCGCGGCTTGTACATCGGCACCCGCACCAGCGCCGACCGGTTGTTGTGCCCCCAGCAGATGTACGCGGGCGCCTCACCGCCCGCCCCCGCGGACGCCGCGGCATTGCCCCACAGCCGCTTATACGAGTTCACGAACTGGTTGCACACCGCCGTGATCTCCGCGGCATGCCGCAGCAGCCCGGCAATGAACCCGCGGCCGATCTTCGACAACTGGTACTCCGCGCCCGCCTCGTAGAAGGCGTTGCGGTCCCCCTCGAACAGAGACATGTGGGTGTGCATGCCGGACCCGGGATGCTCGGTGAACGGCTTCGGCATGAACGTGGCATACACGCCCTGCTCGATAGCCACCTCCTTCATCACCATGCGGAACGTCATGATGTTGTCGGCGGTGGTCAACGCATCCGCATACCGCAGGTCGATCTCCTGCTGGCCGGGCCCGCCCTCGTGGTGGCTGAACTCCACCGAAATGCCCATCTCTTCCAGCATCATGATCGCGTTGCGGCGGAAATCCCGCGCCAGACTATGCGGCGTGTGGTCGAAATAGCCGCCCTCGTCGCTCGGCTCCGGCAGCTCCCCGCGCTCCGGCTTCTTCTTCAGCAGGTAGAACTCGATCTCCGGGTGCGTGTAGAACGTGAACCCCAGATCAGAAGCCCGGCTCAACTGCCGTTTCAGCACGTTGCGGGGGTCGGCGTAGCTGGGCGAGCCGTCCGGCAGCAGGATATTGCAGAACATGCGCGCCGCACCGTGCGGCTCGTTGCGCCACGGCAGCACCTGGAACGTCGTCGGGTCCGGCTGGGCCAGCATGTCCGACTCATAGACCCGCGCAAACCCTTCTATAGCGGAACCGTCGAACCCGATCCCTTCCGTAAAAGCGGCCTCCAGTTCGGCGGGAGCCACCGCAACCGACTTGAGGTAACCGAGCACGTCGGTGAACCACAGTCGCACGAAGCGGATATCGCGCTCCTCAAGAGTCCGGAGCACGAATTCCTGCTGTCGGTTCACGGTCCACCTTCCTCGTTTCGAACTCGCGGGACATCTGAGGCGTTCTTACCAGACTCCCACTGCCAGTGTGCCCTGCCCGAGTTACCAGCACGTTAAGCGGATTCTGTTCGTCCCTTACCCGGTGTGCCGGGCGGAACACCGAAGCCGGGGGACATGCGGCGATAAAACACCACGAGACGTTAGGCTCACTTCCGTGGCACAACTGCGATTGGCTATGGCCCAGGTCAATCCCACGGTGGGGGACCTCGAAGGCAACAGCGACCTCATCGTCGACTACACCCGTCGCGCCGCCGACGCCGGAGCGCACCTCGTCGTCTTCCCGGAAATGGTGCTCACCGGCTACCCAGTGGAAGACCTCGCCCTCCGCGGCGCCTTCGTCGACGCGTCCATCACCGCCCTGCACGCCCTAGCCCGGCGGCTCGCCGACACCGGGCTCGGCGACCTCCCCGTCGCCGTCGGCTACCTGGACCGGCACCGCAACACCGTGGCCCCCACCCGGGGACAGCCCGCCGGAGCCCCGCACAACGCGGTCGCGCTCCTCTACCAAGGGCAGCCGGTCTTCACCTCCGCCAAACACCACCTGCCCAACTACGGGGTGTTCGACGAAGCCCGCAACTTCGTGCCCGGCACCACGCTGCCCGTCGTCCGCCTCCACAGCATCGACGTCGCCTTCGTCATCTGCGAAGACCTGTGGCAGGACGGCGGACCCGTCGCCGCGGTCCGCGAAGCCGAAGCCGGGCTGCTCGTCGTCATCAACGGCTCCCCATACGAGCGCGGCAAACGCGACACGCGCCTCGGGCTGTGCACCCGGCGGGCCCGCGAAACCCAGGCCACCGTCGCCTACGTCAACCTCGTCGGCGGCCAAGACGAACTCGTCTTCGACGGCGACTCCCTCATCGTCCACCCCGACGGGCGCCTGCTCGCCCGCGCCCCCCAGTTCGAAGAACACCTGCTCGTCGCCGACCTGGAACTCCCGGACGCGGTCGGCGCCGGCATGTGGGGAGCCTCCGCGGACGCCCCGGGCATCACCATCCAGCGGCACCTCGTCTCCGCCGACCCCGTGCCCGCCTACGAGCCGCAGCCCGCCCCGCTCGCCCCGCGCAGAGACGAGATCGGCGAAGTCTACGCCGCCCTCGTGCTCGCCACCCGCGACTACGTGCACAAGAACCGGTTCCCGTCGGTGCTCCTCGGCCTGTCCGGCGGCATCGACTCCGCACTCGTCGCCACCATCGCCGTGGACGCGCTCGGCGCCGACCGGGTCCACGGCGTGCTCATGCCCAGCCGCTACTCCACCGACCACTCTGTCACCGACGCGGAAGAACTCGCCCGCCGCCAAGGCATCAACGCGCGCATCATCCCTGTCGCGCCGCTCGTGGAAGCGTTCGAGAACGCGGTGAAAGTCGACGGCCTCGCCGAAGAGAACCTGCAAGCCCGGGTCCGCGGCCAGCTCCTCATGACCCTGTCCAACCAGGAAGGCCACCTGGTGCTCACCACGGGCAACAAGAGCGAGCTCGCCGTCGGCTACTCCACCCTCTACGGCGACTCCGCGGGCGGATTCGCCCCCATCCGGGACGTGTGGAAGACCCTCGTGTGGGAACTGGCGCGGTGGCGCAACGCCGAAGCGGAACGGAACGGCCAAGTGCCGCCCATCCCCGAGCACTCCATCACCAAACCGCCCAGCGCTGAACTGCGGCCCGGACAGTTGGACACCGACAGCCTGCCCGAATACGACGTCCTCGACGCGCTGCTCGACGACTACGTGGGCACCGACCTGGGCCGGGACGAGCTCGTCGCCGCGGGCCACGACCCCGAGCTCGTCGACCGGGTCATCCGCATGGTGGACCGGGCCGAATACAAGCGCCGCCAATACCCGCCCGGACCCAAGATCAGCACCCGCAACTTCGGGCGGGACCGGCGAGTGCCCATCACCAGCCGGTGGACGGTCTAGACAGCACACGAGGCGGTGGCGAAAAACGGTCCACCGCCTCTTCGGTTTTCGGGCTTACCAGAACACCGCGACTGCGATGTTGAGCAGAGCGAGCAGGCCAGCGGCCAACGCGAGCTTCGGCGCGGGCTTCCGGACGTTGAGAATCGCCAGCACGATCACGATCAGGTTCACCGCAAGCTTGACGCCGATCTTGGCGTGATTAACGGAACCCCCGTTCATCTCGAGGAATCCCACCAAGAGCAGGCCGAGCACCAGTTGGGTGAGCGCGCTGTGCAGCAGCACCTTGGGGGCCTTGGCGTAAGCGCCGAGCTGCTGCATCAGCCATCCGGAGATGATCCCCGCCAGGGTCACGAAGTGAAGAAAAACAAGGAAGGAGTACAAGATTTCCATAACTCGCACACTACTACCCCGGGTAGTCGCTAACGTTATGTGTGCAAGCCCTGCGAAAGACACCGCCCCGGGAGGGGAGGGGCGGTGTCGCCCTGGAAGCGCGCCGGCGGGTGGGATCACGGGGGAAGAGAACACCCGCCGGCGCCTCGCAAACTGCCGCTACCTCCCCGGCGGGGGAGGAACGGGGAGGTAGCGGCCTCAGGGTCAGCGCCAGGAGTCGTAGAAGTTCTGGGAACAGCCGCCCCCGCTGTCATCCACGGTGGCGATGCGGTTGCCGCCCTGCTCCCACTCCACGGTGCCGTCCGGGTTGAGCTTCACGTACTTGTACTCGAAACCGACCCCGGCGGGCAGGTCCACCGCGCCCGACCAGACGGGATAGGTGCCCGAGTCCGTGCGCAGCCGCACCCCCTGGGCGGGCTGCCAGGAGCCCAGCTCGGGGATCGACCCCACCACGGCGACCTCCTGGCCGTACCAGGTGGTGACGGTCGCGTGGAACCGGGCCGTGACCGTGGTGCAGTCGTCCCCGCCACCAGGCGGCGTACCGCACCCGTCCGGGCCGCACGAGCCGGGCGCCTCCACGTGCAGCGCCACCGCGCCGTTCGCAGGCACCGTAGCGGTGAACTTCCCGCCGGACACCTGGTAGCTGGGGCCGTCGCACACCCCGTCGACGAAAGTGCCGTTCGCCACATCGCAGTAGACGCCGTCCGGCAGGGAAGTGGTGAACGTGCGCGTCCACGCGGTGTTCGTCGCGTTGAACGCGGCATACCCGGCGGAGCCGCGGGCGAACGCCAGGCGGCCGTTGCCGTCGGTCACCGCAGACCCGATGCCCTGCCCGGCCACCGCGTTGTGGAAGCCGACCATGCCCGCCACCGCGCGGTGCTCGCACAGCCAGCGGTCCGCCGAGCAGTCGGTGGGCCGGGTCGTGCCGTCGGAGTGCATCGGCGGCCCCGCCTTGTCGTCACCCGACCACGTGTAGCTGGACATCACCTTCGGTGTGCCGTACGGGTGGGCCAGCATGAACTTCTGCGCCAGGTCGTAGCGCGCCCCGTCGGTGTGGGTGAGGATCGGCTCGTAGCGCTGCGTGTCGTGGTTGACCACGAACACCACGGCCTTGTCGCTGGGGGTCAGCCCGCTGCCCAAGCCGGTCAAGTGGGCGATGTTCCCGTTGGCGAACGCGTGGCTGATGTCCCGGTGGTACTGGAACTCGGTGACCGACCCCAGGTGCGTGTAGGAGCCGGTGCTGATCGTGCTGTCCGCGATCACCTCCTGGAAGATGTACGGCTTGCCGCCGCCCCACGCCGGGTGGACGTTCTTCAGGCGGGAGAGGATCGCCTGCAGGTCGCCCTCGGGGATGTGCTTGGCGGCGTCGATGCGGAACCCGGCCACGCCGAGGTCGATCAGCTCGTTGAGGTAGGCCGCGATCCGGTCCTGGACGTAGGGGGAGGACGTCTTCAAGTCGGCGAGGCCGACCAGCTCGCAGTGCTGCACCTCCCACTTGTCGTTCCAGTTGGTGATGTCGCGGCGGCAGTCGTTGAAGTCCTGGCTCTGGTAGATGCCCGGGTAGTCGTACTTGCTGTAGCTGGAGCCCGCGCTGCCCGGACCGGCACCCGCGGACCCGGTGCCGGTCATGTGGTTGATGACCGCGTCGACGTAGATCTTGACGCCCGCCTCCCGGCAGGTGTTGACCATGTCGATGAAGTCGGCCCGGCTGCCGCGGCGGGTCTGGTCGAGCTTGTAGGACACCGGCTGGTAGTCCTGCCACCAGGGGTAGTCCTCAGCGGGCAGGACCACGTGCTCTTGCGGCGGGGAGACCTGGACTGCGCCGAAGCCGTGGGGGCCGAGCGTGGTCCGGCACTCGTCGGCGATCGACTTCCACCGCCATTGGAACAGGTGGACGATGACGTCCCGGTTGCCTGACGGCGCGGCATGAGCGGGGGAAGCCGCGACGGTCAGCGCAACCAGGGACGTGGCACAACCCAGCAGGGCCGCGAGCAGCGCGGCCAGGGATCTGCGCACTCCCATCGGTACTCCAAAAAAGTGAGGGGGGTTCCCGCCTGAAAAAGCGCTTGCGATTTGTGCAATCTTTGCAAGAACTTTCAGGCTGGGATGAAGATAACAACCGATGGGCGGTTTGTGAACCTCTGTTTGCGGATCAGCTTCCGATCACAAGGAGGCAATTTGTCTTAATTGTCGGTTTTATGGGTGTTTTTTGGTGGGGGAGTGGCAGGAGAGCATGCCGTTCCATGCCGGAAAATCCTGCAAAATACGCAATCTCTTGCAGAAGCGGGTGGGGGAGTGCGACACCAGACGACACACACCCGCACCACCCCGCCGCCCCGCGGCACGCCGACAGCCGCACCCCGCCCGGCCGCACCACAGCCACGGGCAGGGCACAGCCCGACCATGTCAACTGTCGTAGAACACGCGCTCCATCACCGCGCGCGCCCGGCGCGTCGCCCGCCGATAGTCCTCCACCATCCGCTCACCCGGGCTCCCCCCGCCATTCTCCATGCGGTAGCCCAACGCGCTCGCAATCGCCGACCGATCCCGCCACCCCACCGGGATAGAATCGCCGCCCCTGCCGCGCACCAGCGTGATCGCCCCGCGGATCCGCGACGCCAACCGCCACGCCACCTCCAGCGTCGCCCCGTCGTCCGGATCCAGCAGCCCGCACTGCACCGCCGCGTTCAACGCCTGCAACGTCCCCGTCGTCCGCAACTCCGGCACCCGGTAGGCGTGCCGCAACTGGAGCAGCTGCACCGTCCACTCCACATCCGACAGCCCGCCCCGGCCCAACTTCGTGTGCAACGCGGGATCCGCGCCCCGCGGCAGCCGCTCCGCCTCCATGCGCGCCTTCAACCGGCGGATCTCCCGCACCGCCTGGTCGCTCGGACCCCCCTCCGGATAGCGGACCGGGTCGATCACCGCCACAAACCGTCGGCCCAGCTCGGCGTCGCCCGCCACCGGCACCGCGCGCAACAGCGCCTGGCTCTCCCAATGCGACGCCCACCGCTGGTAGTAGGCGGCATACGCGTCCAATGAGCGGACCATCGGACCGTTCTTGCCCTCCGGCCGCAGCCCCGCATCCAACCGCACCGGCGGCTCCGACGACCCCGGAAACTCCAACAGCCGCATCAACTCCCGCACGATCGCCTCCGCGGTCGCAGCCGCCTCCCCCGCATCCGCCCCCGGCAGCGGATCGTGCACAAACATCACATCGGCGTCGCTCGTATAACTCAGCTCGCTGCCGCCGAACCGGCCCATCGCGATCACACACATGCGCGTGACCGGCTCCGTGCCGCGCTGGCGGGCCACCCGCTCCGTCGCCGCCCGCAACGCGGCATCCACCGTCACCGCCGCGATCGCCGTCAACGCGTCCCCGACCCCGTTGATGTCCGTGACCCCCAACAGGTCCGCGGCCGCCGTCCGCAGCAGCTCCCGGCGGCGCAGCGCCCGCACCGCCGCCACCTGGTTCTCCGCCGTGTCATGCCGCCGCAGCGCCGCATCCGCCTCCGTGGCCAGCTCCGCGTCACTGCGCTGCACCAGGTCGCGGTCGTCAGCGAGCAGCGCCACCGCCTCCGGGGCACGCAGCAGCAGCTCCGTGAAATAGCGGCTCGTCCCCAACAAGTGGGCCATCCGCTCCGCCACCCGCACATCGTCGCGCAACAGCCGCAAATACCACGGCGTCGTCCCCAACGCGTCGCTGACCTGCCGGAACCCCAGCAGCCCCGCATCCGGGTCCGGGGAATTCGCGAACCAGCCCAACATCACCGGCAGCAGCGTGCGCTGAATCGCCGCCCGCCGCGACACCCCGGCCGTGAGCGCCTCCAAATGGCGGAGCGCCCCCGCCGGGTCCACAAACCCCAATGCCTCTAATCGGATCCGCGCATGTTCCAGAGAAAGCTGCACCTCGTCCTCAGGCAAACGCGCGACCGCCTTCAACAGCGGCCGGTAGAACAACTTCTCGTGCAGCCGGCGCACCTCCGTGGCCCGCCGCCGCCACGTGTCCACCACGCCCCCCACCGGATCCGCGGTGAACCCCAAAGAGCGGCCCAGCCGACGCAACGCCCACTGGCCCTTGTCGGACTGCGCGTCCGGCAGCAAATGGGTGCGGCGCAGCCGGTACAACTGGAGCAGATGCTCCACCCGCCGCAAAAAGCGGTACGCATCCGCCAACGCCGCCGCATCCTGGCGGCCCACATACCCGCCCTGGGACAGCGCCGCCAACGCCTCCAACGTGTTCCCCGAACGCAGCGACTCGTCCCGCCGCCCGTGCACCAGTTGCAGCAACTGCACCGCAAACTCGATATCGCGGAGCCCGCCCCGGCCCAGCTTCACCTCCCGGTCCGCCTGGGCACGCGGCAGATGCGCCTCCACACGGCGGCGCATCGCCTGCACGTCCTCCACGAAATTCGGCCGCCCCGCCGCCTGCCACACCAGCGGGCTGATCGCCTTCATGTAGGCCGCGCCCAACTCCGCGTCCCCCGCGATCGGCCGGGCCTTCACCAGAGCCTGGAACTCCCACGTCTTCGCCCACCGCTCGTAGTAGGAGACGTGCCCGCCAAGCGACCGCACCAGCGGACCGTTCCGCCCGTCCGGGCGCAGCGCCGTGTCCACCTCCCACAGCGTGCCCTCAGCGTCCGTGGCCGTCGGCACCTCCAACAGCGCGGACGCCAACCGGGTCGCCGCCGCCAACGCCGCAGCCTCGTCCGGGCAGGCCTCGGTCGGCTCAGCCACGAACACGACGTCCACGTCGCTCACATAGTTGAGCTCCCGACCGCCGCACTTGCCCAACCCGATCACCGCGAGCCGGCAGCGCTCCGCCTCCTCCGGGAACCGGGCGCGAGCCAGCGCCAGCGCCCCCTCCAGCACGGCCGCCGCCAAATCGGCGAGCTCCGCGGCCACCTCCTTGAGATCCTGCACCCCGGTGAGATCCCGCCCGGCCAGCCGCAGCACCCGCCGCCGGTACGCCAACCGCAGCGCGTGCGCCGCCTCCGCCGCGTCCCGCCGCGACACATCCGCCACCGGGGCAGGGGAGTAGGGGTCGGCGCCCACCACCGCCAACAAGCCCGCACGCAGCTCCTCAGCGTCCGGCGGGCGGGCCGCGTCCGCGCCCCGCAGCTCCCGCCAATCCCCCGGATGCCGCACCAGGTGGTCGGCGAGCGCCCGGCTCGCCCCCACCACCTGGCACAACCGCTCCCGGAAATCCGCGTCCTCGTGCAACGCGGACAGCAACTCCCCCGGATCAGCCGACCGCTCCAGGATCCGCACCAGCCCGAACAAGGCCAGATCCGGGTCGGCCGCCCGGCACAGCGCGTCCACAATCACCTCGTGCGCGGCGTCCGCCAACCCGCTCTCCGCGAGCAGCCGTGCCGCGCGCGTCGCATCGCCGAACCCTCGACGGGCCAGCGCCCCCACACTCGTTCCCGTGCTGTCCCGACTCGCCACAGCACCACGGTAACTCTCAACGCGACCGCATAGGCGGTGCAACGGACGCCACCACAGGCGTCCCCCCACCGAATGCACCATGGCCACCCCAAAGAGACACTCTGGGGGAGTACTCACCAATTGCGGGCTTATGTGGGGGAATCATGCAGTGGCTGCTCCTCATCGGTGCGATCCTCACCGAAGTCACCGGAACCATCTCACTCCGGCTCTCCGACGGGTTCACCCGTCTCGTGCCGTCCCTCATCGCGCTCACCAGCTACGGGATCGCGTTCACCCTGCTCGCCCAAGTCCTCAAACTCGGCATGGGCGTCGGCGTGGCCTACGGCATCTGGTCGGCGCTGGGCGTCACCCTCGTCGCGGTCATCGGCGCCGTGTTCCTCGGCGACACCCTCACCTGGGTCCAGATCGTCGGCATCGTCCTCGTCATCGCGGGCGTCGCCGCCCTCGAACTCGGCGCGGCCCGCTAGCCGCGGCCCCCGCACCGCTGCCCTCCCCGCAACAGCCGGTGCGGGGCCTGCGGTACTACCGAGGCGACCCGACGCGCGCCCATGCAGAACCGCCCCGGTGGGGCGCCCCACACCTGGGACACCCCACCACACCGGAGCCCCTCCCCCGGGTCTCCACCCTGCTGCGGCCCGCAGTGCGGAATACGGGCCGCGAGCAGGATCAGACGTCGTAGTAGAGCTCGAACTCGCGCGGGTGCGGACGCAGCCGGACCGAGTCGATCTCCACCGTGCGCTTGTAGTTGATGTACGTCTCGATCAAGTCCTCGGTGAAGACACCGCCCTCCACCAGGTACTCGTGGTCCTCCTCCAAGTGGTCCAGCGCCTCCTCCAGCGACGCCGGCACCTTCTCGATCTCCGCGGCCTCCTCCGGCGGCAGCTCGTAGAGGTCCTTGTCCAGCGGCTCCGGCGGCTCGATCTTGTTCTGGATCCCGTCGATCCCCGCCATCAGCATCGCGGAGAACGCCAGGTACGGGTTGGCCGACGGGTCCGGCACCCGGAACTCCAGCCGCTTCGCCTTCGGGTCAGACCCGGTCAGCGGGATACGGATGCACGCGGAACGGTTCCGCTGCGAGTACACCAGGTTGATCGGCGCCTCGTAGCCGGGCACCAGGCGGTGGTAGGAGTTGATCGTCGGGTTGGTGAACGCCAGCAGCGACGGGGCGTGCTTCAACAGGCCGCCGATGTAGTAGCGGGCGATGTCGGACAACTGCGCGTACCCGTTCTCGTCGAAGAACAGGGGAGCGCCGTCCTTCCACAGGCTCTGGTGGCAGTGCATCCCCGAGCCGTTGTCGCCGAACAGCGGCTTCGGCATGAACGTCACCGTCTTGCCCGCCGCGTTCGCCACGTTCTTGACGATGTACTTGTACAACTGGACCCGGTCAGCCTGCTGCAGCAGCGTGCCGAACTTGATGCCGATCTCCGACTGGCCCGCCGTGCCCACCTCGTGGTGGTGCAGCTCCACCGGCAGCCCCACCTCGATCATGGTGCGCACCATGCGGGACCGCAGGTCGCTGTAGTGGTCGCTCGGCTCCACCGGGAAGTAGCCGCCCTTGTAGCGCGGCCGGTAGCCGAGGTTGCCGCCCTCCCGCTTGCTGCCGGTGTTCCACGCGCCCTCCACCGAGTCGATCGCGTAGAAACCGGTGTTCGGCGCGGTCGCGAACTGGACGTCGTCGAAAATGTAGAACTCGGCTTCCGGGCCGAAGTACGCGGTGTCCGCGATCCCCGTGCTCTTCAGATACGCCTCGGCCTTGCGGGCCACGTTCCGCGGGTCGCGGCTGTAGGACTCGCGGGTCAGCGGGTCGTGCACGAAGAACGTGATGTTCAGCGTCTTGTATTCGCGGAAGGGGTCGAGGACAGCGGTGCTCAGGTCCGGCAGGAGCAGCATGTCGGACTCGTGGATCGCCTGGAAGCCGCGGATCGACGAGCCGTCGAACATCTGCCCGTTCGTGAGGAAGTCCTCGTCAACCTTCTCGGCCGGAAGCGTCACGTGGTGGACACCACCGAACAGGTCGGTGAACCGGACGTCCACGAACTGAACGCCTTCGGTGCGGATATAGGCAAGAGCCTCGTCAGCGTTGCTGAACACGATTACCTCCGTGCAGGTTCACAGGACCGCGGGGATGGACGTCCGAGATGTCGCGAAGATCCTCCGCCACCTCCCAGCCACGTAAGTGACGCTAAGAGCAGCCGATTTCCTGGCCGTGTCCCGAATGTTTCGCCGATGTTACGGCCGCTTTTTTCCCCCCAAACCGGGACACCGGGCCCCGTCACGCCCACCGCGCACCCCCAGTACGGTGAAGACATGGGCGAATCGAAAGACCGCGACGGGCAGGCCGCGACCACCGACACCCCCACCGGGAACGAGGCGGAATTCCGCTACCGAGGCAGCCGGCTCGGCTTCCCCGAAACCGGCCCCGGATCCGTGCCCGGCTTCGGCCGCCGCCTCATCGCCGTGATCATCGACTGGATCCTCGCCAACTGCCTGGCGTCACTCCTGTTCGGCACCCCCGTGCTCGGCGGAAGCACCACCCCCGCCGCAGGGGTCACCCTATGGCTACCACTCTTCGTCTTCGCGGTGATGACCGCCGCCCTGCTCGTGCTCTTCGGCACCACGGTCGGTAAACGCCTCGTCGGCATCCGCATCACCGCCACCGGGGAACGGAACTGGCCCTGGCCCGTGGCCATGGTGGTCCGCACCCTTCTGCTGTGCCTGGCGCTCCCCGCCGTCGTCTACGACCGCGACCAGCGCGGCCTGCACGACCGGGCTGCGGGAACCGTCAACCAGCGCCTCTGAGGCCCGAAAACGACAACTGGCGCTGCCGGAACCCGGGACACCCGGTTCCACCAGCGCCAGAAAACCCTGGACGAAACAGGATCAACGCGGCCGGGGGCGCGGCATCTTCGGCATCTTGACCCCCTTAGGGATCGGGCCGCGCGGGGCCTGCATCGCCGGAGGCAGCGCCTTCAACCGGTAGCGCAGCTCCGACAACTGCGGCTTGTTCATGCTCGGCGGCAGCTTGAGGATCCGCTTGCGCAGCTCAGCAACCTTGACCTGGCCATCACCGTTGCCGACCGTCATGTCGTAGATCGGCGTGTCGTAGGCCACCCGCATCACCCGCTTGCGCTCCGCGGCGATCAGCGACTTCAACCGGTTCGGGTCGCCCTCGCCGACCAGCACCACCCCGGGGGGACCCACCGCCCGGTGCACCACGTCCATGTTCCGGTTGGCGTTCACCCCGGCGTCCACCGTCCAGTTGCCGCGCAGACTCTGCAGAATCGCCAATCCGGCGCCCAACTGCCCGTCCAGCAGCTTGTACTGCACCCTCTGCGCGCTCTGCGAGAACGTGATGAGACCGGCAAGCAGCGCCAACGGGATACCGAGCACAAGCGGATACAGCCAGGAGCCCGTGAGGACGGCAACCAGGATCGCCACGGCCAGAACAGCCACCATCACCCCGAGTGCGATCGGGATGCTCTTCGGACTGTGCTGGTGCACGATCTTGGCGACCATGCCGAACTGTTTGAGCCTGCCGGGCTGTTTCGCGGCGGCACCCTGAGCCGTACCGGCCGGGGCGGTCTTGGAGTCCTTGGGCTTCTTGGCCATACCTCAAGGATAGGTCGGGAAAAAGGACATGTGGGACGGCGGCGGGCGACCACCGCCGCCCCAGGACAAACAACGTTACGATTTCGCGTCCGCCTTGCGACGCTCGATCGCCTGGCGGTACAACCGGCCCGCCCGGTACGACGACCGCACCAGCGGACCCGACATCACCCCGGCGAAACCGATCTCCTCGGCCTCCCGGCCCAGCTCCACGAACTCCTCCGGCTTCACCCACCGGTCCACCGGGTGGTGCAAGCGGGACGGCCGCAGGTACTGGGTGATCGTCAACAAGTCGCACCCGGCCTCGTACAGGTCCCGCATCGCCTGGCTGATCTCCTCCCGGGTCTCGCCCATGCCCAGGATCAGATTCGACTTGGTGACCAGCCCCGCCTCGCGGGCCCGGGTGATCACCTCCAAAGAACGCTCGTAGCGGAACCCGGGACGGATGCGCTTGAAGATCCGCGGCACCGTCTCAATGTTGTGCGCCAGCACCTCCGGCCGGGAGCTGAACACCTCGGCCAGCAGGTCCGGGTCGGCGTTGAAGTCGGGGATCAGCAGCTCCACGCCGGTGCCGGGGTTCAACTCGTGGATCTTGCGGACCGTTTCCGCGTACAGCCACGCGCCCCCGTCGTCCAAGTCGTCGCGGGCCACCCCGGTGACCGTCGCATACTTGAGACCCATCGTGCGCACCGACTCGGCGACCCGCAGCGGCTCCCCCCGGTCCAACGCCGCCGGCTTCCCGGTAGCGATCTGGCAGAAGTCGCAGCGTCGCGTGCACTGGTCGCCGCCGATGAGGAACGTGGCCTCCCGGTCCTCCCAGCACTCGTAGATGTTGGGGCACCCGGCCTCCTGGCACACCGTGTGCAGGCCCTCGCGTTTGACCAGGGCGTGCAGCTCGGTGTACTCCGAGCCCATCTTCGCCCTGATCTTGATCCACGGCGGCTTCTTCTCAATCGGGGTAGTGCTGTTGCGGGCTTCGATCCGCAACAGGCGGCGGCCCTCGGGAGCGATGCTCACAGCCGGCCTTCCTTTCGTTTCGCTTGTGGCGCGTGCCCGCCGACGTGGCTCATGCGTCGACGAACTCGGGGAGAACGGGCCATCCCGCGATCCTGCGGTAGCTGGATGCGCCGAGAACAGCGGCCAGGTGGTGTTCGGTGGCCTCCAGGATGTCGCCCACCCCCACCGTGCGGTCCAGTTCGGCGGTCAGGGAGGTGACCCCGGCGTCCCTAATCCCGCACGGCACAATCCGGTCAAACCACGACAAGTCGTTGTTGCAGTTCAGCGCGAACCCGTGCATCGTCACGCCTTTGGCGATCCGGCACCCGATCGCGGCGATCTTGCGCTCCGGCAACCCTCGATCCGGGGCAGCGGCAAGCCACACCCCCGTGCGGCCCTCCACCCGCATCCCCGACAAGCCGAAATCACCGATCACCCGGATGATCGCCTCCTCCAGCATGCGGACATAGGCGACCACATCCAGCGGAGCCGGCAGTTTGACGATGGGGTAGGCGGTGAGCTGGCCGGGGCCGTGCCAGGTGATCTTGCCGCCCCGGTCGATGTCGATCACCGGGGCACCCGGGTCGGTCAGCGGACGGTCCCACGGGCCAGTCCGCTTTCCCGCGGTGTACACCGGTTCATGCTCCAACAGCAGCACCGTGTCCGGCACCTGGTCCGCGACGCGGCGCTTGTGGAGCTGCCGTTGCAGCTCCCAGCCCTCCATGTAGGGGACCGGGGACTCACCCAACCAGTGGTACAGGAGCTCACTCACACTCTTCACCTTATGCGCTGCCCCGCCCCAGCGGACGCGCGGAAGACGCCGCAGCCCTGCCGCCCCTGAAGAGCCGAGGAGACGGATTTCCAGGAAACAGCCCCATTCACAACTTTGAGTGATAGCCTGATTACATCAAGCTTGTCCGGCGGTTCGCCGCGACAGGCACGTCTCGGCACCGGGGCACGGAAGCCGGGCAACTGAAGACCTTGGTGGTGGGGATCACCAGGGGATGATGGTGGGGTATGCGGTGGGGCGGCACCACACGGTGCCGCCCCACCGTGCGTACGGTGATCGGCCACCCCCGGCCCACGCCGGAAGCGGCCGACCCCGCGGCTCCTACTTGAGCCCCACAGCGTCCTCGAACGCGCCCTCCTCCAACCGGCGCTTCACATCGGAGAGGAACCGGGCCGCATCCGCGCCGTCGATGAGCCGGTGGTCGAAGCTCAACGACAGGTACACCATGGACCGGACCGTGATCACCTCGCCCAGCTGCGGCTCCTCGACCACCACCGGACGCTTCACCACGGTGCCCGTGCTCAACACCGCCACCTGCGGCTGGTGGATGATCGGCGTCTCCACCAGCGCGCCGTACGCGCCGCTGTCCACCATGGTGAACGTGCCGCCGCTCAACTCGTCCGGCACCAGCCGCGCCGTGCGCGCCCGCGCCCCCAAGTCGTCGATCCGCCGGGCCAGCTCCCGCAGCGACAAGCGGCCCGCGTCCTTGACCACCGGGGCCAGCACACCCTGCTCGGTGTCGACCACCACCGCCAGGTTCTCGGTGTCGTGGTAGGTCACCTCGGTGCCGTCGATCACCGCGTTGAGCTTCGGGTGCCGCTGCAGCGCCTCCACCACGGCCAGCGCGAAGAACGGGAAGAAGCCCAACTCCACGCCGGTCTCGGCGGCGAACCGCTCGCCCACCTGCTCCCGCAGCCGGGCGATCGCGGTGACATCCACCTCCACCACCTGGGTGAGCTGCGCCGCCGTGTGCAGCGACTCGACGATCTGCTCGGCGAACGTCTGCCGCAGCCGCGACATCGTCTCCGTGCGGCCCCGCAGCGCCGTGTCCGCGGCCGCGGGCGCCGGTGCCGCAGCAGCACGCTGCCGCTGCTCCCGCATCCGCCGCGCCGCCTCCAACACGTCCTGCTTGCGGATCCGGCCACCCACCCCGGTGCCCCTCACCTGGGACAGGTCCACACCCTCCTGGGCGGCAAGCTTCCGCACCAGCGGGGTCACATACCCTTCACTGGTCGCGTCCGTGCCCAGCACCTGGCCGGTGCCGCTGATCGTCTCCAAGTCCACGGTCGGGGTCTCATCGTCCCGGGTGCGGCGCGGCTGCGGTGCGGGCTCCGTGCGGGCTGCAGCTTCCGGCTGCGCAGCAGGCTGCGGTGCGGGCTCGGGCCGTGCCTCCGGCTTCGGCTCAGGTGCGGGCTGCGGAGCCGCCGGGGCAGCAGGCGCAGCAGCCTGCCCGGCAGGACTGATCAGCGCGATCTGCGCGCCGACCTCAACAGTCTCGTCTTCGCCGACCAGGATCTTCGTCAAGACACCGGAGATAGGGG